>JAAFAI010000036.1 GCA_018222405.1 Gammaproteobacteria bacterium | reverse complement strand
GATCAAATTTGAGACATGCATTCAAGCATTAATTTTCTTAAGATCCTACCTATGAACACCGTTTAGGTTGCGCCTTTTTTAGTGACTGTTATATCAATTTCAACCGAAAATCTGTTTGCCCTGTCAAAACTTACACCACAGAGCCGTGGTGATCTGGTAACATAGCCTTATTGTATGAATGGCTTTCTACGCCCTGCCCCCAAATGTAATGCCAATAATGACGCAATCTTCGGTATTTACCTCCCGCTTTGTCTGGTTTTTATTCGGACGAGGTATTTTTAGTGCCATCGAGTCTATTATGGCAGTAGCATTTGCCTGGCATTTGTACCAACGCACCGGCGATCCTTTCGATTTAGCGTTAGTAGGTTTGTTCCAGATTGTGCCGGTGTATTTATTATTTCCTATCACCGGTTGGGCGGTCGACCACATCTCCCGTAGTAAAATTTTGCTTGCTGGTGCCACCATGCAACTGGCAGTGCTTAGCGGGTTTGCGCTATTAATGATGACGCCGGATTTTAACAAGTGGTTCCTGTTAGCATTAATCAGTCTACACGGATGTGGCAAAGCATTTATGTCGCCGGCATTACAGGCAACGTTACCTAACCTGGTACCACCACATCATTTAAATCAGGCTGTAGCGATCACCAGCACGGTGTGGAATATTGCACTTACCGTTGGCCCATTTCTGGCTGGTATTTTGATTGCGCTGTTAGATCGAAACATCTATTGGCTACTGGTTGCCGCGGCCATTGCCACCCTCACCTGCTTTTATCAGATCCCAACCATGGGTGCAGCCAATACCGGCAAAGGTAAACGGGATTTACTCGGGGGCTTGCGCTATGTCTGGCAAAATCAAATTGTGCTCGGTAGCCTGAGCCTGGATTTGCTGATTGTGCTGTCAGGCAGTGTCGTTGCCCTGCTACCGGTATACGCAGCAGATATTTTAAATGTGGGGCCTGAGGGGCTGGGTTTCCTGCGAGCCATGCCAGCGGCAGGTGCGGTATTAATGGGGATTTATCTATCCCGCTTTAAAACAGAATTCGAAAACACTGGGACAACCCTATTTGTTTCGCTGGGCGTGTTCGCTTTGTCCATTATTACCTTTGCCCTCTCAGAAACCCTGTGGCTTGCGTCCGGAGCACTGTTTGTTTACGGCGCATCTGACATGATAAGCGTGGTTATTCGCGGCGCTGTGGTGCAGTTAAACACGCCGGATGCACTGCGAGGCCGGGTGAGCGCAGCTAATTCTATTTTCATAGCCTCTTCCAATCAGCTTGGTGATTTTCGCGCGGGCGCTGTTGCTGCAGCCATGGGGCCTGTTGGGGCGACTTTGCTTGGCGGTGCCTGTGCTATGGCAGTGGCAGCGGGCGGCGCATATTGGTTTAAAGATCTTCGGCGTTTAAAAAAGATCGAGAACTAACGGATACAAAATAGAAACCCAGCAAAATAGTGCCAGCAGGATTGCCATAAAAACGGCCGCCGAGCCTATATCTTTGGCCTTACCGCTGAGTTCATGAATTTCCGGGCCTATTCTGTCTACCACGGCTTCTATGGCACTGTTGAGCAGCTCCACAATTATGATTAGCAGCAGACTGCTAACCATCAGTACCCGTTCTACCGCGGTCACATCCAGCCAGAAACTTAATGCCACACCGATCATTAGCATGGCCAGTTCCTGACGAACCGCGGGTTCACTCAAAAACGCGGCTTTAAGTCCTTTAAGAGAATACCAGGTTGCATAATATAACCGTTTAATGCCGGTAACTTTGGTGACAAACATTACTGCTCCATAACTGCTCTGCACATTACGCCGGGCTTATTTATACCACAATCTCATGCCACGACTATGAATGTATGGTGTATAGATTGCAGGATAAATATTTGGTTCATTTTCTATAGTGTCACGCATTTAGATTAAGGGAATCTTAAGTCATGGAATTTATTGATGTTTTGACAACAAAGCAAAGTATAATCGCCGGCGGTTGCCTTGCTATTATAGTGATTTTATATATCGCAAAACGCCTTTTTCTGGTGCGTTTGCGCGCTCAGATGCAGCAACAGGATAGCGAGCACAATCACTTTTACCAGGTTCTCATTCTTGCCCTCAATGCTCCACTTAACCTGACAATATTCACCATTCTGCTATGGCTGGTTCGCTACGGTGTAACCATCACCGGCGCATTGCCAAAAGAAGATACCGAGATCCTTGGCCATGTTATTCAGGCAATGGTCATCATTACACTTATTTTGTTTGTAGAACGCTGGATAACGTATGCCATCAAGGTTTATGCATCCCGTTCGCCGCTACTGAATAATACCCGTAGCATTGCCAGTGGCGCTATCCGAGCCCTGCTTATTGGCCTGTGTGTGTTGCTGGTACTCGGTTCTCTGGGTATTTCAGTTACCCCATTAATAGCCTCACTGGGGATCACATCCCTGGCCGTTGCGCTGGCCTTGCAACCTACCCTGGAAAACTTCTTCTCCGGCGTGCAAATCATTATCGACAAACCCTTCCGTATCGGAGACTTCATCGAACTGGAAAGCGGCGAACAGGGATTTGTGGATAAAATTGGCTGGCGTTCAACCTGGATAAAAATGTTGCCAAACAACATCGTTATCGTCCCGAATAGCAAAGTGTCGCAATCGAAGATTATCAATTACTACTATCCTGAAAAAGAGCTGTCGGTACCGGTAGAGGTCGGCGTCCACTATAATTCTGATTTGGAATTTGTTGAAAAGGTTACTCTGGAGGTGGCTAATCAGGTACTGCTCGAGCACGAATGGGGAGTCGAGTCTTATGATCCTTTTGTGGTGTACCACACCTTTGATAACTCCAGCATTAATTTTACCGTTATGCTAAGAACCAAGGAGTATTTTAATCGCTTTTTTGTGAAGTCGACTTTTATCAAGGCACTGCACAAACGATTTAATGAAGAGAATATTGTTATCCCGTTCCCTATTACCGCGCTCAATTTGCAGCAGGAAGGGGCGGAATCGATGATGGCTGGCCGTTATGCAGAACAACTCTACGCCGGTCAATCGGCGGTTAAAGAAAGCAAATGATTAATGGGCGCACAGCACAACCGGCTGTGCGCCCCCTGTTTATACCTTAACGGCCAGTAAATCACACTCGATGCCGTGCAGCACTGAATTGGCTGTAGAGCCAAGCAGTAATTGCACGCCACTTTGGCCATGTGTACCCATAACGATTAAATCGGCACTGAGCTTTTTGGCCATCTCATGGATCTCCTCAGCAGCAGAACCTATCGCTACGTGCAGATGGGTCCTGGGGATACTGTGTCCGTCGGCAATGCCCTGCAATTTCTTAAGCGCCTGCTCACGCACTTCTTCTGAAAAGTCCCGCTCTAAGAACAGGCCATAGGGCTCAAAATTAGTTTGCGGATAGGCAACGTATATCAGGTTTATTTTGTCCGCAGAGCCAGCCAGCTCCAGGGCTTTTTCCACCACTTTGCTGTGCTCATTAGCAAATACATCAATTGCAACTAAAACGCTGTTATAACCACTCATTGTCAGCCTCCTTATTTGGCTGTTTTGTTTACCTTAGTGTAGTACATCTGCGCGATGACTATTTGATGTTTATCAATATATTAAGTTATTGGTAAAACCGTTGTTACACACCATCGCTAAACCGATTGGGTTTCGTGATTCACCTCAGCCAGAGTATTCGCCGGCTTGAAGGTTGAGGCGCAGGCCTCTTTTAAATGTAACTGATAAGCTTTTGGAGCATCGTCTTCATCCATAAAGCTGCCCGGGTGAATTAACGGGAAGATTTCGTCGTAACGTAATACGGTGTGCTGGTCGACCCGGCGGAAAATATGCGTACGATTTAAGTTTTCTGTGCTGCTATGACCGGTAGACGACAAAATATCCACCATGGCCAGAATAGTTTTCTTATGGAACATGGCCACCCGGTTACTTTTGTGATTTACATCCAGACCTTTATATAACTTGGGATCCTGAGTCGCGACACCGGTTGGACAGGTATTGGTATTACAAGACAAGGATTGCACACAGCCAATCGCAAACATCATCCCCCGGGCACTGTTACACAAATCAGCGCCCAGCGAGAGGTTTTTCACAATCTGAAAAGCGGTGATAATTTTACCTGAGGCAATGATTTTTATCCGATCCCTGAGGTCAAATCCCACCAGGGCATCATCAACAAATGCCAACGCTTCTCTGAGCGGAAAACCAATAGAGTTGGAATATTCCAGCGGAGCCGCTCCGGTGCCGCCTTCCCCGCCATCCACGGTGATAAAATCCGGTGTAATTCCAGTTTGCTTCATGGCTTTACAAATGGCCAGAAACTCACTTTTTCGCCCCAATGCCAGTTTAAAACCGATTGGCTTGCCACCGGATAACTCACGCAGCGTTTTAATAAACTCGAGCATTTCAAGCGGTGTGTTAAAAGCATTATGGGTAGGCGGTGAAATGACGTCTTCGCCAGCTGTAACACCGCGAATGTCAGCAATCTCCTGACTGTTTTTGTGAGCTGGCAAAATGCCCCCATGACCAGGTTTAGCGCCTTGTGAGAGTTTTATTTCTATCATTTTTACCGCTGGCAGTTTGGCTTTTTCTTCGAACTGCAATGCATTAAAACGGCCCTCCTTGGTACGACAGCCAAAATAGCCTGTGCCTATCTGCCACACAATGTCGCCGCCGTTTTCAAGGTGGTAAGGCGTAAGCCCGCCCTCGCCCGTGTTCTGGTAAAAACCGCCCAGCGCAGCGCCTTTATTTAACGCCAGCACGGCGTTTTTACTCAGAGCGCCAAAGCTCATGGCTGAAACATTGAGAATACTGGCTGCGTAGGGCTGTTTACAATCCGGCCCGCCAATGACTACCCGGGGATCGTCGTCGAGCTCGTCTACGCTTAATGCAGACAGCGAGTGACCAATCCATTCATAGCCCGATTTGTAGGTGTCGATTTGGGTGCCAAATGGCACGCTGTCCATACTGCCTTTGGCGCGCTGATAAACAATTGAGCGAAACATCCGGCTAATGGGGCGACCACTGGTTTCCGTTTCCAGCAGGTACTGCTGAAAGAACGGCCGGAAATCCTCAATTATCCAGCGCATACGGCCAATCAGAGGGAAATTAACCAACAAGGAATGTTTGTGCTGACGAGCATCGTAAATTGCCACGCCCAGCAAGCCACCACTGAGCACTACTAACCACCACAGCACCGGTAACCACAGGCTTAACACAATACTGATAACCAACGCCGCAATCAGGTAGGTAAAAATTAACTGTCGCACATCAACTCCTTGATTATGTTGATCTAGCAGGTTCTATATGAATAATGACATCATACAGATCAAACTCCTCTTTGAGGCGGTCCTCGAACGCATGGGAAAGGGCATGTGCCGCAGTGAGCGAGAGCTGTGGATCAATTTGTAAAGTCAGATCACAGATTACCTGTTCACCCATAGCCCGGCTACGGATATCCGTCACCCTGTCGATAGGCTTGAACTCTCTGACAATTGCGTCAAGCTGAGTCGGCGTAAACAATTCCTCTGTTACATCGGCGTCTACGAGTACCGGTAATGCCTGCTGAAACAGCTCCCAGGCCAGTTTGCCAACAAACACCGCTACAAGTAAACAAAACAAGGTATCCAGCCAGTAATAGCCGAGTGCGGCGAGTTGCCAGCCAACCAGCACGGCAATGGAGGTCAGCACGTCGCTGAATGTATGCTTGGCATCGGCTGCAAGCAGTTTTGAACGCAGTTTCTTAGCTTGTGCCCCTTCCCATTGGCTAAGAGTAAAATTAACCACAATGGCCAGAATGAGAATAGCCAGCCCGGCATAACTTTGCTGCACCACCTGACCATGATTTTCGATGGCATAAGCCACTAATTCGAAAGCCACCACACTCAGCAGCACTGCTAAAATAAAAATAGCGAGGTATTCAAATTTCTGATGACCATAGGGATGTGAATTATCAGGTGGCTTATGACTGATACGCATGGCCACTACGGCGATAATATTATTGGTTAAATCGGTAAGTGAGTGTAATGCATCGGCCAGTATCACCGAAGACTGGGTAATTAAACCGATGACCAGCTTTACCAGACACAACAGCAGGTTTACCGCCCCTTCAATAATGAGTACGCGGGTGATTGCACGGTTTTTTGACGTTTCCTTACTTACTGCCGACAACTGACTTTCACCTTGTTAGGTCAAGTAACTTTACAGCGTGAATCATACAGTTAAACGCAATAAAAGTGCAAAGCACGGTTAAAAACACGTCAAATATTTGACTTTTGTAGCATTGCGTGCTCAATTAATCACCTGTAACATCAATCTTTGAAATCGGTAAGTTTACGATTCTTAACATCATAATAATCCATAAATATAAATTCTGGCATTAAATCAGCCAGATAAAATAATAAGTGCGCAAAAATGGAAAAATTAGAAACCGTAAAACGATTAGTTCGTCAAAACAATTACAGAGACAACGACATTACCTATAAGCAATGCCAGGAGCTCGGTGTTACTGTTAATCGTGTTGGCCTGGAGATATTCGCTCGTAAACTGCGAGCGATGGACAGAGCAGACGAAATCAACGCCCACAAAGAGCAGTCCATGGCCGCTCAGGCGCAACAAAACGGCTCGCCATCCGCGGGGCTGTCTTTCGAGAAGTCTGCCTATATACCCGGCACGTATGAGCATAATTACTCATCATCCACGCAGTATTCTAACGTAACACCGTTAAATAAGGCTGAAGTTCGCCGTAAACCCTTGCCGAACGACCCTACTGAGCGTAAAAGAGAAATTACTTTCGAACTGGGCACAATCAAGGTCCGTGAATACGAATTACTGCAGGAACTGAATATTCTGGAGCACAACGAGAGAATGGCCGAAGCTCACTAAAGCTGAACTTCGGTCTTTTCATTGCAGAACGGTCACCAGGTGTGCGTACCTTTCATTGATTTACCAGCCATCATTCCTCAATACCTAAGACATTGGTCTCACGCCCTGATCCAGACCATATTTTTGTATAAGTAACTTTGCCACTCATTGAACTATCGTGATATTTTGTACAAAACCAGTAATTCGATAGCATTTAATGGAATATATATTTTTACTCTTCGCTTTTGTATGCGGCCTGGGCGTAAAACTTGTAGGCATCCCACCGTTGGTTGGTTATCTGGTTGCCGGATTTCTGCTTAACGCATTTGGCTTTTCAGCCACTCCTGCTATTACTACCTTTGCCAATCTGGGCATTACCATAATGCTCTTTACTATTGGCCTGAAACTTAATTTAAAAGATTTATCCAAACGGGAAGTCTGGGCCGGCAGCATTGCGCATACAGTGCTTTGGGTAGTTGTAATTACCGCGTTCCTGATAGGAGCCGGCGCGGTTCTGAGTGCATTAACCGGCCAGATAGACTGGCAGTCTGCAGCACTGATTGCTTTTGCCCTTTCCTTTAGTAGTACGGTGTGCGTAGTAAAAGTCCTTGAAGAAGCGGGTGAATCGAAAACCCGCCATGGCAAGCTGGCTATTGGTGTACTGGTTATGCAGGATATTTTTGCTGTGGTTTTTCTGGTTGTCGCCACCGGTAAAGTTCCCAGTTTGTGGGCGCCGCTGCTTCTGCTGATTATTCCATTGATGCCCGTTTTAAAGCGTGTACTCAATCAGTCCGGTCACGGCGAATTACTGCCTCTTACCGGATTTATATTTGCCCTTGGCGGTTATCATTTATTTGAACTGGTCAATATCAAAGGCGATCTCGGCGCGCTTATTTTCGGATTATTATTTGCTCCTCATCCAAAAGCCTCGGAAATGGCGAAGTCTCTGCTGGCGTTTAAAGATCTTTTCCTGATTGGCTTTTTCTTATCCATCGGGTTAACCGCCCTGCCGGATATCAACATGCTAATGATGTCGGGCTTGCTGGTGCTGATTATTCCCATCAAATTCATGCTGTTTTTCTGGTTGTTTACCCGCCTGCAATTGCGTGGTCGTACAGCTTATCTCGGCGGTTTGGTGTTGTCTAACTACAGCGAATTTGGCCTTATTGTGGGGGCGTTGGCGGTGAGCCTGGGCATGCTGGGTGAAAAATGGCTGGTGGTGCTGGCGGTAACTACCTCTATATCGTTTATTTTTACCAGTATTGTGTACCGCTACTCGCACAGTATCTATCAGCGTATTAAAGAGCCGGTTAAAAAACTGGAGAGTCCGGTTCGCCTTAAAGAGGACATCTACCCCGAAATTACCCGTGCCAGGATTCTTGTGGTTGGCCTTGGTCGTGTTGGTATCGGTGCATTTACTTCGTTAAATAAGATTGCAGACTCCCGCGTATGGGGAATGGATGCCGATCGCGCAAAAATTCAGCGTATGCGCAAAGATGGCATGAATGTAATCAATGGTGACGGGGAAGATGTCGACCTGTGGGAAAACCTGGATATCCGCCACGTACAACTGGTTCTGCTGGCCCTGCCGTCTATTGAGGATGCCATCAACATTACCAAACAGCTTAAAAACGCGGGATACACCGGTAAGATAGCGGCAATTGCCCGCTATGAGGATGAGGTATCGGCCCTGGCCGATAACGGCGTTGATAAAGTGTTTAACTTCTTTACCGAGGCCGGATTAGGTTTTGCTGAGGAAAGCTTGTCTTTAGTTGAGTAATCAGGGTGTTACGTCAAATACTAACAAAGGACAAACCGATAATCGTTATCATTTGTATGTGACTGTTTTTTATAGAAAAACTTGATAAGTCGTACAATACCGCCTACACTTAAGCCATTAAACGCTCAGGAATCAGATTATGCAAGGCGATAAATCGGTAATTGCCATACTAAACGAAGTGTTAACCAGTGAGTTGACCTCGATCAATCAATACTTCCTTCATGCCCGTATGTTTAAAAACTGGGGCCTGGAAGAGCTCAACGAGAAAGACTACAAAAAGTCGATTAAAGACATGAAACAAGCCGATGAACTCATCGAGCGCATTTTGTTTCTGGAAGGTCTGCCTAATCTTCAGGCACTGGGTAAGCTGTATATTGGTGAGCACACCGAAGAAATGCTCCAGTGTGATAAGAAATTTCAGGAAGAGCAACTTCCCCTGCTCCGCAAGGCAATCGCCCTGTGTGAGGAAAAGCAGGATTATGTGAGTCGCGATATTCTCGAATCGTTACTCGAATATGAAGAAGAACACTTAGATTGGCTCGAAACCCAGGAATACCAGATTGAAAACATGGGTATCGAGAACTATCTGCAGGCACAAGTAATGGGAGACGACTAATGCAGGGTAATCAAAAAGTCCTTGAGGGCCTAAACGAACTGCTCTCATACGAACTCGCGGCGATGGATCAGTATTTCATTCATGCACAAATGTACCTCGATTGGGGTTTTAACAAATTGTATGAGCGCATCAATCACGAATTTGACGATGAGAAAGGCCATGCCACCAAGCTTATCGATCGTATGCTGATGCTCGAATACGCCCCGGATATGACTCAGCGTACCGGCTTTAAAGTAGGTAAAGACGTTCCGGAAATGCTCGAGAGCGATTTGCGTGTAGAGTACGAGGTCGGCGCTAAATTAAAAGAAGTGATCGCGGTGTGCGAAGAAGCCCAGGATTACGTTACGCGTGACTTTTTAGTCGAACTGCTCGACGACACCGAAGTAGACCACGCGCACTGGCTGGAACAACAGCTTAAGCTAATTAAAATCCTCGGCTTACCTAATTACCTGCAGTCTCAGATGTAATCTACATCTGTGTGGTAAAGAATACCCAAACCGGCTCCGGCCGGTTTTTTATTGTTATCACCATTTGCCATTGCATGGTGGGTTCTGAGCAAGCCCCCAGCATAAACCACCCCAGCCATTGCTGGTTATCACCAGGCTCAAGTGGTACCGGAATTTTTCCCATAAACATATTCACGCCTTCAATGTAGGCTGAGTCTATTTCAAACCCCTCAGGTAATGTTACCGTTAGCGGGATTTGTTCTTCGATTGTCGGCAAACGGTCCATCACCACCGTTAATGTGCCTTCTGGTAGTCCAATTTCACAAGAATTTCCAGCCAGCCAACATGACGTTTTATTATCAGGTTTATAGTTATTATTCTCGCTAAGAATATTCAGCATTCCTACTACTACCGCAGTTAGCAGAATTACCGCAAAAACAATGACATGTTTAATCTTGCGTAACCGCCCAAATGTTAAATTTTTGATCATTAATATCACTATTTTGTAAATGTCAGTTTTTCTTTATTGACTAGGATCAAGCGCTCCTAGTTTATGGTATCTTTTTATTATTAAAAACTTTATTATCCGCGGTACCAACTGGCCTGTAGACAATAAACCATAAACTATAGGCTTCAGGGGATGTCCGCAACCTCACCTGAAATACGTTAGTATCACGGTTGGAAACCCTTTTTTAAAAGAAGTGGAAGATTCATTACAATGAGTGAAATAAGCCAAGCACAGCCAGATTACAACTATAAAGTTGTACGGCAATTTACCATTATGACCGTTATTTGGGGTATTGTGGGAATGAGCCTTGGGGTATTTATTGCAGCGCAATTATTTGCCCCGGCCCTGAACTTCGACATTCCATGGTTAACCTATTCTCGCCTACGTCCTTTGCACACCAACGCCGTAATTTTTGCTTTCGGTGGCTGTGCATTGTTCGCAACCTCTTACTACATCGTCCAGCGTACATCTCAGGTTCGCTTGTTCAGCGATAAGCTCGCCGCCTTTACCTTCTGGGGATGGCAGGCCGTTATCGTTGCAGCAGTTCTGACCCTGCCTTTCGGTTATACAACCAGTAAAGAATACGCAGAGCTGGAATGGCCAATCGATATCCTGATTGCCCTGGTGTGGGTTGCTTACATCATTAACTTCTTTGGAACCCTTGCTATACGTAAGGTTTCGCACATTTATGTAGCGAACTGGTTCCTGGGTGCCTTTATGTTGACGGTTGCGGTGTTACATATTGGTAATAGTATGGCGCTTCCTGTTTCATTCATGAAATCCTACTCAATGTATGCTGGTGCCGTAGATGCCATGATGCAATGGTGGTACGGTCACAACGCGGTAGGTTTCTTCCTGACTGCGGGCTTCTTAGGCATGATGTACTACTTCGTACCTAAGCAGGCCGGACGTCCGGTTTACTCGTACCGTCTGTCAGTGGTTCACTTCTGGGCCCTGATTTCACTGTACATCTGGGCGGGTCCTCACCACTTACATTACACTGCCCTGCCAGACTGGACTCAGTCTTTAGGGATGGTTATGTCGGTGATCCTGTTCGTACCGTCATGGGGTGGTATGATTAACGGTATCATGACGCTGTCAGGCGCATGGCACAAACTGCGCACCGACCCGGTTCTGCGCTTCCTGATTGTTTCTTTGTCTTTCTACGGTATGTCTACCTTCGAAGGCCCGATGATGGCAATCAAAACTGTCAATGCACTGTCACACTACACTGACTGGACGGTTGGTCACGTACACTCTGGTGCACTGGGCTGGGTTGCAATGGTATCAATTGGTTCAATCTACCACCTGATCCCGCACCTGTTCGGTCAAAAAGCAATGTATTCTACCAAACTGGTTAACGTTCACTTCTGGTTCGCTACCATTGGTGTGGTGCTGTACATCGTAGCAATGTGGATGTCTGGTGTTCTGCAAGGCCTGATGTGGCGTGCAGTTAACGCTGACGGTACCCTGACTTACAGCTTTGTTGAGTCTCTGGAAGCGTCTAAACCATTCTATGTTGTACGTTTCGTGGGTGGCTGCTTCGTTGTTGCCGGTATGTTAATCATGGCTTACAACACTTACAGAACAGTAAGTGCACCGAAAGGTAGCCTGGTTCCAGAACCAGCCGCAGCATAAGGAGTAGTAGAAATGCGTAATCCACATGAATTAGTTGAAAAGAACGTTGGTCTGCTGACTGTTCTTATCTTAATTGCAATCAGCTTCGGTGCTCTGGTTCAGATCACACCGCTGATGTTCCAACAGCAGGTAATGGAGCCGGTGAAAGGTCTTAAGCCTTACACAGCCCTGCAATTAGAAGGTCGTGATATCTACATCCGTGAAGGTTGTGTAGGTTGCCACAGCCAGATGATTCGCCCATTCCGTGCTGAAACAGAACGTTATGGTCACTATTCAGTTGCTGGTGAGTCAGTATGGGAACACCCGTTCCTGTGGGGCTCTAAGCGTACTGGTCCTGATCTGGCCCGTGTTGGTGGCCGTTACAGTGATGAGTGGCACCGCGTTCATTTGATTAACCCTCGTGATGTTGTACCTGAGTCAAACATGCCAGGCTTCCCGTGGTTAGCGGAAAACACGCTGACCGGTGAAGACACCGCTAAGAAGATGGAAGTATTCCAGACTCTGGGCGTGCCTTACACAGAAGAAGACATCGCAGGTGCACAGGCGGCAGTAAAAGGCAAAACCGAAATGGAAGCCCTTATTGCTTATCTACAATCTCTTGGCACATACCTGAAATAGTATGGACCAGGGTACTGTAGGCAGCATTTTTACTGTCATCGTCTTCGTCATATTTATGGGCATTGTGTGGTGGGCATTTAGCGGTCGTAACAAGAAAAAGTTCGACGAGGCCGCTAACCTCCCCTTTGCCGACGAAGACAAAGAAGAATCAAAGAAAGAATAGCGGGAGTTAACACTCATGAGCATGTTTTGGACAATTTGGATCTCTGTGATCACACTGGGAACCATAGTCGGAAGTTACTTGCTGTTACGTTGGAACCTGACCAACTACACCGGCCATCCGGAAGGCGAGTCAATGGGACACGAGTTTGACGGGATTGTTGAAATCAACAATCCGCTGCCAAGATGGTGGACCATTCTGTTTTACATCACAATCGTATGGAGTTTCTTTTACTTAGCTCTGTATCCTGGTTTAGGTTCCTGGGAAGGTTTCTGGGGCTGGAAGAGTTCTAACCAGAATGTACAGTCTTTAGAAGAATCAGCTCAGGCGCGTATTGAAGCGAAAGAAGAAGGTTATCTGGTTCAGTATGACCGTGAATTAGACTTCGCTGCTGAAAAGTTTGACCCAATCTTCGAAGCCTACGCACAGGTACCGGTAGAAGAACTGGTTAAAAACGAAGAAGCGGTTAAAGTCGGCCAGCGTCTGTTTATGCAGAACTGTTCACAGTGTCACGGTTCAGATGCCCGTGGTAATCAGGGCTTCCCTAACCTGACTGATGATGACTGGCTGTACGGCGGTTCTGGTGCCAAGATCAAAGAAACCCTGACTAACGGTCGTATTGCAGCAATGCCTGCATGGATCGACGCAATGGGCGAACAAGGCATCAAAGAAACTGTTGCTTACGTGCTGAGCCTGAGCGGTCGTGAAATGGAAGAAAACCACGATGCCCTGGCCGAAGCTGGTAAAGCCCGCTTTATGGCATGTGCGGCCTGTCACGGTATGGACGGTAAAGGTAACCAAATGCTTGGCGCACCTAACCTGACAGACAACATCTGGCTGTACGGTGGCTCTGAGCGCGCTATCACCGAAACTCTGACCTATGGTCGTAACGGTGTAATGCCTTCGTTCAAGAAAACACTGGGTGACAACAAGATCCACGTAGTTGCTACTTACGTGTACAGCTTGTCTAACTAAGATTTTAAAATATAATGCAAAAGCCTCGTTTTTTACGGGGCTTTTTTATTCGACACAAGCGTAATGCTAATTCGCATAAAAGCCTGATCAGGTGTTATCCGAATTCGTATTAACAGTTCCATAAAGTTCATCGGGAATGCAGTAATGGAAAAAACCGATACCAAACCCTGGTATAAATACTTCTGGCCGTGGTTTCTTATAGCCGTGCCGTTATCATCATTTGTTATGGCGTATTTCTTGGTAAACTTTGCCGCCAACACCGAAGACTCTTTGGTAGTTGATGATTATTACAAAGAAGGTAAAGCCATTAACGCCAGCATGGCGAAAGTAGAAGAAGCCCGCCGTTTGCGGATCATGACTGATTTATCGGTTAACGACGGCCAGATTGCGCTGGAATTTCACAGCGGTATTCCCAGCACCGGTAACGCCCTTAAACTTAACTTTTATCACGTAACACTGCAGGAAAAAGACTTTTCGCTGCTGTTAACCCGTGATGCTAAAGGAATTTATCGTGGCTTTACCGAGCAGGACACCAACGGTAAATGGCGCGTATCACTAACGCCTATCGATGACACCTGGAAGGTACAGCAGGAAGTCTCTCTGCCTCGTAAAGATAAGATTCGATTCGTTCCCTAATGAACGTTACCGCCATCGATTGCTACCACTGCGGATTGCCTGCAGAAGCTGACAGCCCCTATCATGCCACCATACTCGGTAAAGACCGGGTTATGTGCTGTCCCGGTTGTCAGGCGGTAGCCGAAGCCATCGTTGACAATGGTCTGGAAGATTATTATCAGTTTCGTACCGAACCCGCTGCCCGGGGTGATACTGAATTTCAGGCCACGCTGGGTAAACTGGCGATGTATGACGACCCTGCCCTGCAGGAAGACTTCGTTATTGATGAAGGCAATAACAAGCAAATTCAGCTTACCGTAGAGGGGATCACCTGTGCTGCCTGCGGCTGGCTTATCGAGAAGCAGCTTGCACGGGTAAATGGCATTAATCAGGTTTCTGTGAATGTTTCAGAGCGGCGGGCTGCGGTGACCTGGTCTGACGAAGTTATTCATCTGAGCGGTATCTTAAAGGCGCTTAAGAAAATTGGCTATGCGGCGCTGCCTTTCCAGCCTGATCAGCACGAAGCCTCTTATCAGAATGAACAAAAGCAGTTTCTCAAAAAACTGGGGCTAGCCGGGCTCATGACCATGCAGGTTATGATGTTGATGACCGGCCTGTATTTTGATTTGTTTGGGGCTATCGAAGCCGAAACCCGCCAGTATTTTTACTGGGTAGCACTGGTACTCACTACGCCAGTGGTATTCTATTCCGGCAGTACCTTTTATCTGGGGGCAATCAAAGCCATCAGTGCCCGCACCGTTAATATGGATGTACCGGTGACTATCGCCGTTTTCGGCACCTATATTGCGGGGATCAAATCTACCTTACTGGAAACCGGTGACGTGTACTTTGAATCCATCTGCATGTTTATCTTCTTGCTGCTGTTAAGCCGCTATCTGGAACACCGCTCCCGTCATCGGGCAACGCAGATATCCGCTAATATGATGCAATACATCCCGGTTACTGCGCACCGACTGAGCGAAGATGGCAAAGTTGAACCCTGCCTGGCAAAACACCTCGCTGTGGGCGATAAGGTGCTGGTCAAAGCGGGTGAAACCATTCCGGTCGATGGCCGCATTATTGAAGGCGCTTCAGCCATTGATGAGTCTATGCTCACCGGTGAATTTGAGCCGGTTCTGAAAGACACCGGCGCAGCGGTATTCGGTGGTACGGTGAATCAACAAAATACCCTCACCATAGAAGTGCACCAGCAATTAAAATATGCGCTGGTAAACCAGATTATACGCCTGCAATCTACCGCGATGGCCAACAAGCCCAAAGCGGCGCAAATGGCAGATTCGTTTTCACGTTATTTTGTCATGGCGGTGTTAGCGATTAGTGCCCTTACCTTTGCCTACTGGACGATACAGGGTAACAATGAGGCATTCTGGATAGCTATTGCGGTACTGGTAGCCACCTGCCCCTGTGCACTGGGCCTGGCTACGCCATCGGCGCTTACCTGTGCCATGGCCAGACTCAACAAACAGGGGATATTGCTCAAGCGGGCCGATGCTCTGGAGCAAATTACCGGTATTGATACCATTGCCCTGGATAAAACCGGCACCCTCACCGAAGGTAAATTCGGCATTGCCGACCGCTGGTTTGCAAATCCCGCACAGGCGGAGTATCTCTTTAATGTGACGGCAAGCCTGGAGTCCCGATCTGAACATCCTATCAGTAAGGCATTTTCTGCCAGCGAATCATTTGCGGTGAGTGATTTTGAGATCACTGCCGGGGGCGGTATTCGCGGCACGGTAGACGGTAAGCAATATCTGCTCGGTTCAGCCTCGTTTACTCAGGCAGACCCGTCTGCTGTGCCGGTAAGCGCCAATGTGTACCTCGTTTGCAATGGCGAGTGCCTGGCAGCCTATGAAGTTACCGACAGTCTCAAGAGCGATACGGCTGAAACCCTCACCGGGTTACATAGTTTTCAGTTGGTGCTTTTAAGTGGAGATACCCAGCAAAACGTTGATAAGCTGGCCGCTAAGCTGCCCCTGGCCGTGGCTACCGGTGAATTAACACCAGAACAAAAATATCAGGCGGTGCAGAAACTACAGGCTCAGGGTCATAAAGTAATGATGCTGGGTGACGGTATTAACGATGCGCCGGTACTGGCCAGTGCGGATGTGTCGGTAGCCGTTGGTAATGCCACCGACATTGCCCGCAATGCGGCGGACGTTGTGTTGTTGAGCGAATCACTCAGCACAGTACCGGCATTGGTTGAAATTGCAGGGAAAACCCGTCGCAAAATCCGCCAGAATATTCTCTGGGCACTTGGCTACAACCTGCTTATTTTACCTTTTGCGGTTTCCGGCCTGCTGTTGCCGTGGATGGCCGTGATCGGTATGTCATTAAGTAGTATCATAGTGGTCTCAAACTCGACCCGATTATTAAAGTAAGGCGGTATTGTGAGTATTATTTATGTGCTGATCCCGTTGGCTATTATTCTGGTCGCGGTGGCGCTGGGAATTTTCTTCTGGGCGGTAAAATCCGATCAGTTTCAGGACCTTGAGCGCCAGGGCTACAGCATCCTGTTCGACGACGACTTACCCGAGGAAGAACGTAACCAACAAGCCAAAACCCAGGATAAAGCTAACAACGATAATGAGTGATTACAGCTTTATTTCGGCCTTTGTCGTAGGTCTGGCCGGTTCGCTGCATTGCGTTGGTATGTGCGGAGGGATAGCCGGAGCCTTGCGAGCAGCAGTACCAGGTGGTCAGCCCCCCCTTCCCTATATATTGAGTTATAACCTCGGGCGCATCACCAGTTATGCCATTGCCGGCGCCGTAACCGGTGTACTTGGCCAGGTCGCCCGCGCTTCAGTGAGCCATGGCCTGATGATTTTTCAGTTACTCAGCGCCGCGATGCTGATTGCTATGGGTTTATATCTGGCCCAGTGGTGGCGTGGCCTTGCCCGGCTGGAAAAACTGGGTAACGGGCTGTGGCAACGCATTCGTCCGTGGTCGAAACGTTTTATACCTTTTAAGTCACCCTTATCGGCGTTTCCTTATGGTTTTATCTGGGGCTGGTTGCCTTGCGGACTGGTCTATTCAACTCTTACCTGGGCATTAGTCAGTGGTGATGGTTTGTATGGGGCAGCAACAATGGCCGCCTTCGGACTGGGGACTTTTCCAGCGCTGATTGCCGTAAGCCTTGGGGCCGGCTGGTTATTAAAGCTCCTGCAACACCCTAAGACTAAGTCATTAGTCGCAATTAGCCTGATAATATATGCGGTTTTCTTGATTTACCGCACCCTAAACGGTAATAATTAAACGACGCCCACACGGAGACGTAATCTATGTCAAAAGGCTCAGAATTTTCGATTCATTGTCAGAGCTGTAGTTTCAGCCATTTGTGCCTGCCGGTTTCGTTAAATAAAACCGAACTCGACTCACTCGATGATATTATCGAGCGTAAAAAACCGCTTCATAAGCATGATAAACTGGTTAAAGCTGGTGATAAATTTAACTCACTGTACGCAGTGCGTGCTGGTTCATTTAAATCTTTCGTTAGCAGCAAAGATGGCGAAGAACAAATCATTGGCTTCCATTTCCCCGGTGATATTATCGGTTTTGACGCCCTGCGCGAAAACGCTCACCAGAGTTACACTCAGGCGCTCGAAACCGCTATGGTTTGTGAGTTACCTTATGAAACGCTGGATAAAATGGCGGTGCAGTTCCCTAAACTGCGTCACCAGATCATGAGCTTTATGAGTGCCGAAATTAAGCAGGATCACGATCTGATGATGTTGCTAAACAAGCGTACTGCCGAAGAGCGCCTGATTTATTTTCTTGCGCATCTGTCCAAACGCTTTGAAGACCGGGGCTTCTCGCCGCGTCAGTTTAACCTGAGTATGACCCGTAACGAAATTGGTAATTACCTGGGTCTGACCGTAGAAACCATCTCCCGCCTGTTAACCCGCTTCCAGAAGGAAGGCATTATTAAGGTTGACGGCAAACTCATCACTATCCTCGATTTTGAAGCGATGGATAATAAACTGCATAGTATGGATATCCCCTCCACCACTATCAGTTGATCTGTTAATAAGCTGTTTTTCTCTGGTTTTGTACCATTACTTGATCCCAGACAAGCCTGAAACTGGAGAAACAGCTTTTCACGTCGTACACTCATAATGAATACTTCCCAGGGAGAGTCGTTATGATTGAGTACAGCAATATTCTGGCCGTGGTAGAACCTGAAAGGGAAAACCAGCCCGCTATCTCCAGAGCCATTGAACTGGCCGAAAAAACCGGCGCGTCCATTACCGCCTTAATGACCATTTACGATTTTTCATACGAAATGACCACCATGCTATCCGGTGAGGAGCGTGAGGCCATGCGTCAGGCCGTTGTGAATGAAAGAACAGCCTGGCTTAAAGACCAACTGGCGGAGTACGGCCAACCTATTGAGGCTGCGGTGGAATGGAATAACCGTCCTTATGAAGCCATTATTAAATATGCGCTTGCCAGTAATGCCGACATTGTGGTGAAAGCAACCCGCTCTCACGATGATTTACGCTCAGTAATCTTTACTCCTACCGACTGGCACCTGGTGCGCAAGTGCCCAGCACCGGTACTGCTGGTTAAAGAGCATGACTGGCCCCAGGATGGCAAAATAGTGGCGGCCGTAAACGTGGGTACAGAAGACCGCGAACATGCTCAGCTCAACGATCGCCTTACTACTATTGCGCTGGACTACGCCAAGTTACTGAGTGGTCATGTGCACCTGGCCAACTGCTACCCTGGCACGCCACTCAACATTGCCATTGAGGTACCTGAGTTTGATCCGGAGTCTTATAATGCCTCGGTAAAAAACCATCACCTTGAAGAAATGGAAAAACACAGTAATCAGTACAGCATCCCGCTGGATAACTGCCATGTGAAAGAAGGATTACCCGAAAAAGTCATCCCGCAGGTCGCCAAAGAGCTCGATGCCGAGCTGGTGATTATTGGTACCGTGGGTCGTGTAGGAATTTCTGCTGCACTCATTGGCAATACCGCTGAACATGTTATCGATGAACTCAACTGTGATGTACTGGCCATTAAACCTGAGGGCTTTGAGAGCCCGGTGAGTTAATACAGCTGCCGTGGCAGGATTTAGTTACTGCTGCGGCGTGCCAGGCGATTATTCAGGGATGCAGCATCCCCTGGCTTCACGTATAATGGCGCCCATTGCAATATGGGTCTTTCTTTATAATGAGTTTACACATCAACAGCGCCTCGCCGGCAACGCAAACCAAGCAAAAATACAGCTTCAATAAGCTCCAAAAACGCATCCGCCGTAATGTCGGCAAAGCCATTGACGATTTTGGCATGATTGAAGATGGCGATAAGGTAATGGTGTGCTTATCCGGCGGTAAAGACAGCTACACCATGCTGGATGTGCTGATGTATCTGCAGCGTATTGCGCCGATCAGTTTTGAGATAGTGGCGGTTAACCTCGACCAGAAACAGCCCGGTTTTCCGGAGCATATATTGCCAGAATATCTGCAAAGCCTGGGCGTGGATTACCGTATTGTTGAGGAAGACACCTACTCCATCGTAAAGGATAAGATCCCTGAGGGGAAAACGACCTGCTCTCTTTGCTCACGATTACGCCGCGGTATATTGTACCGCACTGCTACAGAGCTGGGTGCCACTAAGATAGCCCTGGGGCATCATCGTGACGATATGCTTGAGACTCTGTTTCTTAACATGTTTCATGGCGGAAAGTTAAAGTCTATGCCGCCTAAACTGGTTAGCGATGACGGCAAACATGTGGTGATCCGCCCGTTGGCCTACTGTACCGAACGGGATATTGAAAAATATGCTACTGCGGTTGAATTTCCCATCATTCCCTGTAACTTATGTGGTTCACAGGAAAATTTGCAGCGACAGAACATCAAAATGATGTTGCAGGACTGGAACAAAAGGTTCCCGGGCCGCATCGAATCTATGTTCAGGGCGATGCAAAATGTTACCCCTTCGCATTTGGTTGATAAAAACCTTCATGACTTTAAAGCCATAAAAGCAACAGGTGAAGCGCAACCAGAGGGTGACATCGCCTTCGATGCCCCCGAGTTTGAACCCGAGAGCCGCCCTGACACTGCAGACTCCATCAATATCGTAAACTTGACGGAATAAGGTTGCTATGAAAATAGGCATCGCCCTGGGCTCAGGTGCAGCCCGTGGATGGGCTCACATTGGCGTTATCCAGGCATTGGAAAAACTTGGCGTTAAAATCGACGTGGTTGCAGGCTGTTCTATTGGTGCTTATGTAGGTGCAGCCTACGCTAGCGGCCGTCTTGAAGAATTAAAAGCCTGGGCTTCATCGTTAACTGAATGGCAAACCCTGAGCCTAATGGGCATAGGTATTCGCCGTGGCGGACTAGCGAGCGGACAGAAGGTTTTTGACAAGCTGTCAGATGAGTTTTGCGCCGCTAGCTTTGAAGCAATGGACAAACCTTTCGCCTGTGTCGCGACAGACCTGTATTCAGGTCGCGAAGTGGTTTTTAACAAAGGGGAAGTCGGCAATTCAATACAGGCATCCTGTGCCATTCCGGCGTTATTTTCGCCCATTGCGTACAACGACAGGTGGTTAGTAGACGGCGCCGTGGTCAATCCTGTACCAGTAAATCTGTGCCGTCAGTTAGGCGCGGACTTCGTTATAGCAGTCAACCTCAACGCCGACTTCAGGCCATTACAAATAGCCCGTGAAACCGCCAAGCACGAGGAAACTCAGGAAAAGAACGAGCATTTCTTCAAGAAAAGTCAGGATGTTGTACGCCAGTGGTTCTCTCCGGAACCCAAAGATAATAGCAAACAGGCGCCTGGCATATTAAGTGTGATGAGCAGCTCGCTGGAGATTCTTCAGGCCCGGGTAACCCGCTCCCGACTGGCCGGAGAGCCGCCGGATATCTTAGTCGAACCAACGTTAACCGATGTTGGGCTGATGGAGTTTCATCGCTGTGCGGAGCTTTGCGAAACCGGTGAGCAGGTGGTAAAACGCCTGGCCGAACAAATTCGCTATCAACTGGTGCTCGATGAAGTATTACCGCCGTCAGAAGTAGACCCTGATGCGCTGGAAGCGCCCAAGGCGCCGGACGAGGCAAACGAAGAAATCAGCTAACCACAAAAAAGGGGCTTCTTCAGCCCCTTTTCGCTTTTGAATGTAGTGTATCTAGCTTTTTGCCAGCGCTGTAATGCGTAACGGTTCAACAGGCAGTTTTAATGGCTTGCCCTGCTCTAACCATTCATTGTCCAACATTAACATCCCATTGGTAATATCGGGTGCGCCGGGTACCTGTGCGTCGAGTTCGTCGTCACTAAAGCGGAAGGTCAGGCCTTTCACCGAAGGCATCATAAATGACAGGAATCCGCCCATCTCATTAAAGAAAGCTTCATACTGTTGTTTGATATAAGCCAGGTCTTCTGCGGTATATTCGGTTTTCACATAGTCAGCGGTAGTTTCTATCTGCACCGACATATCACATAAATTAGCAGCTTCGCCCAGGTCTATCACAATTGCTGCATCCGCCAGTTTCAGGGCGCGTTCTTTGGGCACTAAAAAGCGCTGCTCAGGTGTTACCGTTAAAGGAATATCCTGTTTTTGAGTAACAATGGTGGCCTTATTAATGGGGCATAAATTACTGGTGCCTACTCTTAAAAAGCCAAAGGCAAATTGCAGTGCAGAGGTACTTTCGTCACCTATTTTATTAATGTGGCTGTAAAAGCGCTTATATTCCACTTCAATTTGCTCGGCGCCGGCACTAAAGGCAGAGGCAAGCAGGCTCAGTGCTACTAAGGTACGTTTCATTCGGTGATAAACCCTTTGTTGTATCGGATCATATTCTGAAGTTCATTAACATAGGCGGCACCGCGCTCAGAATAGTTCATTAACCCTTCTGCCAGTGCCAGACCCGTTACCGGTAATTGTGCCCGACGTAAAGAGGCTCTGATATGACGTAGCTCACGATAAGCGTCATGACGGTTAATATTTCGCATATAGGTGTAGGTAGCGCGCGATAAATTTTCAAATTTTGCCACTTCGTGGCTAGCACCACTGTTTCGCCGTGCCGGCACAAAGCCGCAGCCTTTTTTGTAACACCATAAACCAAAGAAGTTATAACCTTGCTGGGCGAACCGTGAAGTTCCCCAGGCCGACTCATTAGCGGCCTGCATCAATACCAGCTCAACGGGTAAGATATCTACTTTATTCAGCAATTTAGGGATTTGCGCGTCGGCCGGTAAATCCTGATCAACGCGATATTCACCAGCCAGCCATTCCAGACGCTCATCGTCGTCTTCTGTCAGGCTGTTACCCGCCGCTAGCTGACGCTGCAACGTTTGCAGATAGTGTCGCAAACTCAGCAGGTAATCGTTTTGCTTTTCCACTTCAGGTTTTAAGTAGGCGAAAAACGCCTTTTTCTTTTCTGTGGTGTCTTCTATGGCTTTAAAATCAGGCACAGGTTGCTCGGCCTGCTCGGTCTCCGGCACATCCAGAATATCGGGTTCACTGGTACCGGTCATCCACGCAAGCACCACAATCAGTGCCATAATGGCTATTGCGATAAGGATGATCTTACTGGTTTCCCGTTTATGCATCGAGTATCGAATCCTCTTTGGTTGGGTTTATTTGTTGAGGCGCGTCATCAAGACCAAACAGATCCACGTATAAACGGCCCATTACCAGCGAATAAACCGGCCCCACCCACAAAATAGCCAGCCCCATGGTAAACAGAACCAATACAAACATCATGATAAAGGCGAGCAATAACAGTGTGAAGGGCAGTAAATAGCGGTTCGTGACTCGTGCTGACAGAATGATTGACTGCATCAGGCCAAGGCGTTTTTCAACCAGGAGCACTACACTGAACTGGGTGACTAAATAAACATACAATCCCGGCAGAACAAGCAGGTTAAGGCCAACCTGCATGACCAGGCTGATCAGCAAATTTGCCGTAACCAGCACCAGTATATAAGGGAAATACTGAAACAGTTCATTGATACTGGTAGCCTTATGACTAACCAGTTTTACGCCAAGCATCCGAAAGCCAACAATCATCGGCGTCATCAGCACCAGCATGGCGATATCGAGCAGGCCAGCGTTACCCGACTGCATGCTCTCTACCGATGTCATGTCCAGCGCTAACAGGTTAATCATTATCACCATAGCACCAAGTCCAATAGCCATGAGCAGGCCGGTGGCTTTTAGCAATAAGCCCAGATGCTGTTTATACAGGCTTTGCGCCTCGGCAAAAAGTTTGCGGATATTAAACTGGTATTCGCCGGCCAGAGCACGCTCCAGCGGGGAGCTGTTAGCAGGCGGTTGATTATTGTTGGTCAAAATGTCGTCTCATCGGATAATCCCGGCGGGGAGTATATCATTGCCATCAGGCTGGCCCAAACTACAAACCACCGACTCAGAGTGTTACCAATCGTATTGCCAGCGCTACTAGCACGACACCCATTAAACGGTCGAGCCAGTAGCCTTTATCGCCAATCAGTTTGGCCACTCTTGAGGTGCTTAACAGATAGGATAAAAAGCAAAACCAGGCACCGGTTGCGACCGCCAGATAAATGCCATACATAGCCTTTACGGCAAAGGGCGTTTCAATATCAATGATGGCGGTAAATAATGATAAGAAGAACAAGGTAGCCTTTGGATTCAGGCCGTTGGTAAGAAACCCGCTTACCAGCGCCTTTTTGGGACTGATGGCAGCGGTTTGCCCTGTGGTAGAAATTGTTGCGGCAGAATCAGACGGGCCGGCGCGCAGCGCTCCCCAGGCAAGATAAAGTAAATAAGCTGCGGATAAATAGCTGATCGCCGAGTACAGCCATGGTGTTGTTTTTATGACTACGCTCAGGCCGATTAACGAATACGCTACGTGCAGTAATATTCCTAAGCCAACGCCCACACTGGTATACATCGCAATGCGCCGGCCATAACTGATGCTGTTACGAACCACAATTGCAAAATCAGGTCCGGGACTCGCAACCGCTACCAAATGCACCAACGCAATGGTGATAAACTCACTCAGATAATCCATATAAAACGATTCGCTTAGCAATAATCCTGGATAAACCGGGCAACAAATTCCGGCAGGGTTTTCCCCGCCTGCCCGACAATTTTTTCTTCAAACAGACTGTTTTGCTGACTCGGCTCCAGGTTGATTTCGATAGTTCGGGCACCGCTGTCGGCTGCCATAGCGACAAAGTTAGCGGCCGGGTACACCTGACCGGAGGTACCAACTGCAATAAACACATCGGCCTGCGCCAGCGCCATAATGATGTCATCCATGTGCATGGGGACTTCACCAAACCAAACGATATCCGGGCGCATTTGCTCACCTGGCAGGCAACAACGACACTCTGTTGTATCATCAAAGTCATCCTGCCAGGGAATAGCTCTGCCTGTACTGCAACAACGAGCTGAGAGTAATTTTCCGTGCATGTGCAGTACCCTTTTACTGCCAGCGCGCTCATGCAAATCGTCGACATTCTGGGTCACCAGCAAGAACTGTTCGCCCAGAGCCTGCTCTAATTCAGCCAGCGCCTTGTGCGCCGGGTTTGGCTGCACATCGGGTTGTTGTAATTGGGCCCGGCGTTCGTTGTAAAAACGATAAACCAGCGCGGGGTTGGCCGCAAAACCCTCTGGCGTGGCAACATCTTCTACCCGGTGGTTTTCCCACAAACCGTTGTTATCGCGAAAAGTTTTAAGACCTGACTCCGCCGATACGCCCGCTCCGGTTAATACGACGACCCGGGGTTTATACGTATTAGTCATGGCTAACCTCAACCGGTAATGATGGATTACCTCCCCATTCAGACCAGGAGCCATCATAAACAGTTACCTGTTTTGCACCGGCTTCCAGCGCAGCCAATCCAATTACGCATGCGGTAACACCTGAACCACAGGAACAAATAACCGGTTTGGTTAAGTCGATACCGTATTCGGTAAAATAAGCTTTCAATGCCGTGGGGGATTTAAGGGTTGTCCCCTTATCCAGTAATTCAGTGAAAGGGACATTAACTGCCCCGGGCATATGACCACTGCGCAATCCTGCACGAGGTTCCGGTGCACTCCCCTCAAAGCGGGGGCGACTTCTGGCATCCCAGATAGTAACTGACGGCTCTTCGATAGCGGCAAGAACTCTGTCAGTGTTACAGAACCATTCATCTGCTGTACAACCGCTAAACACTTGGGGAAAGGGGGCGGCAGGTTTGCTGACCACTTCATGACCCGCGGCTTTCCAGGCCGGTAGACCACCATTTAACACTGCGGCATTACTATGGCCCATCGCAGTTAACATCCACCACACGCGGGGCGCGCAAAACATGCCCGAGTTATCGTAAATCAGCACCGGCTTGTCTGTGGTGATACCAAGTTTGCCAAACAATGCGCTAAGCGCAGCCTGCTCTGGTAGGGTATGCGGGAGTGACGAAGTATGATCGCTGCCCTCGCCGTCCAAATCGAACTTAATGGCACCAGGAATAAATCCATCGGCCGGATCATCAGCCTGGCCTGACACCGGATTGGTCATGGAAGCAAACAACACAACGTAGTCAGTTAAGTTGCTTGCGCTAATATCGTTTACCGAAATAAGTCGCGGCAATGCTATCTCCCCAAGGTGCAACAAATAATGACTGCATCACCCTGTGTAAACATTACAAGGGTGATATGAGATATTGCTAGGGACGATTATGCCAAAATTCCGCTGATATTTTAAATTATTTACTTAATAACAGCAGGATAAGAGACTGTGCCTGATGATAAGGCACTTCAGGGTAAAAGCTGACTCGTTCTACGATCACCGGAAAATCACCGGCTTCTTCATTATGCCGGGCAAGAAAATCCGTGGTAATGAAGTTAACAGCCGCTTCCAGTACCTTCTCACCACCGGTGACTTTCAGGCTGGCATAACGCCCGCCCGGGATAGTATCAAACCGCATATCATCTTCCAGGACTACCTGTTTAGCAGGCCTTTGGCAGGCCAGGTCGAAACAAAATGCTTCTGGCGCAACGGTGGTAGGATCGTTATGCAAAAAGTTAAACGTACGATACTGTGCTGGCGGTAGCTTGTGTTCCCGGCGCCAGCCGATAAAACGCTGAATACTGCTATTTAATCTGGCCGGATGACCGGAATGACGCAGTGCGCAGACCTCCAACGAAGGCAAAGAAACTATGGCGACTTGAGCATTAAAATCGTCTTGTGAAGGTACTGGCATAGTACTGGACTCCCCATTCCATTGATGTAAGTAAGGCTGTAACGGTGGCGTTATCGTGGCTTGTTGCGCTTTAAACTGAGTTGGCGTGTAGCCGGTCACCCGTTTGAACGCCCGGCTGAAACTGTCCGGGGACTCATAGCCACAGTCAAAAGCAATATCGGTAACCGTTAACCAGGTTCGATAAGACAGCAAAAAGTAGCCGCGCTGAAGGCGGATAAGTTCGTTTAACTTTCCCGGACCCAGCCCAAGCTTTTGCTGGCACAAGCGTTGAAAATGGCACGGACTGTAACCGGCGACTTTGGCCAGCTGATTGAGCGAAATACTCTGATCATGATGAGTTTGGAGATAATCCAGTACGTGTTGCACGGCTGCGTACCCGCCTTAACTAACTGTTGGTAGGGCTACCCTATCAAACCTCAGAGCGCCCTGCCCGACAGATATTGCGATAGCGAGCCTAGAGCATTCTGACTTCCCGCTGTGGAAAGGGAATATCGACATCAGCTCGCTGTAACGCTGCAAAGATGGCTGCATTTAAGGCATAACGAATTTCAAAATGACGATTTGGATCGGCCCACACCCGTACCCCAAAATTAATGCTACTGTCGCCAAAGCTGTCTACGCCGATGGCCGGAGCCTTCTCCTCCGACAAACCATCTACAGTATTAACTGCTTCGGCAATTACGCGGGTAACGCTTTCGATGTCACTGGAATACGCCACGCCAATCTCCAGCTCTATAAGCATTTGGGCAGCTGAGTTATGCAGGATCTCACCGACTATTAATTTGTTGGGGATTTGAATAGAAACGTTATCTTCGTTGATCAGAATAGTGTAAGGCAGCATTACCTTATCCACCACGCCGGCCACCCCACATACCTGTATGGTATCGCCAACGACAAACGGCCGGGTAATAATGATGGTAAAGCCTGCTGCATAGTTAGCCAGCATGCCCTGAATAGCCAGGCCGGCGCCTAAACCCACCGCACCAACAGCCGCGATCAGCGGTGTTACGCTGATACCAATATTACCCAGCGCGATTATAATCACCAGGCCCAGTATAATCAGCTTACTAGCGCCACCGGTAAAGCGACTCAGCGTAATATCAATATTACGCCCCACCATCATGTTCTCAACTACATTGCCAATCTTGGTGGCAATCCACCAACCAATCAGCAATATAACCAGCGCACCGGCTATCTGAAAGCTGTAAGTAACGGCATATTCTATGAGGGTATCGTAAAGGGCCTGAGCTTGTTGTAATTCTTCTTGCATGGGAGCAGATTCAGCAGGGTTAGTATAATTCAGAGCATAAACAACAATCTGGCGCTTCACAAGCTCGCAGGTAACGGCTAACTTTTGAAAACAGGATGGGTCAGAAACCTCGTGGAATTGCTCTAATCAGGTGAAAGTAGAGAATAGCCATTCCCACCGAATAACACTACTTTGGGGCAAGTTTGACCAATATCGGTGCATTTCACCAACTCGATTTACTTAACCCCTTATTTTTTATCACTTCTTTTGGCTAAAAATGCTGGTCTTTAGTTTGCACGTTATTACTTTGTAATAATTCAGAGCAGCTATACTATATTTATATCAAGATAAGTATTTTTAATAGCTACTGCGCGCCAAGCGAATGGACTGATGACCAGAAGGATTAGGCATGAAAACACTGATTGAATCACCGGCTTTAGTGCTGATCAAAGCATTTGGCTTAAAGCAGGCGGCTTTTTTAATAGTGTTATGTAACCTCGCCGGGTATGGATATGTTGCCCTGACACCGACGGCAAGTTTACCGATAACCCTGGTTTGCGGGTTACTGATGACCTGGCTGGTTGCTTCGATGCTGACCTGTTTACTTGATGAGTTGTTTATCATTGACGCCCTGCTGGCCGACGCCAGTAAAAGCCATAATGAATTTGAGCTGATCACCAGGGCTCCACGCATCCTGACCAACCACATGAAATCGGTATTCGATTTAACTAAGGAAATTTCACGGGAGCGGGACAAACTGGAAGAGTACTTCTCCGAAATGAAATATTCCTCGCTGCAGATGATTGATTCAGCCAACAAGGTATCGGTAAATGCTACCGAACAGTCGGCCGCTACCGAATCTACCGCGGCTGCAGTCAATGAACTCACGGTATCGTTGGGAGAAATTGTAGAAAAATTCACCCTGGTAAACCAAGCAGCCGAACGGGCCAGCGATTTTGCACATCAGGGCTCACAAAATATTGCAGACCTGGTTAGTGAGTTTGCTCTGGTGCAACAAGAGGTCGCACAAACACAGCAAGCGATAATAGAGTTGGGGCAGTCCGTGGAAGCGGTACTGGGCCTGATCAGCGCTATTCAGAGTATTGCAGAGCAAACTAATTTACTGGCTCTGAACGCTTCTATTGAAGCAGCCAGGGCTGGCGATATGGGCCGCGGCTTTGCAGTAGTGGCCGATGAAGTGCGCACCCTCGCAGAAGATAGCCGTAAAACTGCAGACACCATAAGCCAGCGAATGGCAGAACTCGATAAACAACGCATTGCTGTGGCGGATAAAATGCAAAGTGTCACCAGCCACTCGCAAATATGCTCGGACAAGGCAAACAACGCGGCCGAAATGCTGGCACAAATTGAAACAGAGTCTGAGAATTCAAAGTCCAAGATCATCGAAGTCTCAGCCATTACCACCCAACAAAGTAAAGCTACAGAGGAAATTTCCAAAAGTATTGAACGGGTTGTGGAAGGCGCCATGGAAAATGCCAGCATTGCCCGTCAGACCTCTACCGTAGCCGATTATCTACGTACCCTTACAACCCGCTAGGAGAAACCAATGATTGCAGTGATTTCAGGGATGATTATCTTGTTGTTTGTGTTGGTGGGTATTCAGCTATCCATTACCAGAAAACAACAAAAAGAAAACTTCAGAGCGACATTGAAACTGGTTGCCATTATTAAGCGCATCATTGGCCTGAGTCAGAAACATCGGGGTTTAACGGCCTCTTACCTGCAAGGCAATAAAACGGTAGCGGGTGACCTTCACGAAATCAGGCGCAACATTGAGTTGCTCATTAGTGACGCTAACCAGATTGGACTGACAACCAGTGAAGCACGCTGGGAAGCCTACCTCGATCACTGGCGACGCCTCGAATCAACCAGTATGCAACTTACCCCACCGGAGAGCTTTAAGCAGCATACCAGCCTGATTGAAACCTTGTTGTACCTGCTACAGGACGTGGCGGAACACATCGAGTTTGCCGAGACCGACCAGTCTGTGAATGAGTCACACTTTTTATGGCGGGAATTTCCTCAACTGGTGGAATACATCGGCCAGGCCAGAGCCGTTGGTGTGGCTACCGCAACCAAAGGGGAATCCTCCCAAATTGATAAAGTTAAACTGGGCTATCTGTGCGAAAAGATAAATCTGATGAGTGACACCGTGTTTAATAAATTAAGCCAGGTGGCTAAGGTGTCTGAAAGCGGCCAGTTAAATCAGGCCAGACAGGCCTGCCTGCAACTGGTATGCCTGATCAATGAACAGCTTATCCAACCCGGCAAAGTGAGCATTGCCAATCAGGACTA
Source organism: Gammaproteobacteria bacterium (assembly GCA_018222405.1). Classification (GTDB taxonomy): domain Bacteria; phylum Pseudomonadota; class Gammaproteobacteria; order Enterobacterales; family Alteromonadaceae; genus Alteromonas. Next base: position 4,197 of record JAAFAI010000036.1, on the reverse strand, counting down.
CTTTGCCAAAGCCAGTCATACCATGGACCAATGCAACACCCTGCTGGATAATGAACTGTCGGCGATTGTTACCCGGTTTAGTGACTAACTGCCAGTTCAGACGAGTTGCATAGCCCCTGGGGCAGAACTGTACGCCCTCTCCCTTGCTTTTTGGCGGTGTAGAGTAATTGATCGCAGTGTGCGATTGCCTGATCGATATCCTCGTAGGTGCTAAGCTCAACCAGACCACAAGAGAAAGATACTGCAAATTTCTCATCCGTGCTCTGCCAGACGTTAACGGCATGCAATGCACTGCGGATATCATCCATTACTTCTTGAGCCTGGTGCACAGTGGTATCTTTTAGCAGTAGCAGAAACTCTTCTCCGCCGTATCGGCAATACTGGTCGGTATTGCGCAATCGCTGCCGAATAAGCTGGCTACACTTAACCAACACTTCATCACCGGTTTGGTGACCGTAGGTATCGTTCACTTTTTTAAAGTGGTCTATATCAATTAGCGCAATTCAGTTACCTTTTCGGGTTTTAGTAAATACCTTGGTCAGCAAATTAAACATAAAGCGTCGGTTGGGCGCGTTGGTTAGCGGATCGGTATAAGCCAACTGATGGATCCTCCTTCGCTGCACAAACAACCATGCCGCCAGAGTGCCAATTAACAGCGCTACCAGTAACACGATAATTGTTTTGAGGTTAGCGGTTTCAATGGCTTGCTGCTGAGCAACATTACTTGCTTTTAGTTTTTCGAAATTTACCAACTCTATGTCGGCCTGCATGCCTCTGCTAAGTTTATCCAGCCGGTTATTTAGGGCATTCAGTAGCTTATCGCGCTCTTGCCTGACCAATTGATAACTGGCCTTAATTGCCAGCTCAGTATCACTATTAAACTCGGCTATAAAGCGTTCCAACTCAGTAACGTGTTTAAAATCGGTCAGATTAAACCGGTTTTTATTTTCGGCCATTACCTGCTTCAGTTGCGTTAATAACGTCTTTGCAGCAGTCATATCCTTGTGCAAACCGGCTTCCATGGTATTTACGGCCAGCATTCTGGCTTCATCAACCACATCCCAGTCTTCGGGCTTTGACGACAATTTAGCCAGGCTCAGTAGTTGAAAAGCCTGCTGCAAATCCCCTGTGTTCCCACGCTGCGCATACACAGACACTTTGGCCAGTAACGCATAGAGCTGCGCTGAAGGATGCTCTTGCTGAGCTACAATCAGCAGTTCATCGGCATAACCAAGCGCCTCATTGTATTTACCCAGATGGCTAGCCAACTGGACCATCAAAAAATAATCGCTACTACTCATCATTTGCGGAGACGTTTTCGTTGCCAGCTCAAAATAGGCTTTGCCATATTGATAGGACGACTCATAAGCCCCTAAGTCATAAAGAATGGCAAACAGGTGAAAGAGAACAAATTCCTGATCGAATAATAAGCTATACAAGTCATTACCGTTATTGGCCGGTATTTCAGGTAGCGCATACATCAGCTCTTCCAGCGCGTTTAATGAATCTTGTTTAACGTCGAGATATAAAACCGCCAGCATACTGGCAACCTGAGCCACAGCAGCTTTATTGCCGGTAATCAGTAACTCCTGTTTAAGTGCCTGTAGCTTAGCCTCGTCCTGTTCAATAAAGCCCGCCATGAGTGAGCGCGCAGCCGCGTAATAAACCTCATCAATGGCTTTTAGTGCTAGCCAGTCTGCTTCGGAGGGCGCTTCGATGGATTGCCAGGGGGAATATTGAGCGAGGTCAGGCTGGCCCTGAACGTAAATATAACGAAACACGCGGGCAACTGGCGTATTGGCTGTCAACAGATCGGTTTGCCGGGCAGCTTCAATAAATTCTGCAGTGTCTTTATTTTGATACTGAAAAAGACCGGAATATTGGTAAAGCGACGGTTCAACTTCAGCGGCCTGAACAAGAGGGAGGGTCAATAACAAAAAACAACAACACGCGAAAAACTTAGCTTTAAACACAAAAATCCCTTTAGTGCGTAACGACAAACTAATAGGGCTAATTTACCTTTAAGACCAGATAGATGCAATTACCCAAAAATCATTCCTGCGCTATTCGTCACCACGTAAATCTCACGATAATTTTTAAAATAATTGCTAAACCACGATGCCCGTTGCTACGAACATCGTGGAGAGTTTGAAGTGATATGAGGCTTTCTATCTGGCAATCAGAACAACGCCGCCCTGACCTTTTAATGACAGCGTCATCTTGCCATTATCAGGTACGGTAACTTTTTTGCTTTGCGTTTTATTGTTTGCGTTATCAAACAATAATTGCACTGACTTTCCGGCCAGCATCGGCAGGTTAACCGACACTTCTTTGGCACTTTTCTCGCCATTTACCGCCACTACATACCAATGGCTGCCCTGGCGTCGGGCCATTACAACATGTTTACCCGGGTAACCGTCGACAAACTGGGTTTCATCCCATGTTGCCGGGACTTCACGAATAAAATCGAGCACATATTCAGGTTGCTCATCGAGGTTATTAGGCGTTAAGCCAAAGTGCTGCACCGGCGACTGATACAGTACACTGGTAGCCAGTTCGAAGGTGTCGGTAGTTGAACGAATAGTGCCTCGCTCCTGATCGCGGGATAAGCGGTCATTTAAAAATACCGGCGCAAAATCCATGGCAGCAACGGTATTACGCGTGAACGGTAACATGGTGGCGTTGAACGCATGCATATCCAGAGAATGTTGATTAAATACCAGGTTCTCAGACGCTAGTACTGCTTCAGAGGTCACAAAATTAGGAAACATGCGCTCCCATCCACGGGGTAATGTACAGCCATGAAAGGTTACCCCTATGCCATAATCGTTAGCGTCTGAGAGGATCCCCTCGTAAAGGGCCATGGTGGCTTGTTTGTCACCGCCAAAGAAATCAACCTTAATCCCCTTTACGCCAATCTTTTGCAGCCAGGCCATTTCTTGTTTACGAGCAATAGACGTATTCATTTTATCCTGGGGCGTTTGTGGCGCATCGTTCCACCAACCGTTCGAGTTATACCACAGGATCACCGCTACGTTTTTATTCGCAGCATATTGCACAAGTTCTTCCATTTTATCCCGGCCAATACGGGCATCCCACCAATTATCAATCAGCACATATTCAAAATTAAGCTCAGCGGCCATATCAATATATTTGATCTGGTCCTCGTAGTTAATGCTGTTGTCCTGCCAAACAATCCAGCTCCAGGTTGCCCTGCCCATCTTGTAGTCTTCAGATGGTTCATATAATGGCTTAACCACATCGTAACTCACCGTTGTCTCAACAATCGGCTCTAAATCCTGCCCCACTGTAATAGTACGCCAGGGAGTGGTTGCCGGTAACGCCATAGCAGCATAGGTATCGCCAATACCGGCATTTTCACCGGGTTGCGGAAAAGCAATTTTATAGATACCTTCGGCATTGCCCTCACTAAGACGAGAGCCTACATAGTGGCTGTCTACCCCTGTTTCAGACAGTAATACCCAACCCTTATCGTCATTTTTAAACAGCGCCGGAAAAGTATAACCAACACCGTTTGGAGAGGCTTTGGCCATCGATTCATCGTAGGTATACCCTTCTTCGTAACTGGGTTTAGTGCCATTCCAGCCTGTCATAGGCAGGGCCTGGTGAGTGATAAAAGTCGTTGCTTTGTTTGGCAGGTTAAAACTGGTGGCTTCACTGAGCACCTTAAAGCGGGTCGCTTCATTATTAGATACCACGTGGTAACGCAGTGCGATGTCGTTGTCAGACACCTGGAATATGATACTTATCTCATCCCCTGTTACGTTACGAAAGCGACTGGTTAAACCGTTTGCCTCATAAGTGACCTGGCTTACTTTTGCTCTGTCGAGCTCATATTGTTCCAGAATGGTGTTACGTTTGCTATCTATATAGGTAAGATTCTGACTAAAATCACCGATAGAACTGTTCAGTCCCAGCGGTGAGCTTTCCAGAAATACCTCACCCTTATAGCTAACGGTGTAATGAGGTTTACCCTCTGATAGTGACAATGAAACGGCAAGGTGATTGTCCGGCCCTTTGATTGTTTCCAGTAATTCAGCCAACGCCGTCTTGGGCGCAATAACGGTTGCCAGGCAAATTGGCAATATCATTCCGTAGCGTGTCATTGTGTATCCTGTATTATACCAATCAGCCTTGAAGTGTGATCTAATAAACCACCTTGTTTGGCATAATGTT
>JAAFAI010000008.1 GCA_018222405.1 Gammaproteobacteria bacterium | reverse complement strand
CCGGGCGCTTGAAGTATGGATTGGTCTCAGCGAATCCTTAATGTCCAACCTATGAGCTTGTATTAACCCAATTATATAGGCAACTATACACGCAAGGGTGTATCACTTTTTTAGTGATAGGTTGCAACCCTTGCTTACTCCTTACTGGACGTTGAACAGAACAAATAAGATGTTCGAAATTATTCCCACGTTTGTTACTCAGCGATTTCCAACCAAAGATTAACCAGAAAAGTAATTGATAAGTTTCTACTGTTGCAAAAGCTTTATCGTTGCTTGGATTGTCACAACAACATCATCAAATGGAATAGTGAATTTCTCTTCTTCAGCGTGCCTGAGGGCCAGTAAATTACTAAGCAACACTTCCCTTGTTCCATACGTATATTCGCTTCCAGAATCGCTTTATGGGCTTCCTGTGAGGTGTATTCGATTGTTAAGTGACTCATGTGATTAGCTCCATCGATATGATGAAGAAAGTATTTAACACCAGATGGTCAATTGCACCTGTATTGAAGGACTGTTTTCACCTGCCCCCCTTTGAATTTCGTTAATATTTTATACATTCTGTTACATCCCGAAACTGAAAGAACTTCCTTTAGTCTGAGCCAATTCCAGCACAAGCTTTTGCTTTGCATATTTAACTGAACCATCAATATCTGGAAATAGGGTTCTATAATTGATATTCATTTTATCCAGGTTAAGCAGCATTGCTTGCCTTTCATCCTCAGTACAATGAAAAGTTAATTTTTGAAATATAAAGTCTCCAGTTTTTATATTTCTATCATTTCTCCATTTGTCTTCAATGGCATCGTGTGACGAGTGAATATTAGCTCTGCTAAACAATCCTTGTTGATAAGCAACCCTTTTATTCTTCGTAAATTTTGGCTCTATGATATCGAGCTTTATTGCTGGAGAATTTTCGTCGTTAGAAAGAATTTTTTGACATATTTCGAGGCAATCCTGATCCAACAACCATATTGAAGGACTCAAATCAGGCTCCAATTTTTCATGCAATGCAAAAAACAAAGCAATATAAGGAGATTTAGTCCAATCAAGTAATGGAGAAGGAAGTCCAAAGTGCTGCCCTAATTCCCATATTTCAGTATCATCAGACTCAATATCTAACTCTAAATTTGGGAAATCATTATTGATAATGAGATTTTGGATAAATTCTTTGAGAAGCCTTTTTTCCGCTAGGGATTGAGTGGGTCGATTATTATGCTTCAATAAATCGGGTCGATGCTCATTCATAAAGCGTGCATATGTAGTTGACAGATCCCACGATGAAGATCTCATTCCACGTTAATAAACCCTCGGTCTATTTATGATTTTTGCATCGATTATGTAACTCAATAAGTCATCGATACTTTTAAAATCCTTCACCCTTGATGACATCAGCACTTCCTTTACTCTTTGATTAAATTCGAATGAAAAACATATTAAAAATTACCAATAACTGCAATTAACTAGGCAGATTAAAAAGACTAAAGCACTGATAATACGAACTTAAATCTACAACTAGCCATTAATTTCAATGATTGTTATTATTCTGCTGGTGGGAAGCACTTTGGTAAGCAAATTATCAATACACGCTATATGGGTCTATATGAGATTTTAAGGACATTTAACATATACCCTTTAGGGTTGGGTTAACTCTATAGTGAAAACCCAACAGGGAGCCACATAGGAGCAATTAAAACCATATTAGATACTAAAAAAGGACTTAATCACAATTTATTGGTTCTTATTCCAATATCAACTGACTTTTGTTTACAAATCCATACCGCTGTAAAGTACCATTCAAATGTTTTTTGATGTTGTGCGGTCTTTGTTTATCTAGAATGCGTAAGTATTCGTTCACATCGTCTTCTGTCTGTTCCGTTGGAGTATATTTATAATCACACATTTTAAAGCTTCTAATTCTCTTCAAATTAGGTAGTGCTGGTTCATCTGTGCAAAAGTAGGTAATCATTGGGGCTAATACAAACCCTTTACTGTCGTCATATCCATCATCTCTGAATTCATCGAATACATATTTCCTTGTATTGTTTAAACACACTCTGTAAACAAATCCAACATTCTTGTTCTTCTCACGAAGAGATGAATTTATTTTTGACAGATACAAATACAGATCAATACCAAAATCGTAGCTATTGAAATACAAGTTTAACCTGTATTTCCATGTATTATTCTTCAGAGCATTTTTGAACTTACGTTTAGTTTTATCTTCTGAAGACTCACTCATGAACTACTCCTTTTACTAATAAATATAATACAGTATCTACTCCATAATTACTGCAACTAGAAATTCCGACCAAAAATGGTACCTCTATAGCCCGCAATATATAGGCCTCGTAGAATTTTCCCCTTCACCTAAAAACGACAAAACTCTCCAAAGTGTGCGGTTAAATTATAGAAATCTTATTAATGCCTTCCTGCATTTTTTTTAAAGAGTTTAGATGAGTATAATTAGTTGTCGTTACGCTTTTATCTTCGGAGACCATGTGACCCACAATTTTCTGTATGTAGCCAATAACAACGCCAGCTTCAACCAAGCTTGTTACAACGAAATGTCTTAGGCTATACAAGCTCAACTTTTCACCCATATCATTAATGCTTGGGATTTCACATTCAGGTCTTATTGAGTTTGCATAAACACGAGTTAAGAACTTGTTTGACTTCGAATACCGTTTAAACAAATAACCGTCTTTACTCTGATCAACGAAATTTAAAAAACCATCTTCTATTAAGCTTTCGTGGATTGGTACCCTTCTCTCGCTCTGAGCAGTTTTCAACTTCCCAGCTTCAGGTGTGATATTGAAGAAATAAATACCGTCATCTGATTCTTTGATGTCTTCTTTACGTAGCTGCATAGCTTCATTGTTGCGCATTCCAGTGAATGCCATAATTTTAATAGGCCATTTTTTACCGTCATTTAACCCGTTTACAAAGTCCATTATTTTTGCAACTTGCTTTTTAGAAAATGCTCCCCTGACATTTTCCTCCCCTTCCACATAAAAACGCATATTTTCAACGGCTTCACTGTTTCCACCTAAGCATTTTTCGTAATACGTAAACATGGTTTTCATTCTTTTAAGGTGATGGGTAATACTCTTGTTCGCGAGAACCTCACCATCTTCAATTGATCCACCAGCAATAGCATCAACCAACTCAACCGCAGACATAGTGTTGTAGGGTTTTATATTTCCTAGTGGAAGATTTGATATAATATCTGTAAAAAAAGAGTCGAGATTGCTTGCTGATATCTCACTCATATTTATTTCACCAAGGTACGCAACAAACAGCTCTACTGTTCGTTTGTAATCTAACATAACTTTTTTGGTCCAAGGCTTCCCTCTATTGCCTCGGGAGGGATGTAAAAGACCTTTAATGCCAGCCTCAATGAATTTATCTGCAACTTCTCTGCAAGTAATATTGTTTTCTACATTAACCTTTAATTGGTCATAAATGGCTTTGGCTTCTGAGTAATTATCATCGAGAATTAAACGCTCCATGCGTTTGATTTTTCTGAAAAATAACTCTAACTTCTCTTCGGCATCAAACAGGTTTCTATCGAAATCCACAGCATCAGCATTGATAGATTCCTCCTCATCAAGGAATAGCTTTCTAATACAATTACTAACGATGTTCTCTACTGAATCTTTAGGAAAACTGCGATTTAATTTAAATCGAGAGAAAGTTTCTACACGGGCATCATTGTTAAAGTCTGAATTGAATTGTTGCTGTAGCCTGCGGTGTTGGTAAGCTTTAAATAGTGAATTTTCGTAACTACTTTTTTCACCAAAACAAGCACCAACCCTATTCAAATGAGTATTTACTGTATTTCTTACCAGACTGTCTAGTTCACCTTTGTCCATATTACTTGCCGCCCCTTTACTGCTGACCTTATCAAGCACATCGGAAACAATTCTTAGTGCAGTATGGGCACATTTCGTGCGTAACGAAAGCCTAACAAAGCTTCTCCCCGAACGTAAATTAAAGTGATAAATACCTCTTCTTTTTAGCGTGTGAGGAATACGGATGTGTGACATATGTGTGACACCTTTGTGTGACACACGGGGTTAAGCGCTAGCTGGCTTTTTATAACTCATTGATTTATATCGATGAGAGAGAAAAGGGGGAGCTGGCTGTTAGCCGGGTCTTGTCCGGTTATCAGAGCCTTTGATTAATGGCGCCCCGGTAAGCGTCAATAGCGGGTAACAGGCTACAAATCAGTGTTGCCAGCATTACCGCGCCCACCACCATCGCGGTGTGAAGGGTTAGCAGATTTGCCGAAATAAACATCCCGTAATGGCTGGCTAACCATTCTTTGGCCACGGCAAACACCCCGGATATCAGCGCTACCGCGGTAACACTTGCCGCCCCCGCCAAAAGCATGGCTTCAACCAGAATTAAGCGGAATATGGTACCGGCCCCGGCACCGATAATACGTAATACGGCGATTTCTTTTTCGCGCTGCTGCATCGACGCCAGCAACATGGTGGATAGTCCGAACAGGGAAGACAGCAAGATAAGCAGGCTGATAAAACGCAGCAGGTTCTCCACGCTGGACATCATCTGCCACATTTCAGTAAGCGCCACGCCCGGTAAAATCGCCATCAGGCGATCGTCTTCGTAATTATTCAGCTCCCGCTGCAGGGTAAAGGTGGCAAACTTACTGGTAAGGCCCACCATCACTGCGGTAACGCTGTCGGGCTGCACTGCCGGGTTAGTTACGTTATCCGGCTGTTCTAATACGCTGTCAAGCCGGGCATGCGGCAAATGCATGGCTTCAATCCCCTGCAATGAAACGTGCACGGTTTTATCCACCGGCGTACCGGTGGGAGCCAGGATACCGGTAACGGTGAAAGGTGAATCGTCATGATTCTGGAAACTCACCGCGCCAAGGCCGTGAGCAATCACAATGTCATCACCCAACTGATAATTAAGCGAACTGGCCACATCGGCGCCCAGCACCGCACCAAAGACTCCGTTAAAGGGTTCCCCCTGGCTAAAAACTAACGGCTGCTTATTACCAAACTTATAGTGGTCAAAATACTGCTGATTGGTGCCGAGCACGCGATAACCATGATGGGCATCCCCTAGTGAGATGGGAATGGCCCAGTTTACCTGCGGGTGTTGTTGCAACATCTTATAGCTGGCATAGCTGATGTTACTGGTTGGGCTGCCCATGCGGAATACCGTGTAAAGCATCAGGTTTAACTGACCGCTTGGCGCACCAACGATAAGGTCGACATCCGATACCGTGCGGTTAAAGCTCGCCTGAGCCTGTAATCTCACGTGTTCTACACTCAGCAACACACTTACGCTAATCAACAGTGACAAAAAGGTAAGTGCCAGCGATTTACCGCGACTACGCAAACTGCTTAAGGCAAAAGACATCAGCATGATGAAGCCTCCGCAGGAGTGGTAATTGCACTTAAGGCCACACTTTTATCCAGATACTGACTCAGACTCTGATCGTGACTAACAAAAATCAAGGTGGTGTGATGCTGCTCGCACAACTCGGTTAGCAGCCGCATAAACGCATCCCGCGCGTCGGTATCCAGCGCTGAGGTAGGCTCGTCCACCAGCAGGATCTCCGGCTGATTAATTAACGCTCGGGCGATAGCCACTCGCTGTTGCTGCCCCACACTTAACTGACTGGCCTGCTTGTTTAACACCTCTGCCGGCAACTGCAATGCGTAGATAAGCTCGGTAAGTTGCTCGCGGCCCGGCTGACTGCCGCCGGCAAAATGCGCCGCCAGGGCAATGTTCTGCGCCACGGTTAAATGACTCACCAGATTAAACTGCTGAAAGACTACACCCACGTGACGGGCTCTGAACTTGTCGCGCTTGCCCTCGCGCAGACTTGAAAACGGCTGACCCAACAACTCTACGCTGCCCGTATCCGGAGTCAGGATCCCGGCCAGCAGGTTGAGTAAAGTGGTTTTCCCCGAGCCTGAGGGCCCGTATAAGAACAGGCGCTCGCCCTGCGCTACCTGCCACTGGAGAAAGCTCAGTCGGGAAGTACTTTTAGGATACTGATAGGTCACATTTTCGAGGCTAATCGCCTGCACTGGTTTTGTTTCTGGCAATGTCAATTTTCACTACACCTTATTGTTATGTCCAGATTATACCCTTCGCAGGTGAATGGAAATGCTCACTCGTAAATGACAGAGTCCTCGTTCGATCAACTGCCTGGATCACTCTTATTAAACTGGCGAATTATGCATGCCTGCAGGGTTGCCTGAAAATCAGGAGGAAGCTCAGTAGCAATGATTTCAACCCGGCTCTCAACACATTCATCCAGGGCTATTTCGGTTAATCCATCCGCCGTGAGGTTGTAGCCAAATATGCCAGCATCGGAAATAAATACACCTTTTAGCCTTTCTGCTTCCACGCTCGCTAACAGTATACGCAGTTGGTAGTAATCAAACACGCAATCCGGTGCAAATCGCCAACCCACACTGTTAAACCCTTCGCCGCTGTTTTTAGCCGATAACATGTCGCCAGGTGGCAACTCCTGCTCTGCAGCCAGTGGCTTATCGCTAACAGTATGGTGATGGCCGTGATCGTGGTGATGATGCGCTTGATGATGTTGCGGCTGTTGATAATTTGCAGCGGCCCCGTCAAGGCTAGCCAGCGACACTTGTCCATGCTCGGTAAGCAGCAACTCCGTACCCGCCTGGCAATGTTCACTCACATATTGCACTAAACACTCACCATCGTCAGTGCTATACAAATCCTGTTTATTACCAATAACAACATCAGCGATAGCCAGTTGCTGATTGAAGGTATCATGGCTGGTATATCTTGAGTCACTCAGTTTGCGGGCATCCACCAGGGTGATGGTTTTCTGTATGGATAGCACCGGTTGATAATGCTCGGCAGTGAGAACCTGCATAACTTCCTTGGGATGGCCAAGACCGGTAGGTTCAATAATCAGCCGATGAGGGCGAGATTCTGCCAGTAACTGGTTTAGGGCTATCTGCATGGGCAGGCTTGCCGCGCAGCACATACAACCGCCCGGCACTTCCCGAATAAAAACATCACTTATTTTATTCAACTGACCATCAAACAGGCTTTTATCAATGCCTATTTCGCCAAACTCATTAACCAGAATGGCCCAGCGTTCATCCGCCGGCTTTTGCGTTAATAAATGTAAGATGGCTGATGTTTTACCCACACCAAGAAAGCCGGTAATGATATTGGTCGGGACAGCCAGTATTTTGGCTTTTGTCATGATTGCAGCACCCGTTCGTTAAGCAAAAGGCTTTGCATGATATATGAAAGCTAGCCCGCGATACTACCGGGAAAAGCTCCGCTTACGGATTTATACGTAACTGAATTTACCTTTTATTTATCGTCACCGGATAGTCTGTGTTGTGCGGCAGCAGACAACGCATTACTACTTTAGCACTAAATCCCTAATTACTTGGTCTGTAGCGAAGGTCGCAGTGGCTAAAACCGGGAACTTTTCCCGGTTATATAAGGGAATAGCTCCCTTGGATAACCGCGCATCTCTTTTCATACTTACGTCGTCTTAACCACTTTATTACTAAAAAATACATGCCCTGGTGATAGCAACCGGCAGCGTAATGTATCGATGAAAACGGACTGGAAGTAACTCAATGAAAAAAACCTCTTATCTCTACCTTGCAGCCTGTATCGCGGGCAGTTTTCAGGCGCAGGCCCAGGACAATCAGGCTGATGTCGAAAAAGTCACTGTGTATGGACAGTCACCGCTGAGTTTTGTTTCCGGCTTAACCGAATACTCCCCTGCCAGCCAGACAATTGATGCGGATGCACTGGATGTGGACAACGGCAACTCACTGGCGCGGATCCTGGATAACCAACTGGTCAGCGTGTCGATTAACGATGTGCAGAACAACCCGTTCCAGGCTGATTTACAATACCGCGGCTTTACGGCTTCTCCACTGCTGGGCTTACCTCAGGGCCTGGCGGTGTTCTTCAATGGCACCCGTTTTAATGAGCCATTTGGTGATACGGTAAATTGGGATCTGATCCCGCCTTCAGCGCTGGAATCGGTCACCCTGGTTTCCGGCGCAAACCCGGTTTTCGGTCAGAACACGCTGGGCGGCGCACTCATATTAAACAGTAAAGACGGCTTTAGCTTCCCGCATCACAAAGTCACCGTGATGGGCGGCGACTTTGGTCAGCAGGGTATTAACCTCGAATCCGGCGGCAACAACGGTGAATGGGGTTACTACATTAATGTAAATAAATACGAAGAAGACGGCTGGCGCGACTATTCACCGAGTGATATCCAACAAGGCCTGGCTAACATCACCCATAAAGGTAAAGACTCAGCCACCCGAATAACCCTGGCCGCTAATGATAACGACCTGATTGGTAACGGCGCTATTCCGATTGATCTCATTCCTTATGAAGGCCGCGATGCGATTTACACCCGCCCGGACCAAACCTTTACCAGTCTGCGCTTTATTAACCTCAATCACGAATGGCAACTCGACAACGATTTAGTGGTACGTGTTAACGCCTACTTTCGTGAAAACGAAATCGAAACCTACAATGGTGACGACAGTGACTACGAGGAATGTGACGTAGGTTTTGGTGAAACATTGTGTGAAGAAGATGAAGAAGCCGAATTAGCCGAGGGCCAGGAAGAGGAAGAAGGCGAAGAAGAGGAAGAGTTTGAGGAAGATGATGCAATTCAGTTTGTTGGCTTCGATCCGCTGGTGCCACTGGCAGCCATTTCTGACGCTGATCCGGACACTCTGGACGGTACTGCCAATACCAGCTTAACCGACCAGGAAAGCTATGGTTTTAGTGCAGAGCTTGCCGGCGTGACTCAATCTGGCTCGTTAACTCACAACTGGGTAGTTGGTCTGGGTATCGATACCGCTGACATCTCGTTTCGCAGTGACACTGAATTTGCCGTACTCGACAACGATACTCCGCAAGACAGCCGCGGCGTAACCGGTATTGGCGTATTCGACGAAGGTTCACGCGTACGACTGGATACCGATGTTAAACATACCTATCTGTTTGTCAGCGACGTCATCGAGTTGAACGACAACTGGCAACTGGCTGTGGCTGGTCGCTATAACAAATCCACTATTGATATGGTCGATGGCGTGGAAGTGGGCGAAGGCTCACTGAACGGTAACCATGAGTTTAGCCGTTTCAACCCTTCAGCCACGGTGCATTACCGCAAGGATGGCTACCACGCCTATGCGTCTTACAGCCAGTCCTCACGGACACCAAGTCCGGCAGAACTTAGCTGCGCCGACGAAGACGATCCGTGTAAACTACCTAACGGATTTGTGGCCGACCCGCCGCTTGATCAGGTACGTACCGACACTCTGGAGGTGGGCGTAAACTACTCGCTGGAGAATGGCTTATTGCACGCCGCGCTGTTCCGCAGTGAAAGTAAAGACGACATTATATTCCAGCAAGCGGGCGACCGTGCCTCAGTGGGCTATTTTGTGAACGTGGATAAAACCCGTCGTCAGGGCGCCGAATTCAGCCTGTTGCAGCAATATGAAGATCTGGAGATTTCAGCCAATGTGAGCTATTTGCAGGCCACGTTTGAAACCCCATTTGTTTCATTCAGTCCACAAAACCCGCTGGGGCCGGGACGTCAGGTAATGCCGGGGGATAATATTCCGGGCCAGCCTGAATGGCAGGCCGGGTTTGAGGTAACCTACCCTGTGATTGAAAACCTGTTTATTAGCGCCGATGTTGATTACGCCTCTGGTCAGTATTTCCGTGGCGATGAAGCCAACGAAAACCGCGAACTGGACGGCTATACCCTGGTTAACCTGAGTGCCACTTATGCCCACAGCAGCGGCATTACCGTGGGACTGCGTTTAGAAAACGTGTTTGATACCGAGTTTGAAACCTTTGGTACCTACGGCGAGGCTGATGAAGTGCTGGAAGATATCTATGACGACATCGAGTCTACAGAGTTTGTTGGTCCTGGCCAGCCCAGAACCCTGCGCCTGTTCGCCTCTTACCAATTTTAATCTGCTCCAGTGTGTGCAGCTCATCACTGCACATTCTTAGAGGCGTGTTAGTAACACGCCTTTATTTTATTCTGCCCCCCAATGGTCTGAACAACTTTTTCTGTATATAAAATGGTCAAAATAAATTATTCCGCCGTAATAATGACGTTATTACAAAAAAAGCAACATCGCTGTAACTTTAAGTTGCCAGAGTGATAACCGTAAACTATTGATTTTTAATACAATTAAGTGCTTACCGGGAGGGGTGGAAAAAGTTCCATTTATTTGACACCAGAATGTTTTTTATTTAACTTTCAGTATGTCAATTTCTCTAATTTAGTTGACAGGCAAAGCCATCGCAGTAACAACGTCAAATCGCGTTTGTTGGTGGGGTTGTTTAAATATAAATAATTATAGTTGCATACAGATGTGTTATCGAAGATTTCACGTTTGATAGCACATTGATGCGGCAGAAACAGGGATTCACATGAATAACGATAATAAACTCCATAAGTTATCTATTGGAGTCATCACAGCTATGGGGTTATTAGCAACTCCACAGGTCTTCGCTCAGGAAGAAGCTGAAGATGGCGCTGAACCAGTAGAAAAAATCTCCATTGTTGGTTCACGTATTCGTACCGACGAGTTTGCTAACGATACACCTATCGACATTATCAGTGTTGAAGACGCCGAGCAGGAAGGTCTGAAAACACTGGGCGAATTATTAAGAACCAGTACTGCAGCAGCAGGTTCTAACCAGATTACTGCAGCCTTAACTGTTGGTTTCGTAACCGACGGTGGTACCGGTGCTGAGACAGTTGGTCTGCGTGGTCTTGGTGCAAACCGTACCCTGATCCTGTTAAACGGCCGTCGTGCCGGCCCTGCAGGTACTCGTGGTGCAGTATCAGCTTTCGATCTGAACAGTATTCCTCTGTCTGCTATCGAGCGTGTTGAAATCCTGAAAGACGGTGCTTCTGCACTGTACGGTTCAGACGCGGTTGCCGGTGTAATCAACATCATCACCAAGAAAGGCGACGACAAGACTATTACTGTTGATATCAGCCAGCCATTTGAATCAGGCGGTGAAGACAAACGTATCAACATCTCTTACGGTGAAGAGTTTGCAGAAGGTTCATTCCGTGTAACTGCTGACTACCGTAATACTGCGATGCTGAGCCGTGGCGACCGTGACTACTTCAACTGTACCGAGCGTTTACAGTTCCTGGAAGACGGCTCACGTTCTGATCCTATCGATCCACGTACTGGCAAGCCTCACTGTAGCGAAACGGGTTACGGCCTGTGGTTATACGGCGGCGTTTCAAGCGCGTACGGTGGTAGCTTACAAGCTGCTTACGATTACGATGGCTTCTTCGCAGCGAATGGTTTCGAAAGCATTAACGAAGCAGATGTTGGTTTTACCACGCCTGATGGCTGGTACCCGGTATCTTACGGCAACGACTACGCCAGTGAAGGCTGGTGGGATCTGAACCACCCCTACCTGGCTAAGCAAACAGTAATACCAGAAACCACTACTACTTCACTGTACGCAACAGGTGACTACAACCTGTCTGATTCTATCACCATGTACGGTGAGTTAATCTTCAGCCGTCGTACTACTGAAACCAATGACTATCGTCAGTTCTGGACTGCAGACGTAGGCGTACTGCCAGCTTCTGTACTGGACGGCTTCGACGGTAACGGTTTTGTATTCCCGGTAGCGCTGACCGACCACTTCAGCTCAGACATCGAAGTTAATTACACCCGTGGTGTGGCTGGTCTTACTGGCGATGTAGGTTTCTGGACCTGGGATCTGTCTTACCAGCACAGTATCAGTGATGGTGACTACAACCAGGATATTATCTTCCGTGACTCAATGCTGATGGCGCAGGAAAATGCTCGCGACGGTATTTCTTGCTCGGGCCAAGTAACTCCGTACAGCGTAAAAACATGCGTTGATATTCCTTGGACAGATCCACAGTTCCTCTATGGCAACCGCACCGGTGCTGAAATGGACTTCCTGTTTGGCCGTGACAAAGGTAACACTGAGTACACGCAGCAAACCCTTGAAGGTTTCATCACTGGTGATCTGTTTACCATGCCTGCCGGTGAAGTTGGCGCGGCATTTGGTTTCCAGGTACAGCGTGACGAAATCGACGACCGCCCTGGCTACCACACGCTTAACGGTAACTCCTGGGGTCTGTCAGGCGCAGGTATCACTGCAGGTAGCCAAACCACTAAAGCAGTATTTGCAGAAGTTAAAATGCCTCTGCTTGAAGGTGTAGCTGGCGCAGAAAGACTGGATCTGACTGCATCTGGCCGTTGGACTGACTACGATACTTTCGGTACCGACACCACATTTAAACTGGGCCTTAACTGGGAAATCGTAGAAGGCTTAAGCGTACGTGCCAGCCGCGGTACTTCGTTCCGTGCACCAGCCCTGTTCGAACTGTTCCTGGCTGAGCAAACCGGCTTTGGTGGTCAGTTAGCCATCGACCCATGTTTAGATTACGAAGCGGGTTACGCCTCTGGCGCAATTTCTGACACCGTGTATCAAAACTGTATCGCTGATGGTGTTCCGGCAGATTACGTTCAACCGGGTGGCTCTGTTACCCTGGTAACCAGTGGTGGTGCAGGCCGCCTTGAAGCAGAAACCTCTGTAGCAGAAGGTATCGGTGTAGTTTGGACCAGCCCGGAAGATACTTTCGCAGTATCGGTTGATTACTTTGCAATCGAAATCAATGACGAAATCGACGAGTTAGGCGGTGCCAGCATCGTTAATCGTTGTTATAACTCTATCGACTTCGCTAACGAGCCGCTGTGTGACCTGTTCACTCGTCGAGATGGCTCAAGTGCCAATGACTACGGTATCGACCAGGTTAACGGTGGTTACGTAAACATTGCTTATCAGGAAGTTCGTGGTGTGGATTATAACTTCACTTACCAGGATGATTTCGATTGGGGTTCACTGCGTTTCCGCGTAGAGCACACCATGCAAATCGAGCGTTACAGCAAGCAGTTTGCTGACTCGCCTTACAATAACTTTATTGGTGAGAATGGCTATCCTAAGCACGTTGGTGTTGCTCGTTTAAGCTACTCTAACGACGATTTCATCCTGACCTGGACTGCGAACTACTTCGACTCTACTAACGACTACGAGTACTACGCCAGTGAAACCAACACCACTACGGTTAACGGTAACACTGTAACCTTCATCGATGAGACGCCTTGGACTACCTACCACACTGTGTCTGGCTCTTTCGACTATGAAGGTCTGGAAGTGTTACTTGGTTTAGCGAACGTATTCGACAAAGAACCGCCTAGAATTTCTAGCAGCGGTTTCGACTTGGGTAACTCGGCTCTGTATTCACAATACCAAACGGCTTTCATCGGTCGTCGGGTATTTGCGAACCTGACTTATAACTTCTAAGTTGTAATAGTTAAATAAAGCCCTCGCTTGTCGGGGGCTTTTTTTTCTAGAGGGAAAAATTATGAAAGTTCGTTTGATGTTACTTGTCATCACGACACTTCTTGGAAGTCTGACATTCACATCAGCAGCGCAAGCTAAAATCAATACGCCACTATTAGAAGCGTATGCTAAACATTCACAGTACCTGGACATAAAAATTTCAACCGACGGCACTTACCTGGCTTCGACCTCCCGCGGCGAAGACGGCGTAGTGTTTTTAACCGTGCTGAATATCAAGGATCAGGAAGTCGTTTCCATCACACGGGGTAAAGGCAAAGAAACCGTTAGCAGCTTTGACTGGCTTAACGATGAGCGCCTGATCCTGACGATGGCCCGCGAAGTGGGTTCATTTGAACAACCGCTGCCCACCGGTGAGTTATTTGCCATGGATGCAGACGGTGAAAACAGCGTTATCTTAAGCGGCTGGCGCGCTGAGAGCGGCGACCGCCGATTCTCACAAATTATTGATATTCTGCCG
The DNA here is from genome assembly GCA_018222405.1 of Gammaproteobacteria bacterium. Taxonomy (GTDB): domain Bacteria; phylum Pseudomonadota; class Gammaproteobacteria; order Enterobacterales; family Alteromonadaceae; genus Alteromonas. The sequence continues at coordinate 171,828 of JAAFAI010000008.1, read as the reverse complement.
GATGAGCCGGATGCCGTGTTAGTTTACAGCACCGACTTAACCGCCAAAGAGCCCTTCCTCGATATTTACAGAATGAAGGTCAGCAATGGCCGCAAAGCCTCCGAAGGTCGCGCGCCGCTGCGAGCTTATGCAGGCTCAAATGTGAACGTTTATACCGATACCAAAGGCAACGTGCTGGCTATGATTGGCGCCGATCCTAACGAAGACAATAAGCAAACCATGATGGTGCGCAAAGACACCGACTCTGAGTGGGAAGTGGCATTTGAAAGTGACCCCTATACACCATCTTTCACGCCGCTGGTGTTTTTGTCCGACGATAAAACCATTGTAGGTCTCAGTACATTAGAAACTGACACCTGGTCTTTGGCGACCTATAACATCGACACCAAAAAGCACGAGGTGCTGGCCTCACATCCTAAAGTAGATTTATCGCCAATCCTGCACAGTGAAAACGGTAAGATAAAAGAAATATTCGGCGCCAGCTACGAGTATAAAGGCATTGAAAACATGTTCTTTGGCGGTGTAAAAAGTGAAGCCGAACAACGTGTACTGGCCAGCCTGGCAAATACCTTTAAGGGCCAGACCGTTGCGGCCACGTCGGCAACCCGTGATAACAGTAAAATGATTGTTCGGGTTGGCAATGCCAATAACCCAAATGTGTTTTACATGTTTGACGCTGAGGCCCGCAAGCTGGTGAAACTAGCTGAGAGTAAGCCCTGGCTGGACGATGTGGAAATTCCGGAATCCAAGCTAATCACTTATACCGCGCGTGATGGCTTGGAAATTTCTGCCGTACTCACCCTGCCTAAAGGCGAAGCTAAGGATTTACCTTTTGTACTGCTGCCTCATGGCGGTCCTCACGGCCCTTACGACTCCATTGCTAACATCGACTCCAGTGTTCGCGATGCCAAGGTACTGGCAGCACATGGCTACGCGGTATTGCAGCCAAACTTCCGAGGTTCTGGTGGCTATGGTTTATCTTTCGAGAAAGCGGGTTTCCGTAACTGGGGGACCACCATGATCGATGATATGACCGACGGTACTATGTATCTGGTGGACAAAGGCATTGTTGATAAAGACAGAATGTGTGTTTACGGCGCCTCTTACGGCGGCTACGCGGCATTACAGAATGTTATTCGCGAACCGGACCTGTACCAGTGCACTATTGGTTTTGTTGGCGTTTACGATCTGGACATGATGTTTGAAAAAGGTGATATTCCGCAAAATGATGCCGGTATCAATTACCTTAACCAGGTGTTACCTAAAGGCGAGAACCGCGACTTCCAGTCCCCCATTAAAAACACCGACAAGATCAAAGTGCCGGTATTTATTGTGCAGGGTGAAGAAGACGTGCGGGTGCCAAAGGAGCATGCCTTTGCTTTACGTGAAAAGCTTGAAGCCAGAAACCATCCTTATCAGTGGATGATGAAATCCGGCGAAGGCCACGGCTTTTACAAGCCGGAAAACAACGTTGAGCTATGGCAGGAAATGATTAAGTTCCTGGATAAGCATACCAATACCACTCGTTAATCCAACTGCTGGTTCAGGCAGTTCCGAATTAACAAACGTACCCCATAAAAAAACGCACCAGGCTTTCACCTGGTGCGTTTTTTATTATCTTAAGTACAAATACTTACAACGCAGCAATCGTCTCGTGCTGAGCTTTCAGCTTAGCTAATTGTGACTCAGAATCAGCCAGCTTGGCTTTTTCTTTTTCAATCACGGCTTCCGGCGCATTGCTAACAAACTTCTCGTTAGACAGCTTGCCCTTAAAGCGGGCTACGTCTTGCTCCAGTTTACCCATGGCTTTAGCAATACGGGCAAGCTCGGCTTCTTTATCAATCAGGCCGGCCATCGGAATAAGAATTTCCATCTCTCCCACTACCGCTGCCGCACTGGCTGGTGCTTCTTCACCTTCCTTAAGCACAGTAATGGACTCAAGACGCGCAAGGCGGTCGATAAAGGTGCGGGAAATACCTAAACGGCGCTCGTCTTCGCTGCTAACGTTACGCAGCAGTGCAGGAAGAGGCTTGCTCGGTGCAATATCCATTTCACCACGAATGTTACGAATACCTACGATAAAGCGCTTAACCCATTCGATGTCGGCCAATACCTGCTCATCCTGCTTAGCGGCATCTACCGCCGGGAAAGGCTGAACCATGATGCTGTCGCCAGCGTTGAAACCCAACGCACTAAGCGGTGCCACACGTTCCCAGATGGTTTCGGTAATAAATGGCATTAACGGGTGCAGTAAGCGCAACAGGCTCTCCAGCACATTGATTAACGTATGACGGGTACCGCGTTTTTCAGCGTCGCTTGACTCATCGTTATTCAGTACCGGTTTGGTAAGCTCCAGGTACCAGTCGCAGAACTGGTTCCAGGTAAACTCATAAACCGTTTGTGCGGCAATATCAAAGCGATAATCAGAAAGCGCTTTTTCAAATTCCACCAGAGTTTGCTGGAACTGCGCCCAAATCCACTTATCGGCCAGGCTCAGCACTAACTCGCCACCGTCACGCCCGGTATCTTCGGTTTCGGTGTTCATCAGCACAAAGCGCGAGGCATTCCAGATTTTATTACAGAAGTTACGGTAGCCCTCTACCCGGCCCATATCAAAGTTGATATCACGACTGGTTGATGCCATGGCAGCAAACGTAAAACGCAGCGCATCAGTACCGTAGGCGTGAATGCCTTCCGGGAACTGCTTGCGGGTGCGTTTTTCAATTTTAGCGGCCAGTTGTGGCTGCATCATACCGGTGGTGCGTTTAGCCACCAGCGATTCCAGGTCGATACCGTCGATCAGGTCGATAGGATCCAGCACGTTGCCTTTCGACTTCGACATTTTGTCACCGCTTTCGTCGCGGATAAGGCCGGTAATGTAGATATCCTTAAACGGGATTTTGCCGGTAAAGCGCTTGGTCATCATGATCATGCGCGCTACCCAGAAGAAAATAATATCGAAGCCGGTCACCAGAACCGACGACGGCACAAAGGTTTCCAGTTCCGGGGTTTCTTCCGGCCAGCCCATGGTGGCAAACGGCCATAATGCCGAGGAGAACCAGGTATCCAGCACGTCTTCGTCCTGATTTAGCTGCACGCCCTCTTCAAGGTGGTACTTGTTGCGTACCTCGTCTTCCGTGCGACCAACGTAAACGTTGCCCTCGTTGTCGTACCACGCTGGAATGCGGTGACCCCACCACAGCTGACGGGAAATACACCAGTCCTGAATATTGTTCATCCATTGGTAGTAGGTTTTATTCCAGTTCTCCGGCACAAAGCGAATTTCGCCGCTTTCCACGGCTTCGATAGCCGGCTTAGCCAGCTCTTCGATTGCCACGTACCACTGATCGGTGAGGTAAGGCTCGATAACCGCACCCGTGCGATCGCCACGTGGTACTTTAAGTTTGTGGTCGTCAATTTTAACCAGTACACCGTCTTCTTCGAGCTGCGCTACAATAGCTTTACGCGCATCAAAGCGGTCCAGCCCCTGATAGGCTTCCGGGGCTTCGTCGTTAACCTTGGCGTCCGGGGTGAAGATATTAATCATCGGCAAGCCATGACGCTTACCCATGTCGTAATCGTTGAAATCATGCGCCGGCGTAATCTTAACGCAGCCGGTACCAAATTCCGGATCCACGTAATCATCAGCAATAATTGGGATTAGACGGCCGGTGATCGGTAAGCGGATTTCTTTACCAATGTAGTCCTGATAACGCTCATCTTCCGGGTGTACCGCCACAGCGGTGTCGCCCAGCATGGTTTCAGGGCGGGTAGTCGCTACCACAATGCTACCGCTGCCGTCGGCCAGCGGATAGCGCATGTGCCACATATGGCCGGCTTCTTCTTCGTTGAGTACTTCGAGATCGGAAACCGCAGTATGCAGTACCGGATCCCAGTTAACCAAACGTTTGCCGCGATAGATCAGGCCGTCATCGTGCAAACGTACAAAAACTTCGGTAACCGCTTTAGACAGGTTATCGTCCATGGTAAACACTTCACGGTCCCAGTCTGGCGAGGTGCCTAAACGGCGCATCTGACTGGTGATGGTGCCACCTGAGTGTTCTTTCCACTCCCAGATTTTGTCGATAAACGCTTCGCGTCCCAGATCATGACGGGTTTTGCCCTCGGCATTTAACTGTCGCTCAACCACCATTTGGGTGGCAATACCAGCGTGGTCGGTTCCCACCTGCCACAGCGTATTATCGCCTTTCATACGGTGATAACGGGTCAGCACGTCCATAATGGTTTGCTGGAAGCCGTGCCCCATATGCAGGCTGCCGGTAACATTAGGCGGCGGCAGTAAAATACAGTAAGGGTTCCCCGTTGGCGCTTCATCGCCTTTGGCTTTAAATAAGCCTTCGCTTTCCCAGCGCTGATAACACTGTTTTTCGATCGATTGGGGTTCGTAGGTTTTGTCCATGGAGTGTCTCGAAAAGTCTCTTTTTAGGCCGGCAGGAATTGCATCTGGCAACCGGCTTGTTGAAATTGTTTGTAACGCTCGCGGGCTTGCTGTTTGGCCGTTTCTTCTACCGGCACAAAATCGATAATTTGCTGAAACTGGTTGAAGTTATCTACCATTTTCCCGCTAACGTTAATCAGACATTGTTTGCGTGGCAGCGACTGAGGCTGCCAGACGATTTCTACCGGAGCGCCGCCATTGGGGCCCTCACCGGCAAGGTTGTGCGGCACAAATCGCGCCGCTGGCAATTGCCATAAAAGCTGATCGACAGCTTCGGCCTGAGCCTGGTCTGCGCACAGTACCACACTCTTTTTCTTCTGCGAATAGAGTTCGGCGGTGAGTTCGCAGGCTTTGGCGCACACTGCAGGGACACTTTCGTGCCCTGCAGGTGAAACAGACGCCTCAGCCAGTGCGTAAAATCGAACGGCAGGCATTAACCTTTAATCCTCTGCACCTAAACCAGCACGGTTCATCAGGAACTGCGCCAGCATAGGCACCGGACGTCCGGTTGCACCTTTGTTCTTACCACTATTCCACGCAGTACCTGCGATATCCAGGTGCGCCCAGTTGTACTTTTTGGTAAAGCGCGACAGGAAGCAGCCTGCGGTAATTGAACCCGCCGGACGACCGCCAATATTAGCCATATCGGCAAACGGGCTTTCCAGTTGCTCCTGATAGTCATCCCACAGTGGTAGTCGCCATGCGCGATCAGATGCTTGCTCAGAGGCATTCAGCAGCTCGTGAGCCAGTGGGTTATGCGTGCTCATCAGGCCGGTAGCATGTTTACCCAGCGCGATGATACAGGCACCGGTTAAGGTGGCTACATCAACCACGGTTTCCGGATCGAAACGCTCAACGTAAGTCAGCGCATCACACAGTACCAAACGGCCTTCAGCATCGGTATTTAACACTTCAACTGTCTGGCCCGACATGGTGGTTAAGATATCGCCCGGGCGATAAGCGTTAGCATCCGGCATGTTTTCACAACCGGCCAATACGCCAATAACGTTAATTGGCAGATTAAGCGCCGCCACCGTATGCATAACACCCAGTACGGATGCTGCACCGCCCATGTCGTACTTCATTTCGTCCATGCCATCGCCTGGCTTTAACGAGATACCGCCTGAGTCAAAGGTAAGGCCTTTACCCACCAGCACCAGTGGTGCCTGATCATCAGCGCCGCCTTTATGATGAATAATACTCATCAGCGATTCATTCTCAGAGCCACGGCCCACGGCCAAGTAAGAATTCATCCCCAGATCTTTCATGTTAGCTTCGTTAACCACTTCCACGCTAACGCTGCCATATTCTTCTGCCATTTGCTGCGCCTGTTCCCACAGGTACGCCGGGTTACAGATGTTTGGCGGCATGTTGGCCACGTCTTTAGTCACCTTAACGCCCTTAGCAATGGCCAGGCCGTGTTCAACCGCTTTTTCACCCACGGTGAGTTCGCGACGGGTGGGCACATTGAAAACGATTTTACGCAGCGGACGTCGCGGTTCGCCTTTTTTGGTCTTCAGTTGCAGGAAGGTGTACAGGGTATCCTGTGAGGTTTCGACCGCCTGGCGTACTTTCCAGTAGGTATCACGCCCCTTAACGTGCAGCTCGGTTAAGAAGCAGACGGCTTCCATTGAACCGGTTTCGTTAAGGGTTTGAATGGTTTTAGCGATGATCTGTTTGTACTGACGCTCGTCCAGCTCGCGCTCTTTTCCACAACCAACCAGCAGCACCCGCTCGCTTAACACATTGGGTACGTGGTGGAGCAGCAACATCTGACCGGCTTTACCCTCGAGGTCGCCGCGGCGCAGCAGATTGCTAATGTATCCTTCACTAATTGCGTCCAGTTGTTCGGCAACGCCGGACAAACGTCGCGGCTCATAAACGCCTACCACAATACATGCACTGCGTTGTTTCTCTGGACTGCCGCTCTTTACGTTAAACTCCACTGTATCACCTCTTTTTGTTCTGTCTGGTTGGCCCGGAACAATTTTACATGCCGTTTTGCCTTGCTTTATGGTTTAATACGCACGAATTCAATCCTGCGTAGGGCGCGTCAACGTGATAATTCACGATTCAGGCAAACGCGCCTTCCGGCACCAACGGTTAGTTATTACTGGCAAAACTTGTAAAAATGGTAAGTCTACTTAAAATTATAGCCGCTTTCACTAAAATTCCGACTTTTTGCACAGGCCAGATATGCTGATATTCCGCTATCTGCTTAAGGAAACGCTTAAATCGCAAATCGCCATATTCTTAATATTGATGGCAATTTTTATTACCCTGCGATTTGTCCGTGTTTTGGGAGACGCCTCAGAGGGTGACATCCCGGCCAGTCTGGTGCTCGGCTTCCTGTCTTTATATGCCCCGGTACTCGCTTCGCTGGTCATTCCTATCAGTGCCTTTTTGGGCATTATGATGGCTTACGGCAGGCTCTATGTAGACAGCGAAATGACCGTAATGCGGGCCTGCGGGATCAGCGAATGGTATGTCACCCGCGTAATGTTATTTTTATCGTTCATCATTATGTTGGTGACTGGCGTTGTTACCCTGTATCTGGCACCGCTGGCCGCAGAGAGTGAATATAACCTGCGCGAGCAAGCCAAGGCAGAGGCCGGTTTCAGTGCCATCATTCCCGGCCGATTCCAACAAACCGGCAACCAGGAAGCCGTAATATTCGTACATGATATTGGTAGTGATAACTCACTTCAGAAAGTCTTTCTGGCCCAGCAAAAAAATGAAGGTGACGAGCAGGTTCGGGTCGTTTATGCCGAACAAGGCACGGTAAACAAAGAACCGGACGGCACCCGCCAACTGATACTGAACAACGGTAATCAGTACGAAGGCGAGCAGCGTCGTCTGGATTTTCGGGTAGTGGCTTTCGATGAATATCAAATCCAGATAGACGACCCGGAGCAGCAGCAAAAGCGCAAAAAGGTGTCGGTAATCCCCACCATGGAATTACTTGAAGATGGCTCTACAGAAGCGCTGGCAGAGCTGCAATGGCGGCTGGCCATTCCGTTATCGATTCCTTTTCTGGTGCTGATTGCGGTACCGCTCAGTGCGGTGGATCCGCGCCAGGGGCGCTTTGGTAAGATGTTCCCGGCGATTTTACTGTACCTTGGTTACTTTATGCTGCTACTGGCCAGTCGACGCGTGCTGGAAGACGGCAAAATACCTATCCAGCTCGGCTTGTGGTGGGTACACGGCATTATGCTGATCATTGGCTTTACCCTGCTCGCCCGGGACCGCAAGTTCGGCACCGAAATTAAAGCTATGTTGAAGCGGAGAAAGTCATGATCCGCATTCTCGACTGGTATATCGCCAGAACCTTGTTGGGTACAGTGACGGTTACCCTTTCGGTATTGATTGGTCTGAGTGCCCTGATCAAATTTGTTGAGCAGTTGCGCAAAGTTGGCGAAGGCAACTACGACATGCTGGCTGCACTCGTATACGTGCTGCTTAGTTTACCCCGGGACCTTGAACAGTTCTTCCCGATGGCAGTATTGCTTGGCGGACTCATCGGCATGGGTGTGCTGGCCAGCAATAGTGAACTGGTGGTTATGCAGGCGGCAGGCCTTAGTCGCTGGAACTTAATTACCTCAGCCATGAAATCGGCTGTAGTGATGATTATTGTGGTGATGGCGGTGGGCGAATGGATCACCCCGGTGAGTGAATCCCGCGCTAAAGAGCTGCGTACCGAAGCCATAACCGGCGGCTCGCTGTTTTCCTCCGATAAATATGTGTGGGCCAAAGACGGCGATCATTTCGTGAGTATTGGCCAGGTAATGAGCCGCGATTCATTGCAGGAAGTCACCATCTACCGGTTTAATGATGGCTTACAGCTGGACAGCATCACCAATGCCAGTGGCGGCTTTTACGAACAAAATGGCTGGACGCTGACGCAGGTGACACACACCTATTTTAGCGCAGACGCCATTACCGCCGATGTTCAGCCAACCTGGCGCTGGGACTCGTCTCTGACACCAGACAAACTGGGTATCGTTACCGTAAAGCCCGAGGCATTATCGATTCAGGGTTTGCAGGAATACATCACTTACCGGGCCAATAACAAGCAGGATACCAGCCGCTACGAGCTGGCTTTATGGCGTAAAGTACTGCAACCGGTTACCGTAAGTGTAATGCTATTAATGGCACTGTCGTTCATATTCGGACCACTGCGAAGTGTAACTATGGGGGCGCGAATTATTATGGGCGTGCTAACCGGCTTCGGCTTTTTCATCACCAATGAAGTATTTGGCCCACTAAGCCTGGTTTACAACATTCCGCCAGTACTTGGCGCGCTGCTACCGAGTATTCTTTTTGCCGCCGTAGCAACAGCATTACTCTCCAGATAAACAGCAAAATAAAGGGGTCAGAGTACATTAATGGTGTTCATTAATGTACTCTGACCCCTTTATTTATTTACCAGCTCTTGTGATTATTCTGTTCTTTGGTCAGTTTAAGCACCTCGGTTTGTGCCAGCCGGTCTTGCAGGGATTGCTTGTTCTTTACGTCTAACAAAACTAACAAAGTACCTATTCCGCCAAGCGAGGCGATTAATCGCAGCACCAGCCGGCCCCATCCTACAGGTTCATCGGTAGTGCTGTATATGCGTAACCGCCAGGCGCGCATCCCCAATGTTTGACCGCCGCGTTTCCAGAACCATAAGAAAAAACCGGCGACCCACAGACCAACCCAGACCTGGATCAGCGTTTTATACATCACAGACTCGCCAAGTAATTGATTGGGTTCACTGTAACCCTGTAAATCAAGCCAGCCATTCTTTAGTGAGACCACCAACACCACAATTAACACCATGGCCGCACACATGCCTACTGCCGTAGCCACCAAAGCATCGTATATCATAGCAGCCAGTCGCCGCACGAATCCGGCACGGGCAGATTGTTCAGCTTGTTGCGATGACTGATTGGTTTGTTCTGTTGGAGTGTTTTTTACTTTTTTAACCATGGTTGCGATGTGTCTGACAGCGATGGCCGCAAGTGTGCCACAGTTCAGAACAAAAGTAGACGGTTAAGCGTCGGGACGGGATGCGGAATACAGAAGAAAGATTATCGGAAGCCAGAAACAAAACAGGCACCCGAAGGTGCCTGTTTTTAAGAACAACTGTCTTACAGTACTACTACGTCAGCAGCCTGTGGACCTTTGTTACCTTGTTCGATAGTGAACTGCACGTTCTGACCTTCAGCTAAAGTGCGGAAGCCTTCAGATTTGATAGCGCGGAAATGTACGAATACATCTTTGCCGCCGTCAGCCTGAGAAATAAAACCGAAACCTTTAGCTTCGTCGAACCATTTTACTGTGCCTGTAGAAGTAGACATAGATAACTCCAAAAAGTATTTAATTTAATGTGGTTTTAAAAACCGGTCTTGCAATGAAGGGCTATCTGTTTTGCGGCAGGCTTGATTCAGTAATCGTATCTAATGTGAATCGCGCAAGGGACTTACAATGGATCAACGGAACGAGCAATTTTCAAATATAATAGAACCTTTCAAAGGCAAATGGATCCTAGCACCCTTATCTGGCTGTGTCAGGTTATTTTTTAAACTTTTTAAAAATATTTTTTAACACTCTCTCCTTGAGCGATTCCACGGGAGTTCAGGCTGTACAAATAAAAAACGTTGATAACCAATAAGCTTACACAGGTTTCATTACTCTTTCTAACAATCAGCCCCTAAACAGCATAATATTTAGTCGCTTATTGAAGAATCACTAAAAAACGCTTGTCAGCCTCTATGACATCGTTATAATTCGCAGCCTGACTGTTACACAGTCACAGCACATCTATCAGTGCCAGAGTGGCGGAATTGGTAGACGCAGCGGATTCAAAATACACTGTGTACTGTGCAAAAGAAAGCTAACCAACTGTTAAATAAAATATTTATTTTCAGATGGCGCTTGCAAAGATTTGCAAAGTTTCTATACTTTGCAAACATCAAAATTTGATGCCAGAGTGGCGAAATTGGTAGACGCAGCGGATTCAAAATCCGCCGGTAGCAATACTGTGCCGGTTCAAGTCCGGCCTCTGGTACCATTCTTTGCAAGATGATTTAGCAAACTAAACCGACCTCAGAGTCGGTTTTTTTGTAACTTGCTTAACCTTCAAACAAACCTATTCCTTTTTAATTCTATTTTTAAATGGTTTTCTTTGATTAGGCTTCCGCTTATACAAAGTTACCAATGCTATAGAAGACACATAAATGCCTCCCAATAGTTCTAAGACTAAAAGAAAGCCATAAGTGACCAGAAATAATTCTACGCCAAGCACAAACTTAATTTCTTCAAAAGGCGCTAAGAAAAAGCATGCAGCCCAACTAGAGGTAAGAACTACTAAAGGGTAAAACATTTCTGCTGCTATTATTTCAGGACCAAACTCGATAGCTTTCTTGTTTTTTTCTATAAGGGTTATGAGCCGTTCAGGTATCACAAAAAATAGCGCATAAACACCTATCGCAAACCCAAGTAAATCGGCGTATGAATCACGGATAAATGCACCAGGCCCTAACTTATCGAGAAGACCTGGAAAGAAAAAATACACAACGAGAGTTATAACAAAAGCTGCGCATAACTCTTTCAGTAACTTAAGGTAATTTTTTACGCGCGCAAACCGCACTAGCGCATAAGGTTCTCCATCTGCTACATATGCATTTAACGACTGTATCAACATTAGGCCTTACCAATAAGCGGACTTTCTGTAAGTTGATAATCCCCTATCTTCTGGTGAATTCCCCTGCTAGATTAACCGTTAATCTATAGTGGGTATTGTAGCCGCTTGGTTGACATTTTTTGTTCCTTAGATTTGCCCGCCGTTTGATTTTTGCCGGAAATGAAAAATAACAAAGCGATACCGATAACAGATGAAAATAAGGACGCAGTAAGAATCCCTAATTTTGCGGCATTGATTTGCTCGGGAGCGTAAGCGAGATTAGCGATGAAGATGGCCATGGTGAAACCAATACCAGCTAAAATACCGCCTGCTAAAATTAATCCCCAGGACAAATCTGCCGGACGTTCAGCTAGTTTAGTCTGTATGGCAAACCAACTAAACAAACAAATGCCTGCTGGTTTACCCAGGACAAAACTAAAGAATATAGCCAGTACAATCGAAGTAGGCATGTCCTGATTATTCAAGGGAATACCTGCATTGGCGAATGCAAACAATGGCATAACAACAAAACCAACCCATGGATGGAGTAAGAACTCTAGTCGCTCTACCGGTGATAACGCTTCACGGGCGGCAGACTCAGCAGTTCTTAATAGTCTGGTATGCAAATGCGTTTGGTCTGTATATTCTTTCGCTATCGGCCGCCATAGAGCATTGACAATATCATGCAGTTTGTTATCACTCACCCATCTTGACGTGGGTGTCATCAGACCCAGTACCACGCCGGTGACGGTTGGATGAATACCTGCTGCATCAATCATTAGCCAGAGTATGCTGCCTGCAGCGAAGAATAAAGCCAGACTGCGAATGCCTAAAGAAGACATACATTTAATGATGACTAAGCCGATAAATGCAGCTCCTAAAAATAACCAGTCAAGGGTATTACCATAGCCCAGCGCAACGACCATAATGGCACCAAGATCGTCTACGATAGCCAACGATAACATAAAGATGCGCAGACTCTTTGGGATGCGTGTACCTAACAAGGCCAGGCAACCAATAACGAACGCGGTGTCTGTCGCCATTACTGTCCCCCAGCCGTGCTGACCGGCTTGTCCAAACTGGAAAAGCAAATAGATACTGGCGGGTACTATCATGCCGCCTGCTGCCGCAGAAATAGACAATAAGGCGAGTTTTGGTTTACGTAACTCGCCTAAAACCAGCTCACGCTTAAGCTCTAAGGCGATGAGAAAGAAAAACAGTGTCATAACTGCATCGTTTATCCATGCATGCAGCGACCGTTCAAATGAGAGGGAGCCAACAGAGATACCAATAGGGATTTCCCATAGCGCGGCAAATTGTGCGCTGAACTGGGAATTGGCTAAGTACAGTGCCAGCAGCGTGAACAGAAGGAGTACTAACCCTGCTGCTGCCTCTATTTTGAAGAAACGGCCTAACGGTTGAGTTATCCAGTCTATCGGCGACTGTGGTAACTGCTCTGCATTGCCTCTGTTATCTGCAAGTAAGAAATTAGTAAGCGCTTTTATCCTCATCAGGATTAGTCTCCAGAGACAAATATGTCATTTGATGAAGGTTAATGTTGCCGTGATAAACAGCATCCCGCCATTTTCGCTTTGGGGAGCCCATAAAGTGAAAGAGAGTGTTCGAAGTATGGGTAATAATTGGGGCAGCCTTTACAGGGTTGTTGTCTTCACTGATTATGACTCCCAAAGATATCAGCGTCGATGCCTGAAATCGTGAAATTGCGACCAAGCCTGGCCAGAAAACCGGCCAGTATTGCTGAGTGGGTAATCTCTCGTGCGAATTGGAATTATCAGTTCGCTGATAGCTGTAACTACACGTCGGAGTCATTGGATATCTATTTCTCCTTTTAGGCTTCGTGCTAGTTTTTCTCAGAAGATGAGGTTTTGAGATACTGAAACATGTCGCTTTCTGTTGACAATATAAGCGTTGTACCATCGTTTACGATGGAAGGAAGCGCCGCCATGGTTCGGGTGAATTCATAAAACTTTACGGCTTCTGCACTTTGGTTATAGGCATCGGAATATATCTGGGCGGCAATGGCGTCGGCCTGACCGCGAATTTCTTCAACTTGCTGATAAGCCTCGGACTGAATTTTATTCAAATCACGTTCACGGTTTCCGCGAATTCTGGCCGCTTCGCCATGCCCTTCCGAAAGAAAGCGTTCGGCAATTTGTCGCCGCTCACTAACCATCCTATCGTAAATTTTGGGGCGCACACTGGCGTTGTAGTTAATCCGTTTAAAGCGTATGTCTAACAATTCAATGCCAAACACGCCGACTTTTTCTGCAGCCGAATGAAAAATCTCATTCTCTACCACTTTGCGCCCTTTGCTAATAGGCACCAGTGTGCCCATGTTCAGTATTTTTTCGGCGTCGCTCAGCAGTTCGTCCCGTTGCGGAACGCGGTCTTTAGTGGTTCGGATAATTTCTATCAATTCGTGTTTGGCTACTGCGTTACGGGTTTCGCTACCGAGTATGTCATCCAGTCTGGACTGCGCGCTGCGTTCATCACGCAGGCGTAAAAAATATTGTAATGGATCGACGATCCGCCAGCGCGCAAATAAATCCACAGAGATATAGAGCTTATCTTTAGTCGGCATATCAGATGGGTTGCCGTCCCATTCCAACACTCGTTTTTCAATAGGGTTAACCTGTTGAATAAATGGTATTTTATACTGCAAGCCTGCTGTTACAATCGGCTCGCCCACCGGCTTACCAAACTGGGTAACTACGACTTGCTCAACCTCTCCGACTGCGTATAACGCACTGTTTAGAACCCAGACTATCACTGCCATCAAGACGATACCGGATGCCGTTAGCAAGTTGACTTTATTCATGATCAGTAACCTCTTTCGTCTCCAGATTTAGCAGTGGCAAGATGCCCTGAGATTCCGTATCCAGAATAAATTTGGTGGTGACGTTAGGCATCACCTTTTGCATAGTTTCAAGATAGATGCGCCGACGCGTGACCTCTGGTGCCTTTTCATATTCGGCAAACAACGCATTGAATCGGGCTGTGTCACCTTTGGCTTCGTTAATGCGTTTAAGCCGGTAGCCGTCTGCTTCTCTGATACGTTGATCTTTTTCTCCTTCAGCCAGGGGAATCACTTTGTTGTAGTCTCGCCGTGCTTCGTTAATCAGTTTTTCTTTTTCCTGCTGAGCCTGATTGACTTCATTGAAAGACTCCTGAACGGGTTCGGGAGGATTGATGTTTTTTAACTGCACCTGATCAATACTAATACCCATGGCATATTTACTTGATGTGGCCTGCATTTTCAGCAAGGCTTCAGATTCAATTTCCTGACGGCCAATAGTGATGACTTCATCCACAGTTCGGTCACCAACCACCTCACGCATTACCGCTTCAGATACATAGCGCAGCGTTTCACTGGGTTCCCTGACCTCAAACAAAAACTTAACGGGATCAGAAATACGGTATTGCACCACCCATTCCACCAACGCTGCATTTAAATCACCGGTAACCATTTGCGTTTCGCGCTTTGCGTCGTTACCACGAGGGCTCTGCATTGGGTCTGTCGCATTGGGTGTAGTAAACCCAAACTCTTGCTTTAATTGTCTCTTGACGGGCACAACCTGGGTCGTCTCGATACCAAAAGGAAATCGGAAGTGCAGCCCCGGCGGTACATTGTCGATATATTTGCCAAAGCGTTGAACTACCGCAACAGAATCACTGGGAACGGTATAAATGGCGCTCCATAACGCAGCGCCAATCACAAAGACCAATAAGAGAGTAAAAAACGCCGGTGGGCTGCCGCCTGGAAGCAGTTTTTTCACCCGCTTGCAAAATTGCTTTGCCAGTTTATCTAAATCAGGTGGATCTCCCTTGCCTTTCCATGGATTGGGTGGAGGAGGGTTCTCATTGACTTGCGGCATAATCGTTGCCTCTGGTTATGTTATGTTAGCGGAACAATGTTTGGCGCTATTACGATTGCGTTTACATTTTAACGTCAGAGCGGTTAGCCGATACAATCAGACTCGGTTAATAGGCTTCCAGTCTGTCGGTCTCATTTTTCACCACGGCATAACATTCACAGCAAAGTGCTTCTAGTTTCTCTCTGTTGGTCACCGTGATATGACCGCGACGATACGTAATTACGCCAAGCTTTTGTAGTTTGCCAGCGGCTTCTGTGACACCTTCGCGTCTGACACCTAACATGTTGGCAATCAGCTCCTGAGTCATGGTCAGTTTGTTGGTAGATAAACGATCAAGAGACAACAATAGCCATCGACAGAGTTGCTGGTCGATGGAGTGATGCCGGTTGCACACTGCGGTTTGTGCCATCTGAGCTATCAGCGCCTGTGTATAGCGCAGCAACAGCATACGAACTGTCTGATTATTGTTAAATTCGCTGCGTAACAGCGCAGCGGGCAAGCGGTAGGCAACGCCGGCACTTTGCACAATGGCGCGATTAGGCGTACTTTCGCCACCCATAAATACGGCAATGCCAACTAAACCTTCATTGCCTACTACGGATATTTCAGCCGATGAGCCATCCGCCATGGTCGATAGCAAGGATACAATACTGTCAGTTGGGAAATACACCATGGATACATTCTGTCCCGCATCATAGATGACTTTTCCGAGCGGTAATTCAACCAGACGGATTTGAGAAAATAACCGTTGTTTACTCTCATCGGGTAATGCGTTGAGCAATGTATTTTCTGTTGGATGTGTCATATAACGCCTTATCTCAGGTGACCTTGATTAAGCTGCTGAGACTCGTCAGTTAATATTGGTATTACCGCTATTACTCAGATGAACACCTGGAGTTAATACCGATTATAAATTCAGGAACAATACGTTAGAGCCCTTACCCTTTCTCATGTGGAGAAACCAACGCTTTGGGCCAATGGCAGTTAACGCTGTTGGGGAGTTTTCCTGTTCCACTCTGATGGCAGTTACTACGCCTGTCAACATAAAGGGTTCCAGCCACGGGTAATAATCTGAATAGCTCATATGCTTCGCTAGTGTTGGCATGTGCTTTTGGCCAATAGGGATTAATGAGCGGCGTAAAAATGCTGACTTTATCGGTCAGTGTTACCTTCAATACTGAATGGCGATTGTTGATGCTCATTATAAGTCTTCGCCATAGCGGCAAGCCTCTGTGGGTGATTAGATTTTGATAGCCTACGCTAACTCTTTGTGAACGTATGTTCGATAGCAAACATAAGCGGGCGATACTTTACTTTTTTCATCTGATGTTGGTATAACACCGAATGGCTGACGCGTTAGGTCTTGTTGATATGTGGTGTATGAAATTCTTTCTTTTGAAGGCTTAGCGAAGCAAAATAGCATTGGCATGATGCGTGCGCGAGACCCGCTCGAGAGAGCACCTCAATTTGCCCACGGCTGTATCTGATCAATCCCGTGCGCTGAAATACCCCTGCGGCAATAGTTACCGCGCTGCGACGAACGCCAATCATTTCGGCCAAATGCTGATGGGTTAAATTGAACTGACTGGCGTGACACCGGTCCTGCACCATTAACAACCAGCGAGCCAATCGTTGCGACACCTCATGCGAGTGCATACACGCACCGGCTAGTGAAAGTTGTTGTATTAAAACATAGAGGTAACGTTGTAAAATTTCTTGTAGTGAGGCATTGGTTTTCAAATACTGACAAAATACCATTGCATCGATTTGCAACGCTTTTCCAGGGCCTCGAACAACTGCCAGCATGGGGGCGTTTAGTTTGCCCAGTGATAGTGTGGCACCGAGCATTCCTTCACTGCCGATTAGCCCCATTTCTACCGGCCGTTCATCAGTCATCTCAACAAACATGGATATAAACCCGGTTAGCGGGAAATAGACATTTGCTATGGGCCTATCCGTAGTGTTGAGTATTTGCCCGAATTTAAGTTCCACGAGCTTGGAGTGAGATATCAACCATTTACTTTGTATATTCGACAGGCAATTTATGAGTTCGTTAGTCACTGGTAGGGAGGGGGTAGCGGTCACGTAACTCTCCAATTATAGAAAAACAATGGTGACGAACCAGGAGATGCGTTGTGCTCGCCTAGGTCGTTGACCTTTGGTGAGTAAATTTTGGTCTAAATGGAAGCATTTTAATCGCGAAACAGTTCTGTAGGCCTAGTGGGCTAAGTCAAAGGACTGTGACAAAGAGTAAAATGCTTCTATAACAACCCCTTCGGGCAGCGCCCGGTAACCGGCTAGTGTGCGCCATTTAGACAAGGCGCACGTTAGTCGGCTACGAACCGCTGCAAAAGTGAACAGCAAAGGTAAACAACAGACCCTAGCAACAAATTAACCGCTAAAACATTGATCCTCTGTTCGTTACACCACGGAGTTTACAAGATTTACGCTAGCCGCTTTAAGTCCGACGATGAGATTATTTTGACATTAAAAAATAATTTCAATATTCATTGCGGGGCTTCCCGTACTATATCTGGAGTGAACTCTTCCAGAATGCGTACGTGTCCATGCAGCTTTTTGTGATCATGCAAAAAGGCGCCATTCACCCTGGCATGGCGAATCGTCAGATCCTGGTGCAACATCCTGACCTGAGTTTGGAAAGACACTTGTGTTTGCAAAACTTCGCTCCACTCTTGTTGTATTCTCAGGCGATCCAGCGGATGTATCGATTCCGCCCAGAAGAGTCCACGTAGCTGCTCAGCGTGAAGTCCGCTCAGACGTTGATATGCAGTGTTGGTGTAAGTAATAAGGCCGGATAAATCGGCTATCATAATCCCTTGTGGGCATGCCTCACCAATTGCCTTAATGCCAGAAATTGATACCCGCAATATATTGTTGGCACGTTTGCTGGCCAGGTTATAGCTAATAACGCGTTCAAGTAGATCCCGGTTAAGCAGGCTCTTGTCGACATAATCACTGGCTCCTCTGCGTATTGCCCTAAGCGCAATAGGCACATCTTTTTTTACGCACAGAAGAATAAACAACGTCCTGGGGGCCAGTGCTATTGAGGCTTCAAAACATTCCAACCTATCCCCGTTGGTAGCGGACATATCCAGCAGAACAAGATCAAAATATCGCCGGTTAAGTTGCCGTGTTGCATCAGCAATATTTCGACTTAATATGACTTGAAAACCCTGACATGACATGGCATTCAGCGATAGCTGTATGCGAGCGGCCAACACTGGGTCACTTTCAACCAATAGTAACTTGATTGGCATAATGTGCATATAAAGTTGCTCCACTGTTTTAATCGCTACGGTCATCCGAATTGAAACTGCTGTGAGCATAGCGCTCATTAACAACTTCCGGGTATTATCCTGCCAAGTGACACTTTGCGCTCAGTGCCATTCGCTATTGAGCTCACGGATAGACACTATCCTTGATAAATCAGGGTAAGATATTCCTAAAAGAATCCAGCACCTTCCTGGGGTAAAGCACAGGCGAATCAGAGGCATTCGGTCAGTAATCATAAATGTAAATTAATTCGGGCCATGCGCGTAATTTCGCAATATCAACAATTTGAATGGCTTTTGTTTTTGCTCCTGAACGTCCTGAGGTTGCAGTTTTGGCGGTTCATTTACCTGTGCAGGTTTTATTCCCTGGTCGGGTTTTGTGTTTTTCGTCGAGTTTTGCATAAGAGCCTCGGATTCTTCACTACCGGCAAGATTGTCGATAGTGAGATAACAATATAGTGCTTTATTTCGCAGTGTTCCGTACGCTGACACACACTCTCCCGTTAATAATCCTGGCCTGCTTATGACGGTTTGATTTGCCCTATTCCGTGATGGGGTCGGTGATAATGACTTCTACCCGTCTGTTTTGCTGCCTGTCCTTGATCGTTGTATTGTCGTTGACCGGAAACGTGGAACCCTTACCAACGGCTTGCAGGCGTTGACCTGCCACCCCCTGGCTTTGCAGGAACTCTTTAACCGCATCGGCCCGACGTTGCGAGAGTTGCACATTAAAATTGGGATCACCGGTATTATCGGTGTGACCTTCAATAGTCACTATGCGATCGCTGTTTGTATTAAGGAATGCAGCGAGTTTAGCCAGGTGCGATATTGCATTTGGGTTAATATCCGCTTTGCTGAAATCAAACAGTACATCCCCCAGCGTCACTACCGTGCCTCTAGCATCCTTTCTTGCATGCAGTTCTTTGAGCTGATGCTGCATTTTTGTGACTTGTTTGTTTGCAATGACCACATCCTGTTCCGCAATATTCAAATCCCGTTGTGCTGATGCAGAATCTGATTGAGCCTGCTCGGCTTGCCCTCGCGCTTCAAGGCTATCCGCTTTGGCCTGGTTGGCTTCTAATCTGGCCCACTTAGTCTCGTTTGTTCTGGCCTGCAGTTGCATGGCATCGCGTTCTGCGGATAACTCTTTGCGCTGCTGCTCCAAATAGCGGCGTTGAGATTCCGCTTCGGCAATGTCGACTCTGCGTTCGGCGATATACAGAAGATGCGCTGAATCTGCCGGATCTTTCTGGTACTGCTGGGCGCTAAGCACCGCTGCTCGCGCATCGGTCATAGCCATCGGGGCTTGGGACGCAAGTTCCTGATTACTTTCCAGAAGATTAAGGCGTTCTGTAACCGGATCTGCGCCGGCATATCTGGTTGGGATACTGGTGCAAGCGCTGATTAACAGGGTGATGCCAGCGGTTAACAGGGTATATTGATAATTGACAATGTTCATAGCTTTTCTCTCTGATTACGTTGTATTTCCTGTGCAAGTTGAGTAATGCTTTTCGCCATTTCTGCGTTAACGACTTGTGCCTTTACTAACTCAGCTCTGACCAAAGCGAGTTGCGCTGTCACTTGCGATTGTTTTGCTAACTGGCCGGCTCGTTTCATTTTATTTTCGCTGATGGCCAGGTTAGCCCGGTTTAAAATGTCTCTGGCTTGCAATAGCTCAGCCGCTGCATATTCATTGACTCTGGCCCTGTCTGCTTGATTAATAGCCGCCTCAGCGGCCCATATTGCTTGGGTGGGAGGTGATTGACTACTGACACAGGCGTTTAGCAGAACGATAAGGCCGGCGACACTTATTATGAGCCCTAATCGACGCATGCTGTGCAGAATAGGCGTTGGATGATCGTATTTTTTCATTTTTAATTCCTGGTTTATTGTTTATGGAAATGCTGATACACATCAGCCAGTAACTAATCGATAAACCCGCAGGGAGATCAGACAACCTCAAGGAGAAAAAATGGGACTACAAATCGCAGTTCAATCAGAGATTGTACGGGTTACAAAGACACTGAAGGATCAGTATGCGCTATTGAGAAAACGTTATATGTACGTTTGCACACACTCCGGACAAGATCGCTTTTTAGGCAATATGTGTTTAATGGAAAAGTGGTGGGAGTCAAATAACTTTTAGTCGTAACGCGGTTCGATATACTGCGAAGCTACATAATTCAGGACGCCTCCGGAAAGAAAGTAATCAAGTTCACGCTCATTATCGATGCGCGCAATGACCGACAGTATTTTCTGTTCATTAGTACGACCTTGGATTGTCAGCTTTAATGTTTGTCCTGGCGATAAACGGCTATCCCAATCAATGTGAACAATTTCGTTACCGTTTAGTTGAAGTTCATTTACCGTCATATTTTCGCTAAGCTGCAGTGGCAGTATGCCCATCATTGTCAGATTGCTTCGATGAATTCGCTCAAATGATTCAGCAATTACAGCTTTTACATTCAGCAGCAAACAGCCTTTGGCAGCCCAATCACGACTTGAACCTGTTCCGTACTCCTTGCCCGCAAAGACCACTAGTGGCGTATTTTCTTTAATATATTTCTGACTTGCGTCATATATAGGAACATTTGCAGTGCTGTTACTGTGATTGCTAAAGTAACGTGTTAGTCCGCCGTGAGCAGGATAGACCATACTATTTTTGAGATGGGCATTGGCAAACGTTCCTCTTACCATTACTTCGTGATTACCGCGCCTGGCTCCGTAACTGTTAAAATACCAAGGTTTAACATTATTCGCGCGAAGATATTTGCCAGCCGGGCTGGTTTCGCCGATATTGCCTGCAGGCGAAATATGGTCGGTAGTGACTGAGTCACCGAGAATTGCCAAAAGTCGAGCTGACTTTATTGACTCGGGAGTATATGCCTTAGATAAAAAAGGCGGGTGGCGAATATACGTCGAGCCTTTCATCCATGGATAACAGACGGATTTCTTAACCTCTAATTTTTTCCAGTTGTCATCGCCTTCCAGAAGGCCCTTGTAAGCCTCTTCAAAAAGCTCTTGAGTAACCTGCTTTGACATCTCTGTAACAAGCTCTTCAGAGGGCCAAAGTTCAGATAAAAAGACATTTTGGCCTGCTTTATCAATACCTAAAGGCTCTTCGGTCAAATTAATACGGGTATGCCCAACAAGGGCAAAAGCAATAACCAGTGGCGGCGACATTAGCCAGTTTAGCTGCACTGAGGGATGAATTCGCCCTTCAAAGTTGCGGTTGCCAGACAACACGGCACTTACTTTTAATTGCTGACTGTCAATTTCAGCTTCAAGTTCGCCATTCAGAGGGCCGGAATTGCCAATACAGGTTGTGCAGCCAAAACCGATCCGATTGAACCCCAACAAATCAAGGTAAGCCTGAAGCCCTGTATTATCTAAATAGCGGGCGACAACCTGGGAGCCTGGAGCGAGTGATGTTTTCACATTTGGATTGACAGACAAACCTCGCTCAACGGCGGCTTTTGCCAATAACCCCGCCAGTAGCATTACATGCGGATTTGATGTGTTAGTACAAGAGGTGATAGCTGCAATAACTATATCGCCATCGTTTAATTTTTTATGTTTCAAATTGGGCTTACGCCGCATAAGACTCGTTGCCTCCGGAATCAGGTGTCCGGCAATAAGCAGCTCATCCAGTGTTTTATCTTTGATTTCAGATAACGCCAGTCGATCCTGCGGGCGTTTTGGGCCGGCTAATGATGTCGCTATTTCAGACACATCGATGACGATATTTTCCTGGTATACAATTTCTGCATTATCATTTGTGTAGAACAATCCCTGAACAGACGCATATGCCTTTACTTGTGTTATAAGAGACTCAGGACGATTGGTTAAGCTCAGGTATTCAATCACTTTGCTATCGATTGGAAACAGTGCACAAGTCGCCCCGTATTCTGGTGCCATATTGGCTACTGTTGCGCGATCTGCGACACTCAATAGCAATACTCCAGGACCATAAAACTCGACATATTTTCCAACAACACCATGACGTCGTAATATTTCTGTAATACTGAGAGCAAGGTCGGTCGCGGTCGAACCCGCCGACAATTTTCCTTCTAATTTTACGCCGACTACCTGCGGCAAGTTTAGAGTCAATGGCTGGCCCAGCATCACAGCTTCGGCTTCTATTCCACCAACCCCCCAACCAAGTACACCTAAACCATTAATCATGGTGGTATGACTGTCGGTACCTATTACGGTATCAGGGAACAACTCGTCGTCTTCACAACTTACGACCTGGGCAAAATATTCCAGATTTATCTGATGGCAAATACCTCGACCGGGGGGAACCACTCTTAGATTATCGAATGATTGCTCAGCCCATTTTAAAAATTGATAACGCTCCTGATTACGTTCTATCTCTCGTTGACGATTGAACTCTACGGCGCCAGCGCACCCAGCTTGTTCAACAGTCACTGAATGATCGATCACCAAATCGACCGGGCATAACGGATTAACATTGTTTGCATTGCCTCCCATCCTTAATATGGCATCCCGCATAGCCGCTAGATCAACTATTGCAGGAACCCCAGTATAGTCCTGCATTAAAATACGTCGCGGATGGAATGGGAACTCTACGTTTGTTGAGCGATCAAAAGTAGTTAGGGCTTTGATACAGTCTGGAATTAAATTATCTTCAACTTCACCATTCTTTCCATAGTGACGCATGAGATTTTCTATAAATATACGCACAACCAAAGGCTGCTCGTTTAATACAAAATTAAAATCTTTTGCTAACTTAGGTAATGACCAATAGCGATGTGATCCTGCAGACGTGGTTAAGGTATCCTGGTATCTTTCCCGCCATGCGACTCGGTTTGTAGGATGCATAAGTTCAGTTCCGAATTATCTGGTAAATTTTTTGCTAAGCAAATATGTAGTGGCTGAAAAAATAAGTCGTTTTAGAATGGATCAATCATGATACGTTGCCTGTTTGACTGAGTCTGGCCTAGCTAAAAGTCAGTAAGCAAAGCTGGGGGCTCTATTGAATTTTTAGCATTAGTTATTCGTGCTATTTGCTTTCGTGTTCACAGAACAATATTCGTACACCAAAGGTCAGCCCCCCCTAGAAACCCCAGGAATTTCCTGGGGTAAATCACAGGCGAATCAAAGGCATTTAGCAATTAATAAGTAATTGGAATTAACTCGGACCATGTGCGAAAGGTCGCTATATTAATAACAAGGATGGCTATTTCTTTTGCTCTTGCTGAGGCTGTTGTTTTTGCGGCTCATTTCTTTTTGCATGTTTTTTTTCTTGCACAGGTTTGGTGTCTTTATTGGGGTTTTGCATAAGTACCTCGGTTTTTTCACTACCGGCAAGATTGTCGCTAGTGAGATAACAATATAGTGCTTTATTTCGCTATGTTCCGTACGCTGTCACACATAAAGCCTATGAAATTTCCTTGTCCTGATGTATTAAGTTTTCAGCGATGTGGCCAGGTGGTGTGCCATGAATATCCTTAGGGTATTTTTTCCAAATCAGATGGAGGTCCTCCGGTTTGACCGCTTTACCGCGGATTATTTGATGGTCTGTTTATCTGAGTCGGCATCTCGGTACTCCTTTCAGTTGTGGCGGTTTCGAAGCGAAGTCTTAATCTATCGCAGCCACTAAAATTTCGTCGGTAATGACATTGATGCCCTCAATTTCTCGGACAGCATTTAATACCATTTGTTTTTGCTTCTCAGACGTAACTCTGCCAGAAAGGATAATGTCATTATTGACCGCATCGACGATGATGTCATTGGCGACATTCATGCCCAGTGTGTTAAGTCTCGCGCGAATCTCCTTTGCCAAATCTTCTTGCTGATACGCGGGGGGAGTCTTTTGTATTGAAGGCGCGTCAATTGTTGTTGAACCCGGCACTTTGTCGCTATCAATTGCCTGTTTATTACATCCTGCTAGCGGCGTCGCTAAAACGACAACAGTTAAAAATACGTGAAATCGCGTCATTAGGTATATCCTTAAGTGTAAATTCTGTCACCAAGATACTCGCTGTATGTAGCACCTCTGTGCGCTGAACCACATTACCTAGTCTTTTATTAAAATTCTGACATGATGCTTGCCTGCTAACAGTGGAAACGCGATATTTGTGGTGAAGCTATGCTTCTCTTCGTCGATATAGACGTCCCACTTTTCATTAGCATAAGATGAAGTTTTGCGCTCGTTAAGCGTGTGAGATGCTTTATCTGTATAGACGATTCTCGCCTCTTGCGTGTCTCTCATTACCTCTATCACATAGTGTGCTTTATCCATATCTATCGTTACGCTAAATTGATCCCACTGTGACGGTAACTGCGGTGTTATTTCTAATGCGTTCCCTCGCTTCTCTATGCCTAGTAGGAAAGAGAGCCCCGCTTGGTACATTAAACCTGCGGCCCCTGTGTACCAAGTCCAGCCACCTCTACCGCAATGGGGCGGCACAGAATAGATGTCTGCCGCCATAACGTAAGGCTCAACTTTGTATTGGGTACAATGCGCTTCATTTAGCGCGTGGTTGATGGGGTTTAGCATGGAAAAGAGCTCAAAAGCCTGATCTATTTTTGCTTGCTTACACAGCGCCATGACTGACCAGACTGCCGCGTGGGTGTATTGCCCCCCGTTTTCTCGAAAACCTGCGGGGTAACCTTTTATGTAGCCCGGCTCCAAAATGGTTTTTTCGAAAGGAGGGGTAAATAGCAGCGCCAAGCCGAGCTCTTTTCTTATCAGATACTGAGACGCCATTTTCATGGCTTTGTTGGCTCTTTTGGGAATTGCGCGATTTGAAAGCACTGCCCACGACTGACAAATAGCGTCAATTTTGCATTCATCATTAAGCTGAGAGCCTAGCCAGATACCGTTATCGAAAACGGCGCGTCGGTACCACTCACCATCCCAGGCGTGTTGCTCTATTGCGTTAGTGAGTTCTCGAGAGGCTTGTTGCCACAGTCCTTTGTGAGGCATTAGTTTCTGCTGACAATAAGGTGATGGAAGTGCAATTAACTGGTCAATGGCATATAAAACAAACCAGCCTAGCCACACGCTTTCCCCCTTGCCCAGTTTGCCGATACCGTTCATGCCGTCGTTCCAATCACCCGTGCCAATTAGTGGTAAGCCATGTTCCCCTCTAGTGGCAAGCGCTGCGTTTATCGACAAGATACAATGATCTAATAAGCTTGCGGTATCATCGCTGCTGTTCGGCATGAAAAAAGCGTCATGGGATTCTAGATCTAGAAGTGGTCCTTCAAGGAAAGGTATTTGCACTTGCCAAATGTCTTGGTCTTGGGTGTTTTTAGCATAATGGGTTGCCGCGACTACCAACCATATTCTGTCATCAGAAATATGGGTTCTCACTCCTCGCCCTGTAAGTGGAAGCCACCAGTGTTGAACGTCTCCCTCTTTAAACTGTCGAGACGCGGCGCGCAATATATGTTCGCGCACCCGCTGGGGACTGTGCCATAGCATTGACATACCATCTTGCAATTGGTCGCGAAACCCAAAAGCGCCACTGGCCTGATAAAAGCCGCAGCGCGCTAGAATTCGGCTACTCATCGTTTGATAATTCAGCCAGCCGTTCAGCATTAGGTTAGTTGCTTGGTCAGGGGTATCTACCTGTACATGCGTGAGCAGATGTAGCCAATAGGCTCTCGTCTTCTGTAGCACAGCGTCGAAACTCTTGTGCTTATAGCGTTTCATTAAAGTAAGGGCGTGGGTATGGCTGCTTGCGTAACCAAAAACCAGTACTACATCGTGGGAGGCGTTCGGCTGAAGGGTGAACTTTGTTTGCAGGGCCGAACAGGTATCGAACCCATGTCCAACACGTTTTTTCATCTGCGTATCTACGGCTAAAGCATTAGGGTTAGTTGGGTTACCATATTGCCCTAAGAATTCTGTACGATCGGTGGTCCATTCACTCAGCTCATTTTGAAGCATCACAAATGCTTCACTTTCATAAAATTCGGTGGAAAACGGATTGGACAGAATAATGGCATGAAAGTCGTGCTCGAATGATGTGCTTATGAAAGGCCCGCTGTCATACTTGTCGTTACCCAGTACCCACTCAATGTAGCTGGTAATTGATAGTTTACGTTCCCGTTTCCCCGTATTTTGAACCGATAGACGCACCATTTTTACAGGGGCGTTTTGCACTACGGTATGGGTGGACTCCATGTAGAGTTGGTCGGCATGGTGTGAAAAAACACTGTAGCCCCAGCCGTGGCGCACCTCGTATTCACCGCCATCCTGAATAGGTTGGTTGGCTGCGCTGCTTAGCGCGAGTGTTTCCTCATCTCTCACATACCAGTTGTCGACGCACGGGTTACACACCGGATCGTTGTGCCAAGGAGTTAACTGGTTATCGCGGCTATTTTTGGCCCATGTGTAGCCGTTTCCATCCTCACCAATCTGAAAACCGAAATCGTCATTGGCGATTATATTTATCCATGGGGCAGGAGGAGTATGACCGTTGTTTAATTGAATAACGTACTCGTTTTTTTTGGTATCAAATCCGCCTGTGCCGTTGAAAAAAGAAAGAGTGGAAATATCTGTTTTGTCTAACGTTGACGGCGTCATACATCGCGTTTGTTTTGGAACGTTTTCGTTAGCGTATGATTTGCCTGTAAGGTCCGTTTCAAGAAGGCGGTGACATTGCGTTTCTAAATCTCCATCCCGAGCGTCAATCACCAGTCTAGCGGCATGCATGATGGTATTAAGCAAGTTTGTTGAAATTTGATCATAACGCAGAATATGTACATAGCATTGTGCAGGGCGGATCTGTTCATCCGATTGATAAGCGTGCGATTGACTGCAACGCACTGCGGTTTCAATAGCGTCTTGTAAACTGTGGAAATAGGTTGAACGCTGTTCATTGATGATCACGATATCCACATACAGCATTTTTAGCTTCCAATACTCGTGTGCACGCAATAGCTGCTCTACATGTTTGATATCAGCACTTTCATATATTCGCATTACCACAATGGGGAGTTCGCCAGAGATGCCCTCTTGCCATAACACATGCTTTATACTTTTCACCGGTAAAGGTACTGTCTTTTGCTGCTTGTCCCGGGTATCTAAGTAAAGTAGCGGTGTTGCAATTTTTTGGAAGGTTGCGGTTTCATCATTGTCTATACCCAGGTGCCTTAGTAAGAGTTGTGCTTGTGTCCATGCCATGGTTTTAGCGCGCTCAAACGAATAGGTATCAGCGTGTTGATCGATAAGTGACAGTAAGCTTTTACGAGAAGATGCGACTAATAGCCAGTAGGTTATTGTTACTTGTTTTCCTGCGGGAATATTAATGTGATGCCTTAACACAAATACTGGGTCGATAACCGCGCCGCTTGAACCGCCAAGCCTATTAAGATCTTTGTGTAATACTTCGTTTCCCTTTGCATTGTGTATAGACTTACCTCTACCTATAAAGGTCAGCCTACTCGTGTCAAACTCGAACTCATTAACTACTTGGTCGCTCACTACAGCAAAATTAGCAACCCATATTTCAGGTTCTTCAGGCGCACGTTTTCGCCTTGTTGCGATGAGTGCATTGCGCTCATTGAGCACGCTTGTTTGTACAAACATTTTAGAAAAAGCAGGGTGAGCACTATCAGTTTCCCTAGGCGCAAGTGCCAGCGCATTGAAAGAGGTTATAACAACATGTTTGGTAGTAAGCGAAGTATTGCTAACTTTTAGCTGACGAGCCTCACCATCGCATTCACTGGTAACAATTACGTCTACGCTGCTTTTTATCTTATCGTGAATTGCTTCATAATGGGCATAGTCTTCGGCAAATTCGGCCATGTATCCGCCACAATTTTCGCTGTTTTCAGCGAGCAACGGTTGTATTGATGGCGAATAGGTTTGCTTCGATTTTACGTCGTGAACGAAGAAAAACATGCCGTCATCGTCGGTGGTGGTATCGCCATTCCAGCGTGTGATTACGATATTTTTCCACACGCTATAACCACTACCAGCTGATGTTACCATTGCAGTATACCTGCCGTTTGACAGTATATTTGTTTGTCTTGGGCCGTTTTTATCTGGGCTAAATTTCCGTGATGTGGATTTCGATGGCGAGATATTTTGCACAACGCTATCTCGCTGAGCTAAAGGACGCTTTAGTGAGACATTACGGGGAATACGTTCTTGAAGTAGCGATTCACAGGCGCCAATCATTGGCTCGCTGTGAAATCGATTGCGCATAATGCCATTGTTGAGTGCATTGTTGATGGCGACAATGGTCATGCCCTGATGATGCGCCATATAGCTTTCAATCACCGTATGCTTTGCATTTTTGGGCTGTCTTGAGGGGGTGAAATCGACAGCTTCGTAGAAACCATATACCCCCAAACACCCTAAAGACTCCAGTTTTCTAAAGTTTTTTACGGCACTGTTGGGGTCTACCATTGCGGCAAGCGCGCTTGAATAAGGGGACACCACAATACTGTCGGCAAGGCCACGCTTAAGCCCTAAGCTAGGCACACCAAAATTTGAATATTGATAGTTAAATTCTAAGTCCCGTGCATTAAATGCCGACTCAGAAATGCCCCACGGGATATTAAGGTGTCTGCCGTAACGCCGTTGTTGTAATACAGCCATTTCATTTGTATTGGCAATCAGGCTGCCAAACGGAGCTCGCATAACTAAGGATGGCATGAGATATTCAAACATTGAACCTGACCACGACAACAGAGCTGCGCTGAATCCAACAGGCGATGCTGTGCGACCCAGGTGAAACCAGTGCTTTGAAGGAATGTCGTTTTTGGCGATGGCAAACAGACTAGCCAAACGCGCTTCAGAACCTAATAAGTCATAGCAACCAGTATCTAATTGGTCTCTATCAACAGAATACCCGATACTGAGTAAGATCTTCTCTTGGTTAAATAAGAAGTGGAAGTTCATGCCCATTGCAAGTGAGCGAGCATAAGAAGCAATGTACTCAAACCGTGCTTTCAGACTGTCCTGGGCAACAGATAAAATCTGTTTGTCTTGTCTCGCAGTCTCTATACGATTAATTGTGTTTTGTAACCAGTAGTTGATATTTGCGTCGATTGACGTTTCTTTGCTAGTCAGTAGTGATAATAATTTATGAAGGGTTTTCTCTACGCTTACCAAATCATAAGTTGCGTTGCTGTCTTGATCTTCTAATAAATTTAGTAAATTGAGTAGCTCAACTCGGCATTGGGAATAGTGCTTTTGTGGTGGCTCAACGTTCATAATAGCTGCGTCTAGCAGCAGTAAATTATCATGAAGCGCCTGTTTAATATTCGGCTCAACACGCTGTTCAACTTGAACCTGCCATGCCTCCAATGTGTTGGCCAGTGCAATAAGATGTCCCGCTAAATTACCACTATCAACAGACGAAACATATTTAGGGTGTAATGGTTGAAGTGTTTGTGTGTGATACCAATTCAGTAAGTGTCCTTCATACTTTTCAAGCTTGCCGAGTGTTGCCAGGGTTGTTTCAAGCTTTTCGGTTGCTTCAACAAGGCCTATCCAGCCAAAATCCTTTGCACTTGCTATCGACAGTAAATACAGCCCGATATTAGTGGGTGATGTGCGGTGCGCGGTTTTTGCTTCGGGCAGTTGCTGAAAGTTGTCCGGTGGCAGCATGTTGTCATCGGGCGTAACAAACTCATCGAAAAAGCGCCACGTTCTGCGTGCAATAAGGCGAAGTGTAGTTTGCCTATTTTCGCTAAGATGTAGGTAAGGGCGCACATTCGGCTGGCTCAGCAGCCACGCCATCGCAGGGGCGATAAGCCATAACACCACGAAAGGTAATGTTGTGAAAAAGTAGGTGACTGAATATAAAAGCGCCGCAATTGAAACAAACAACACCAAGCCAACACTTGTGCTCATGAGCTTGTAGTAGTTCGCTAGCGAGGGTTTATGCGTGCGTTCAATCTCATCTGACGATACCCACTGTAAAAGGTGGCTTTGTGTATACGCCATTCTCAAAAGCGTTCTTACTAATGCATCTAGAATTTTAACGCTTTTATCGGGGAGGAACGCAATAATAAAAAAATAATTGAGAAAAGACAGTAGCCCGTCTGATAGCCACATTTTTAAGTGCGTGACTATTCTGCCTTGGCTTTGTCGATATGAAATAAAAAGCAGCAACAGGTGAACAATAAAAGGTACAGCCAGTATGCTAAACACCATTATCCATAGCAATATAGCTTGATATAAAGGAAAGGAAAAAGACAAAATAAGTATTGCAAAAAGGCAAGGCTGTACCAGTGACCTACGTAAATTATCTATAATTTTCCATTTTCCTAGCGAGGGGATTTTACCGGTGCCATTTACTATGCCCAGCAGCCACGGGAGGAGTTGCCAATCACCTCTTGTCCATCGGTGAAGGCGGTTAATATCGGCATGGTAACTTCGAGGGTAACTTTCCAGCACCTCAATATCACAAGCAAAGCCCGCTCGTGCAAATATCCCTTCAAATAGGTCATGACTCAACAGTCTGTTAGCAGGTACACGAGATTTCAGCGCACTCTCAAATGCATCAATATCGTAAATGCCTTTTCCAGTATAAGACCCTTCGTCGTACAAATCCTGATACACGTCTGAGCTACTGGAAACATATGGGTCTATTCCCCCTGGGCTTGAGAAGATGTATTGATACCACGAGCCGTTGCCATTGCTTGGCATTAAAGGAGTAACTTTAGGTTGTAAAATGCCGTGCCCTTTAATAATACGGTGCTTTATTCTGTCGAATAACGGCGTATTGAGCGGGTGAGCCATTTTGCCTATTAATTTTTTAATAACGCCGCGTGTTAACTGAGTGTCTTCATCTAAGGTCAATACATATTTAATAGACGCTGGAATGTCCACATGAACGGCACCAACAGGCATAAAAGAGGTATCTGTTGCCCCTCTTAAAAGTCGATTGAGTTCGTGTAACTTTCCTCTTTTTCGTTCCCACGCCATCCATGTCTGCTCATTACGATTGTACATGCGTTTTCGATACAACAGGTAAAATCGTTTGCGATCTCGTCCGCCAGGGTATTTCCTATTTAGTGCTGCAATATTTTCACTAATGCGCAGCAAATGCATTTTATCGCTTGATAATGCTTGGCTGGTGGCATCAATCCCATCTAATAAAAGCCCAAAACTTACGTTATCATCGATACAGGTTAAATAGTGCATTTCGAGTTGGTGAGTAAGTTTGTCAGCGCCTGCTTTGTTGGATAATAAGGACGGTATAACTACGAAAGTTCTGTTGGCGTTTGGTACGCCGGTCTTTAGCGAAAGACCAGGTAAAGAGTGTGTATGTACAAAACGTAAAATAATTTGATTTACTAAAAGCACTGACACCTCACCGATGGGAACCAGTGCAAGTAGCGACAAAACAATTTGCAGCAAAAGCGGGAAATTAAAAGCAAACAGCGCAAGAGCGAAAAGAATAAGCAATAGAACACTTAATAAAATGATAAGCCCCACATAAACCTTGGTACCGCACTCTCCTAGCGTGTAGCGTATTCGTTCATTTATGGATGGTTTGTAGCCAACGTTATTTTCAAACTGACGGTGACCATCGCCGAATAAGTGGTAGCCAGGGTCGCCAATGCGACGTTTTTCAGAATCGATGGTTTCATCAATGCTCAAGGTTTTAGCGCGTGCTAGGGCGGCGTCAACAATTTCACATTCGGTTAACCCAGAACCAGAGGCTAGCCTTTCTATATTGCTGCGATATAGATTGCGGGTGCTAAAATCCATGTCTGCATAAGCAGGGTAGGAGCGCAGACGCTTGTCAACTTGGCTTAATTCTTCAAAAGGAACTTTCCAATCAATTTCTCCCAACAGTCTTAAACTGTTGATGATATTGCTCATAGTTTCGCTTACTACACTGTGTTCAAGTGATACTTTTTGAATTATGGCGTCGACAGACTTACTTTCTTGGGGCAGTTGTTGGCTAAGCCAACTAAGTAACGGGGATTTTTCCGGGTCTTTACCTCGTAAGCGCCTTGCCAGTTGTGCTAAAAAGGCAGCATGTGCGCTTGGTGAATGATTGCTTAAGTCGGGCGGTGTAAATTGCTTAGGCGCGGTTGAACTATCCGTTTGCGCCAGTATCTTGTCTGCCGCGCCATTAGCTTGATTATGAGCAAAGTGTTTATCTATTTGGGCTTTAGATAAACGGCGCAGATTTTCAATAAGGACAACTTTTATAACGCAAGGGAGCGACCACAACTCCAATATACTCAATATTTCGGTGCGCTGATAACACGAAATAAAGTGGCAAAAGCTTTGTGCAGTAAAGTGGCAGTCTGTATGTTCCGCATAGTACCACGCTATGGCTAATATTCTGGCATAACCTGTGAACTTGCCAACGGCTAAGAGAGGAAGCTGGCGATAAGTTCGTTCTGGTAGGTCTAATGTGGTTTGCCAAATTTGAGTATCAACTACATGATAATTATCCAGTAACCAATCAAGTCCTTTAGGTGTGTCTTTGCTATTGCGTTTATGTGAATTGCTTTTCGAAACTATTTGTTCGAGTGTCTTTGCGTTATCTTCAAACCGTTTATAAAGTGAGGCGACTCGCGGCAATTTTGCTGTAATTTTATGATGTTTAGCTAATGCCTCTGCGTACTTACCTAAACGCTCGGTACTGTAAATATCTTTGTGAATAGGTATATTTTCCCAGGTCGTATTCGACTTTGAAGTAGAGAATATAGTGTATGGCATAACAAGACGTCCTTTTTAGGCACTTTCACGGAATACCTAAAAACGCATTGTTACTCTGTTCCCTGTTGTGTTAAATGCATTAGGCACATGGTGTATTGCCTGACTATGTAGCCATTGGAAGATGCGTTTATCTGTGCGTTTAAGCACATACATTGAAAAAAGTCTTCTTGCTTAATTTTTTAATATAAGGAAAAAGTAACGAGAGGTAGTATTTTATTTCCGTTGCTGGCTACGTATTGCTCTCTTTATATGGCAGCAAAGTTATCCGATGTAGTTAAAGAAATAGTTGACGAACATTTATCGAGTTGTACTTTGCAATATTGGTATCCAAATAAATATTCGGAAGAGCACTTGTACACAAATTCAAAGTCTCATGGACTAGCTACAACAGGATTTCCGATTACCCGAGAAGAAGTTCTAACCCATTACTTGGGTTTGCGATAGGTGTTTATGCGCTATTTTGGATTAGCAAAATTTAATCCGCTTTAATAACAAACAGGCTGTGGCTGACAAAAAGACAAATAGGCGACTTAGGACTCCTGAGTAGTAAAAATGGATCCCACACTCTCACCGGGCTTACCGGCTGGGCATTCAGGTGTTACTCAAAGTATTGTTTCCCCGCTCTTTCCTCAGAGCAGGAAAGATAACCAGTGCAGAGTAATTTACATTTTCTCATTGCTAACCGTTAGGAAGATAGTTGTGTCAATCCGTATTACCAAACTCAAAAATAACAACATATTGCAGGTGTTTTTGCTTGTTCTCAGTGTAGTCATTTCTGCTGACCCTTTGGCACAGGAAACCAGTACTGATGAGGCGTCTACACAACAAACCACCCTACAAAATAATGAAATTATTACAATACTGGACCAAATCAACACCCTGGAAACAGAGTTAGAGGAATTGGAAAAACAGGTCACAGATGCCAATGGCGATGACTACACTGCCCTACAGCTAATTAGAAAAGAGAAATTTGCCAAGTTAATCGCTCGCTTTCAGGAACTCGAAAGACTTGGCAAGCAACTCATTGAGGACGGCGCGGATCTTAATACTGTACTGTCTGAATATCGTGATTATTTGCTTAGTATCGGAGCCTGGTTTCGTCAGGAAATAAACAACAGCGAACAAAGCCTGCTCGTCAGAGACCTCGACACTACTACCGAGGAAGGCGTCCGAAGTTATTTATTAATTAGCCTGCAACTGGATGAGGCGTTACTTACGTTGTCGTCTTACATTGGTGTGATCCGTAACTTATCCTTTGAACCAAAGCCCTCGGTTGACTTTCTGGCTATTGCAGTGCCGGAGCGGGCAGCTTATCTGGCTGGTAGATTAAAACTCTATGAAGATCGTATAGCGCAACATGAACATATGCTTAAAGCCGATGAACAAGATGCAGAGCATAAAAAGGGCTTGCTGTTAACGCAGGATCTGCTGGATGGCGATGCCAACTCAATGTAAACCGTTATTGATATCGGGCAGTCACAGGGTATTGATATGGGGGAATATCAAACGCTGCTGGTGAAAACTACCGGTGAGTTAACAACTGATGTCATTGATGTGGGCGTCGTCAACTCACTTATGCAGGACTGGTGGCTGGAATCAAAAAGTGGGTTCCGTAATAACGCGGTAGAAATTATTTTTAAAGCCTTTTTGTTTATTCTCATTTTATTAATTGCCAAAGCCCTTGCACTGCTTGTAACCAAAATGCTTGAGAGCAGTTTTCAATCTTCACGCGCTCAGAAATCTCAACTGCTTGAACATATGTTACATGCCTGGACCAACCGGATTATCATGTTTATGGGCTTACTGATCGCCCTGGCACAGGTGGGGGTTTCTCTTGGACCAGTACTGGCAGGTTTAGGGGTTGCAGGCTTCATTATTGGCTTTGCATTGCAGGATACTCTAGGCAACTTTGCGTCAGGGGTGATGATCCTGATATACCGCCCTTTTGATGAGGGCGACCTATCGAAGCGGCCGGAGTGTTTGGCAAAGTGTCACGAATGACTATTGTTTCTACCACAATTTTTACCTTTGATAATCAAACACTAATAGTGCCAAACAGTAAGATCTGGGGTGATGTGATCCGCAACGTAACAGCGCAATCGACCCGCCGGGTCGACTTAGTATTTGGCATAGGCTATAGCGACGATATTCCAAAAGTCGAAGCATTACTGGCGGACATAGTGAGCAACTGCCCCAATGTTTTAGAAGAGCCAGAGCCCATTATCCGGTTAAATACACTGGGCGAGTCATCGGTCGACTTTATTGTGCGCCCCTGGGTGAACACGGCCGATTATTGGGACGTGTACTGGCACATCACCCGTGAGGTAAAAATGCGTTTTGATCAGGAAGGCATCAATATTCCCTTCCCACAACGGGATGTTCATGTTCACCTGGCCAACAACTCGCCATTGGCAGCAGGCTTAACCACAAAGACTGAGAATGTGTAAATTGCGTGTCTGGCAGAGAATCCAGGATGATTTGGCCAGCCGCAAGCGGAAAGGAATTGAATGGAATTAACTTAGCTCTGTTAGCCGACAACCTGATAACAATAACTATAAAATAAACAAGGCCTGTAAATAACAGGCCTTGTAATGCATGTACGTAACAGAATTATCTGGCGTGCTGGTCCGTAATCATGGTGACATTTGCATCCCCGTTCTCTACACGTTCAAGGAGACGTTTAGCTTCCTCTACATATTCTGCAGGTACAGGCTTGGAAGTGGCCTCATCTTTCACCACAGTGGTCATTTCATTCCACTCATCAATCCTTGGATCATTAGCATCGGCAGCGCCAATAATGATTGGCCCCCAGCCGGTCAGGTTCATTTTTAAGTAATAAGTTTTACCCGCCTCCAGATCACCTTGTGCCACAGCCCAGTGACCTTGCAGACTCATCATAAACGTATGCTCGCCGGGTTCAGCCTGATATTGCAATAAACGCCCGGACTCGAGTGTTCCCACCAGGTTTTCACTGTCCCACACTTCACCCTTTACGCCATCACCCATGAAAACCGAGCGACGCACAAAGTTTACGGTTGCCTTGTTTTCTTCCGGCGTATTCTGGAACTGGACCTCTTTCATATTTGCCAAACCAGCGCAACCGCCTAAATTAAACGCAAGCAACAAAAACGAAACCATTCCGATGTTTTTTAACATGTCTATCCTTATTATAATTTATTGAAATTAATATATTTTAATTACATAACTGTATAGTCAACGCTTGCTCAGTTACGCACCAGCGAAGAATAAACGCAATATTCCTGGCGTGCAATAGTCGGGAATCACCAGCCTGTTTGCCACCTTGCAGGTAACTCAGATCGCTCTAATTTCGCCTGACATAACTGATTGCTTGCGGCGTGATGCCAGTGGGTTGGTTAATTCAAAATGCACCGTTTTTTCTGCATTCAATGGCAATAAAGAGGTATTCAGGGTTACCGTTGAAGGCAGCAATACCGGTCGGTTGAACTGACTGGTAATAGCCACCGGCTCTAAAGGCAATTGCCAGTTATGATTCAATTTAGATAAGGCCATTGCCAGAACGTGCGTGCCATGGGCCATAACATCTTTAAAGCCGGCTAACCTGGCACTCCATTTGGCCAGATGAATGGGATTGTAGTCGCCACTAATTCGCGCATATCGCCGCCCTACTCCGGGTTTAAACTGCAATTGAGAATGCTCGGGCAAGGGAGATAAAGTCGCAAGGGCGACCGCGGAATCTGATTTTGTTCTTGTACTCAGAATATCTACCGACGGCAGCCGGTAAAGGTAAGTGCTGCTTACGGTCTGACAATGCTTACCGCCCTGGCTTACCTTTATATTTACCTCAACCTGAACGCCATACTGATGTGGCGTTATGTCATTAAAATAACAGTGTAAACACAGATCCTCATTGTTAAGCGGTTGATACTGCCTGATTTCATTGCCAACGTGCACTAAGCCAATTAATGAAAACGGTGAATTAGTATGCGATAAAGCTGAAATATGCTGTGATAACCCCAACAACTGTGGAAAGCAAGGATGCAGGTAGTGACTATGCCAGTCGTGAAGCTCGTTGAACGCGTTTAATCTGGAGCTGTAGTCAGTCGGGGTGAAGTAACGAGTAGATGCAACATCAGGCAACTGCATGCTCTCGTACTTAGCAAACCACTGTTCAAGCAGCGGTTTATCTGCTTTTTTTGTCGCCGCTTTAACTAACTGAAATACCTGCCTCACCACAAACTCCTTTTGAGCGGCGCTCCGTGTTAAAAGTCAATTTATACTAGTTTCAGATATTTAGCATGTGAAAATAGTTAAATGACTAACTGCACCAACCTGTTGGTATAAGGCTGAGTCGACGTTGGCTTACTGTAACTCGTTCTTCTTTGTCAGAAACGCTAAGCGCCACAGCAATACTGTATTGGCCATTTACGAACTGATGTTTAAAGTACCAGTCGGGGGCTACATCAGGCCCGGAACCCGTAAATTCGATACGAGGGATAGATGTGTCGATATGAGTAAAATAAAAACTGTCACCCGCTATCGCCATACCTTTGCCGTCGGCTTTAATAAAGGCTTCCTTTAAGGTCCAGACTTTGTAAAACAGCTGCAAGGCAATTAGTTCATCACCGGCAACAAGTGCGTTAGTGATCACCTGCGCCTCCTCAGGGTGGAAATAATGCTGAGCAATATCAGCCATCCGGGGGCGCGCTTTCATATACTCAATATCAACGCCAACAGTCTGGCCTCTGGTTATCGCTATGGTGATGGCATCATGGGAATGAGACAGGTTAAATTGCAGTGGGCAGGCATTATCCGTCAGCATGGGTTTACCCTGCGCACCGGTCGCAAACCTGATGGATTGAGGAGATACCGCGGGCATGAGTGCACTAAGGAGTAGGCGTAAGCTCGCGCGACCAATAATGAACAATTGTCGCCGACTTTCAGAGCGATAAGCTGCAGCCCGGCTTCTTTCATCCTCACTGAGCACATCAAACAAAGTACCGATGCTTTGAGTGCGTAATAAGTCCTTGATACTTATCTGCCACAGATGAACTTCACCGGCACTTAAAGTATCAACAGGAGCTGAATAAACGAAACCGGGAAACATACAATCCGTTGAAATAGTTTTTACTGTAACATTAGTTTAAACTACCGTTTTTTCATATTAAAGCGTTCATAGTAAGGACAGTATCAACTATGGCTACACAGACAGAATCCGAATTAAAAATGGCTCAACTTATGGTAGAAGCCTTGAATCTTGAAGACATGGAAGCGGACGAGATCGATCCGGAGGAACAATTGTTCGGTGACGGGCTGGGACTGGACTCCATCGACGCACTGGAAATTTCACTGGCAATTTCAAAAGAATACGGGGTTCAGATTAAAGCCGAAGACGAAGGCACTCGCGAAGCCTTTGCCACACTGAGAAGCTTAACGGCGTTCGTAGAAAATAAAAAATGAGAAGAAGGCCTGCAAAAGGTCAGGGATAACCCCCTCTGCCATCGCAGGCCCTGAGCAAAATGAAAATAGATATCATCGACTACGAAACCTGCTCAGCAGCCGGTTTAAACCTCAAGGCGTTAAGAACTTCTCTTAAACATCACGACAGCGGACTTATTAAAAACAATCTACCGGGTTCAGATCTGGACACCTGGATAGGCCTTGTTGAACAGGTCAGCAACGTGAATGATTTAGGCCGTTGGCAGAGTCGCAACAATGCGCTGGCCGCACTGGGTTACGAGCAAGGCACTATTCGCCAGACAGTCGCAGGGCTAATCAGTAAGTATGGTGCAGCCAGAGTGGGGCTCGTGATGGGCTCAAGCACCTCAAGTATTGACCGTACAGAGACGGCCTATACACAACTGGATGAGTCGGGCAACCTAACAGAGCAATTCAAGCAGCCCTTCGTGCATAACCCTCATGCACCCAGTTTGTTTATGGCTCACCTCACGGGTATTACCGGCCCTTCGCTCACCATTAATACAGCCTGCTCCTCTTCAGCGAAAGTCTTTGCCACCGGCGCCCGGTGGCTGGAAACCGGTATCGTCGATGCCGTATTGGTGGGTGGTGTAGATACACTATGTTTAAGTGTACTGCATGGTTTTAACTCACTGCAGCTATTATCACCTAACCCATGCAAGCCTTTCGACCAGCATCGTGATGGTATCAACCTTGGTGAAGCTTCAGGTTTTGCCGTGTTGCAGAGGACTGGCGAAAACAGCAACAGTAGTGGTATCAGCCTGACCGGCTATGGTGAAAGCTCAGACGCTTATCACATGTCACACCCTCACCCCGAAGGGCTGGGAGCCAGACTATCAATGACCCAGGCACTGGAGCAGGCGAACAGAGAAGCTGCTGACATTGATTATATCAACCTGCATGGTACGTCAAGTCGTGCTAACGATCTCATCGAAGGGCAGTTAATTTCAGAATTATTTCCAGACACCACCCAATGCTCGTCAACCAAAGCGTGGATGGGACACACCCTGGGAGCAGCCGGCATTACCGAAGCAATTATTGCCATGGATACCCTGCATACGAATATTATTCCTGGTTCCAAGAACCTCGAAACCCTTGACGAGGCCTTATCCCTTTCAATTAAGGCCAGCGACGAACACAAAGTGTGTCAGCACGTAATGACTAACTCCTTTGGCTTTGGCGGCAACAACTGTACGCTCTTGTTTAGCAGGTCAGAATAAAATGCAGGCAAAAAAACTAAAATGCAAAATTGCAGGTATTGGTGCCTGGGGCAGCTACTTTGATAGTTGGCAAGCACTGCAGCAATTGCTTGGTGGTGAACCATTACCTGATACAAAAAACAAAGGGCCTAAGCCAACTATAATTCCTGCCAACGAACGTCGGCGGGCACCTCTGCCAGTGCGCCTTGCGGTGGAGAGCTCATGGCAGGCAACCCAGTCGGCAGGCCTTGCCCCCGATACACTTACCTGCGTATTTGCCTCCGGATTAGGTGATACCGAACTCACCGACTACATGTGCAGGACCCTGGCTTCTGAACAGAAGGAATTATCACCAACCAAATTCCACAACTCTGTTCACAATGCACCGGCAGGCTACTGGACAATCAGTACTGGCACTATGAGTGCTGCCAATTCAGTAGCAGGGTATGAAGAATCAGTATCATTAACCCTGGTTGAGGCCCTTATCCAGTGTGTGACCGAACATAAACCGATGCTCGTTACCTTCTATGACGCACCGGTAGCAGACGTGCTAAAGCCAATTCTGAGTAATCAGGAGACTTTCGCATTTTCGTTGGTGATTTTACCTGTTGATGCCAATATAGATGGCGTTGAGGTGACAGCCGAGATAACCCCGGCAGAACAACCGGCCTGGCCAGCACTGCAAAGCAGCAGTGAGTACATCGCTTCAATGTATGCTGATAACCCAAGCGCTAAAATTTTATGTCTGGCAGAGTTAATAGCAACATCAAACGGCAATAAGTCTGTGACCATGCCGCTGAGTCAGGGCACGTCAGTGTCGTTCACCCGTTCGTAGGTAAGTTATGAAACACATTAATACGGATATTATCATCGCAGGCGCCGGACTGGCCGGAATGAGTCTGGCGCTGCAAATGCTCAACCGCAATCCGTCAGTAAGCATCACGATTATCGAAAAGAGCACTTTCCCGGTGCACGATACCACCGCAAAAGTGGGTGAATCGACGGTGGAAATTGGCGCCCATTATTTTACTGACGTATTAGGACTCGACGCCCATTTTAAAGAAAAGCATCTGCGTAAGTACGGGCTACGTCTGTTTTTTGGCAATGTGGATGGCGACTACAGCGAGTATGACGAGCTCGGTGTGAGTGAACTTTTCGGTATACCGGCTTACCAGATTGAGCGCGGCACCTTAGAGAATTACCTTTATGAACTGCTCACCAGTAAAGGGGTAAATATCGTTGACGGTGCCATGTTGGGTGACATCACACTTGGTGACAAACAACACACCATTGAATGTACCCAGGACAACGAAGCCTTTACTTTTACTGCCAGATGGCTGGTAGATGCCGCAGGCCGCCAGGCCCTGCTGAGAAATAAGTTACAGTTGCAACGGCCCACCGGTCATCAGGGCAATGCCGTGTTTTTCAGAGTCGATAAACGGGTCATCATTGATGAGTGGTCTGATAATCCCGCCTGGCAGAACCGCGTATGTGAACCGGGTAAACGCTGGCTTAGCACCAATCATTTAATGGGGCCGGGTTACTGGATTTGGATAATCCCACTGGCTTCCGGTGCTACCAGTTTTGGCATCGTAATGGATGATCAGGCCCTTGCCGACAGTGGCATTGAGTCATTTGATGACACCATGGCATGGCTGGAAAAAGAGCATCCACTGTGTGCCAAAGCTATTGAGGGCGCAGAACTGCTCGACTTTAAAGTAATGCAGGGCTATTCCTACGGCTGCAAGCAAATGTTCAGTGATCAGGGCTGGGCCATGACCGGAGAAGCCGGTGCATTCGCGGATCCATTCTACTCACCGGGCAGTGACTTTATTGCACTCAACAACACCTTTGTTACGCATCTGATTGAGCGAGATTTGAAAGGTCAGGATATCCGCTTTGAGAGCGTTTTGTTCCACAAGTTTTACGATGCCTTTTTTACTAACACGCTGTCACTTTACAAAGATCAGTACG
Organism: Gammaproteobacteria bacterium; assembly: GCA_018222405.1. Classification (GTDB taxonomy): domain Bacteria; phylum Pseudomonadota; class Gammaproteobacteria; order Enterobacterales; family Alteromonadaceae; genus Alteromonas. The sequence goes on along the minus strand of JAAFAI010000008.1, from coordinate 130,209 downwards.
GTGGCTTTGGTGATCGCAAAATGATGTCGGTTAAACTGGTTTGGGATTACACCTATTACTGGGGGGTTTTTGCCCTGCTCTTCTTTACCGATGCGATTGGCGATATCGAGACCATGCGCAATATCACGCCGGATCTCATGAAAACGCAAAAGTTGAACCAAAGAATGCAAAAGCTGCTTAGCGAACGCGCCAAAAAGCGTTTGGTTCTGCCGGCCAAGGGCGTGTTTATGGATCAGTTCCTGGTGCCTTGCTTGGGCGAGCTGAATGATATTCTGAAAGAGCCGAATGTTGATATCGCTAAAACGCTGGCCAAGAACATAGCCATTATGGAAAAAGTCGTACCGTACTTTGAAGACATGCTAAGTGATGATGCATCACCTCATATTAACGAAGAAGAACGCGCTATTCTTGGTGATTACAGGTCAAGCGTGCTGGCCTGATGAGCAGTGGCGTACCGCGCAGCGCAAAGGATTTACTGCCAGTACTGATTTTTCTGGTCACCCTTGCTTATCCATTTTTGGTGTATTTAAACATCGATTCAGTTGAGCCGGGTTGGTTTGGCGCAGCATTGCTCGTGATGGCAGTATTTCGCCTGGTTGTGACAGGAAAAAACCGCCAGCTCAGCGACTGGCTTATCACCGCGGTAATCGCGCTGTTCTGCAGCCTTATTATCATTCTCGAGAGTGACATACTGCTCAAATGCTACCCTGTGATGATGAACATCGCGATGGGCCTGGTGTTTCTATCTTCACTGCAGGACAAACAAAACCTGATTGAACGATTTGCCGCTGCCGGCGGCAAACAGCCACCAGAAGAGGCGCGCGGCTATCTGCAAAAACTCTGCATAGCCTGGGGTATCCTGTTATTGTTAAATGGTGCTGTAGCGGCCTGGACCGTGTGGTTTGCCAGTCTGGCTGTATGGACCTTATATAATGGGTTAATATCCTACCTGCTCATTGGCGGATTCGTCGTGATTGAGCTGGTGTACCGAAATTACTATAAAAAGAAGCATAATATTGTCGATGAGTAACCAAGCACAGGCATTAAACGCCTTGTTTAAGCCCTCACAAGGGCCACAAATCCTCAGCGTTGATTCGGCTGATAACACCGTACTGATTACCCTGCATGTCCCAGAGCAGTTAAGCTGGTTTGACGGCCATTTTCCCGAACAAAAAGTGCTGCCCGGCGTGGTACAGGTTGATTGGGCGGGTAAACTGGCCCGGGCCCTGTTTGTTAAGGATGATGCATTTCAACAGCTGTCTAATATCAAGTTCAAAACCATGGTGATGCCGGATACCGCCATGCAGCTTGAATTAACTTTCAACGCGGCAAAACACAGCATTAAATTTACTTACTTTAACGAAACCGACTCGTTTTCTTCGGGCAGTTTTAAGTTTATTACATCATGAAATACTGCATCATCGTTCCACACTATAAACACGAAGTGTTATTTGAGAAGTTTCTTCCGGCGCTGGCATCCCTTAACCTGCCCTGTATTGTTGTTGACGATGGCAGTGGCGAGCAGAGTGTTAATACCGTGCAGACGTTGCTGGCAGATTACCCCGACTTTCATCTGATCCGCCACCAGACAAATCGCGGTAAGGGCGCATCGGTGATCACCGGCTGTTACCATGCCAGTGCGATGGGGTTTAGCCATGTACTGCAACTCGATGCCGACGGCCAGCACAACATCGACGACGCGCAGAAGCTTCTCGCCTATAGCAAGCAACACCCGGACTCATTTATCTCGGGTCAGCCCTATTTTGATGAAACCGCGCCATTTGCCCGCAAATATGGGCGCAAGATCACTGATTTCTGGGTTGCCCTGGAGACGTTGTCGCTGCAAATTAAAGATGGTTTGTGTGGATTTCGCGTGTATCCGATAAAACAGATCGAGCGCGTCTTTGATAACTACTATCTTGGCCCCCGCATGGACTTTGATCCGGAGTTATTGGTTAAGGCTGTATGGGCCGGTATTGATCTGCATTTTATTCAGACCAAAGTCATTTATCATGAAAATACCGTTTCGCATTTTCACTATCTGAAAGACAACCTGATGCTTATCAGACTTCACGTAAGACTGATGTTTGGCATGCTGATCCGCCTGCCTAAGTTGCTTTATGTCCGACTGAGCTCATTACTTGGTAAGTCATGACGGTGGTAAAAGAAAATAACCATATCAACCAGGATCATTGGTCACAAACCAAAGAGGCGGGCACCCTGGCAGGCATGCGATTTGTGTACTTCCTCTACCGGCTGTTCGGCCGCTGGATATTTACGCTGATCATGTACCCTGTCGCCCTTTACTTTGTGCTATTTCGGTCTGATCAGCGTAAAGCGTCGCTCAAGTATCTCCGCGCGCATTACCGCCTTCGCCCTGCCATGTGGTCCAAAAAACCTGGCTACTGGCATGTGTTATTGCATTTTCATCACTTTGCCGAGGTTATCTTAGATAAATTACTCGGCTGGCTGGATGAGATAAAACCAAGCGACTTTGTGCTTACCTCCCCCGAAAAAGTCGACAAATTATTGAATGACTCACGGGGTCAGCTGATCATAGGTTCACACTTTGGCAATCTGGAGTTTTGCCGGGGTTTTATGCATCGCTACAATCACCACGATAAAACCATCAATATTCTGCTTTACGATAAGCACGCGGGCAACTTTGTGCGGATGATGCAGAGTCAAAACGATGCGTCGCGTATGAACGTATTTCAGGTTGATGAGTTTGATGTAACAACGATCATGATGCTCAAAGAGAAAATCGACGCTGGCGAATGGGTGTTTATTGCCGGTGACCGAATTCCCCTGAGTGGCGTAAACCGCACTGTTAACGTTAATTTTCTGGGCGCAACCGCGCCGCTGCCAATTGGCCCTTATATGCTGGCTAAAGCCCTGGCCTGTCCGGTTAAACTGATGTTTGCCTATCGCAGTCCTGAAGTTAACCAAAAAGTCTTGTTCGATGTTTCAGAGCTGTGTGACTTACTGGAGATCAACCGCAAAACCAGACAGCAGGACCTTACAGGCTATGCTCAGAAATTTGCTGATAAGCTTGAGGAACATTGCCTTGAATCGCCGTATCAGTTTTTTAATTTTTATGACTTCTGGCAACCCGGCACAGATTATTCGCAGTTAACCGGCCACAAACAGGAAGGGGTTTAGTTTTGCTTGATTCACGCTTTGACAGTCGGTTGTTTGAATTAATACCTCACCGACCACCTATGTTACTCATTAATAAAGTGCTGAAAGTAGATGAAAGATCCTCTTCATCTTTAGCGCTGGTTGATGAGGAATCACCATTTTTTGAACCCGGGCTTGGGGTACCGGCCTGGATAGGCCTTGAGTATATGGGTCAGACAGCCGCGTTAATTGCAGGTCATCAGTTGCAACAAGGTCTGGTGTCGCCCCATTTGGGGTTTCTCCTCGGCACCCGCGCTTATAAAGCTCAATGCAGTTACTTTGAAACAGGCGAATACACGGTGCGGTGCGAAGAAAAAGCAATCGTCGGTGACGGGCTTGCAACGTTTGATTGCTTCATTGAGAATTACAACAACACTTCACAAACAATAGAATGTCTGGCGACAGCCAGTTTGTCGGTATTTCGCCGTCAGATATAAAAAGGATGTACCTTGAGCAACAATAATTTCAGGCGTGTCGTAATTACTGGTGCAGGCGTTGTGTCTGCACTTGGCGATGACTGGGCACAAGTCAAAGCCACTATCGAGTCCAACAAGTCAGCCGTGTGTTTTATGCCGGACTGGCAAAAATACGAAGGACTCGGGACTTACCTCGCTGCGCCGGTGCACAACTTCGAGCTGCCACCGCACTACACCAAAAAAAGAAAACGCAGCATGGGCAGAGTGGCTCAGTTGGGTGTTCTGGCCACCGAGCGGGCACTTACCGATGCCAACCTCATTGATGATCCGGTGATTCGCTCCAGAGCCACCGGTGTTGCCTACGGCTCAGCAACCGGCAGCAGTCAGGCGGCACTGGAATTTGCGCCAATGCTTGAGAATATGTCAACCTCGCGCATCAACAGCAGCACCTATTTGCGCATGATGACGCATACTGCAGCGGTTAACATCAGCGTGTACTTTGGTACCCAGGGACGCATGCATACCACATCGAGTGCCTGTACTGCAGGCAGCCAGGCTATCGGTTACGCCTATGAAGCGATTCGTTATGGTAAACAGGACGTGATGATCGCCGGCGGCGCGGAAGAATTATGCCCCTCACAAGCCGCTGTTTTCGATACGCTGTTTGCAGCAAGTACAAAGAATGACACGCCAGAAGCCACACCACGTCCCTATGACAGAGACCGCGACGGCCTGGTTTTAGGCGAAGGCGCCTGTACCCTTATTCTTGAGTCTTATGAACACGCCAAAGCCAGGGGCGCAACCATTCTGGCCGAAGTCAGCGGCTATGCTACTAATACCGACGGCACCTTTCTGGTAAAACCCAACCTTGAAACGGTTACCCGGGTGATGCGCGAAGCCATGGAAGATGCCGAAGTCACGCCCGATCAAATCGGTTACGTATCTGCCCATGGCACCGCAACACAGCACGGTGATATTGTTGAAAGTCAGGCAACCTATCAGGTTGTAGGGGCAAAACCGGTAAGTTCGCTTAAGAGTTTTACCGGGCATACGCTGGGTGCCTGTGGCTCCTTTGAGGTATGGGCAACAATCAACATGATGAAAGACAAGTGTTTTGCGCCGACGCTTAATCTGGATAATATCGATCCGGAATGCGCACCGCTCGACTATATTCAGCACGAATGCAGAGAGATAACCACCGATTACTTTATGAGTAACAATCTGGCCTTCGGTGGCATCAACACTTCTCTCATCATAAAGCGCGTATAGCTTTATTTAATTAGCCAGGGAGACCTCGTCTCCCTGGCTGATGTCTAATACAGCTCTAGTTGCGCGGCTTTCTTAACGACGCATGCAGCGCATCAATATTTTTCCTTAATAATTTACCGTTGGGCTCCCGCGGCAACGCATCCACCACATAAACCGGGCGCGGCACAAAAGCGCTGTCCAGGTGTTGCTTTAAGAAAGCCAGCAGATCGGCCTTCTGAACACCTTCTTTTAACGCCACAATGGCTACCAGTCGCGTTACCTGATTGGCGTCCTGCGGATAAAAGACAATGCCATCATCCAGCCCTTTATAGCGCAACAATGTCTGATTGATAGTAAATAACGAGCCGCGCTTACCGGCGATTTTCACCAGATCAGACGCCCTGCCGGCGAGCACAAAACGATGTTGCTCCTGAAACTCGATAACATCCTGTAATTCAGTGGCTTCAGGCAGGTGTTCAGCAGTGACCGTTGTAGTATTAGCCTGTTGATCAAAGTGTATCCCGGAGAATTTTAACCAACTATTTTCAGTTGCCGTTCGCCGTACCGCCATCGAGCCAACCTCGCTGCACCCATACACTTCCCTTAACGGTGCCGAAAAGGCGCTTTCAATCTCTTTAGCGAGCTCAACTGTGAGTGGCGAGGTAGCACATAATACGGAATGTAAAGGCTCAGCCGATTCAACACTGGCATACAATGCCCGTAAATGAACCGGCGTTGAGACCAGCATTCGCGGTTCTGGCAGCTTATCAAGCGCGGCCAGAATATCCTGAGGAAATAGCGGCTTTGCATCGCTCATACAAATATCACTGAACATTGCCAGCAACACCGAGGTCTCGAGCCCCCACATATGCTGCGCTGGCATAGTCGCCAACTGATACACAGTGTATGGGCTATCCGGAACCATAAACTCATAGTTAATCGCACTGCTACGGTACAGGGTATGCCAGTACTTGAGGTTAGGTTTGGACTTTCCAGTAGAACCGGAGGTAAAGCTTATGCAGGCCAATTGGTCATCGGCAATCATCGGGACAGAGTATTCGCTATTGCCATCAAACGCTAAAGAAACACTCAGAATATCAATGGCTGGTATTCCGTCCATCACATCGCTGCCATCATGGATGATATAGCACCCCGCATAATCTTCACTGAGTTCTTTTTGCGTGGCGGTATTTTTATTCGGTGGCAGCAAATTAACATCGCCACGCTGAATTGCCGCACAAAACCCTACTAAAAAAAGATAGCGATTTTCACACAGGTTAATTGCAAACTTGCCGGCGGGCAGATTATCAGCCACACGGCATACGTGGGTAACAAACTGATTGGTATTGATAACCCCGCAGCTCAGGCCGAGCGCTTCAATCGGTTGAGTTAAATAAGCGATATGATCGTGCGGCTGACGTGTTACCAGAGGAAATGTATTTGACATGAACGTTGTTATTTTAATTGTGTACCTGAATACCAGACCGGCCTAGCGCCCCTGCCCGTATTCGCTTTATTTTCGATGATCGCTAGTTTAAACTACTGCAAAATTAAAAACTAACATTGTATCAAGGAATGATTGCCCGTTAATCGCGTCATTGCTGATCATCGAAACGGGACTAGTCTTCAATAATATCAGGGTAGTTCCTCACATTTACCGGCAGAAAATCTGCTCTTTTTCAGAGTATCATCACATTTAGTTCTATCATGCTAAGACAACAGTTCGTTTCCACCCCAGTAAAAGAAGTACTTGCGGACAATCACACGTTAGCGGTCATGCCGTTAGCTAAACAGTGTGAACCCTTTGAAGCCGGAATGATTACCACTGGTCTTGAAGGCTTAGCCGCGCCGGCAGTCAGCGAAGTGTGGACAGTTTCTCAGCCCACTGAGCGGGGCCAGACCGGCAACACTTACTGGTCGAAAACCAGTGAGCTAATTTGCCTCGCTCACTGGCTTAGCAAAGATGAATGCGAAAACATTGAGCAGTATACGCAGAAAGCTTATGAATCCGTGTTATCAGTAATGAACGAGCAGGGTTTTACTCATCCGTTTCGCTTCTGGAATTACCTGCCTGCCATTAACGAAGGAACCGGCGATGACGAACTGTATAAGAAGTTTTGTACCGGCCGCTTGAAAGCCTTTGAGAACGCTGGCCTGACACCAGCGAATTTTCCTGCAGCTTCTGCACTTGGCCATCATTCTGACGGTGCCGTTGTATATCTGTTTGCCTGTAACCAAACCCCACAGCATTTTAAAAATACTAAGCAGGTAAACGCTTACGAATATCCCCGTCAGTACGGTATTAGTAGCCCGTCATTTGCCCGTGCAACAGCACTTACCCTGAACGATGTAAACTATCTGTTTATCTCGGGAACCGCGAGCATTACCGGTCATCAGACACTGGGGGAAAATGATCTCGAGAAGCAGTTAGAGGTAACACAAAGCAATATCGAGCACCTGCTCACGAATGCTAATCCTGAGAACCTGACACTATCCACCTTTAAAGTTTATGTCCGTCACCCCGCAGATGTGGCATTCACACGGAGCTGGCTGGAAGCCCGCTATCCGGGCGTTGAAATGCTGTTTACCATTGCAGACATATGCCGTAAAGAATTACTGGTCGAAATAGAATGTTTCTGTATTTAGCGATTCGCCAGCGTTGTAACGGCAGGGCCTGATGATGCAACTGACCCGCATACGTAAAGCCTGGCAAATCAGTACTGCCGCGATTTGTTATTTCCTGTTTGGATTAGGTGCTCTGATTGTGGGCATTTTTTTTCGCCTGCTGAGCCCTTTGCCATTTATTCCGCCAGCCAGTAGACAACGTATGATCCGTTGGAGCGTTCATAAAGGTTGCTTAACCTTTATCCGGATCATGCGCTTTTTTGGTCTTATCCGCTATACATTTGACGTAGACTCAATGAAGCAAGCCCGTCCCGGGCATATAGTGATTGCCAATCACCCGTCTCTTATTGACGTTGTGTTATTGCTGGCGGTGAATGAACAGATGTGTTGCTTTGTGAAAAGTGCCGTCTGGGAGAGCATTTTTACCGGTGCAGTTGTGCGTCAGGCCGGTTATATCCCTAATAATGCTGAACAGGTGTTGCCTATGGCAGCTGCTAAACTGGAAGCCGGAGAGAATATTTTAATTTTCCCGGAGGGCACTCGCACCAAGGAAGATAATGTCATCCGCTTTAAACGCGGTGCCGCAAATATGGCCGTGGCGGTTAATGCGGCAATTATGCCTGTAGTGATTGAGTGTCACCCCAGGGCGCTAAAGAAAGGTGATAAGTGGTACGATATTCCTCCGGGTGGCCCGGAATTTAAATTAACCTCGAAAAACCTGATTACACTTGAAGATTGTATTGACACAAGCCTGCCAAGGCCGAAACAATACAGACAACTCACAAGCTATCTGGAAAGTTATTACAAACGCCAGCTTATTGCGGTTTCAGATACAAACACCCTCTCTGAAAAATAAGAATTAGTGAATTAATATGAACACAGAAAAAGAAAATATCCTTACACAAGTACGTGAAACCCTGGTTGAACTGTTCGATCTTGAGCCGTCGGAAGTGGTACCTGAAGCTAAGCTCTACGAAGATTTGGATATCGATAGTATCGATGCGGTAGATCTGTTGATTGATCTGAAAAAGTCGACCAACGTGGACCTTACTCCTGCACAGTTTAAACAGGTTCGCACCATTCAGGACGTTGTTGACGTATTAGCAGAACTATCAGTTAAGGCGTAAACAGGCCATGAAAAAAGTAAGCCTGGATATTGAGATTCCTTTCTTTGACGTTGATGCGTACCGGGTTGTATGGCACGGCAATTACCCTAAGTACATTGAAATGTCCCGTTGTGCTTTATTGTCGGAGATTGGCTGTCCTTACAGCGTGATGGAAGAACATGGTTTTTTCTTTCCTATCGTTGATATTCAGGTGAAATACGTTAAGCCATTATTATTTGAGCAAAAAGTAGTTATCGAATCATGGCTGACTGAGTGGGAAAACCGCCTGAAGATTAGTTACGTGATTAAAGATAAAGCGAGCGGCGAAATATACACCAAAGCCAAGACAACCCAGTTTGCGGTTGCAATGCCAGACCAGATCACTCAGTTTGAATCGCCGCCTTTTCTGGTAGAAACTATCAATGCATGGCTAAACAAGCATGACTAAATTGTGGCTGAGGGGGATTTTTTGTGCACTTTTGTGTGGTTTAGTTCTCCCCCACGTACAAGCCTCTCCTCGCCAGCCTGAAGAAGCCAAACTACTGGCAGAGATCTTTCCGCCTGGTTGCCATTTTTCGGGCCAGTTTTCGCAACAAAAAACCATTCAGGGCGTACCAGTACCACTCACTTCAACCGGCGACTTTTATCACTCCTGTGATCTGGGCTTGATCTGGCATACTCAAACGCCCTTTACCGAAGCCATTCTCTATGTAAACAGTAGTAACAACTTTAAAGCCGATGACAAAGGCGCTCTGGCACCTTTAACCGGCACCACTCGCTACATTATGTCGAATATCTTTGTGCGGTTACTCAAGGGTGATACCAGCTACTTTACTGACGAATTTGCAATCTCTGCAGATATGCAGTCCGGCGCAGTGACATTACGCCCTGAAAGTGAATACATTCGCAAAGGACTCAATACTATTACGGTCAGCAAAACAACCAACCAGGACACAGGCGTGTCGCTGAATATTGAGGTGCTCGATGCTACGGGTCAGCGCACAGATGTGATGATAAGTGCTATTGAACCATACGACTTCAGCGGTAAAAGAGCTGCTTACGAGCAATGCGAGGCGCTCTATTCAGACACTTCATGGTGCCAGGTATTACGTTCTCCCTCCCGCTACTGACCGGTAATTGTTACTGATGAAAAACGTCCTGTTGCCGCTTACTTTTATCCTGGTAGTTATCATTGGTGCAGCTGCCTTTGTGATGAATATCCCGCACTTTCAGATAGATACAAGCCTCAATGATTTAAACCCGACGCAAATTAGTGAACCAGGCTTAAAGAAGTCTATTGATACCCTTACCATTGATATCAGTCAGCGCTTTATGGTGGTAATCAAAGGCAACGATAAAACCGCAGTACTTAACAGCAAAGTACTCCTGCAGGATAAACTTAATGCCCTGCCGGAATTAACGGTTGTCAAAGATACAGACCTGCAAAACGACTATCTCGAGGTATTGTCTGCTTATCGGTTTTACCTTCTGTCAGACGACCAGCGCCGCTCACTTGAAGTTAACAGCCACCAGCAAATCGCCGACAGCGCTTTGCGCAAGCTTTATCAGATTGGCGATGGTGTCAGACTGATTCCTTTTGAACAGGATCCGCTGGGTTGGTTTTCAGATTATCTTCTGACCAGTTTTAACAACCAGGACATGCCCTTCCAGGCGTCGAATCCAGACACCCAAAACGCGACGACATCTTTTTCTGTGATGTTCAGCACCTTTCCACAGGGGATGTCAGCTCAACAGTCTGTATATAGCCAGATTCAGGCGCTCGAGAAGCAAATCAGCGAGCAATATAACGTCACGGTTTTACGCTCGGGAATGTTCTTCTTTGCGGTCGACTCGGCCCAATCGGCAAAAGCCGATATTCAGCTTATTGCGGTAGGTTCTGTGGCTGGCATATTGCTGTTAATGATGTTGGTGTTTCGCTCACTGCTGCCCCTGTTTTTGTCACTAACTTCTATCGCTATAGGAGTTGGCTTCGGTGTGCTGACCAGTATCCTGGTGTTCGGCTCCATTCACGTTCTGACCATTGTTTTTGGTGCCAGCCTTATCGGCATTGTTGTCGATTACTCATTGCATTACTTTTACCATTATCTGGCTCACCGCCGCGATTCACATCCGCCCCATTCCGCCGTGTTGTTTCGGGCAATGCTGCTGAGTGTCATCACGTCACTGGTGGGATACGGCGCATTAGGCCTGTCTGATCTGCTGATCCTGAAAAAAGTTGCCTTATTTTCCTGCACGGGCCTGGCCATGGCCTGGCTAAGCGTGATGTTGTTAGGCCCGCTGGTTATTCGCCGGCCTATCGAAGCACGGCAATTATTATTAAAAAGCGTTATCCACGGCTGTCAGCAGGTCTTCGCTCAGCGCCCCAGGGTTTTAGTGCTTGTCGGGCTCGTTATCAGCTTGGCCTGCGCTGGCTATATTTATTCTGGCAACCCCAAAACCAATGACGATCCGAGGCGCTTTTTTCACGTTTCCGAATCCCTATTGAGCCAGGAGCAGGAAGTCGCTAATTTAACTCAAATCTATGAGCCAGGACGCTATTTGCTTATCCGCGGGAGAAACTCTGAGGCTATATTTACCGCATTGGGCGCTATTAATAGCGCTGACGGTGTTGAGCCCCATGCCATAACCAGCGTGGCAGATTATCTGCAATCCCCGCAACAACAACTCAATAACTATGCGTTGCAAGCCAAGCTTTACGAGGAAGGCGGAGCCCTCGACACATTTACGGCTACCATTGGTATAGCCCCTGAGGTAAGCGAGCAGGTAAAACAGGACTATAAACTCGCTGCCGGTGACCCACTTCGTTTTAGTGAGTTACTAAACCGGTTGCCTTCTTTACCGCCTTTATGGTTTGAACACGAACGCACCATTTACAGTTTTGCCCTGATAAGAAAAGGCAGTGATCTGGCAGCTATCGAAGCAGCTAGCAACACAATTGATGGCGTGGAATATGTCAATACGCTGGCCAACGCCAGCAAAGCATTAAAAGCTCAGCGTGAAACAGGCACCAAACTGCTGTTTCTGGCTTATGCGCTGATAGCCCTGTTAATTGGCGCTTACTATCGCAATGTGTCAGCGTTGTTGCTGTTACTTATTCCAGCTTCTGCCAGTATCATTGCCATCGCACTGGTTAGCGCGCTGGGACACTCCATTAATGTGTTCCATATTATGGCGTTATTTTTAGTCCTGGGGCTGGGCATGGATTACATTATATTTGCCAAAGAAATGGCCAGCCACCCGGACACCACTCAGCAGGCCATATTGCTTTCAGCAGTGACCAGCCTGTTATCCTTTGGGCTCCTCGCTTTTAGTTCAATGCCGATTGTGCAGGCCTTTGGTAGCATTATCCTCATTGGCAATACCATTAATTTTATAGCAGCAATCAGCCTGTTTAATACCAATCAGAATACACATGAGAAAGGAAATTATGGCCGATAAACAACGAATTCTGGTCACCGGAGCCAGCAGTGGCATTGGCAAAGCAACCGCTTATAAGCTTGCTGAGCAAGGGTACGCCATAGCAGTGCACTATCGCAGTGGCAAAGCTTCAGCTGATCAGGTCGCCACGGATATTATTCAAGGTGGTGGTTCAGCCGTCACCGTGCAATTTGATATTGCTGATCGGGAAGGCACAAAAGCGGCCATCGAGAATGATATAGAACAAAATGGTGCGTACTATGGCGTGGTATGTAATGCCGGTGTCACCAGGGATACCGCCTTTCCGGCAATGACCGGTGATGAATGGGATGGCGTTGTACATACCAATCTCGACGGCTTTTACAACGTTCTGCACCCTACTATCATGCCGATGATCCGTTTGCGTCAGGGTGGCAGAATTGTCACTTTATCATCCGTATCAGGGCTAATGGGCAATCGGGGCCAAACTAACTACAGCGCCTCTAAAGCAGGCATCGTCGGTGCCACCAAAGCATTAGCTATTGAGCTGGGCAAACGTAAAATAACGGTTAACTGTGTTGCTCCCGGAGTTATTGAAACAGGTATGATCGAAGGCGCAGTGGCCGACGAAGCGAAAAAGATGATCCCGCTGGGGACATTCGGCCATGTGGATGACGTGGCAAATACCATCGGTTTTTTGGTATCTGATCAGGCCAAATACATCACCAGGCAAGTGATCAGTGTTAATGGTGGAATGTACTAGGCAAAGTAGTCTTTCCCACCCATTTAAAATAACGATCTCAAAAAAGGAGTTTCCAATGAGACGAATCAGCGCTGCCTTTGTGGCTTTTATACTTTCTTTCAGCACGATGGCCGAATTGACTGGTGAACAGCAGGAAATAGCAAACCAGTTACTATCAGGGGATTTAAGGCAGCTAAAAGCCGCTTCCCAACGTATCTTTAAACAAGAGATAAGCAACCCGGATCTGTTAGACATTGCCGCCGAGATCCTGCTTACCAAATACCCGGAAGCCTATGACAGTGAGGTTGACACCCTGGCATGGCTTGCACGGGCCATAGGCTCTTCAGAGAATGGCCGCTATTACAGTGCGCTGTCTGAAGTGGTTAGCAAAACGAAAATCGACAAGCTCGAGCGCCACGCTGATAAAGCACTGGATAACCTGCCCGGCGCAACAGGTGAACAGTATGTGGCGGGCATGTACACACTGCCAGAAGGCGTTTTCGAAAAAGAGGAATCGTCGGAACTGGTGGCGCGGTTAAAAGAACTGATGCTGTCGGGCGATCTCGCTTCGTTAAAGCAGGCAGCTAAAGAGATTGCTAGCACCAGAACCGTTAACCAGGAGCTCACCGATATTGCCGCCGAGGCTTTACTGCGGGCTTACCCTTCGGCCACCAAAGCGCAGATTGATACCTTGGCCTGGTTAACCAATGCTATTGGCAGCACTGGTCTGGCGCGCTATAAGCAGGTGTTACAGGAAGTCGAAGACAACAGCGATTTCAGAAAACTGCGTAAATACGCTGAAAAGAACAAAGACAAACTGGCTGAAGATAGCGTTGTGCAGTATCAGGCCGGTATGTTTGACCAGCCCATGCCCGATTACACTTACTAACATGATGATTGTTGGCCAGAGAAAGGTGACTTTTTCTGGCCAGCATGCGTTATTGCCCTTCGAAGATTGTTTGCTTTCTTCTGGGATAGCGACCTAACACTTCCTCTCCAGGCTCCCAGAAAGGTAGCTGACCACTAAGTACAGCCGTGCGATAGTAGTGGATTGGCCACATATGCGCAGTCCCCTGATATTGTTTGTCTGTCAGTCTTAGCGCACTGACGTCAAAGGTATGAGTATGCTCTACCGGCACATTACTGCCAGGAACGTTATCATTGATATCGATATAAGCATCGCTAATGTCTGCGCAGGAACCGAAGTGTTGTGTGCCGTAATGCCACTGAAAACCACTGTACGGCCCCAATGGATCCAGATAGGTCGTGTGCACAAACAAATCAGGTTTGATTTGTTTTAGCGTTTCACAATATCCATAGGCCATAAATGCGCCAGCACTGTGGGCGATCAGGTGAACCTTTTTTAGCTGGCTATGTTCCGCAAGGTCTTCGCCCAGTTGGTGGCCTATCCGGCGAGCGTTGTTAGCAACCCGGAAAAGATTCGTTGAATAGTCATACCAATCTATTGTTGCTACCTGCTGTGTATTGGTTAATACCGTTGTTTCAAGCGCCTTTGCAAAATCATTCGGCCACGAATCGGGGCTATCACCTTTACCGTGAATTAAAATGATCAGTTCGTCCTTATTGTCACTGACCACCGGAGCCTCGACGTCAAACGTTAAAGGCCAGGGAAAATAAGAAAAGGCCACAAAGCCCAGGGTCACTACAAAAAATGGAATCGCCGGCCAGACGAACAATATCATCAGCCAGGATTTTACCGTTCGTTTATAGATTACGTTGTTTAAAAATGTCCACTTCGCCATACGTCAGGTTCCAATCGGATATCAACCAAGAAGCTCGACTATATCCCCTGAAGACTCCTTCTTTACCTTAAGCTGAGGGTTTTACATAACCACTACAAATCATTATGAAAATCCGGCATTGTTGTTAAGCAAAGGCTCACTATAACACTGGTGGCGCATGGATTTCCCCTATAAAAGTTCATCCTGGTCATTAGCCTCCTTATACAAAACTATCTGGTCAGAGAGAGAAAAACAGGGCTTAGCTAAGCTTCATTCAATCACTTTACGGGAAGCCTGGAACGGTAACGAATACGGGTCTAAAGTATACTCTGAGCATGATTGCTTCAATTTTAGCGGCTGTAAATAGGGCGCCGTTCTGGTATAACAATTAAAACGATAATAATAAAAAATCAAAGTTGCCTATAAAAACAACAACAAGAGTGCGCTTATGAAGTCTATGTCTCTGCAACAGAAATTTATGCTTATTGTCGGTGGCGCGATGTCACTGGTCCTGTTAATTGCCGCTATTATTCTGCTCAATTTCGTTAGTGAACGAGCCCGCACCACCATCGAGAATGATGTGCTTGGGCTGGTAAATAAAGAAGCTCAGGCCATTGAAGGTTTTTTCTCAACCTATGGCGGCGTTGCCCGCAGTTTTTTGAGCAATCCGTTTGTCCAGACATTTTTTGATGAACACGATGTGCGTGGTGCCAGTGAGTCGTCATTACCCGACTCCGAAAAGATTTATAAAACCTTTCAGCAAATCAGTAGCGCAGATAGCAATATCAAGTCGGCATTCTTTGGCTCCGACAACACTGGCGAGTACTTTTACGAGGAAGGCCGTGTTGGTGTGGATACTGAGGGTGTGAATGCCGGCGATCCCGCCAAGGGTTACTTCGCCACGGCACGCCCCTGGTTTAAAACTGCGGTCAGCCAAGGCGGACTTTATGTTACGCCACCAGCCGTTGATTCCCAGGATGGCAGTATTTCTGCGGTAGTCCAGTCGCCGGTTTACCTCAATGGCACCCTGTTGGGCGTGGGCGGTGTAGATATTCTTATCAGTACTATCGCCGGAGTGTTGGACGATATTAGATACCAGGGACAGGGCGTTGCCTTTCTGGTCGATGAAAATCAAAACGTGGTGTACTTTCCGAAAACCAGTGACACGCTGGACATCAGCTCACCGTTAGCCTCCTTCGATGCGGCTTTCAGTGACTCACAAGGCTTTACTGCACTAGCCGCAGCAATGGCTGCTGATACCGAGGGTACGGTAGATGTGCGCTGGCAGGGTAAAGACTATTACGCCACCTTCCGCCACGCCAGACTCAACGATCCAGAAATGAACTGGACATTAGGCTTTATGCTGCCACAAAGTGTCATTGCCGAACCTATTCAGCACGCCATCCTGGTGGCTGGCATCCTGGCTCTAGTGATCATTGCTATTCTGGTATCGATTACCTACCTGGCGAGTACCCGTGTCACCCGCCCTATTTTACAAATGAAAGAAGCCATGGCAGATATTGCCTCTGGTGAGGGCGACCTGACGAAACGACTGACCATTACCAGTCGCGACGAAGTGGGCCAGCTGGCCGAACAGTTCAACCTGTTCACCGACAAACTTCACAATTTGTTAATTGAAGCAGCACAAAGTACTCAGGCGGTAGCGGATGCTGCGGAAAATTTAAAAGTACTGTCGCAAAGTACCAGCAATGAAGTCAGGCAAGAGCAGCGTCAGGTCGACTCAGTATCCAGTGCGGTTACGCAAATGGCCACCATGGTGCAGGAAATTTCGGCCAATGCGTCACAATCCAGTGAAGCCGCCACTGCCGCAGAGCAACAGGCCAACGACGGGATGCAACTGGCCAATAACGCCCGCAGCGAACTTCAGCAACTGGCAGAGTCTATTAATGATGCAGTGCAGGTTGTAGGCGGGTTGTCGCAGGAGTCAGAAAACATTGGCGCAGTAATTGACGTTATTAACGGTATTGCCGAACAAACCAACCTGCTGGCATTAAACGCAGCAATCGAGGCTGCCCGGGCCGGTGAGCAGGGGCGCGGTTTTGCGGTAGTGGCAGACGAAGTGCGTTCACTTGCCTCTCGCACCCAGGATTCCACCGATGACATCCGCAAAATGGTTGAGCGTTTACAGAGTATGACTTCGCAAACCCAAACCGCCATGCAGGAGGGTCAGCAAAAGTCAGAACAAGGTGTGGAACAAGCACAAAAAGTGGCTACGTCGTTAAGTCATATCAGTGAGTCCATAGGCACTGTTCAATCGCAGAGTACGCAGATCGCCCAGGCGACGAATCAGCAAACCAGCGTAGCGGAAGAGATCAATCGCTCACTGGTAGCCATAAGCAGCGTGAGCGATAAAGCCAGTGACAATGCCGGCCAACTAGCCGCTGATGCCACCCGCTTAAGCGAAGTTGCCGGAGAACTGCGAGAAGTCATCAACCAGTTTAAACTCTGAGTGGTTAAGCAAATTTAACTGATTAGGGCCGGTGCGGTGCGACACGCTCCCTAGCGCACTCCCGCCGGCGTCAGGGCAGCCTGTTACTCAACTCATTTGCGTGTAGTGAGCGACTTAAGGTGCCCACCAATTTCGTTAGCACTTAAAGGTTTTGACCAGTGATACCCCTGGCCATAATCACAGCCCATTTCCAACAAGACTTGCCGGGTCGCTTCATCTTCTATTCCCTCGGCTACGGTGCTAATACCGAGGCTGCGAGCCATGGTAATCATCGCCTGTACCAGCGGAACATCGTTGTCATCACTGGTAATAGGATGAATAAACGAACGATCGATTTTAAGCGTGGAGGCATTGAACCGGCGTAAATAAGCTAAGTTTGAGTATCCGGAGCCGAAGTCGTCGATAGCAATGGTAATGCCCATGTTATTCAGAGCTGCCAGTTGCGTCACAATACCGGATGAGTCATTGATAAACAGCGACTCAGTGAGCTCAATTTCAAGCGCCTCTGGCGGTAGTTCTGCCTGCTGTAAGGCACGCTCTACATGGCTTTGTAATAAACCATCATTGAATTGTAAGGCTGAGATATTCACCGCCACACGGAGGTCGGGTAAGCCGCTTTGGCGCTGACCTGCGCAAAACAGACAAGCCTGTTCTATTACCCAGCTTCCGAGGTTATTAATAACACCGGCAGTTTCTGCCAGAGGAATAAAAATGTCCGGGCCTATCATGCCGCCATCGTTTTGTGGCCAACGCAACAAAGCCTCAATCATTATTGGTTGCCCTGAATTCAGGTCGACAATGGGCTGATAATGCAATTCAAATGCATTGACGTTCACCGCGCTACGCAATTTTTGCAATAACCTGAAACGTTCTTCGCTAAGCTCATCCTGCTCTGGTGAGTAAAAGCTGTAGGTATTGCGGCCATCGCTTTTCGCCTGATACATAGCAATATCAGCTTTACGGCACAGATCTTTGAAGTGCTCGCCATCTTTGGGCGCTACGGCAATGCCTATTGAGGAAGAGATCACCACCCGGTTTTGCAGCACTTCAAATTCCTTAGCACATTCTACAAGCAGACTGTTGACAAAATCTGTGAGAGCTTCGTTATTTTCACAGTCACCACCACAGGGCGTAAGCACCAAAAATTCATCGCCGCCAAACCGGATAAGGTGCTGCCCCTCGCCGAGACGGTCACTAAGGCGCTGAGCCAGCTCTTCCAGCAACACATCGCCGGCCACATGGCCAAGCGCATCATTCACCGGTTTAAAGTTATCCAAATCCATAAACAGCATCGCCAACTGGGTATTACTGCTTTTGCTTTGCTCCAGCAGACGCTCAAACAAAAGTTCACCATGTAAGCGGTTAGGTAAATGGGTGAGGGGATCGTGATGGGCAAGGTGCTGGATTTGCGCGCGGCTGAGTTGCACTTTGTCGTTTTCATTTTGCAGCGATATCATCAGCTGTTTGATATCGCGAACCAATACGTAAACACCGAAGCCGGTAATCAAAAAGATTATCTGCACAAAAATCAGATGCTCCCAGCTTACTCTGGGTGTACTGGGCATTACATAGCCTTCCAGATTAAGCCATACCAACACCGAGCATTGCACTAGTGTGAGCGTTATCAGAGTACTAAAAAGCCCCACTCCTCCCAGTAGCGCCGCGAATATCAGCAAGCAGGGATAGCCAATAATAGCAATATCAAACAGACCCGCACCAACTAGCGCCAGGGTAAATAACATAGCCGACATGGAACTTAACAGCACAAATGAAGAAGCCTGGACTTTATTTTTGTAGGCCAGCAGAAAAGCCAAAATCAGCGATAGCAGACCCGCAGAAAAAATGGTGAAGGCTACACCTCTGGCAACCAATACCGATGCAACTAAGCCAAGTGAACTCACACCGCATATTTGTAGTAAACGGTGACGGCGCACCTGCGCTAACGCACCAACGGAATTGGCGTCGACGATAGAGTTTTGTTTATTGTTGTTATCCATCTGAGTGGCCTGTGAATACTGTCAGATCACTATAGCATCAAGTATAAAGGCCCTCTATACATCGGAAGCTATCAGGTAAATCAAACATCTGTAGGTCACACCATAATTAGCACACTACAGGTCATCACCAGACCAGTAGTAATTAACAAGATTGAAACAGTTGAGCCTATCTTCATTCGCTTAATGCCTGCAGTGACTACACCAGACAAAGGAGAAATTGTATTACGTCGCCACTTGAAGACCCGGTGAGCATAAATAACTGTGCCGGTAACGCAGAGACTGGTTAATACGAAGCCAAAAACAAAATATACAGTTTTAGACCAATAAGCCCCCCAGGTACCGAAATGAAGCGGGTCGGCCGCTTCTGATATACGTGCATGGCCAGATAGTTCACTGCCAAAACGCTGTGACAAACACTCCCCGGTTATCGGATCAAAAATCAAGTTATTAGCGCGGTCGCGGACTAAAAAAGTATCATTCTGACCATCAATTCTTAAAGGCTGACCGGGTTTTACCGGTAGAAAAATGGATGAAATTTGCATATCAGGCCGAAAAGAGGAAGACTGCCGGATAACCTGCGCAAAAATATCCGGTTCAACCCGGGCCGCACGTTGCTTTGCTGGCAAACTGGTGACTGTACCATTAGCGGGGTACTCAGCAGCCAGTCCATATTTCTCGACAAAGTACCACACACTCGTCAGTGCAATAACAAGTAGCAGCCAGCTACTCCATAGTCCGGCAAGCCTATGCATGTCGCCCCAGAACACCCGGGCGTTGTGGCGCCTTGGTAAACGCCATAATCCGCGCCACCAATGCGTATGCAATGCAAGCCCGGAGAGTAGCGAGATACACAATAAGAATCCGGTAGCAGAGACTATTGTCAGGCCAATATTTAACGGCAACATCAAATGCCTGTGCAAGCGACGAAGCACAGTCTGCCAGTTTAACCACACCCCACTGCCCTGATATGCGAGTGTTTCCGGATTAAAAAACAGACGGTACCGCTGCCCGCCGTCATCAAGTAGTATTGCTTGCGCGGCAAAGCCTGAATGTAATGGCGCTGACAACTGGTAAACCTTATTACCCTCAGCCTGTGCCAAAACAGCCCGATAATAGGCTGACCAATCCAAAGGCTTATCGGTAGCTGTCGACCTTATTGCCGGATTCGTTAACCAGTCCAGTTCGTGTGACAGCACCGCCAGCGTGCCGGTAAACATAATAAAACACAGAAACACAGCCAGAGGGAGGCCTGCATAACTGTGCCATTTGTACCATTGTTGTTTATTCATTGACTGAGCTTTTATACAGCAAGTTCAGCCAGATTTAATAAATACTTCATGGGCATTAAAAGTCGTAACTTAGCTGCACAACCAGCTCTCTTGGCTCACCCGGAAAGTGACCGTTTCGTTCACTGAAACCGCTAACGGCATAGACTTTGTCGAACAGATTTTTTACGTTTACACTCAGCAATAGATTATCCCATTGCGTTGTCCAACTGGCATCAAAAATAGTAAAAGGCTTTACTCGCTGGCCACTGAGACTGATTTGTTCGCTTACGTAGTCCACGCCCATGGCAAAAGATGAATCAATGGACGCAATATCATAGCGGACCCAAAAGCCGGCCTGGTGACGAGGTGAGTTGGCAAAGCGGCTACCATTGTACGTATTTCGGGTACTGCCACTGGCTACTACAGTATCGTTATAGGCATAGTTGGCAGTAATGCTTACCGATTCGCTCACATCCCCTACCAGGGTGAATTCGGCGCCGTTACTCTCCACTAAACCAAAGTTAATCAGTGCAGGTTCCATATCATCGTTAAGCCCTTCCACATATTCCGGGTTACTGATCACCATATTTTCTTTATCGATTTGATACGCCGCCATCGTGGTCATAATGCGGCCTAGCAACCAAGACTGCTTGATACCCAGTTCAACCTGTTCACCGGTTTCCGGTGACAATGGCTCAGCGCCAGCCTCGGCAAAGTCGGAGGGATCAACCGGATTGAAACTTTCAGAATAATTCAGATAAACCGTAGTAGCGTCTGAAGGGGTATAAATTAAACCTGCCCGCGGAGTAATATCACTGTCTGAATACTGAGTATTCGTATCCATGCTCTTTTCGTCGAAATAATCCAGTCGAGCACCAACCATTAGTGCCCATTGTGGTGAAAACTGCAGTTTGTCCTGCATGTAAAGACTGGCTCTTTCTCGTTCTAACCCGTCACGGTTCATATTAGTCAGGTTGTAAGTGGCCGGGTTCGTTTCACCATAATTGAGCGTGAAAATGTTAAGGTTGGCAATACCATCGGCTTCAAAACGGGCTCGGTAATAGTCGTAATCGGTTTCAACGCTATGCCAGTCGCCGCCGAACAAAAGCTGGTGCTCAATACCGGCGACAGCAAACTCATACACAAAATCGAGTGTAAGGCTAAGCTCATTGTTCGTGCGATACTGTTTTCGGTACTCCCGACGGATAGTTTGATCCTCAATATTTGCTACCCCATCTCCGTTAACATCAATCCAGCTTCGCGACTCGTGATAGGCTTGCTCTCGCTCGTTATCCAGATAACGAAGTGTACCGTTAAAAGTAAAATTATCGCTGAAGTCATGCTGCAGGTTAGCCTGTAACACTAATGCCTCCAGATCCTGATAATCTCCTTTCTCATTGGCATTATAACTTCGACTAACCAGGAAATTACCATTATCATCCACTGGTACACCCCGCAAACGATTACCGCCGAGATTCTGAACAATGTAATCATAAGTCGTGGTTAGTTCGGTACTGCCCCCCAGCACAAACAAAGCGCCACCGGCTAATTCAATGTTCTCAGCCTCTGCGTTGTTGCGAAAACTATCCTGAGATTCATAAAATGCACCAAATCGGTAAGCCAGGTCATCCGTAATGCCACCGGTAAATTCTGCCGATGCGCCGGCAAGGGCAAAATTCCCTGCCGTCAGGGTGACATTTCGGCGCTCATTAAAGGTCGGCTTGCGACTTACATAGTTAATCATTCCGCCGGGTTCACCACCACCGTAGAGAGCCGCTGCAGGCCCCTTTAGTACTTCAACCCGATCAACATTAAATAATTGAGGCACACTAAAACCTGAAAAAGGATCACCCCGGACCCCGTCGTAAAATACGTTAGCATCATCCCGGAAACCACGAAAGGTAACGCCTGAATAACTGAACTCAGATACCCCTGCAATCGAACGATACAAATCAGTTATGTCCCGTGCAGCCTGGTCGGTGATAAGCTGTCGGGTCAACACCTGAACCGACAGCGGTATTTGCATAACATCTGACTCAGTTTTTGTACCCACCCGGGTACTATTGTCTAAGTAGAATTGTTGAGCGCGCCCGGTCACCTCAATAGTTTCAACATCTGAATTGGTGGCAGCAAGAACGGAAAATGACACACTGAGATTAGGAATGAGTGCAAAAGCGAGAGCAGAATAGCGCATTGAATGTCCTTAAAGATAAAATAGATTATTGTTATTGATAATCACTATCATTTATATCTTCACTTGTATCAACTGCACTTTAAGATTAATCTAAAGAATAACAGCATAAGGTTGCATATTGCTAAGCTGGGTACTTCAGTGAATTTTAGTTAAGCATTTGAAATGTATCGAATAAATTGAATTTCAAGTATGACTGGCTGCGTCTGCACTGTAAATTAATAGGGATACATTGTGAGCATCTGCCACCAAACAAATGCACTGCAGGGATTCATGCATAAATAAAGCAAGCGGCTCACCACCTAAGGGTGGTGAGAATGGTCAATAACTCCAGGTACTGTCTATTGCTCGCCTAATAAGAGCCTGGACTAAATCAATCCTGATTATCAAATGCAAGTGCCAGCGCTTCGGCTACGCGGATGCCGTCGATACCTGCCGACCAGATGCCACCGGCGTAACCGGCACCCTCACCGGCCGGATACAAACCCTTAACGTTAACGCTTTGATAGTCTTTATCCCGTTTAATACATACTGGTGACGAGGTACGGGTTTCCACACCTGTCAGGGTGCCATCGGCTTTCGCGAAGCCTTTAATCTGGCGGTCGAATGCCGGGATTGCCTCGCGAATAGCCTGGGTAACATAATCCGGCACCACTTTGCTCAGGTCGGTTAAGGTAACGCCTGGTGTATAGGATGGGGTAACATCGCCCAACTCCGCGCTGGGTTTGCCAGCCAGAAAATCGCCGATTAACTGCCCGGGGGCGTTGTAATTCTCACCGCCGGCTTTAAAAGCCAGTTCCTCAAGACGGCGCTGCAATTCAATGCCTGCCAGCGGGTGACCAGGATAATCCTGTTCCGGCGTGATCCCCACTACAATGGCGCTGTTCGCATTGCGCTCGTGGCGGGAATACTGGCTCATGCCATTGGTAACCACACGACCGGGCTCTGACGCCGCCGCTACCACAGTACCGCCCGGGCACATACAAAAGCTGTAAACGGTACGGCCATTTTTGCAATGATGCACCAGTTTGTAATCTGCCGCGCCCAGAATAGGGTTGCCGGCATTATCACCAAACCGGCAACGGTCAATCATGCTCTGCTCGTGTTCAATGCGAAAGCCAATGGAAAATGGCTTGGCTTCAATGTAAACGCCCTGCTCATACAGGTTCTGAAAAGTATCCCGGGCGCTGTGCCCCAGGGCCAGAATGACCTGTTTACAGGCCAGATAATCGCCGTCGGATAAATGCAGGCCTTTCACAGTGTACTGACCGTCTTGTTCTTCCAGATCCAGTTTTTCGACCCTGGTAGAAAAGCGAATTTCGCCGCCCAGATCGATAATCTGCTGGCGCATTTTCTCTACCATGCTCACCAATTTGAACGTACCGATATGCGGTTTGCTGACATATAAAATTTCTTCTGGCGCGCCGGCCTCAACAAACTCATGGAGTACTTTGCGGCCGTAATGCTTGCGGTCTTTCACCTGGCTATAAAGCTTACCGTCTGAAAACGTACCGGCCCCGCCTTCACCAAACTGCACGTTGGACTCGGGGTTAAGCGGCTGCTTGCGCCAGAAACCAAAGGTATCTTTAGTGCGCTCACGCACGGCTTTACCACGCTCCAGGACGATCGGTTTAAACCCCATCTGGGCCAGGATCAACGCTGCAAAGATCCCGCACGGGCCAAGCCCCACTACTACCGGGCGGTGAGTCAGGTTTTCCGGTGCCTGGGCAACAAATTTGTAGGTCATGTCCGGGGTAACGCGAACCTGGGTGTCTTTAGCAAACTTGGCCAGCAATTCCGCCTCACCGTTTACCTCTACATCCACCGTGTAGATCAGCTGAATATCCCGGTTATTGCGAGCATCGTAACCGCGTTTAAACACGTTAATGTTTAACAGGTCATCGGCGGCAATCGCCAGTTTGCTGACTATCGCTGCAGCCAGTGCAGAGTCGTCGTGATCAAGGGGAAGTTTTATATCGGTTAAACGCAACATGAGGGAGGATCCTGGTTCGCCGGACAGCCTATCTGTCAGAGCGGCTATAGTTTAATGCAGTTGCCGGCGATCCGGTAGCCATTGTCGCCTTTTGTCTTTAGATCAGGCTACAGAACCCTTATAATTGCAATCAAATTGATTCATTCGCCGACCTATCATGACCTTTGTAGTGACCGACAACTGCGTAAAATGCAAATACACCGACTGTGTGGCCGTGTGCCCGGTAGACGCCTTTTTTGAGGGGCCCAACTTTCTGGCCATCGACCCGGCTATCTGCATTGATTGCGCGCTGTGCGTGCCGGAATGTCCGGCCGAGGCTATTATTCAGGATACCGAGTTAACCGAAGAGCAAAAGCCCTATCTGGCCATTAACGCTGAGCTCAGTCAGCAGTGGCCAAACATTACTGAAGTGATTGCACCGCCTGAGGATGCAGACAGCTGGAATGGCGTGCCGGATAAGTTGCCTTTACTGGAACGCTAAACGCCAGCAGGGGCTAGCTATCAGCCCTTAAAACCGGTCGCGACTAAATAGACTTCGCGGGAACGAGGGCGAGATGCCGCAGGCTTTCTCACAACTACCTTGTTAAAGGACGAACGGACGTCTTTAACGTATTCGTCGTACCCCACGCCCTGAAACACTTTCGCACAAAAGCTGCCGCCGGGTTGTAACACGTTCCTGGCCATATCGAGCGCCAGTTCAACCAGATACATCGAAGCATACTGATCGGTGGTTTTTACACCGCTTTGGTTAGGCGCCATATCCGAAACCACAACGTCCACCTGGTCATCGCCAAGCACCTTAAGAATCTGGTCGTATACTGCTTCATCGGTGAAGTCGCCCTGAATAAAGTCTACCCCGATGATGCTATCCATGGGCAGAATATCTGATGCGATTACCCGCCCGTTTTCACCCACTACCGGTGCAACAATCTGCGACCAGCCACCCGGTGCAGAACCGAGATCCATGACCACGCTGCCGGGGCCAAACAGTTTGTCTTTTTCATTGATTTCAATAAGCTTATAACTGGCCCGGGAACGATACCCATCGACTTGCGCCTTTTTTACATACGGGTCGTTAACGTGTTCTTCCATCCATTTTTTACTGGTTTTTGAGCGGGCCATATCTACTCTGCTGTGACTGGTGGGAATTCGGCGTTTATTGTAATCATGCCAAAGCCATTTGCAAATCCGGCAGCGCCAACAAACTTTGCCGGGCCGCCTGACTTCATGGGTATTACAGGCTACAATGCGCTCTATCTTAGCACGCGCCTACAAGAGCGCCTATTGCCCCTTATCGATTCGGAACTGCCTGCACCATGAAATTAGACGACGTAAAAAAACTGCATCTGAAAAAGTACCGCACGCAGTTTGGCTATTATCTGGTAGAAGGTGAGCACCTGATTCAGGAGCTGCAACGTTCGCCGCTGATGGCACTGCCTGTTACTGTGTATGTTACCGATGCCTGGCAGTCAAAGGGCGTGTCCCTGGACGATCGCTTTGAGATCGTATTGGTGACCGAACGGCAGATGGCATCTCTCAGCGATACTAAAACGCCGCAGGGCGTGATAGCCAGGGTACCGTTACCGGCAAGCGATGTTAATGCGCCGGTAACCGCCAACGAGCGCTGTATTTACCTGCATGAAATTCAGGATCCTGGCAATCTGGGCACCATTTTACGCTCTCTGGCCTGGTTTGGTGGCTTTCGGCTGTTGCTAAGCCCAAACAGCGTCGACCCGTTTAACTCTAAGGCCGTCCGCGCCAGCATGGGCGCCCTCTTTCATCTGCCTATTGAGCTGGACGTTTCGCTAAGCCAGTTGCAGTCCCGCTTTGCAAAGTTTGCCTACCTAGACCTTAACGGCACGGCGATAACAGATAAACAGTTTGGTAACTACCCCTGTTATCTGTTTGGCAACGAAGCGCGTGGCGTACCGGCACTAGCGCTGTCTGAAACAAACTCAGAAGCGTTTACGATTGCCGGCAACGGCACCATTGAATCATTGAATCTGGCCAGTGCCGTGGGGATCTGCGCCTTTCAGCTGGCGCAAGCCGCAAAGTAACTGCGGCAGCAATATTATGGCTGAACATTTGCGTGAGAGGCCTGCTAGCGCCGGTTTTTCTTCATTCGGCGACTCTGCTCCTGACGCTTTTCTTCGCGTTTTTCTTTACGCGCCACTTTATCCGGAGTTAACGAACCTTCTTTGAATTTCTGTTTGCGCCGGGCTTTGTCAGCCGCCTTTTTCTCGGCAGCGGCAGCCATCTCGATTTTTTCCTGCTCAATCATTTCAGGCGTTTCCAGGGTCAGTCGTCCCAGTTTGCCCGCCTGTAATTCAGTTAACAGGATTTCACAGATCTTATGCAAATTAACCCGGCCACCGGCCATTTTAGCGCCACGGGTTTTGGCCGCAGCTTCTAAAAACTCAAGCTCGGTATCGGGCAACTCTTCTAGCTTGTAGCGTTCTTTCATTGCCTCTGGATAGGCTTTAATTAAATAGTCGGCAGCATAAAAACCTACATCATCGTACTCCATAGCGGTATTTTTAACCGCGCCGGATGACGCCAGCCGGTAAATAGAATTAGGGTTTTCCAGCTTTGGCCATAGCACGCCCGGCGTATCATATAGCACAATCCCGCCGCCTAAGTTAATGCGCTGCTGCGATTTGGTTACCGCTGGTTCGTTACCCGTTTTTGCAATTACCCGATCAGCCAGAATGTTAATGAGTGTAGATTTACCCACGTTGGGGATCCCGGTGATCATGGCATTGATGGATTTCACCGACGCGTGTTTTTGAGCACAAATGGTCTGGATTAATTTTATTATCTGCTTGCTGTTAGCCGGGTTGTCGGTAGTGGTGGTGATAGTTTTTACGCCGCGCTCACTTTCCAGATAAGCCTGCCACCGGGCGGTCAGCTCCGGGTCCGCTAAATCATATTTGTTGAGGATTTTAAGAACGGGTTTATCCCCTCTGATTTTAGCAATTTCCGGGTTTTCGCTGGAATACGGGATCCGAGCATCGAGTACTTCTATCAGGATATCCACCTGACTAATCGATTCTTTTATTTCTTTGAGGGCTTTGTGCATATGCCCCGGAAACCATTGTAAGGCCACTACGTTTGTCCTGTTATCGCTACGTTGTGCGCAAGTTTACTGTATTTAAGACTGAAATGGGATTTATTGCAGACACAGGGTTGGGGATGAGCCCGTCTGAACCTAATCCAACGGGCGGTATATCACTATCGCTAGCCAAACAGAGGCGATTGACTAGGCGTCGCTTTGTCTTTCAAGCTCTATGGCATACTCCACCAATTCGGCATTGGAGAGGTTAGCATCATAGCTGTCTTTATCCTGAGCAAGTATTTTATCGATGAACTTCTCAACCAGTTGTTGATGACCTTCATCCAGCAGGCGGTATTTTGTGAGGAGCCTTGTCTCTGTATCATTCATATCCAAGTTGTTCTTCCTCTTTCGTTGTTATCTACAACAGCTTGTTGACTGCCAGCGCCTGTATTAGTAACGCGAGCATATGCAGCAAGCTCTACTTAGTATAGTAGACAGCCAGAGCAAGAATTGCCAATCCGGTTCGTTCTGCCAAACGGCTTTTAAGCTGCAACGACCACGATTACAAAATGATACAGAGAAAAGGTTTCCGGCTCTCTGCACTTTGCGTACTATTGGCCAGCATTTTAATAACAATGAGCAGATACCAGGCATGATAAAACCAATTCTTGCACTAAGCACTGCCGCTCTTTTCAGCCTGCAGGCTGCGGCGACAGTGGTGGAAATTCGTACCAATATGGGCAACATCAGCGTTAACCTTTTTGATGAAGAGACCCCCGAAACCGTTGAAAATTTTCTTGAGTACGTTAACTCAGGGGCTTATGCCAATAACGTAGTTCATCGTTCTGAGCCTGACTTTGTTATTCAGGCCGGCGGTTTCACCTACAACAATACCCTGCCCCTCGACAACGTTGCTACCGGTGTAGCAGTGGTTAATGAACCTGAGCTTTCCAATGTTCGTGGCACTATTGCCATGGCCAAACAAGCCGGCGATCCAAACAGCGCTACATCGCAATGGTTCATTAATTTATCCGACAACAGCCAGAATCTGGATGTGCAGAATGGTGGCTTTACCGTATTTGGCCAGGTGATTGATAACGGCATGGATGTCGCAGACGCCATTAGCGAGCTTCCTCGCTTTAATTTAGGCGGCGCAGCAAACTCTATCCCGCTGCAGGATTACACTAACGACGACGCTACCAACGGCCGTGAACCGGACGGCGATAACTTTGTGTTGATTACGGATATTGTGGTAACTGACGCAGCTACGGTGACCAATCCGGACTTAACGCCTGTTCCCAACACCCTGATCGACAATGGCAGCGAACCCACACCACCATCAGGTAGCGGTTCTTCAGGGGGGGCAATGCATCCGCTGGCGTTATTTATTATTGCCGTAACCACCATCGTGTTCCGACGCAGAATTAAACGCTAAATTGTTTATAGGCCCTTTATTCCAGCAACAACAAAGCCGCTCATCTGAGCGGCTTTTTGACTTAAGACAGCGACGTTTTTTACGCTATGCGGATCACAACAGCCTGCCAGGGCTCAAGGGTGTAACCTGAGTCATCTGACTGCAGCGCTGCGTAGTTATTGATCATAACATTATCGCCAATCAGTGCCGGCTCCAATGGGCAATGTTGTTGACTACCAGAGTAGTTAAGCAATACCAGAATTACCTCATCATCAAGTTTACGAGTGAAGGCATAAATATGCTCATCGTCCGGCAACAGCAATTCATAAGCACCGTACACCAGAGTCAAATTTTCCTTACGTAAGCGGGTAAGCTGGCGGAAGTAATTCAGTGGCGAGTCAGGGTCTTCTTCCTGGGCAGCCACATTGATCTCTGGATAGTTACCGGTAACCTTCAACCAGGGTTTACCGGTTGTAAAACCAGCGTTGACCGAATCGTCCCACTGGATAGGTGTTCGGGCATTGTCGCGACCACTTAATTTGTGTGACTCCAGCAACATCTCGGCATCACCGCCCTCATTTTTGGTGAGGTTATACCAATTAATGGTCATAAGATCGTTGTAGTCATCAATGCTGTCGAATTTGGCGTTAGTCATGCCGATTTCATCGCCCATGTAGTAGTAGGGTGTCCCACGCATGGTAAGCAAAAAGGTACTCAGTAACTTTGAGGACTGCACACGGTGGGCCGGCGAATCATCGCCAAACCAGGTCACCTGGCGCGGGAAGTCATGGTTGGTATGCCATTGGGTGCCCCAGCCTTTGTCGTCGAAGGTGGTTGCCCAGGCGCTCATGATCTCTTTGTACTTCACCAGATTCTGGAAGTCAGCGTTAACGATCTTACGTTGATCAACGCCCAGTTCCACATGCTCAAAGTGGTAGTTCATGTTCAGTTCCTGACGGTCTTCGTCCACCAGGTCATGGATATTATCCAGGTTTGTGCCCGGCCCTTCCGCTACGGTCATAATATCGTAATGCTGCAGCACCTCGCGGTTCATTTCGTGCAGGTACTGATGCAAACGCGGGCCCTGAGCGTAAACATCGATCATGGCATCGCCGTGCACGCCCTCGAATACCGGATAGTCATCATGTTTGGAAATAAACGTGATCACGTCCATGCGGAAACCATCGATGCCCTTCTTAAACCAGAAATGCATCATGTCGAAGATTTCTTCGCGCACTTTGGGATTTTCCCAGTTTAAGTCTGGCTGGGTTTTATCAAAATAATGCAAATAGTATGCGTCGGTAGGCTGGTGATAAGCCCACGCACTGCCTTCTTCGTCGAAGAACGACCAGCGCTCCGGCGGCGTGCCTTTCTCGGCTGGCCACCAGTGATAATAATCACGATAGGGATTATCGCGCGATGAACAGGCCTGTTTAAACCATTCATGTTCGCTGCTGGAGTGGTTTACCACTAAATCCATCACCACCTTAATACCACGGGCATGAAAACCGGCCAGCAACTCCTCAAAGTCGGCCATGGTGCCAAACTCATCCATAATGTCCCGATAATCGGAGATATCGTAACCATTATCGTTGTTGGGCGACTTATAAATCGGATTTAACCAGACAATGTCTACCCCCAGTGAAGCGATGTAATCGAGGCGACTAATAATGCCCTGCAAATCGCCCACGCCGTCCCCATTGGAATCCTGAAAACTACGCGGATAAATCTGATAAACAACGCCCTCTTTCCACCACTGGCGGTTCATCTGTTTTAGTTGCATGATTGCTTCTCCTGATTAGCCAGGTGATCAGGTTTGGTGTTAATACGCAATGCCAAACCGGCACCGACCACAAATAAAATACCGGCCAGAGCCAACGCATTTCGCGGGTCTCCGCCAAGCAAAGAATCGTAGAAATAACCGACAGACAGCATCTCCATGATCTGCGGCAAACAAATCATGGCGTTAAGTAGCCCCATATACACCCCCACTCTGGCGGCGGGTGTTACGTCGGCAGCAATGATAAAAGGAACCGTGATGACGGCAGACCAGCCAATCCCTACCAGCGCCATACAAGCAAAGGTGGTATACAGGTCGGTGGTCAGTTGCATCGACAGGTAACCCAACCCTCCAATCAGCAAAAACAGCGCATAGGTTTTAGCATCGCCGATTTTAGTGACCACCTTAGCAATCACCAGCGCCATGATAAGCGTAGTTACATTCATAATAGTAAAGGCCATGCCGACCTGCGCGGTGCCTTCCACAAAACCGGGGCTGTCCGGATTAGGGGCATCGTATACGTGACGGGCAATCGACAGCGCCAGGTACTGCCACATCATGGGTAAACCAAACCAGGTAACCAGCTTCACCCACCACACGGCACGCAATGACTTGGGCATATCCACCAGCGCACTCCACAACTCGGTGAATACATGAGTGATACTTTTATGTTCACGATTAGCGTGAAATGCCTCCATGTCTTCAGGCGGGTACTCTTCGGTTTTAACAAACGACCAGGCCATGGAAATCAGGATCACCACCACGCCGATGGCAAAGGAATATTTCACAATTTCAGGGATTTGCTTGCCATCGGTTTCGGCCGAAACACCAACCGAAATCATAATTAACGGCATCAGGCCAGCCAGCATCTGGCCGGCAGCAATCATAAACGACTGCAAGGCGTAACCGGTAGGTCGCTGATCATGATTAAGCTTATCGCCCACCAGCGCACGGTAGGGTTCCATGGCGGTATTCATGGCGGCATCAAGGATCCAGAACAGCCCCACTACCATCCATAACTCAGGCACGTATGGCATAAACATCACGGCAATCGAGCCAACCAGAGCACCAATCATAAAAAACGGTTTACGGCGACCAAAGCGGGTCCAGGTACCATCACTTATAGCCCCGATAAGCGGTTGGATGAGTAACCCAGTTACCGGGCCAGCCAGCCACAGAATAGGCAGTTCGTGCTCTGCCGCTCCGTGATAGCGGAAAATCGGACTCAGGTTAGCCTGTTGCAAACCAAAGCCGTACTGGATGCCAAAAAAGCCAAAGCACATGTTCCATATCTGCCAAAAGCTTAAGTTCGGTTTTAGTGAATCTTTCATATCAAGATCTCTGTTTGTAGTAAATGTTAGCGTAACAAACATGCTCCTGATTCTGACAAACTCGAAACATAAACATGTAACACGCTGATACTAGTGCAAGGTTTAATGTTGTGCCCGACTATTAGCAGTCTATCCGCGCAACATAAAACACACAAAAAATTAACTTCGCAATCTGAATCTTAAACGATTAAGAAGATTACGCAAGTTTTCTCCTCATTTTCTTAAAGTTAAGTGTGTAACTAGTTATCCTGCAAAAGAAAATATTAAAAGTGTGGGTTAAACACCGGTACTTGCCGCGTCAAACGTTTGTCATATCAGCAAAATAGAATATGTACTTATCAATCATAGCGGGATAGCCTTTCGATGAGCTCAGAGATAACCAGACGTTTATTTTACGGGCTGACCATCACTTTTATCCTCCTGGCTGTGCTCGGTCAGCTTTCAACAGGCATTTATACGCCCTTTTTTGCAGAGTTAGCCGAGTTCCACGGCGCAAAAATCTCTTTGATTGAAAAAAGCGTCGCTATTTTTCTTATCGCTTTTGCGGTATCACAGTTGGTATCCGGCATAGCCTGCGACTACCTGAATAAGCCTCGACTGCTGCAGTCAGGATTACTGCTGTTTATAACAGGCACGCTGCTGGTTGCCTATGCTAATAGTCCACTAACCTTTCTGGTCGGGCGGGTTATTCAGGGGCTGGGTGGTGGAATTGGCGTGTCGGTAACGCGAGCCTTATCGAAACAGTTATTCAATCCACAACAATTAAATGTATCTCTTTCACTCACCAATATCGCCTTTGCCATTGCTCCGGCAATAGCACCAATGCTGGGAACAGTTACTGGTGAGTGGTTGGGGCTCAGGGCAATATTTCTTGCCGTGCTGATAATTGCACTGCTGGCTTTGGGGTTACTTTTTGCTTTTACTCCGGCGCTGCAAATACGGCGTACTCGCGACTCGCTGCACGTACTGCGGGAAACCTTAATACTACTAAAAAGCAGTCTCGGCCCTATTGTATTAATCGGTACTGCCAGTGGATTTCTTTATGGCATTGTATTCGGCTTTGTGACTATCAGCCCTTCACTGATTATCAATGTGCATGGTTACAGCAAGGGTGCTTTTTCATTGTTTTCGCTGCTTGCTACCCTGTGTTTTGTGCTGGGCAGCGTGGTTAATATTAAATTATCGGGCGTTTCTGCGCTGCGTAAATTTACCTTGTCCGGATGGATTATACTGGGATTGTCTTGTATCACCCTGTTGTGGATTACAATAATGGGGACTGACAGCCTGCGGCTCATTATGAGCTTTAGTTACCTCGCCTTCTTCCTGGCTGGTATTGCCATGCCCTGCAGCGTGATTCTGATGCTGGATTTTTCTGACACCTGGGCGGGCCTGATGGCCGCATTAACAGGCTTTTTCCACCTTACCGGCGCTTCAGTCGGTGCCTACCTGGTGGTTACAATACATCAGCCACCCTCTTACGCCTTTATACTGACAACCACAGCCTTAAGCCTGTGTAGTGTGATTGCCTGTGCTTTTATCAGAATTCAGCAACCGGGCTAAAGCACTTGCTTGCCGAACTTAACTATCATGTCCGAAGGTAATCGGAGCCTGCTTATAGAAGACATTTAATAAATCATTAAAGGTTTTTATCTCTTCCACTGCCAGATACCGGGACGGCATCGATAATGTGGTGCTTACATACAGCGTATCCATCTCATCCCCCTCTTCAAATCGATAAGAACGGGTGAACTTCCCATACTGATGTTCCAGGTTCAGATCCGGCGGAAAGCGGTTGACTGCCCATTCATGAGGTACCTGAATTTTATACTCAGACTCTACCCAAAAGCCGGGATAAAACTGACCATATACTTCGTTGTTGAGCCATGATGATGAGAGTTCGCCGCGTAACCACGAGTCATTTTCAGCCAGAGAAATGCCTTGCTGAGGATTAAAATAGGGCTCGTATGAGGTGTCGGAGTGTGTGGTTAGCCGGCTCGACATGGTATCGACGCCTGAGATCTCAAACACCGGCTCAGCATCTTCATTTGCTACCTCATGATAAACATCCACCATGTATTCAAGGCGTTTTGGCTGCGACAGGCCAGCCATGTTCTGACGCATTAATGAGGCATACTCATTCAGGAAAGTAAGGGTAACGCGCTCTTGCTGGCCCCCCTCTGGCGTAATGGTAATATCTGACTGCGCTTTAAGCTGCCAGCGATATTGCGGTCGGGGGATGGTAGTTAACGACGCATCGTTGGATAGGTTTAGTGCAACCCGACCCTGGATCCAGTCTGAAGTACTCTGCCATTGCGTGTAGGGATCGGTTGGATCGAGGCAATATTGCTGGCCTTCTAAACTAAAACAAACCACTACGTGATCAAATAAACCGACGGCCGCCGCGCCAGCCATGCCCGGGCGCTCTCGCTTGGTTGCCACCAATACAGGCTCAGCATCAATGTTAATGGCGCGAAGCATGGCTATCAGTAAGGCTGATTTGTCTTTACAGTCACCAAAGCGGTTGTCGATGGTTTCGTCTACGCTATGCGGCACTATATCGTAGCCAGCTTCAGAGCGAGAGACATAACGAATATCGCGGGCAACAAACTCGAAAATACGCTGGATCAGCGCCTGCTTACCATCAGCACTATCAGCAAACTCATCAACCAGCGGCTGTACGCCATGGTTATTTTCGATAGCGTTGACAAAGCCAGGGCGCACTTGCGCTTTAACCGCCTGCCAGTCCGGCTCGGTAGATAAGGTGATCTGGCCTAATTGATCGCCCCAGTTCACCACGCTGTCAGACTCCGCCGCCACGATATTAACTGCGTGACAATACACCCGCGCAGGCTGCTGCTCGCAGCTTACAAGGTCACTGGTATTGTCAAAATATAACCGGGCGCTGTCGTCCCACTGCGCCTCAAAACTGTAATTCAGCATATCCGCAGTTTGCTGAGGGTAGGAACGAATACTCCAGAAGGGTCGCTCTGGTGTGAGAGTTTCCTCAATTTTATATGCAATCAGCGTGACGCCGCCCACTTCCACTGCCGGAAAAGACACAATCATCTTTTCGGTTTCCGTGAAGGTATTGTAGGTATCTTCTGCTATGACTTTCTGGTGAGATTCATTGACATAATTCACCTTACCAGTCGGTGAAATACTCGCTGCCGTCAGCACCGTGAGCTGTTCATTAAGCTGATTAAAGTAAATGCTTTCGTAAGCATTGTTCTGCACGGATGCCGTGGTGGGATAAAACCAGATTTTATGACCGTAAACGGTTACTTTGTTGTCCTTCACTGCAACTTTGTAGGTACGCTCCAGGCCAGTTAACGCAGTGTGGGCATTGGGTTGTAGCTCACTGGCAAGCTGTTTGGCCCGCGCAATCAACGCATCCCCCTGCAGAAATTCAGCCGATACCGGCAGCGTTACCAATAAACTGAATATTAGGAATAGCTTACTTCTCATCTGCGATTAGCCCTTTTACGTCCATGATAAATTGCGGCTTGTATTGCGTATATTTACGCGGTGCCACCCACATGTACCCCACCAGTTCAACCAAGCCTTTTTCCCGTTCGATAAGGTGTGAGATATACAACTGCTTATCGCCAGCCTCGGTATTTTCGCAGCTCACTACCGAACGCAGCAGATCGGTGCCCTCTTGCAGTGAACGTGAAGCTGAACATTGTGCACCGGGTAGCACTTCAAGATAAGTAGCATAGCGATTTTGCGCGACTTCACTAAAGTCGTCATGTTCGGTATAGGTAAATACGGCGTACCACATATTGTTTAATGAGGCAGGCCCTCGTAGTTCATATTCAGCCGTGCCATCGGTAACAGTGCCAATCGGAACATTTTCCCAGCCCTCCTGATTTACCGTAAAGCGCATGCCAGCCCCAGGCACCACAATTTCAGTTCCCGGCTCTATACGGGTAGTATCTACATTCACCAGTTTCAATTGCCCCAGCGCCCAGAACAGCCCGGCCCACAGGGCTAAAAACAGCAAGCCCACCACCCACTCCAAAGCGTTGAATCCGGCAAACCGGTGCATCATGGGTTCGCTCTCAAATGCTTGCCTGATGCGATTTAGACGACGATGCAGTAGCAAAAATAAAATAAAAGCCACAGCCCACAAGACAAATTGCAGCGTCTGACTGTCAATGAATTCGGCAACAACATAAGCACCAATATAAGCACCGCTGAACAAGCCGTTCCAGGCTATATTCTGCATTTTGCTCCAGCCCGGCAATTGCCGCTTAGCTTCAATATCGCTGAAAGTATTAAGCAGAATATGCGAGGCGAAAGGTAACGGCAAACAAACCACCGGCGCAAAAAACCACAGGATGGGCGTAAACGGGCGACCGGTTATGCGTTTACAATCCCGGGCGGCCAGGGCAAACCATACAAACAGGTAACAACCCATGGTGACGATGGTCAGCAGACCTTCCAGCCACACGGCACGATAGGGGGCTACCTTCTGATGGGTACTGGGGGAGTCTGTCACATCCTTGTCCTCTACTGCATGGGTAGTCCTCTACCCGATAAAAAAGGCGGCACTATTTCTCGCCATGGTTATTCTTCTTTGTACAGCAATACATTTAACGCCACAGTTCAACTGCACTAAGCTGATTTTCTTAAAGAAATAGTAAACCGGCAACTGCCGAACGATTGCTGTTCGTTTGGTAAGCAGTTTACTCAAGGAGTAAGAGACCCGCAATCAAAAGCTAAGAAGAGAGCATCTCGTTTCAGCGGTCCGGATTAAACCGATCGTTCGATATTACGACTTTATCACGCTCTAATGTACAGCCACGGTTCTCATAGTTTTACTTTGATACTCTACCAACCGTGAAAGAACCTGCATGTGTCTTGTCTGGGCTGTTCTTCGAAAGTATTCTATTCATTATTTATTAATACTATTTTTAGAATAGCCTCGCTAAAGCTCTGATAATTAGAATAAAGGAAATACAGGTTATGGAAAACTCAGCCATTCGATTCAGGGGGATTTTTTTTCTGGGTTTAGTTCTATCTGTATTGTTTGGCTGCAGTGACGATAAACACGTTGCTGTAACTCAGAGCGCTTTACCGATGCAAGCTCCTACGTTGACTACAGCTCAAGTTAGCCAACCTGTCAATTATGAAGATATACAGGTCATTATTCGGGATGTTGCAACGTTGCCGAAACGTCCGGGTAAACGTTCAGGCGCCAGAATAACTACCCTGGCCTCTGTTAAGGACGATCCAAACCGCTTCTATGCGGTGGACTTAGATGGTTATGTATATACCATCGATAACGAACAGCTCATTAACGAACCCTTTCTGGATGTAAACGCAGCCATTGGCGATGTGTTTGTCCGAAATGACACCGAAAAAGGGCTGACCTCGATGGCTTTTCATCCCAATTTTGCCCGGCCTGGACTGCCCGGTTTCGGCAAACTCTATACGGCAACCACTGAAAAATACGGTTCCGGCAAGCCAGACTTTAAGGAAGTGAATACAGGAAGAACACCATCGCACCTGGATGTTATCAGGGAATGGCAGGTGTCACTACCGGATAACCGTGTAGATCACACGTCCAGTCGGGTTGTAATGCGAATTTCACATCCTTTTCGCGATCACACCATCGGCCAGATCGCGTTTAACAACAGTGCAATGCCAGGTGAACCTGATTATGCCAGGCTCTACATTGGTGTTGGGGATGGCGGCAATACCGTTGGTTTTAAACAGGAAATAAACGCTTTTCATACCGCCCAGGATCCACAACTCCCGCTAGGTAAAATTTTGCGGATTGATCCGCTTGCCCGCGGCGCCCAACCTTATACAGTGCCGCCGGACAACCCATTTGTGAATAAGCCCCCTTTTTTACCTGAAATCTGGGCTTATGGGTTACGCAATCCCCAGCGGTTTACCTGGGATAGCGCTGGCGACCATCGCATGATTCTCATCGATATAGGTCAGGCGCTGGCCGAGGAAATTAATGTAGGTACAGCGGGAAGCAACTATGGTTGGAGCCAGCGTGAAGGTTTCCTGAATGTCGACCGCAAACACAATAAAACCTATCATCCTCTGCCGGCAAACGACTCACAGCTTAACTACACTTATCCTGCCTTGCAGTACCAGCATGACTTGGGGCGCGCTATAACTGGCGGGTACGTATATCACGGAGCACTGCTGCCCAAGCTTAATGGTATGTATATTTATGGCGATATGGCCAGCGGGCGGATTTTTTTCACTCAGGCTGCAGCCCTCAGGAATGGCAAGAAAGCACAATTCGGCGAGCTTAAATTAAAACATAATGCCAGAGTAAAAACGTTGTCGGATATCCAAAATGGCGCTAATCATGCGCAGATGCGGTTTGGTGCAGACAGTGCGGGTGAACTCTACATTCTAACAAGAGGCGATGGCACAATCCGTAAAATGGTGATGGTGTCGAGATAAACAGCCAGAGGAAAGATAACTTCTGCTCCCGTTACGTGACGAGAGCAGAAGAACGACCTGTTTTATTGCTCTAAAAACTCATCACTTAAGTAGAGCTCGTCATTACTGTTGATACCTACTTTGCGGTTCAGTACCGTTTGGGCAATCTCCTGCGCTTCTTTCAGAGAGTGCATCTTATAAGTACCACACTGGTATTCGTTCAGTTCCGGAATGTCAGATTCGGTTTGTACATTCAGAACATCATTCATGGCCGCCAGCCAGGCTTTGGCTACGCGTTCTTCGTCTGGCGTACCAATCAGGCTCATGTAAAAACCAGTACGACAGCCCATTGGAGAAATATCGATGATTTCAACGTCGTCCGCATTCAGATGTTCACGCATGAAACCTGCAAACAAGTGCTCAAGGGTATGAATGCCTTTTTCAGACAACGCTTCCTGATTAGGTACCGTAAAACGCAGATCGTAAACGGTGATGGGATCGCCCTTAGGCGTCGTCATTTTTTTCGCAATGCGAACCGCCGGGGCTTGCATGCGGGTGTGATCAACACGGAAGCTGTCGAGTAATGGCATGATTAAATTCCTTGATTGATATCGGTAATGCGACCTTTGGTACGCGCATAGCCGTAAATAAGTTTAACGCCGGTCATTGTACATCAACTATCAGGGATAAACATACCGAAGCATCGCCGATGAGTGTACCCTGTAACCAAACCGGCAACTGTTAAAAGGAATATTATGAAAAAGCTGATAATCGCACTAACGGGTGTTTTACTGCTAACTGCCTGCGACCGCAATGAAGTGGGCGATGTCTCATTAGGGCTGTTTACCACCAAGGACATTAAAATAGACATGTTTACCGACCCTTTGATCCCGGGAGTAACCTGCCATGTGGCCAGCATTGAGGCTGACCTGAGCCTTGCCGATCCCTCTGACAGCTCGATTGCCTGCCGTCAGACTGGCGAAATTACTGCCGCAATGATAGCGGCTATCGATAAATCCAAATCAGGTGACGTCGTGTTCAAAAAATCGAAAAGCGTATTGTTTAAAAATATGAAAATTCGGCGTATTTTTGATGCGCAGAACCAAACGCTGATGTATCTGGCCTACTCCACTAAGGAAACCTCGGGCAGTTTTAAGCACAGTTTATCGACCGTGCCATTGTGGGGTACAGACGCCTATCAGGCTTCACCTGCTCCAACTAACTAAAATCCAAGGGGGCACCAGCCCCCTTTTTTAAATCACGGCGTAGTATTTTTAAGTGAAATGGCGTCTTCGTTAATGACCCGCACTTCGCGTTGCGGGAATGGGATCTCGATATCGTGTGCCCGCAATGTTTCAAAAACAATCAGCAGCAGGTCGCCGCCGACCCGGTTTTTACCGTCATCCACACCTTCCATCCAGAATTCTACAAACATATTAACGCCGGAATCGCCAAAGCTGTCGATTTCACAATCAGGGCGCTCTTCAAAGGGAATATCCGGCCCGCTTATCACCTGAGGATGTTCGCTTACGGCCTCTTTGACAATTTCGACCATGGCGCGAATATCGGTTTTATACGCTACGGAAAAGTCGATGCGGTAACGCTGTTTGGGGTCTTTATGTGTCCAGTTAATCAATAACGAACTGATAAACTTCTCGTTAGGAACAAGGATATCTTTACCGTCGTAGGTTTCAAGCACCGCATAGCGCATTTTGAATTCGCGCACAAACCCCTTGCTACCGTCGTCAAGCTCAACGAAATCACCAACGGTCAGGGAGCGATCCAGCAGAATAATAATGCCCGATATAAAGTTGGAGGCGATGGATTGCAATCCCAGGCCCAGTCCTACACCTAGTGCTCCACCAAACACTGCAAGAGCGGTTAGGTTGATGCCCATAATATTCAGCAGTAGCAGGAATATAACGCAGAACAGCACCACCTCAAAGAGCTTGGAAAACACCTCTTTGGTGGTCACATCAAGCTTTTCATGATTGCGGATAATGTCTTTACCGACCACGCTGGATGCACGGCCAAGCCAGAACAACAACACCCCGAAAATAGTGACTCTGGCCACGCCGTAGGCAGATACGCTAACGTTACCAACATTTATCGAGATTGACTCCAGCGCTGCCACAACAGCAGGCAGCACATCAATCATGTGCAGAAAGACAATGGGCAATCCCACCCAGCGCAGAAAATTCGCTATACCCCGGCTTTCAACAAACGCCCGAATAAAAGAGTTGAGGAAAATCATAATCGCCACTACAACTGCGACTTCCAGCAGCCAGGCATCTAACTGATACTGTTTACCCAGAATGGAGGTAAGCTTAAGCAGGGTAATAGTGAAAACGGGGAACAGCGTCCCACCCAGGCGGTACATTTTGAGTCGGAGAATATGCGTGCCCTCAGCCGGTGCTTCCCGGGTCCAGCTAAATTGCCGACGCAAACTTGAGGATACCAGCCAGGCAACCGCAT
The DNA here is from genome assembly GCA_018222405.1 of Gammaproteobacteria bacterium. Lineage (GTDB taxonomy): Bacteria > Pseudomonadota > Gammaproteobacteria > Enterobacterales > Alteromonadaceae > Alteromonas. Next base: position 89,348 of record JAAFAI010000008.1, on the reverse strand, counting down.
AAATCGAGACAATAACGATAACCTGGTACAAAAATGTTGGACTAAGAACAGCGTCCTGAGCAACCAAAAAGGCTTTTTTCAGCTCAGCGATAAAGGCTTCCATAATTTACCCTGCAGAGGATGTGCTTCGGGCAAGTTTTATCGTTAATCACTCTGCGGGTAAAGAAATATATTTAGAAATTGTATAAATAACTCTCTGTGCACGGACTTGTGATATTGGTTAGCCAACTTACCTGATACCACAGGCTGTTTACTTAGATAAATTCACCTCAGCGGGGTTTTACATTCTTCAATTCATATTGTTGAATCAGGCTGTTCAGGCGCACAAATGAAGCGGGTTGCGAAAAGCGCATACGCTCAAGTTTACGCTGAGCTATGGCTTTACTGCCTTGTTTTAATAGTGTCTCAACATAATTCAGGCGGATGTGTTCGGCAACACCGGGCTGCTCAATGATTGTCTCGTAAAGCACGATGGCTTCATCTGCCTCACCCTGTTTGGTTAAAATTTCGGCATAAGTATCAACAACCCCGTCGTTGCTCGGCACAAATTGGTAGGCTTGCTCAATCAACGCTCTCGCTTCGTCAAGTTCGTTCTGATTCATTTTAAGATACGCGAGGTTATTCAGTGCTACGTAATTATAGGGGTCTGCTGCTATGGCTTCTTTATAGCTCGCTACTGCCTTATCCGGGGCTAATATCATCTGAAACTCTGCCATCAACATTAGCGAGCGGATGTCCTTGTCAGGCGTAGCGTTGTGTTCCTGTAACAAGACTAGCGCCTCGTTGCGCTGATCCTGTGCCGCGTAAATTCGGGTGAGTAAAGCGAGGTTTTCAAAGCTTCTGTGCGCCTTATAGGCTACCAACGCATCATCGAGGGCTTCTGCAGGGCGTCTTTCCAGCAGACTGATATGGGCGCTTACTCCCCGTACTTCCGGTTCATCGTAAAGTCGCTCATCTATTTTCTGCCAGGCCGCTTTGGCTTCCTCAAGATTACCCAGCCTGGCATTAAACAATGCCTGCAGAATGCGAATTTCCTGATTATCTTCCAGTTGCAAAAAGCGGTTAGCCTCAGCCAGTGCCGCCGGATAATTGCCACGGATATTATTCACTGCAATGACACCTATAGCTGCGTTTTCCTGATTTGGAAAAAATTCGGACCATTGCCTGAAGTGCTCTTCTGCTGCGGAAACCTGATTGGTTTGTACTAATACATTACCTTTTAATTGCCACAGCGTTTGAGGGCTGTCAGCAGAGAGTGAAATATCCCTTATAAGCTTAAGGGCCTGCTCCTTTTGCTCGAACTCAAGTGCTTTTTGGGCTGCCAGCATTCTTAGTGGCGGATTAGTCAGGCCCGACTCGAGAGAATTAATGAGTGAGGATAGATCCTGTTGCGCCTGCTCATTGTCCTGCGTGAGTAGATATTGCCACGCTTGAAAAGCACTTGGGCTATCTGTCACAATTTTTCGTGCAAGCAACAATGCGCTATCCTTCTGCCCTTGTTGTTCAAGCAATCGCATTTTTAAAACCTGACCGGGCACAGCGTTTGGCTGCTCACTAAGCGCCTCTTCAATGGCCACCTCTGCACCCGCCACATCACGTTCTGCCAGCGCAGCTTCAGCGTTAATGATAAAGCTGCTGAACGCCGTGTCCTGATTGTTCTGTAACTCTCTTGCAATGGCTTTTGCTTCGTCATACTTACCATGTTTGATAAGCGCCTTAGCAATCATCTGTTTGGCCTGTAGCGGGACTTCCTGATCTTCCACAAGTTCGTCTACGCCAATTAAACCGTCGATATCATCTACCGATAAGCGCAACAAATTCAGTTGCACTATTTGCTCAGCGCTTTGCGACAAACTTTCCATTTGCTCAATCATTTCGCTGGCTGCCGCCTCATCATCCGCTTTCAACATTTCCAGTGCCGCTTTGGATAACAAAGGAACATCCGTTGCCTTGAAGTTATCGAGACGCTCAATCACCGATTTTACCTGAGCACTGGTGCTCGAATTTACCTGACTTGCAGCCAGTAAGCGCAAGACACTGTGGTCGTCAGGCAACAGGCTGGCAACCGTTGATAAGTGCTCCACGGCTTTATCGTAATTTTCGGTTTTGTACGCGGCAAAGCCGGCCACCACTCTTAACGTTGGGTCCAGTCGCCCGGTATTAATGGCGATCTCGGCATACTTCAGGGCCGACTCGTAATCATTATCGACAGCTCGCGATATACTTTTCAGCTGATTCAGATACGGGCTTTTATTGTTTACTGCCAATAACTCATCCACGAGAGGCTCTGCCTGCTTTGCATCCCGTTGTTGAATCAGCATACTGGCCAGAATAAATTTCACCCGTATATCAGTCGGCTCAACGCGAAGATAACCTTTGAACGATTCAACAGCTTTGGCCCCCTGACCGGTAGACGTATAAAGTCGCCCCAGTATTAACAGGGCATCACTATTGAGTGGCGAGCGGTCTCTGGCTTGTTCAGCCTTACTCACCGCCTCCTCATATTTTTCGGCTGCCAGCAAGGGGATAAGCTGAATTAGATCGTGGTAAACACTGTTTACATTCAGCGCTGTTAAATTTTCTGACAGCAGCACTGCCTGCTTATTTTCTCCGATTGTCAGCAATGATAAAGCTTTGCGATAACCCACAGTCACTTTATCAACATTCGATAATCCGCTGCTTTCAAGAGGTAATTCTGTCATCGCTACATCGGCGCGGGTCTGCTGAAAAGCCTTGGATAAAAGGGGTAATACATCGGCCGGTTTATAACCATAATCCAGTGCGCGGGAGAGTTCTTTTTCCGCCGACTCGTAATCCTGTTCCAGCAAATAAACTTTGCCCAATTCAAATCGTGGCTGTGCTGCTTGTGGATCCAGTTGAATGGCATTTTTGAGCGCAATAATAGCGGCATTATTATCGCCTTGTTCTAAATGCTGTTTGGCTTCACTAATATGCTCATCGGTGGTTTTCTGGCCGCAGCCTGAAAGCATGAACATTAGCGCCGAAATCGCGGCAATTCGGGTGACTGTAAACTTTATCATATCGTTAGAATAGTTACCGATTGTTTTTATTATATCCAGCCAAGAGCATACCACCTTAATGTCAGTTTTTTTAACAGAATTGTTTTATCGAATGATATATGCAGTTTCAAATATATATATAACCCAATAATTTCAAAAACTTAAATAACAATTCAACAGAGGATCGATATTTGCATATATAAAAGTCGAAAAAACCATGTGGAAAAACAAAATGAAAATAAAAAACAAAGTGTTACAAACAGGGACTCTACTTTGTAGTCTTCTGGCGGCAGGTCTGGTTAATGCATCACCGGTAACGTTAGAGGGCCATTCAGTTAGTCCTACTATTGCAGCTGGTGACTCTAACCTTTACGGCAATGGCGGTGCTCCTTTCACAGCGGCAGGTGAATTTACCGGCGTAGTGAGCATTGAAATCATCCGCGACGGTGGCGTGTACATCTGTACCGGTAGTGCCATTTCTCCCCGACACATTATTACTGCAGCGCACTGTATCGAGCGTGATGACGGTTCGATTATGGACTTGTCAGCAGGCACCGTAAGCGCGGTTTTCTCTGACGGCGGCGATTTTGTTGATTACATCCCTAGTTCCAGCGTAGTGGCTCACCCTGATTATCTGGGTTTCGGCGTTTGCGCAGCGACTGAAGGTGCTGGTTTCTCTGGCGGCTGTCTTAACGATGACATCGCTATTTTAACGCTTGAAGAAGATATCCCTGCTGGTGTTGAAATTTATGATTTCTACACTGGTGATATCGACAGTGGTGATCTGTTCACTATGGTAGGCCATGGCACCACCGGTAACGGCTTAGATGGTTATACTGCTTTTAGTTCTGATTGGACGAATAAACGTTATGGTTTTAATATCCCTGAGTTTTTTGACTGTGACGATGGCAGTGTTGCCGCTCCGGATCGTTCAGGTGGTTACTCTTCTTCTGCCGCTTGTCCGGTAGCATTCGGTTCAGAAGCAGAAGTGTGGTATGCCGACTTTGACGGTGTTGCAGACGGCATTAACTGGGATTATTTCTGTATCGTATTTGGTGTATGCGGCGATGCTTTCGGCAGCGACACAACTACCGGATTATTTGAAGCAAATATTGGTGGTGGTGACTCAGGTGGCCCTTCATTTGTTTACGACTCCACGAACGATAAGTTTCTGTTAGCCGGTAACAATACCTTTGGTATTAATAGCTCCCCAGTGGCTTACGGCGGTTACGGTCATATCTTTGGTGGTAACCTGTACGCGCCTTATCTTGATTGGATTAACAGCATCACTAACGCAAATGCGCCTGCTACGCTGGCAATTCTGTTAAGTGGTCTGGGTATCATGGTTGTGCGCCGCAGAAAAGCAAAATAATATTTCAGATAAAATTAATAGAGGGAGTTCAGTAACAACTGAACTCCCTTTTTATTTACCTCAACAAAACGCCCGTTTTTGCAGTTTGCCTTATCGGCACCTCATACTGTCGCCACCGCCATTGATTGAAATAAACGTGACAAGAGGTATTAGTTTTGGCTAACTAGGATCCACTATGTGGAACAAGCAAACTCTGCACAGTATTGTCGAAACCGACGATCTGAAAGTCGCACCACAACGACAAAACGGCGAATGCGACACGCCAACATGGATTTAGTGTGTACAGGTAAACGGGCAACTCTATGTTCGTGCATACAGCGGAGTATGCTCCAGTTGGTATCAATCTGCCGTCCAACAACAAAAAGGCCGGATTCAGGCTGCCGGTAATACTTTCGAAGTGCATTTTGAAGCAGTGGAAAGCACTATCAGTGACGCCATCGACCAGGCAAACAGGAAAAAATATGCCAACAGTCGCTACTTGTCCTCAATGATCAGCGAGCGAGCCCGTGCTGCCACGGTTTGCATATCGCCTATTGCCTGATGTTAGTCAGGCTGAGCTAAGCCGTCGATACTCCGCACAATGGCTCTTTCAATGGTGTGCTGTTGTAATCTGATTGGCCAGTCCGCTGTTTTAGAGGAAGAGTTTTCATGCAGCAGTATTTTCAGCACCTCATCGCCTAATTTGGGCCGGTAATGAGCCGGCTCCCAGTACCAGGTCATTAATTGCCTGTCCTGCTCATAATTGAGTGGCTCCAAGGTTTGCTCGCCGGGCAGGCTGAAATCATAGACAGCATATTCCGGGTAACGCTCTCCTATGCCGGCTAAATCCCGCTTCCATTGTAAATAACTTCCCCAGTGGCCGCTCTTGTAAATAACCTGCCAGTAAGACTGATGGTAAGGGTTTATAAAGAAGTGTAGTTCAACCTTTGGGTGAGCTTTCTTCATTTCCTCCAGAAAACTGGTTAGTAAGGCAATAGAATAAACCTCCCCGCCGGCCTGATAAGTCAGATGTTTGCGGCCAAAGCGCATAAACAATCCACCGAACTGATGCCTGAAGAAGCGCCTTTTACCTTCGGCCTTAATCGCATCGAGATAATAACCACCAGTATTACTGCCCAAACGGGTGATGTTGTTATATGTACCTCCTTGCTGGGCAATGGTCCTCACCGAATCGAACAGTGTATCGAGTGAAAACACCGCAGGGTAGATGCGCATAAGCGTTTCGACAGCATCCTCCGGGCGCTGAGTAATTGTGTCGAGTAATTCCTCCTGAGACCACGGCCCGGGACTTTGCGAGTAATTATGCAGGAAATACCGGTAATCCAGGGCAATAATCAGTGTTGTCAGGTTGGGATTATAGCGAGCCTGACTCAAGGCATGACGCAGCGTTTCCGCCAAACCAGCGCCGGGTAGCGAGAGGTTATAGGCGTGACGCCCTTTGAGCACCTTAGATTCAGCAGCAATGCCAAGCTGAACCCTTGAATTACCTATTAATACAGTATCAGGCTGCAGAGCCAGTGCGCGGTAGGGAGTGACTTCCCGTACCCTTTCATCGGCCTGAGTCTTCTGCTGATTAAATCCTTTTAGCGCCGGGCTCCAATAAAAGCCATAAGGATCCACCAGAAAATTGAATCCGCCGACCAGGGCGAAGACAAGAACGATAAATAGAGCTAAACGCGTTAGATAATTCATAGGCTAAAACTGAAAGTAAAGGAACTCACTCACCTGTGACAAAGTGAGTACCCCGGCCACAAAAAGTATCGCTGAAATAAGCGCCCAGCGTGTATTTGCTTTCCAGCCAATCCCGCTGACCAGCTTAATTCCGGGCCAGAAAGTATCGCGTCGGTCATATGATAACTTGCTCAACGAGCCAGCCACCCGACTAAAAATATCCTGAGTATTCGGCATCATCAGCACTACTATTAATAAACAGAAATTCCACGCCCACACCTCAACAAAAGCGCTGCTTCCGGCGGAAGACTCGGTTATCCCGATCTGCGATAACATCCCTGTTACGGAGTCGCCTAAGCGAGTCCAGATCCCTTGGGGAATAGATACGCCGTAACCGCCAAACATTCCCTTTAACATAGTCATAGCGCCGTCAAAAGTAACCGCCCGGAAAAAGACCCACCCAACGACCACACCCACAAAGGTTACGGTCCAACCTAGCATACGGGCCAAGCCATTCTGCAACGCATGCAACGCGGGGCACAGGTAACGCCAGGCATGAAAAATAATCAGATAAGAACCATGCAGAGCGCCCCAGATTAAAAAGTTCCAACCCGCACCATGCCAGATCCCGCCAATAACCATAGTTAGAAACAAATTGCGGTATCGATTGAAATTACCGGCCCGGTTTCCTCCCAGGGCAATGTACAAATAGTCACGAAGAAAACGGGATAACGTCATATGCCAACGGCGCCAGAACTCAGAAATATTGACGGACTTATAAGGCGAATAGAAATTTAATGGCAAAATGATGCCAAACATTCTGGCCAATCCGATGGCCATATCGGAATACCCGGAAAAATCAAAATAAAGCTGGAAGGTATAGGCCAGGGCGCCGGCCCAGGCGGCAAAAAAGTCCAGTGTTACGCCATTATCCACATTAGTAAAAGCAACGTTGGCATAGCCTGCTACACCATCGGCAAGTACCGCCTTCTTAAATAACCCCAGCGCAAATATCGACAATCCCAGTCCCAGATTTCTGGCTGTGATAGAGGCATGGCCATTGGCAAATTGAGGCAACATTTCTTTATGGTGGACTATAGGGCCCGCTATCAGTTGCGGAAAAAACGTCACAAACAACGCATAGTCCAATGGATGTTTTTCTACAGTTTCGCCACGATAAGAGTCCACCAGATAAGCAATTTGCTGGAAGGTAAAAAACGATATGGCCAGAGGCAATACTACACCGGGAAGCGGTAAAGGAGTGTCCAACAATAAGTTAACGTTCTCCAGAACAAAATCGGTGTATTTAAAGTAACCCAGCGACAATAAGTTCAGGAAAACGCCGAGATACAAGGTTACTTTTTCGCGGCTTTTACTGAGGCGTTTACCTAACTGGTAATTGATCACCATAGAGACCAGAATGATCGCCAGGTAAGCCGGATTCCACCAGCCATAGAAAAATAATGAGGCCAGCACTAGCACACAAACAACGGCTTGAAATGAGGCATATCGCCCAAACAACCACACCAGTAAAATGGTCAGCGGCAAAAACGCAAAGATAAATTCGTAGGAGTTAAACAGCATGCAATATCGCTTTTAGTTCTGTTTTTATAGGGTTACTGTTTTGCTACGACATTACCCCAACTGGAAAAAGAGTTGAAGCCTTAATTGCATACTTTGCGTACACCGCCCCTTCTAAGCCATTGGCTTATTTAAGCTAATCCCAAGTCGCGTTACACTGGTGTGGTGAAAAAAGGACTTGCTGATGCATATTATTATTATTGATGATCACGAATTAGTCAGGGACGGCATTAAAAACCTGGTTGAACAGGAATTTGGCTGGCATGTTCTGTTTGATGTAGCCGCATTGGAAGAGCTACCGAATGTAGGTGTTCTGGCAGATGTGGACGTGGCAATTATTGACATATCACTGCAGGAAGCTTCCGGTTTTGATGTGCTGAATACCATTAAAACTGATTTTCCGGATGTGCGCTGCCTGATAGTAAGCATGTATGAGCATGTCGGCTATATTTCTAAAGCGTTGGAACTTGGTGCTGACGGTTACGTTACCAAAACAGCGGCAACCAAAGAGTTGATGTGCGCGTTAGATGCGCTGGAAAACGGCGACAATTATCTCAGTACCGACTTAAGTAACAAGCTTGCATTTGGCCATAATAACGCCTTTTCAGAGCTTACTGAGCGAGAGAGAGAAGTGTTTTTATTGCTAGCCAGGGGTTTGCAACCCAAACGTATTTCCAGTCAGCTTAATACCATGCCAAAAACCATCATGGTGCACCGGACGAACATTTACCATAAGCTGGGGGTGACATCACAGTTCGAACTGCTGCGTATCGCTCTGAATGAGGGCATTCTTAGCCTGGATGACTTTATACATGCATCCGGCGCATAAACTCTTAACAAGGATTTTTGTGATACCAGCGTCATCTTCTTCGCCGTCGTCACTCACCTCTTCCATTCAAAGCTTGGTCAATTCTCGCTACCTGCTGATGGGATTGGTCTATACCTTAGTGTTTCATACATTCTGGCTGGTGAGCAGCGAATTTGAAACCGTAACCGCAACCGTCAGTTGGTACCTTCCCGCCGGCATCAGGCTTGCCGCCTTTTTAGTTTGCCCTTACCGGGCCTGGCCGGCATTGGTTATCGCAGAAAAGCTTGTTTTCTTTGCTTTGTTTTCACCCGGTGCGGCGCTTGACGAAAGTGCTTTCATGAGCGGTAGTTTTGGCTGGCTGATTGTACATTTAGTACTGTCACCAGCCGCTGTAATGGTATGCGTGTGGCTGTTCAGAAAGTATAACCGCAGGCCTTTTTTCGATAACGTCAATTCAGTGATGAGCTTTTTGCTCTCAGGGGTTACCTTAAGTGCTCTGCTGGGCCTGATTTTTCTGGGCCGGCGAGCAATAGAGAACACTGAGTTCAGGGACATATTCTGGCCTGTCTGGTTTGACTTTATCCTCGGAGATTTTGTTGGCATCCTGGTCCTGACACCCATTATAATTATCCTGCTCCAAAACAAACTGACCGCTATACGCAGCAAACCACTCTTGCTAGTAGCGCTGTTGTGGGTCGCGACCCTATTTTCAGTGATTCTGTCATTGCGCTCCGAATTGGATTTTACCTATCAGCTAAAATACATCGCCATATTACCGGCCTTGTTTCTCTCCTACCGCTTTGGTCTGCATGGCGGCGCGCTGGCCACACTGTTGATAGGGTTAACGGCATTCGTTGCATCGTTAAAATCAGGTGACTCGCCGCTGGAGCATCAGTTTTACATTGTTGCCATGTCGATTACCGTATTAGTTTTAGGGGCTGCAGTAGAGCAGTCGCAACTAATGACAGACAAATTGCTGGCCGCCAACAAGAACATGGAAGAGAAGAATCGCCTGCTACAGCAAGCCATAAACGACATTCAGGCGCTGTCTAATCAGTTGGTTGTGACCCAAGAAGCTGAGCGCAAACGGCTATCGCGCGATCTGCACGATGACTTTGGCCATCGAATAGTGGATTTACAACTTCAACTTGGCTTGGTGGCATCCCGGATGCCAGCCCAGAATAATGCGCTTAGCACCATAACCTGCAAGCTAGATGAACTGTATAGCGCCATGAAACAGAGTATCGGCCGACTGCGACCAGCCGGTATCGACAACCTGCCTTTAGAGCACGTGCTGCGCAACTGCGACACCCTTAAGTCAATGCAGCGGGCCGGTATTCACTGTCAGTTGCATAGTCAGGGAACGCCCCCCTCGCTAAGCGATGACGTACGTATTAATGTTTACCGCATTATTCAGGAAGCCCTTTCCAACATCGCTAAACATGCCGGTGCCACAGCGGTTGAAATCAGTATTACTTATGCTCCGGAAGCCATTCATATTGAGGTTACCGACAACGGCGTTGGTCTGACTCAACCCCAGGCAAAGCCCTCATCACTGGGGTTAATTTCCATGCGGGAAAGAGCTCGATTTATTGGCGCGCAGCTCACTATCGATTCACGCCAGCAGCAAGGTACGCGAGTCATAATCGACCTTCCTTCTTCAGCGTAGCCTAAGCAACCGGCTTAGTCTTGCTAAGAGTAATACCAATGGCGGCCTGAGCAGAAACGGTTAATAACTATCTTCGAGGTATAATTAAGGAGGTAGTATGAAAAGTAATATCATTTTATCCGGCTTAACGCTTTCAGCCGTACTGCTGGCCAGGTGCTGTGCCACTGATCACGCGCAAACACAACCACCCCATCAGCACAGCACAAGCTCAGAAACCTATGCGGTAGTGTCCGATCAACCGGTATCCCCCGCTAAAGCCGACTATTCGCAGACATCACAACAGCTCGTTCAGTACCGGCCACATCAGGATCGTTTGCAGGCGGTAGATCCCTACATTCCCAGAGCCTCGCCGGTTTCAGGATGGGCGCCGCCGGCGCATACCTACAGGCCGGTGTTTACCCACAAATTACTCGGCGATTACGCCGAGCAAATGACCATGAAATTAATTGAGAATATGCGCTATGTCTCAACTAATACACCGGTTGCTGTCACCTCACTGGTCGATCTGGATAGTTCACTTTCCCACACCAACATTCTGGGCAACCAAATGGCGGAAAGCTTCATTACCGAGTTGCAGGAGTTTGGCATCCCTGTTGTCGATTATAAAACCACAGGTGTGATTCATGTTGGCGGCAGTGGCGACTTTGTTTTCAGCCGCAACTTAGGCGAACTGGAGCGCAACCCTTATATAAAATATATTTTGTCCGGCACCATGACCTACAATGATCGTGGCATCATTCTTAATATCCGCATGGTCGACATCAACTCAAAAGTGGTGGTTGCCTCTTCCAAAGGCTTCATCCCTCAGTTTGTGGTTGATTCACTATACCCGCGTAATTACGTTGACGGCATAGTGCTTGATACCACCAGCTAACATCTACTGTTAACATCGCAATAAACCAGGCTCCGGCAACGGAGCCTGTTCAGGCTTAACCTGCCCGCTCAGCCAATGGTTTACTCGCGCCGCTAAGGACGTGCTTTAACCACGTATTCTTTACAATCAATTCAAACAAGGCAAAGGCGATAGCCAGGGTAATAACCGTAATACTGATTAACTTAACTAACCAGTGCAGCTCAATTTCAGCAAAGGCCACCTGCAACCACACAACCAATGGCAAATGAATCAGGTACAGCCAGTAGGCCCGTGCCGACAGGTAACGAATGGCCGCATTTGGCTGACTGAATAGCCGCTTACAAACAGTCATGAATACTGCAACCAACAGCCACATCATGCTGGCATAACACACTACAAATCCGGCTTTAAAGTAAAGGTAAAGCTCATGTCCGGGATGCATTTCGTAAGCAGACAGATAAATCGCTCCCATTACGCCAATCCCCAGCGAGGTAAGTCGAAACCAGCTAATTTGCATGAAGTCTGCCAGTAAGAACTGGTGTTGGTATAAGACCCATCCCAGCAAGAAAAAGCCACCATAAATCAGCAACAATGGCAGGTGGGGCCACAATGACTTATCCGGTGTATCGAGTCCCCAGTGCTCCATCCACCACAGGCAGCCAGCCACCAGCAAACATCGCAGCATCAAACCCGAACGACTAGCACATAACCAGGCCAGAACACGACTGCCCACAGCGGCCAGTGATTGCGAAGTCGCAGGCAATCGCTGAAGCAGTGTTATGACAATCGCCGCGATGGCGGTAAACAGCATCAAATAGTAAAGAAACCACAAGTGAGTACCGGTAAACATACCGGCGGGCAGATCTGTCAGGCTTTGCAGGCCCTGCCACAAACCGTTTGGTATATCTGCTTCACCACGCATACTCGCACCGCCCATTACCCAGCCTGAGACCAGTAATGGCCTGAGCAGAAACCAACCGGCGATAAAAGGTATTCCCAAGCGTACGGCGCGTGAAGTCATTAATGTTTTTACACCGTATTTTTGCAATGACATGCAGGTAAAAAACCCTGCAATCAAAAAAAACAGTGGCATCCGAAATGAGTGGCTCACCAGGCTAAAAATACTGATTGCCGGACTGGTATGAATATCCATTACTGCCCAGCCAATAAATACCGGCATAAACGATAATCCGGCGTGAAAAACCACGCCAAGTATCAGAGCAAAAACGCGTAGCGCATCGAGATATTCGATGCGTTCGGTAGACATCGACATATGCTGTTACCTGCGCTGGAAGTTAGTAAAAACCGATTTCATCTATGACAAAATCATAAGTCGACGGCTGCATAGCAAAAGCCACTATGCTCAGGCTGTTCAGCGTACTGGCATCCAGTGTGGTCTGTTCTGACCAGGCCCGTTTTAAACTGGTAAAAGGAAGCTTAACCTCATGAAATTTATTGTCTGCCTTAATCAATACCGGCGCGGCATGGTAATCAAAGTTCTCTACTTCTGCGCTATTGGCTGAGACTGACATCAGGCCCTGACTGATTTTAACCTTCAGACGGATCCCCTCAAATCCGGAGGCATCCATGGGCTTTCCCTGAGCATCGAACAGCAGAATTGAACTGGCCCAGGCCGGCTGCCCTCGAGGAGGAATTAGTTTACCACTGAGATGCATTTGACCGCCCCGGACAGTCACTTCACTTTCGCTGCTGCCACCGGCCACCGTATCATTCATAAACTGACGCTGCACACCCAGGCTGTTTCGACTCTGGTGGCTAAAATTATCCACCAGTTCTGGTAGTTCTTTTGCATAGACGCAAGCCGGAAGCAGCATCGCCGCAATAGCAAATAATCCAAAGAGATGGCGCATTATCTGATTAAGTATATTCATAATAGGTGTTCTCCGTTTGAACCGTTAAAGTAGTTTCTCCTCCCGGCAATAAAGGCAATCCGGAGGGGTTTAACGGATAAGAGCCAGGCGGCATGAGAAAGGTGACAAAAAAAGATGAAAAATTATTTTTTGAATTTTCTGTCACCTTTTATTCCCAGGCAGGCACATACACCCAAAGTAGCCAGGAAAAGACACCATGAATTTATTTAACAAACGCTCCTCCGTTACCGGGCAAGGCGATGCCACACTGGTCATGCTTTCCCTCGGTGGTAACCGGCAAGCCTATGGTGAGATTGTTAGTCGCTACCAAACCCTGCTTTGTTCGCTGGCTTATTCGTCTACCGGCGATCTCAGGCACAGCGAAGATATAGCCCAGGAGGCTTTCGTTGAGGGCTGGCGTAAACTGGATACCCTGCACGATCCGGAAAAACTCAGGTCCTGGCTTTGTGGCATTTTGCGTTTTAAGATCAGCCGGCACTATCGCAAAACCGCTAAAGAACCCCATCATCAGGACATTTTGTTAAGCACAGAACAAGACATTGCTGACGAGGCTGCTTTGGAGCAAACCGCGATCAGTGACCAACAGCAGGCATTGTTATGGCAGGTACTTGATCAAATGGAACCGCTTTATCGAGAGCCGATGATATTATTTTACCGGGAAGAACAATCTGTGCAGCGGGTCGCCGCTGAGCTGGAACTTAGCGAAGATGCCGTAAAACAGCGTATCTCGCGAGGCCGAAAACTGCTTAAAGAGGCTATGTCGGTCTTTGTTGAGGATACGCTTAAACACAGTAAGCCCGGCGCTGCGTTTACAGTAGCGGTTATGACCATGATCAGTGGTATATCACCGCCGGCGAAAGCAGCCGTTTTAGGTGGTAGCGCCCTAAAGAGCGGTTCGCTGTTTAAGCTTGCCTCGCTCGCAGCACTGCTGGCCTCTGTATCCGGGCTGATTGGTTCATGGTTCAGCTTTCAAGCCAGCCTGGCGCAATCACGCACCAAGCGTGAACGGCATCTGGTTAAAAAATCGGTAACGCTGTTTTTTGTATTCGCTGCCCTCTACATTGCCGGCATGGCAGGACTCAAAGCGCTTTGCTTCATATTCCCGCAACACGCCGTCACTCTGAGCCTGCTCTCACAGACCGTCGTTGCAGCATTAGTGCTTAGCTATGTGATACTGGTAAAAAAAATGTTCGGCGCCATGAAAGACCTGCGCGCCCTTGAACGAATGACGCAGCCCGAGGCTTTTATGGCCAGCGCCCACCGGGCTGGCGCTAAACAGCGGGAGTATATAAGTGCCTTCAGGCTACTGGGCGTACCGCTTTGCCATTTTCAGTTTGGCATGCCTGAACATACCGACACGCCAGCCTATGGCTGGATTGCCGCGGGTACCCATGCCAGAGGCCTGCTATTAGCCTGGGGCGGCGTGGCAATGGCGCCGGTGAGTGTAGGGATTATTTCCTTTGGTCTAATCACCATTGGTGGCGTGGGTGTTGGCGTTATTGGTACCGGCACGGTTGCCTTTGGCGTGCTGGCATTTGGTGCCTCGGCCGTTGGCTATCAGGCATTTGCCTCGTTGTCGGCAGTGGGCTGGCAAAGTGCCATTAGTGGTGGTATCTCAATGGCCCGGGAAGCGGCGCTCGGGGCTGTCGCCATAGCGAAGCATGAAAACAACGAGATTGCTGCCGACATTGCCAGGCTCTCTGCATTCCAATGGCTTTCAACCTGGGTTCTCCTGGCCATTGCGTTATTGGTGATTGTTCCGGCTATCTGGCATGCCCGCGCCGTCACCCAACGAATGAAAGCAGATTAAATATGGGCGCCCATGTAGTGGGCGTTTTTATTTTTGTACATATGCGCATCCGCTTTATCCAGCAAGTCATTGATGGTTTGCGCGCACTCGGGATAGACTGCCCAGCCAATACTCGCACTGAGGTTAAGTGAACAGCCTTCAAACTCAAACTCGGGCTCCAGAGAGTGTTCAAATCGCCGGTGAATACTTTTCACTGCATCTTTTTGCTGGATATTGCTCATCAACACACCGAATTCGTCGCCGCCAATACGGGCCACTTTGTCCGTTGGTCGAAAAGCCTTTAATAACCGCCTTGCCAGTTCACTAAGCATACCATCTCCCACCCGATGGCCCAGTTCGTCATTGACGGCTTTTAACCCATTCATGTCGATAATAAAAATGCCGAACTTCCGACCCGGATAAGACTTGCACAAAGAGTACTCACGATTTAGTTGTTCCATAAAGGCCGAACGATTTAACAGGTTAGTCATTGAGTCATGCGTGGCCTGATAAACCAGATTGTCTGCGACAAAACGGTGGCAATAATAAAGCGTCGCGGCCAGTTGCTCTGACACCAGCTTTAAAGCAGCGGTATCCCGCGACGTGAAGTGATGTTTTGCGTGTGAAAACACTTTGAGCACACCAACGGTGTGGTCATGGTGATGAAGCGGGATCAACAGCATCGAGGCAACTCCGATTTCAGCACAGGCCGTCTGGTTGGCCCGACGATTTACGGTAATATCATTGCACAACTGAACTTTACCGGTTTGCAGACAAAATCCGGACAGGCTGTTATCGACAGGAATACTGTGCCCTAAGAAAGGCTCTGCCAAGCCGGAGGTTGCACGGTAAACCATCGCATTGCCTTCTTTAAATTCGATTGCCGCCCCATCGCATTGCACCAGCACCAGGCAGTGATTAACGATGATTTGCATCACAGAAGTCAGGTCCATGCCCACTTTGGCAATGGAGGTTTGCATATCCACAATCGTGGTCAGTTTCTGACACCGGTCCTGCCAGCTGTCTGCAATATATTCGATTTCGGCTAAGGTCATTTGCCCCCCTGCGAGTAATTTTAAAAACCGCGCACATGCCTCTGCTCCCTCAGAAAACACTACCGCTTGTTTATACAACCACTACGCAGATGCCTATAATTTATCCGGCTGGCGAAAAAATTACCAGTTTGACGGCTTACTAAAATTCTCTTAATGTGCTGGTTTTATAACTTAAAAGTAACATTTTTCATGCCAAAGTCCATTTCACTGCTATTTACTTTAGTGCTGTTTTCACTGAGTTATAAGGGTTTTTGCCCAGTCTCCGGAAACGCCGGTCAAGGCTCTGTTTAACGCTATGCGTGCACATGATGGCGAGCGACTGGCAGCGCAGTTCACCAACAGCGCGTTACTGCAACGCGCTGAGCCAGGCGGTAACATAAAAAGCAACGACCTAAGTCAGTTTGCCGGCTTTGTCAGTCAGACCGACAAACACCTGGATGAAAAGCTATTAGCGGTTACCGTGCAACAAAGCGATAACCTGGCCGCCGTATGGACGCCCTATGTGTTTTATCTGGATGGCAAACTAAGTCATTGCGGGGTAAACAGCTTCCAACTGGTCAAAACGGGCCCGGACTGGAAGATTCACAATTTAATAGACAACGTGCACGGCGACGATTGTGAGCAATTTATAAAGCAATATCGTACAGATGGTTAGCTGCGGCGTAACAACCGCCGCAGCGGGTAAAGCTGAAGAGACTTAGTCGTCGCGGGTAAGGACTTCCAACAATTCAATTTCGAAGGTTAAATCGCTGTTTGGCTGAATAATTTCACCAATCTGGCGCTCACCATAGGCCAGTTCAGATGGTACCCAAAGCTTTCTCGTGCCGCCCACATTCATCCCGAGCAAGCCGATAAACCAGCCCTGGATGACCTTGTTTTTTGATAGCACGGTCTGAAACGGGCGTCCTTTTTTATGCGATGAGTCAAACTCGATGCCACTGTCCAGCCAGCCCCGGTAATGGGCCGTTATTAATGCCCCTTTCTCCGCGGCTTTGCCTTCACCAACCACCAGGTCTTCAATCTTTACTTCACGAGTCATATTACGCCCGGCCTAGTGCTTATCAGCGCGGCTTTGAAATTTGCGCTCTTCGGTATTAATTTTTACCCATTCGCCGGTGCTGATATATTCAGGCACCTGCACAACCAGTCCGGTTGACAATGTGGCCGGTTTGGTGCGGGATGTGGCTGAAGCCCCTTTAATCGACGGGTCGGTTTCAGCGACTTCCAGTTCCACACTCATCGGTAAATCGAGGGCTACCGGCACGTCGCTAACGATAACGACCAGCAGACCATCGGTATCTTCGTTGATAAATAACACCTCGTCAGCAATGCTTTCTTTATTGAGGTGATACGGCGTGTAGTCTTCCTTATCCAGAAAGACATATTCGTCACCGTCAATGTAAGAGAACATAGCCGGCCGGCGAACTAAATCCGCCATTTCGAGCATATCAGAATCTTTAAAGGTTTCATCGAACTTAGCACCACTCACCACGTCGTACATACGCATCCGATAAATACTGCCACCTGCCCTACCCTGTGGAACAGAACGGTCAATGTCCCGCACAATGCAGGTTTTCCCGTTAAATACGATGGTATTATTCTTTTTAATTTCACTCGCCTTTGGCATGATCGCTTCCGCCCTTAATGGCCTGCCTGCTGGCATATGCCGAATTAGAAAACCTTATTTTCCGCGATTTTTGCTCCGGGGGAAAGCCTTAACCGACGGAAAACCCTTCAGCACTGTTTTGTTTACGTTGCAAAAGATACGCGCTAACGAAAAGCTAAGTGTATTTTACTTCTGCCTGAAATGTGTCCATACTTTCCCGCACAAGAATTATAAGTGGTTGTAGTGAGACTCACCCTTGAATACCTGCTCCCGGGCGGACAGGTAACTTCGCTGTTTGTTCTCCCCGCTATTTAAAACAAAATACCTGTGTATGGGTAATCATCACGTATTTTGTTAATCGAAAGTTAGAATGCATATCACCAAGACTCATGTTGTAGCCGTATTCAGGAGCCTGCTAATGCACCGCAATAGCCCAAAAAACGCTGCGTATTCGTACGTACTTCCAGCTTTAATGATGTTTGCACCAGCAACTTTGCTGGCTGCACCAAAGTCAACAGATGACGTTCGCCCCGGTACCGTTTTATATAAAAAGCTAAACGATGCCTCTGCCAGTGAATTAAAAGGCCTCAATAGTTTGCTTAATAGCCAGGGCTTACTGGCCGAAAAAACACTGCCTAACTCTGGCATTACGATTGCCACGTTCAACGGTAAAGGACGTGAAAAAGCAATTGCCAAAATATTAAAACACAGCGGCTTGGTTGAATTCGCTGAGGCCGATCAGGCCATGGCACCTACCGTTCAGCCTAATGACCCGAGCTTCTTGGGTCAGTGGCATCATAATAACATCAACAGCCAGCAGGCCTGGGATGTCACCATAGGCAGCAACAGCGTATTAGTAGCAGTTTGTGATACCGGGTTTGATGCCGATCACCCTGATCTGGCGGCGAACCTGCGCACCGACCTGGCTTACAATGCCGAAGATGGTACCCGTTATATCGAAGACGCCAACGGTCACGGTACCGGCACGGCTGGCACCATCGGTGCAGTGGGTAACAATGGAACCGGCCTTGCCGGGGTGAACTGGAATGTCGATATAATTCCGGTCAGAATTGCCATTAGTGATACCAATAGCTCAGCTTATATTTCTACCATGGCAAAGTGTATTGAATACGCGGCCGACAACGGAGCTCGTGTGGTTAACCTGAGCTATGGCGGTATTCAGTCAGCCACCATCGACGCTGCAGCAAAGTATCTGCGCGATCGCAATGGTTTACTGTTTATGTCTGCGGGTAACTCCGGCACCGAGTACCCCACTTTTCCTGACTACACCAGCTTTGTTGGTGTAGGCGCCACCGATCAAAATGACGATAAAGCCTATTTTTCTGACTGGGGCACTTATGTAGATTTAACTGCGCCGGGCGTCAGCATCGGTACGACCTACCTGAATGGTCAGTATGTTAACTACAGCGGCACGTCTTTTTCGTCGCCAGTGGCAGCTGGCGTTGCCGCGCTGATGGTAGCAGCCAATCCTGGCATTTCGGCTGATGAGATTGAAAACGGTCTGTTCAGCACCGCCAAAGATATTGGTGCCAACGGCGACGATAATGTGTTTGGTCATGGTTTGGTTGATGCCCAGGCAGCAGTAAACTATGCGACGAACCTGGGGAATTATAGCGCGCCAGTGGCAAACATTAGTCAAACTTCCACCTCCGTTACCTTCGGCTCTGCGATTACCTTCAGCGGTACGGGTTCAAGCGATGCTGATGGCAATATTGTGGCTTATCAGTGGAACCTGGGAGACGGCACAACATCGTCTCAGGCTGAGGTTTCGCATGTGTATGAGGCGGCCGGTACTTATCAGATTAGTCTGACAGTTACTGATAATGATGGTCTGACCAACTCTGCAACAACCCTCGTTCAGGTGACTAACGAAGTACCGGTTGCAGTGATTGATGCGATGGCCACCAGTTACAACATCGGTGATACCGCCTTTTTCAGTGCTTCAGGTTCATATGACAATGATGGCACTATCAACCGCTATGAGTGGGACTTTGGAAACGGCGACACTGCTGAAGGCCAGTCGGTAAGCTATGCTTATCCAACCGGCGGCAACTATACTGTTACGTTAACCGTAACAGACGACGCTGGTGCGCTTAACAGCACCAACATTAATGTTACTGTTAATGATCCTATGGCACTTACCGCACCGGAAAGCTTAACTGCCGCTGCCAATGGTCTTGACGTAACTTTAAGCTGGACCAATACGAACAATAACGCCGACTACTTCGTTATTGAGCGTGCCGTGAAGTCCCGTGGTAAAACACGTTATGAATCCGTGGGTACTGCCGCTGCAGGTAGCACTGAGCATACTGATTCAGTACCGTCTGCCGACAACTACTGGTATCGGGTAACAGCAGTGAATGCCAGTTACGAAGCAACCTCAGCAAGCATTCAGGTATCAGTCAGTGAGTCATCTGATCAACCTGAACCACAGCCGGGGACACTGGCAGCGCCGGGTAACCTGTCGGCTTCTCAAAGCGGTAACACAGTCAATCTTAGCTGGGCCGATAACAGCGGTGATGAGCTGGGCTTCTATCTGGAAAGAGGCGTTAAGCAGAAAGGTCAGATCCGGTTCGAACGCATCGCCGTGGTAGGTCAGAACATTACCGCCGTAACCGACGATGCAGGCGTGCTAGCCAGCGGCAATTATGCCTACCGTGTACAGGCTTATAAAGACGGCGAAGTGTCAGCTTACAGCAATACTTTCGAACTGCGCTTAAAGTAAGCTGGTAAAGCAACAAAAAAAGCCTGATAAGGTCACCTTATCAGGCTTTTTGTTTGCCCGGTCTGCGGGCTCGCTACAGAGTCTTTGTAGTGCTTGTTTTAAGGTGTCGCGACAAAATCATCCAGCAGTACCAACTGTGGTAATGCCCCTTCCATTGCACCATTTACCGCGATGGCAGTATACACATTGCCGGCATCAAGCATTAATGAACCAGTGGCAATCGCTGCCTCTTTGCTTCCCGCCGCTGTCACAGTTACAAAATATTCACCGGCTGTCAGGCTTACATAGCCGGTTTCAGCCAATGCGTCGGTTGCATAATCAACTCCGGCAAAAGCCGGATCGACATCTGCAATTTCCCCGTCGCCAGTTACATAGATATCCACGCTGCCTGCTGCAGGTGAGGCATGAATAATACGTACTTTGGCTTCAGTCGCCACTCGACGCGGCATGTCCACTAGCAGATCGAGCTCCGGTGCCGCAAGTTCATTGTTCGCGATGGCCGTATAAGACATACCTGTTTCCAGAGTGACTGCAGCATCATCGATGGCCACAATGCTGTTGTCAGCGTCTGCCACTACATCAATCAGGTAATCTGCTGGCATCACTGACAAATAATCGGTGGCCATAGGAAATGCCAGCGCATCAACCAGTACCAGTTCGTTATTTGCAATCACGTCAACCGCCGGGGCATCACTTATGCCATGTACCACACGAATATCAGCAGTCGTATTTGCGTCCCATAGTTTGACTGCGCTCTCGCCATCGGCAACCAGTAACGTTACCGGTGAATCACCGCTACCGGTATTGTTGGTGGCAGCTACCAGCAAATCAGCACCATCGGCCAGCGCCACGGTACCGGAGTCAAAGACGACATCCATACTTCCTGCCGGGGTAATGCGTATGCGGTATTCACCGGCTGGTACCTGCACTAAGTCGGTAGCATCGGTAAATTCAGCAGTGACCAGGGGTTGCTCATCAGCCAGTACCGCATCCGGGGCGGTTACATAAATATCTACGGTGGGCGCCGCTGACGCCGCGTGGACAATCTGAACCTGCGCATTACCTGCGGTTACCGGCGTTTCGGCACTGGTTACCGGCAACAGCATCAGCGAATCATCGGCCACACTGCCTACGGCAAAAACATCATAATTGGTACCAGCTTCCAAGGTAACATCCGCCTGCAAAACTTCGGCGTCGTCTCCTGGCAGAATAGCGGTTACGCCAATATCGTAGGTGCCGGTTTCAACTTCAAAGCGACCTGAAGCGACCTGATAATCAACGCCCTCAAGGTTATTAAGGATGGCATCATTGGCCGTAATGTTAACGAGCGGCGCATCAGAAGCGGCGTGGATAACCCTCACATTGGCAAATTCGGGCTCCGGTTGTACTACCTCATCGTCGTTATCGTCGGATAAGCAACCGGCTAAAAAAAGTGGTAGACTGCAAGGAGCGACATGGTCCTGTTCATAGTTAATTCCTCGTTGTTGTGTTGTGACAAATACGGTTACGAGGTCTTTTTGTGAAGGGATCATGCTCCTTGCAACTTTTGGCTAACACCATTTACATTTCGCAAATAGAATTTAGCTAACTGTCTAAACAGAACATTTTTCGGTGCTTAAAGCCCTGCAAGTAATGTACAGGGCTTTACGGCATATCAGGCGTCTACAGTTTTACGCTTCACCTGAGGGTTGACTCTGCGACGACGCGACGGACGGGACTGACCGTTGTTATCAGCCTCTTTGCCAGAGCCTTGGGGGTTATTACCATTCCGCTGCGAGTTGTTATTGTTCCGCTGAGAGTTGTTATTATTCCGCTGATGGCTCTTCCCCTCCCGCTGATGGCTCTTACCAGTGCGCGGGGGTTTATCGGCCGCCTCTGACGAAGTACTTTTTGCCTTCTTTGGCTTTTTAATTTTCTTCGGTGGCAGCAGTTTAGTTTCTGGTAGCGGCTGATTAGGCTCAAACCCTGCCAGACTCACGCGCGGAATAAGCAACTGGATGAGTCGCTCGATATCCTGTAATTGTTCAATTTCATCGGCGCTCACCAATGACCACGCCTGTCCGGCAGACCCGGCGCGCCCGGTTCTGCCAATGCGGTGCACATAGTCTGCAGCGGTATTGGGCAGGTCCAGATTAATTACTACCGGTAATTCGCTGATATCAATGCCACGGGCAGCAATGTCAGTCGCCACCAGTACTTTTATACTGCCGTCTTTAAATGCTTTAAGTGCAGCGGTACGAGCCCCCTGACTCTTGTTGCCATGAATGGCAGCGCTGGGCAAACCGGCACTTTCCAGTTTGGCGGCAATACGATTGGCGCCATGTTTGGTACGACTGAATACCAGCACCTGTTGCCATTTTTGTTGTTTGATCAGGCTGGTCAGGGCCGGGATTTTTTTCGATTTATCGACGGCGACCAGTTGCTGCTCAATCTTTTCAACCGTTGTATTAGCCGGCGTTACCGCCAGTTTAATCGGATTGCGGGTAATCGACTCAGCCAGTGACATCACATTGTCGGCAAAGGTGGCCGAGAATAACAGCGACTGACGCTGCGCAGGCAGTAACTTCAGTATGCGCTTAATGTCGTGGATAAAGCCCATATCGAGCATACGGTCAGCTTCGTCCAGTACCAGGATTTCCAGTTGCTCAAACTTCACTGCATTTTGCTGATACAAATCCAGTAAACGGCCCGGTGTTGCAACCAACACGTCTACCCCGGAGCGCAGTATTTTCATTTGCGGGTTGATACCCACGCCACCAAACACCACGGCGCTTTTTAAACGCAGGTGGGTTTTATATTCACGGATATTGGTTTCGACCTGAGCCGCAAGCTCGCGGGTTGGCGTAAGAATAAGTGCTCGCACATGATTGGCTTTGGTTTTCGGACCCGCCGCCAAACGTTGCAGAACCGGCAGGGCGAAGCCTGCAGTTTTACCGGTACCGGTTTGCGCTGCGGCCAGCACATCACGGCCGGTTAAAATAGCCGGGATCGCCTCTTGCTGAATCGGCGAAGGCGAGCTGTAGCCCTTCTCTTTAATTGATTTAAGAAGTGGGTCACACAGCCCTAGTTGACTAAAAGACATAATACCTCGGTGTATTAGTTAGTACGAAATAATGAGTCCATGCACGACTCGCAGTTGCACGAAAGAAAAAGGCTATCGGTGTTTACCTTGCTCATATCAGACGGTCAGAATGTGAATCTCTACGGGGACTTACTCGGACTAACGGAAGAAGCTTGAAGCAAATTGAAATAGTACCTTTCAAAGGCGGACGCATAGTAACACCCTTTAGGTTTGCCTGCTAGTTTATTTTTTAAACAGCAACCGTTAACAGCCCAGGTTCAGCCATAAAAAAAGCGGCCCACGGGCCGCTTATGTAAAAGAATCCGGATTAGTGCAATTAAAAGCTAACAGTTACCCCAGCCCAGAAGTTTCTGGCTCTGTCTTTAACGTTGTAATCGTCGGTAAAATTCACTTCACTCACTACACCGCGCCCGGTAAGGTACTCAAACTGTCCATCATTGTTCAGGTCGTCATAGGTCACGGAATAAGTAGTAAAGTCTCTGTCGAGCAGATTGTTCACCCGCAAGTTCAGGATCACACTGTCATTTAACTGCCAACGCGCGCCCAAGTGCAGCATAGCAAAGTTTTTAAAATGCAGTTCGCGATCCAGAGTCGAATCATAGCCACGATAACGATCCGAACGGTACTCCCCCTGCAGATAGACGTTTAAGTCAGCATTCACCTGCCAGGTGATGTTACCGTTCGCCATGTGCTCTGCAGTATTGGTAAGAGGTAAGCCAGCCTCCGGCCCGCTTTTCTGCTCGCTGTCGGTCCAGGTATAATTTAGATACACAGACCAGTCCTTGGTAATACCGTAACGGCCGGCCATTTCGATACCCTGCAGTTCAACTTCGTCGATGTTAATACGCTGGCTGTAGGTGTCGTAACCGAGTTCGTCGTATTCACCAAGATTTACACATGGGCGAACACCACCGGTCGTATTACAACTCTGTACAGTATCTCCTGTGGCAATCTTGTCTTCAAAATCAGTTTTAAAGTAGGTGATATTGAAGTTATGCTCGTCGCGGCTCCAGTAAACAGCGATCTCAGAGTTAACACTGGTTTCCGGCTGCAGATCAGGGTTACCGGCAAAGGGGCTGGTACCCTGACCACCAAAACCAATGATACCGTCATACAAATCGGTAGTTTGCGGCGTTTTGTAACCCGTGCTCACACCGCCTTTAACCGTCCAGTAGTCAGTGATGTTATA
This sequence comes from Gammaproteobacteria bacterium, assembly GCA_018222405.1. Classification (GTDB taxonomy): domain Bacteria; phylum Pseudomonadota; class Gammaproteobacteria; order Enterobacterales; family Alteromonadaceae; genus Alteromonas. The sequence continues at coordinate 65,015 of JAAFAI010000008.1, read as the reverse complement.
TACTGCATAAATCCGCGGTGAGGTCTGGCTGCCAAACACATCGTGCTCGTCGTAACGAAAACCAGCGGTCAGCGTCATGTTATCAATAATCCCCCAGTTGTCCTCGGCGAACAGGGAATACATTTTTTGTTCCTGAACGGCACCGGGTTCGCCGGACTCAAGACCAAATACGCCGTCTTTAAGCTCGCCGTCGATAACCTGCGCGCCCAGTACAAAGTTATGGTCGCCGGCTAAGTCTTCAACCGGAATATCAAAGCGTAAGTCGAAGGTATACTGACTGCTGTCGAGCGGACGTGCCGGACGTGGCAAAAACGTCTGTTCGGCCAGATCGCGGCGGTCTTCTTCACTCATACCTTCGTATTCACCGGTGCCATCGTACATCGCTTGTAGCAACTGACGCTCTGCCACACTCAGCGGTAGGGTACGGCCATTGTTGTGAGTATCAACGTAGGCCAGTGACGCAGCAACAGTACCAAAGTTCAGCTTACCGTCGTAAGTTAATGACCACCACTGACGGTCGAATTCCTGTTCAGCGGCATATCCGGCACGAGGATTAACCTGTCCACGACGGTCCTGCCATAAACTTTCAATGCTATCACGGGTGCCTAACGGATAAAGGATTTCACCGGTATCCAGGTTAAACTCAGGCGTGTTATCGTACTGCTGATGAGAGTTATCAAAATCGAAACCAATTTCGTGGCCGTCAACTGGCGTGTAATTTAGGCTGAAACCATAATGCTTGCTGTCGTTATCAACTGTGCGACCACCGCCACCAAAGCCCAGCGAGCGCATATGCACAACACCATTCGGATCGATTGCCGGTGCCAGCTGTGGCGTAGACGCTTGCTGCTCATAAACACTGCCACGAATGCCCAGGCTTAACAGGTTTTCAATCAATGGGCCGGTCACTGAGAAATCCGTAGTGATGTCGTCACCAAAGTCATCGTTGGTTTGCAGACTGCGGCCAAAAGTAATGTTGCCGCCCCACTCACTGCGGTGCTTTTTGGTGATTACGTTAATAACACCACCCAGCGCATCAGCGCCGTAAAGGGTTGACGCCGGTCCCCGAATAACTTCGATGCGTTCAATCGTGTCCAGCGGTGGCATATGATTGAATGCGTTACCGCCAAAGTTGTTAGGATAAATATCACCATGGTTGTTCTGGCGACGTCCGTCGATCAATAACAAGGTGTACTCGCCGGTAAGACCACGCATACTAACGCTGCCTTTACCGGTTTTATCACGGGTCGTGCCGATATCAATACCTTCCTGAAACTGCACCGCATCGAGTAAAGAAGTAAACGAGCGGGTTTTAAGATCCTCTGCGGTGATCACAGAAATACTGGCGGGGGCTTCGGTAATTTTTTGTTCAAAACCGGTCGCAGATACCACTACGTGTTCAATATCTTCGCTATCTGGTACTGCAGTAGCCAGTGCGGCGGGCATAATTCCTAACTGGATGGCGAGTGCCAAACAAGAATATCCAAAACGAGATTTCATGAGTTTCCTATGTGTGTATGCATTGTTCAGTGTGTGTTGTTATGGTGGCTTATAGTAAACAACTAAAAAGCAAAGTCAATGCAAACGATAGTTATTCTCATTTAGATTTCTGAATAATTCGTATTTGGTTAATTTGGATCAAGGAATTCAGGTTTAGAGCAACAGATTGAGGCAATGGAAAAAAGGTGATTAAATAGCAACTCAAACAAGCCAAAGCTCACTCAAGCTGCTATTGCAGTTACCGACTTATTGGCCAGTTAGATTGGTCAGCGCAAAGTCCCAGTTAACCAGTTGCCAGAAGGCATCCAGATAAGCCGGTCTGGCATTACGGTGGTCAATATAATAAGCGTGCTCCCAGACATCCACTGTGAGTAAAGGCTTCAGGCCTTCATGGGCAATCGGCGTATCGGCATTAGCGGTATTCACAATGACCAGTTGACCGGCCGCGTTAAGCACCAGCCAGGTCCAGCCGGAACCAAAGTTGTTAATGGCTTGCTGCGTAAACTCGTCTTTAAAGGCATCAACCGACGCCCAGTTTTCCTCAATGACATCCGCTAATTCCTGCGCCGGCTCTCCGCCGCCTTGTGGCGATAAACATTGCCAGAAAAAAGTATGATTCCACACCTGAGCGGCATTATTGAACAGCGGGCCGTTGGCGTCTGTGATGATTACTTCCAGCGACATATCGGCATAGGGCGTGCCGGCGACCAAATCATTAAGTTTCGCCACATAGGTCGCATGATGCTTTGCATAATGATACTCAAGAGTTTCCTTTGACATCAGTGGTGCCAGGGCATCTTTTGCATAAGGTAAATCGGGTAAAGTAAAACTCATCTTTGTCTCCTGACTCAAATAGTGGATAGCGCAAATTTGACTAGTCGACACAAATACTAAAACCTCATGCATACTTGAGGTCAATAACTTTTTTGGGGAATAATGATGGATAACACGTTAAGTGTTGACGATGTGGCCAGGCGCAGCGGCGTGACCGTTTCTACACTTCATTACTATGAAGAAAAAGGGTTAATTCAGAGTCTGCGCACCCAGGGCAATCAACGCCGCTACCACCGCAGTATTCTGCGCCGGGTGGCGATTATTCGTATCGCCAAACAGGCCGGTATCTCGTTACGGCTCATAAAATCTCATCTTGAAAAACTTCCCACCCGCGAGGTGTCCCCATCCGACTGGGAACAGATGAGCAGTGAATGGCGGGCAATGCTGAATGAGCGAATTCTGAGTCTGACCCAGCTCAGGGATAAGCTTGACAGCTGCATTGGCTGTGGCTGTCTTTCTTTACGTGACTGTCCACTACGAAACCCGGAGGATAGGCTGGGCGAAAATGGACCGGGAGCAAGGCTCCTAGAAGAAGATAAGCACAATTAAATCAGAGACTTAATAAACTTAGCTAGCAAACATCGTCGATGCCTAGCTCCTGCCGCTTACGTTTGCTCAGGCCAAGCGCCACAATGCGATAGGACTCGCTGATATAGTATTTTAAATCGTCATCAAGGGGGCCGGTGGTAGCGGTTTGCTGGATCCACTTCATACCGCGACTGGCCAGGTAAGGCGCCGGAATATAGCCCTCGGCCTGACATAAAAACTCGAAGTTAAGCGGTGAGGTCTTAAAGGTATAGGCTGGTGTGCCAGCCTTTGAGCGACTGCCGATGGCAAACACTTTTCCGCCGACTTTCCAGACTTCGGAATTACCCCACTGCACCACGTGTGTGGTGGCTTTAAAGGTTTGGCAATAAGCGTTAAAGGCTTGATGGTCCATAGTTAATCCGTTGTCAGGGCTGAGGTATGGTATTCACATTTAGCTGGCAACGCTTGCTGCTCAGCTAAACACATACACCAGATTGCGCCCTTCCCGCTTGGCGCTATACAACGCCTGATCAGCCTGTGAGTACAGATGTTCCCAGTCGTAGAGTACTTCGTGAGAGACCGCAATACCAATACTGACCGTAATATTAACCTGTTTATCACCCTGTTTAAATTGTAGCTCAGACACTTTGTGCCTGAGCCTGTCGGCAACACTCTGGGCCCGCTCAGTCGTAACTCCGGGCAGCAGGATAGCAAACTCCTCCCCGCCCATTCGACCTACGATATCGGTTTGCCGCAAACCTTCCGATAACATTTTCCCAACCCGGTTTAGCACCTCATCCCCGAAGGTGTGACCAAACTGGTCGTTCACTTGTTTAAAATGATCAATATCGACCATCAGCAGGGAATGGCAGGCCTGATCATCTGCGGACAAGGATTTCGCGGCTCTTTGTACAAAAGCGCGACGGCTAGGTAAACCGGTTAATTCATCCAGGTTGGCGAGTTTCTGCCATTGCCGACGCTGGTCCATTACATGCAGTAACGGCAACACCAGCGCGGTAGCCACAGTTAATACGAGGTGAGAGAGCAAAACGATATTGAACAGAAAACGGGTATCAGAGTCCTGGGCAGCGAGCATTTGAACCAGAATAACAATGCCTTGCAAAAATAATACAAAAGCGTGCAGCAGGAGCAGTACCCGCAGAACCAGATAAATGTTTTTATAGGGAGACTTGCGCTGATAAAAAAGGCCTTCGGTCATTACGAACATCAATGCCATGCCCACGGAAGCCACCACGTTAACCATCGCGGAATAGAACCCGGCCACAGTAATGACTGCGCTGCCAACCACGAAGATACTTCTCACCCGCCGATAAAACTTAATCGATCCCGGCGACAACTCAAATTTATTCAGCCCGCAATAGAGCCCGAACGAAGCTGTAAACAGTAGCAGGCAAGCCAGTGTATTAACGGCCTGCAACCCTTCTATAGCATGAGCAATAACAGACGCACCAATACCTGCGGCAAAGAGGACACATGAAACAGACCAGTACAGATACGACGGGTTGCGCTGTTGCGCCCTGTACACAGCGAAAAAATAAACGCTAACCAGCACGTTGATGACAAAGGCCATCATTGTGCCGATGGGAAGGCCGGACGACATGAAGTATTTAATCTCTACCAGACACCAGAGTTGCAATATAGCCAAAAGTATAACAACTTGGCAGCCTGCCACCTCGCCCGTTAGGTATCACTCTGTTACTGTAGGTTTAATCTTCTATACCTAAACGTCCACGACCTGCAGTGACTCACTTCCCACCAACTCCAGACATTACAGCGCCAAGTCCTTGGCTATTTACAGGCTGGCGATATTCTTAATCATCAGATTAATGCCAGTCAGAACCCGGCATTACTATGCAAGTGGATGCAATAAAAACTCGCCGTCTGTATTTGGAAGTCGGCTCTCAGATCGAGCAATAAATTAAAAATGGACAGATTCGTCCGGGCGAAAGCTTGCCTTCGGGACGGGAGCTGGCTAGTCGCTTTGAGGTTAGCCGACCAACCATTTACGAAACCATCATTGCCTGGGAGATAACCGGATTAATTACAATCAAAACCGGTTCAGGTATTTATATTCTGGCCAAAACAAGCACACAGGCTCCGCGCACGCTCGGTGAAGTTCCATGCCTATTTGAGGAATCAGAGGCGCAATTACACATAGGGGATCTCGCAGCCGCCCGGCTCAGTAAGGTTCAATTAAGAAGCATTGAGCAGGCCAGACTTCAGTTCTAGACACTTCATGTAAGATCGTTAAAGTATCCCCCCGCCCGCCTGATTTTAACCAACATAAAAGTGTCATCTGGTCCAAAGCAGTATAATCTTATTAGCGCAATGAAACGTTAACCGCATATTCACTCCGCAATATCGCCATTTATCTGTAACTTTATCATTTTTAAAGAGCCTGGCGGTTCGTGACACGAATGCCCTTATACCTTGATGACCAATGCACCATTTTATTAATAAAGATGTTAGTATTTAGCTAAGCCATGAAATAAATGCATAGATAAAAATGATCGAACGTTTTCACCTGCAATTACTGACAGCGGTTGATGAATGCGGCACCCTTACGCTCGCCGCTGACAAGCTGCATCTGAGTCAATCGGCACTGAGCCACAGTATCAAAAAGTTGGAGCAGCAGTTAGGTACTGCCGTATGGGAAAAAGACGGCCGTAAACTCCGCCTTACTCAGGCAGGGCGGCAAATCCTCATCCTCGCCAAACGCCTGTTACCTCAATTTGAACATACCGAATTGTTACTCTCACAAATCGCTAAAGGCCAGCGCGGTTCGCTACGTATAGGCATGGAATGTCACCCCTGTTATCAGTGGTTGTTGAAGGTGGTGAGTCCGTTTCTGGAAACCTGGCCAGGTGTAGAAGTGGATGTAAAGCAGGCGTTTCAGTTTGGCGGCATGGGTGCCTTATTTGACTATGACATTGATGTGCTTGTTACCCCGGATCCTTTGTTTAAAGACGGTGTAACCTTTATACCGGTGTTCGATTTTGAGCAGCGCCTGGTGGTTAGTCAATCGCATCCGCTTGCCGCGTTGCAGCAGATAGAGCCGGCGGATTTGCAAAAAGAAACCCTGATCACCTATCCGGTAGAACCACAAAGATTGGATATTTTCAGTCAGTTTCTGGCCCCCGCCGGATGCACCGTAAAACGCCACAGGCACATTGAGGCTACCGAGATCATGCTCCAGATGGTCAGTGCCGGGCGCGGTGTTGCAGCATTACCGGGCTGGTTGGTTGATACTTATGCAGAATCGCTGAAACTGGTAAGTTTACGGTTAGGCACGGAAGGGATCATGAAGCATATTTATCTTGGCATGCGCAATAATGACGTTAATATCGAGTACATAGCCGATTTTGTGCGTCTGGCAAAACAAACTGAAAATCAGCTCGATAAAGGCTAATTTACGTTTAAAGCCAACTGACGAGCGGTTATTTTTGATACACTGATTGTTCTTCTTATCCGACGACTGACCCTTAAGCCATTCATCATTGATATGAAGCAGTATCACCCTACACGTTACGCCGGCTGGCTGGCATGTTTTACCCTGCTGACCTATCTGCTGTCAGTGGCAAGTCTGCTGCCTGCTGATGTCGCTACCGTCTCGGCATGGCTTACCCTGATTACTATGTTACCCGCCGTCAAAGCCTCGGCCAGGAAGCAGTCTGTAGTATTGTTTTTACTGGGCGTAACAGGCCTGGCTACCGGCTATTGGCTGGGCGCGGAAATTAGTTGGAGAAGTGTGTTTTCAGCCAACGTACCGCTGCTAACCATGTTTGTGGCCATTACGTTCTTGTCTCTAACCAATGCGCCAGACAGTGACGAGCGTTTACCTACTGGAAACAAAGCGGCAGCCGTCACTGCATTTGGCACTACGTTACTTGGCGCAGTAATAAACATGTCGGTGATTTTTGTGTTTGGCGACAGGCTCAAACGCGGTGGTAAGTTAACCGATGCCCAGCAAGTCATTCTGGCGCGCTGTTTTACTGCTGCGGCCTGGTGGTCTCCGTTTTTTATCGCCACAGGAGTGGCACTCATGTATGCGCCCGGCATGGCCTGGAAGGCCACGGTGGCACCGGGGGCAATCATGGCCCTGGTGGGTATTGCCTATACGTTGGTGGATGTCCATCACAGGTCCAATGCGCCTTTTGAAGGTTATCCTCTTAAAACGGAAAGCCTGATAATACCGGTGTTAATGGCAATAGCCGTGCTGATATTGCACCATTTTTTCCCGCAAATTCGGATTATGATCCTCATTAGTTTATTGTCGGTAGTCGGCGCTCTGCTGTTTATGCAGGAACGCCCACGATGGCTAACGTTAAAAGACTTTGTGGATAACCGATTGCACAGTGCAGGCCCACAATTTGCGCTTTTTCTTGCTGCCGGGGTGTTTTCGGCGGGTATCAAAGCCATGATAGCGCTGTATCCGAACCTTATAGATCTGCATCAGTTCAGCTTCGATGCCACTATGTTTACTGTCATTCTGGCTCTGATGATCATAGCCGGACTCCTGGGCGTGCACCCGGTGATCAGTATCGCAATAGTCAGCCCGGTACTCCTGCCGTTAAACCCCAACACCACCAGCCTGGGTTTTATGTTCCTTTCCACCTGGGCCATTTCCACCGGCTCGGGGCCACTATCAGGAATAGGCCTTATTCTGACCGGCCGTTATGGCGCGTCCTCGCGGCGAATTATCGCTAATAACTGGCATTACATAATCACCATGTGGGCATTGGCCAGCCTGGTGAATACGTTATTACTGGCTTAATTAACTGGTATTACTTCACCAGGATTTGACCCCGCCTTAAGTATCTTTGCAGCACACTTTATTGCAACACTTAAGGAAACCCCATGAAAAAATACTCTCTTGCAGCCACGCTGATGGCCTTTTCGTCACTGTGCAGCACAGCCGTACAGGCAGATAGCCTTGATTACGACTTCGTTCAGCTCGGCTATGCCGCTGGCGATTATGCCGACATCGAACCATTTGACTTAAACGGCCCTGAATTTGAAGCCAGCTATGAGATTAGCCACAACCTCTTTATAACTGGTAAGTACCGTAGTGCCGACGACAAGATAAGTCAGTACACGCTGGATGAAACCAACTGGCAGGCCGGCGCCGGTTATTATTACAACTTTCGCCAGGACACCGTTTTCGATGCCAGGCTGTATTATGGCGAGATCGACTTCAAACTGTCAGACAGCGAGGCTTCAATCAAAGAAGGTACCCATTTTTATAGCCTTGCCGGAAATGTGCGTCATCAGCTAACCGATACCGTTGAATTATTTACCGGACTGGAAGTGCAAAAATGGCATAAAGGCTCAAACCAGAAAGCATACCGACTGGGTGCTCAATACGCATTCGGCGCAACCAAGCAATTTGTGCTGGGTGCAGAATACACCAAATTCTCCGACTCTGAGTGGTGTAAGTTATTCGCCCGCTATGTTTTTTAATCTGTTACAGGTCGTACTATGCACTAGGGCGATCTGACATACTACTTTGTCACGCTATAAAAAGTCCCCACATTACAATGGGCAACAACTAGCGGATTTTGTTGAACCGGCGTAAATCTGCCGGTTAATCTTCAGTATCTGTTGTTCGACACAGAACTTGATATTGAAGCTGCCTCGATGATTTTGGCGATATTCACTTTGAAACTGACCTGAAGCAGACCATTATTGGTATTGAGTACCGTTTCTGATTAAGCCGGCGAATAATTCGCCGCACTGACATTGTCGCCGCGCTGACATTGCGGGCAAAAATAAATCCTGCGGCTGCTTCGTTCAGCGCGCAGGATTGTTTCTTTACAGCGCCTGCAAGGCTGCCCTTCCCGGTCGAAAACCATAAACCTTTCCGCTTCATATTCAGCTACTGAATGCCGCGAACGGACAGATGCAGCGACTGACGTGGTATAGCCTCCCGTTTCGTAAGAATGGAAAATAACCTGAATCGTTTGTTCTGCCAGGCGTTTGACTTGCTCATCACTAAGGTTAGCGGGCTTTTTATCAGGATGAATACCGGCAAAGAACAAGATTTCACTGCGCAGATAATTCCCCATCCCGGCCAGAAAACCCTGGTCGAGATAAAGTACCGCCAGGCTCCGATTGCGAAACTGAGAACTGGTTAATCTTTGTTGTATCACTTGCGGCGTGACAGTCTGATTGAGAATATCTGGGCCGAGCTTGCGCAAAAACGGATGCTCACTGAGCTTCTCGCTTGGCCATACACTGATATCCGATGCACTATAAAGCAGTGCGCTATGCTCGTGAGTATGCAAGCCCAGGCGAAGTGAACGGTTGGTCTCAGGCAGCTTATCACGAGGCACAATTACCCAGCGCCCATACAACTGATTGTGGGAATAAATACTCAGGTCGTTGTCGAAGTGCAGCAACATAGCTTTTCCCCGACAGCTCACTTGTATTACTCGCTGGCCACTCAGTTCAGACTGAAAAGGCTTTAATGTCTGAAGCCCCACGGTCACTTTGTTGATCTTCTGGTTTTGTAAAACTTTAGCTAAGGCATCGGCGCTTTGGCGGATCTCTGGACCTTCTGGCACGGCTTATTTCCCGAAACAGCTTTAAAATGTGCTTTATACGTTAAAGGGTAGGAATTTGGATGAAAGGTTCAGGCCTGCCACTGCCAGTCTTCGTGGAGCAGCCCCAGAGCCTCCACAAAGTGAAGGTAGTCGGTACGCCCCATTGCCCGGGCAACCGTTTTAAACTGTGATTTTGCCTTAATGCCTTTTACCTGCAATAGTTCAAGGCGTTTATCGGCATTGCCGTCAAACTGTGAATCAAGGATTTTCGCGGCTTTGCTGTGGGCATCCCAATATTCGAGCACATACCCTATCAGCCGCTTAAAGATCCCGGGCATTCGCTTATCTTCCAGCGGCCCGGCCAGACCAGCGTTAACCACCGCTTTTTGAAAAGAAGACACGGTTTCTGACTGCACTGCCACCTCAAGCGCTTCCAGTACGCGCTGGATGTCTTTTAGTAATTTCACATGTACCAGGCTGCCATACTCACTTCCATCGAGCATTTCTATATCGGTTAGCAGCATATCCAGATTAACCAGATGTCGTTGTGTAGTTCCCATGGTCCATAACGATGTGGAGAAGGCGGCGCGCCAGCAAACCTTAAGAATACCACGAAGTTTAACCAGGTTTCACCGGCTTTCCTTCATTCGTTATTAAAAGTCAGACACTTGACCACTGTTGTGTCGCGAAAGTGACAGCAAAGAGAGTTTTAACTATCGCCACCAATACCCGGCGCGCCTGTTAAAATTGTTAATTTTTTGTATCAACCTGAGTTAAAGGATAGCTGTGAGCATTTTTAAAAGTTTATATCGCCAATTAAAGTGTACAAAATTTACATTTAAAAACATGTAGTTACTAATATTATTATTTTTTCAATCAAGTGCATCTGATTTTTTAATTATGCAAATTCACTTTCTTCGATAACACTTATAAATGTTAACAAACACTGTATTTGTACATTGTTCACATTCGATATGAGGAAGGACAAATGAAATTGAAAAAGACTTTATCTTTGGCAGCAGCTGTGGCCATTGCGATGTCACCAGTAGTGCTGACATCCCCCGCCTATGCTGATGCTGCAGAGCCAAAAGCTAACAGTTTTTGGTGGCCTGATCAGCTTGACCTGAGTCAGCTGCGCGCCCACGGGGTAGAATCAAACCCTTACGGTGAAGACTTTGATTACGCCAAAGAGTTTAACTCGCTGGACCTGGAAGCGGTAAAAGCCGATTTACGTAAGGTGCTGACCGACTCTCAGGATTGGTGGCCGGCAGATTACGGGCACTATGGCCCCTTCTTCATTCGTATGGCCTGGCACGCTGCCGGTACCTATCGTATCCACGATGGCCGGGGTGGCGCAGGTGGCGGACAACAGCGTTTTGATCCGCTTAACAGCTGGCCGGATAACGTTAATCTTGACAAAGCCCGCCGCTTGATTTGGCCTGTTAAGCAAAAGTATGGTCGTAAGATATCCTGGGCCGACCTTATGGCGCTAACCGGTAACGTAGCGTTGGAAGACATGGGCTTTAAAACCTTCGGCTATGCCGGTGGTCGTGAAGACGACTGGGAGCCAGACTACGTTTACTGGGGTCCGGAAGAGAAAATGCTGACCGACGAACGTCGCGATAAGTTCGGCAAACTGAAAGGACCTTTGGCGGCAGTTGAGATGGGTTTGATTTACGTTAACCCGGAAGGTCCACACGGTAACCCCGATCCGCTGGCAGCCGCCAAAGACATTCGCATGTCATTTGGTCGTATGGCGATGAATGACGAAGAAATTGTTGCGCTGATTGCCGGTGGTCACACCTTCGGTAAAGCCCACGGTGCTAAGAAGCCAGCTGACTGTGTGGGCGCGGAACCTGCTGCGGCCGACATTGAAGAACAGGGCTTTGGCTGGAAAAACAAGTGTGGCAAGGGCCATTCTGAAGACACCACCAGTAGTGGCCTGGAAGGCGCATGGACAGTCACTCCAACCCAGTGGACCACAAACTACCTGGATAACCTGTTTAGCTTCAACTGGGTGAAAACCAAAAGCCCGGCGGGTGCCACCCAGTGGATCCCTGATGATCCGGCGGCAGCCAACATGGTTCCTGACGCTCATGTGAAAGGTAAGCGCCATGCACCTATCATGTTTACTACTGACATCGCGATCAAAAAGGATCCGGAGTTCCGTAAAATTGCTGAGCGTTTCCGCGCCGATCCGGCGGAATACGAACTGGCCTTCGCCAAAGCCTGGTTTAAACTGAATCACCGTGATCTAGGTCCACGCGCCCGTTATTTGGGTGACGAGGTGCCGGATGAAGTACTGGTATGGCAGGACCCAATCCCGGAAGTAAACCATGACCTGGTTACTGATGCCGATGTCCGCAAACTGAAAGCAGACATACTGGACACCGGTTTAAGTGTATCAGAGTTGGTAAGAGTAGCCTGGGCATCAGCTGCCAGCTTCCGCGGCACCGACATGCGAGGTGGTGCAAACGGTGCGCGCGTGCGTTTAGCGCCACAGAATGGCTGGGCGGTAAACAACCCGGCAGAACTCGATAAAGTGCTGTTAGAACTTGAACAGGTGAAGCGTGACTTTAACCGTAAGGCTTCAGGCAACAAGCGTATCTCTACCGCAGACATTATTGTTCTGGCCGGTGCTGCAGCCATTGAAAAAGCCGCAAAAGATGCAGGTCACACTATCACAGTACCTTTCGAGCCAGGCCGTATGGATGCGTCGCAAGAAATGACCGACGTACAATCATTCGCTGTACTGGAACCTACTGCCGATGCGTTCCGTAACTTTTATGATCCGGAAATGAACTACCTGTCACCAACCGAAATGCTGGTTGAGCGTGCTGACTACCTGAACCTTTCGGTTCCGGAAATGACCGCACTACTTGGTGGTATGCGAGCGCTCGACGCCAATTACAAAGGTATGCAGCATGGTGTTCTCACCAACACTCCGGGTAAACTTAACAATGCTTTCTTCACCAACCTGCTGGACATGGGTACCAAGTGGAATAAAACCGATGAGGAAGGTGTGTATGAAGGCGTTGACCGTTCATCAGGTAAAGCCAAATGGACTGCTACACCAGTGGATCTGATTTTTGGCTCTAACTCTGAATTACGCGCAATCGCTGAAGTTTACGCAGCAGCAGATGCTGAGCAGAAATTTGTTGCAGACTTCGTTGATGCGTGGGTGAAAGTGATGCAAAACGACCGCTTCGATCTGAAGTAATCCGTAATTAGGACGTAAAAAACAGGTGGCTTTCAGCCACCTGTTTTTTTATGTAACTTACTATGGCAGGTATCCGGCGACTTCCAGTACCTGCCGCACCTGCCCTTCTGTAATACCGCTTGGACAAACACCGCGATTGATCAATTCTTCGCGGATCACCGATGGATCACAGGGTGATACCACTTCGACTTCCTTCTTGATGTACTTGGCCAGTTGCTGTTGCAGTTGTCGGGTTAAACAAGACATAAATACCTCTTATACGCTTTGCCTGAGTCTGACACCATCCTGGATTGGCGAGCCAAAAGTCACTTAATTGCTTAGGTGACATTATGCTTCACTGCAGCATAAACCGGGCCACTGTCATTTTTATGAAGCGAATCAGAGATATGGAGAAATATAACAATCCAGCGACTAGGCATAGTGTCAAAATATTCGACAAATGTGTCCACTATGAAGAAAAACTGCCACGATTTTGTACATAAAACGCTATAATCGCCAGCCTCTGCATCCACTGACACTTGCTATGAGCCATACCTCACAAAAAATCGGCCGCTGGCATGGCGCTGGCTTGTTAACCACCACTCTGCTTGGTACCAGTGTGTTTATCCTGCCCCAAATGACCATCGGGCTCGCCGGTCACTATGCATTATTGAGCTGGGTACTGCTTATTCTGGCCATCCTCCCGGTGGCAATGGTATTTGCTAAACTGTCTTCACAGTATCCGCATGCCGGTGGCCCGGCTTTCTTTGTGGAAAAAGCCTTTGGCGTTACCGCAGGTAGAACCATAGGGATGTTGTTTTTGTTTGTAGTGCCCATCGGGGCACCCGCCGCCATCATCATGACCTACTGGTTTATTGAAACCCTGTTGCAGCTTAACGCCGCCTGGTCGCTGCCGGTGCAGCTGGCCATTGTAGGACTGCTGCTGGTGCTGAATTATCGGGGCGTCCAGTTTTCGGCCACCTTGCAACTAGGCCTGACGCTTATTATTACACTGGTGGTGTGCGCACTGGTGATTGGCGGCAGCCTTATGCCGGCTCCAATATCTCTGGCGCCTTCCGCTTTTCAGCTGGACAGCACGTTAGCGGCTATGGGTCTGGCATTCTGGAGCTTTTTAGGTATTGAAGCATTATCACATCTTGCCAACGATTTTCGGGATCCGAAACGAGATTTGGTTCCGGCGATTATGCTCGGCACGCTATTAGTTGGTGCTATCTATATTGGCTGCACTTACCTGCTGCTCGATATCAGCACAGAAAATACCCTGGCGATGGTAGCCGTGTTCGACCAGATTGTTGGCGGTAGTGGTGCTTATGTAATTGGTGTTTTGGGCGTAGCCGGTGGCCTGGCTACTGTGAATGTGTACACGGCCAGTTTATCCAGGCTTACCTGGAGCCTGAGTCAGGACGGCGTGTTGCCCGCATACTTTAATACTCTCAACCGTTATGGAGTGCCGCAGCGGGCTTTGCAGGCTATTTTACTGATCATGTCGATGACGCTGATCATCACCCACTTTTCAACGCACAACCTCGAAGACTTGATAGGCTGGGTGAATGGCGTTTTTGTGCTGATTTATCTGGCCAGTATGCTGGCCGCACTAAAACTGCTGTCGCCGGCACATCGTCCACTGGTGTATTTTGGCTGCCTGTTCAGCAGCATTATCGCTCTCGGTCTGGGCAATAAAATGCTTTACGCACTGGCTTTATTTACCTTGTTTGCGCCCTTGCTGTGGTATCAACAGCGGCATCTCAGTTTAAAACGGGTTGTTAAAGCGCGCTAACGGTCGATGGCGATGCAAAGCCCATGGGCCGTGCGTCACTTTTTGGTACTTTATTGAGCAAGTTACCGCGCCAGTGGCCACAAGCCTGCTCGGTGCTGCTCGTCTCCTGAATAATACTCAACATTTTCACAATAGCGTCGGTCATAGCAAAATTGCTGTTAGTGGCGGCCAGTACCTGCCGTTTCATATCGGGTTGGGTAATTTTCAAGGACTTTATAACCTTGCTTTCTTCCAGATGGTACATCGCAGAAGAGGGTAAAATCATCAGTCCTTCGCCCTGAATAACCTGACGCAGTCCGGTCATTAGTTGCCCTGAGTAGGCTTTATCGTGCTTAAGGGCTACGCCTGTGTCGTGTTCATATTTCTCTATCAGGCGTCCAAGGGCATCTTTAGGCCCCGGCGTTAGCAGTTCGAACTGACTTAATTCCCAGAAACAAATCGTATCGCGGTTTTGCAATAACTGATAGTAGGCGGAGGCTTCATTAACGCCCACCACCAGATACATAAATTCTTCAATTAGCGGGTAAGCCGACATAAAACGTGGTTCGACTTCCTGTTCGTAAGTCAGCGCGATATCAATTTGATTAGTCTTCAGCCACTCTTTTACCGCGTAGGACGGGCCAGTGCTGATCTCCAGCTTTAACTGGGGGTGAAACTCATTAACCATGGCAATTAAAGACATCGACAGCACATTGCCAATAGACGGCAACATACCAACACGAACAACGCCATGCTGATTAGCGGCTAACTGATGTAATTCCATTTTAGCGGCATTGATATCTTCGATCAGTTTCTTTGCGTGTTTTTCGAAAACCTCGCCGGCTGCCGTCAGACTCACTCCCTTAAAGCTTCTCTCAAACAGGGCACTGCCCATTTCTCGTTCCAGATTGGCTAATTGCTGACTGATCGCAGGTTGTGCGATATCCAGTTCCCTCGCTGCAGCGGCAATACTTCCTTTTTGCACGGTTACAAGAAAATACTGTAGCTGTTTGGAATTCATTTATTCACTACTCAATTCATCAACTAAGGTGGTAAAACGCTGTAAATCATAGGTTTGTAACATTCCGAATAATCCCCAGCGAACCGTTCTTTTCTATTTTAATTTCAGCAAGTTACATGCCACCAAATGGTCAAGTTTTAAAGGAAACTTGTTAATTAATTGTAGAGTCTGAATTTATTATAAAATATTTTATTTGTACTATTAAGCATTAAGCCATTGTTAAATAAAAACTTTTATAAAGGCTCAATACTTTTGCTATATCCCTCAATATTCTTTTTTCTTCCGAAAATGCTTGCTCTTTTTTTAGTCTTTGTAGCGTTGTCAGTAAAGTCTGACGCGCTCATTTAGTCCAAATAATGTTTAAATTTGGTGCTTTTACGAACCAATTTGGGGCAAATTTAGCCAGCGCCGTGGTTTCACGCCTATCGTAATTGCACCTAAAAAGATCATAGCGATATGACAATTTAGGGAACACATGATGAAACTCAAGAAATTAAATGCAGCAATACTGGCAGGTCTTGCCGGTTATTCGCTTTCGATGACTGTCGCAACTACTGCATTTGCAGAAGAAGAGGCAGCGGAAGAGAATGTTGAGAAAATCGCAGTTGTGGGTGCCCGTGGTGCGCCTCGCTCCGTAACCAGCTCTCCGGTACCGGTAGATGTATTAACCGCTGAAGACATTAATGGTGTGGCGTCATCAGACATGAACGACATCATGATGACACTCGTTCCATCATATACCCTGACCCGTCAGCCTATTTCTGATGGTGGTACATTTATTCGTCCGGCACAATTACGTGGCCTGCCAACTGACAAAACCCTGGTTTTGGTTAATGGTAAACGCCGTCACCGCGCTGCATTAGTTGAAATTGGTGGTTCTGGTACTCAGGGTCCTGATATTGCAACTATTCCTTCTGCCGCGTTAGGCAGTGTAGAAGTTCTGCGCGACGGTGCAGCAGCACAGTATGGTTCTGACGCCATCGCCGGTGTTATCAACTTCCAGCTTAAAAACAATGCTGAAGGCGGTTCATTGTCACTGGATGTCGGCCAGTATTACGAAGGTGACGGCGACCAGTACACCATCAGTGGTAACAAAGGTTTCTCCTTAGGTGACGACGGTTTCTTAAGCATCTCAGCAGAAGTTACTGATTCAGAAGCGACTTACCGCGGTGAGCAATATTGTGAAAGCTGGTTCTGCGTGGACGAGCAAAGTGATGAATACATTGCTGCAGCTGAAGCAATGGGTAACTCAGTGCACGGTTCACCACAGGTACAACCCTGGGGTCAGCCAAACTACAGTGGCGCGAAAGTATTCGTAAATGCTGGTTACGCACTGAACTCAGATATGGAAATTTACTCTTTCGCCAACTATTCAGAAAGTGAAGGCGATGGCTCATTCTTCTATCGTTACCCGGGTAACGGCACAATCGAAGATCTACGTGAACCTGATGGCTCTATCTACAGCCCGCTGGAAAAATTCCCGGGTGGTTTTACGCCACGCTTCTTCGGTGATATTACTGATTACTCTTTCGCGGCTGGTCTGAAAGGGATGACCGGTTCATTAGGTTATGACATCAGTGGTCGTTATGGGTACAACGAAATTTCTTATACCCTGAAAAACACCATCAACCCGTCAATGGGTCCTGACTCGCCTACTTCATTCAAGCCAGGCGATCTGAGCAATGATGAATTACAATTCCAGGCCGACTTCACCTACGACCTCGCGGAATACGTGCTGGCATTTGGTGCAAGCTACATGGAAGAGTCTTATGAAATTTCTGCCGGTGACGCCGCTTCAGTAGCAGTTGGCCCTTACTCTTCACCTGATCCATGGGGTTTCTGTGACGGCACTGCATCCGCTGACGCTCTGGCCTCTGCTTTAGCTAATGGCCTGGATTGTAGCGATCCTAATGATCCGGTTTATACTGCCGTTGGCGTTGGGTCTAACGGTTTCCCCGGTTACTCTGACGCTGCTACAGGTACCTATGAGCGTGATTCATACGCTGTCTACGCCGATATCTCGGGTGACATTACCGACAAGCTGTTCGCGCAAGCAGCTATTCGTTACGAAGATTACTCTGACTTCGGTTCTGAGCTGGTTTACAAAATCGCCGGTATCTTCCAGGTAACTGACGAAATCGCGATTCGTTCTTCATTCGGCACCGGTTTCCGTGCACCGACGCCTGGTCAGCAAGGTACTACTAACGTATCAACCCGCCTGCCAAATGGTTTTCCGGTAGCAACCGGCCTGTTCCCTGCTGCCGGTCCAGAGGCTCAGGCGCTGGGCGCATCGGCACTGAAACCAGAAACCTCGACTAACTTTACGTTAGGTGCCACAGCTGATGTGGGTAACTTCACTTTAACCGTGGATTACTACCGCATTCTGCTTGAAGACCGCGTAAATGCGATCTCGACTCTGGATGTGTCAACATTTGAACCAACTGATCCTGAATCAGAGAGCTATGAAGCTGATTTAGCCGCTTATCAACGTTACCTGGCACTTGATGCTGCAGGTGTAGAAGGTGCTAACACTATCGGTGGCGTATTCTACTTCCAGAACGCATTCGATACGGTAACTCAGGGTATTGATATCGTTGGTACCTATAACTTTGAATCTGAGTACGGTGATACCACTATCACCGCATCGATGAACTTTGCCGACCAGAACTTTAACTCTGACCCCAAGGTTTACTTCAACAACGAAGCTATCTACGATTTCTTAAATGGCACGCCAGCTACTCGCGGTGTTTTATCTGTAAAACACGCTATGGATGATATGTCATTTACTGCTCGTATGAACTACTTTGGAGGTTACTCAAACTCTGAAGGTAGCAACCAGGTGTCTGCAATCCAGATCTTTGAGCCTGAAGTTATGTTTGACTTAGAAGGTACTTACTTCATCAGCGAGATGCTATCTGTATCAGCCGGTGCCCGTAACCTGTTCGACAACTATCCGGATGCAGGTGAGATTGGCGAGACTTGTTGTGGTCGTATCTACCGTTCTGACTCTATCGTTGACTGGCAGGGTGGTTACTACTACATGCGCCTCAACATGAGCTTCTAAGCAGCTTATCTCTGAAATTAAACCTGTTATCGACCAGCCGCTAGGCTGGTCGACTTTATCAGGTCACTCATCGCTATCAAGGCGACAAACCGCACAAAACGTTATAATTTCTACCGTATAAAAATAATAAAAAACCGAATAATTATTTAACTAGTGGAGCACTGTTGTTATGGAGATTGAACTCGTCTGGTTCGTCCTCACTTTGTGCGTTGCGGGCGCGGTCGCAGGCATAACTTCTGGCCTTTTTGGCAACGGAGGTGGTTTTGTTGTAGTCCCAGCCCTTCTCGCCGTATTTCCTTTCTTTACCCCCAATTCTGAAGAGTTAGTAAAAGTAGCTATTGGTACCTCATTGGCATCTATTGTTATTTCCAGTGCTCGTTCAGTCTTAGCACATAAGAAACGTGGGGCAGTCGATTTTGACATGCTTAAATCATGGTCAGTGTGGATCATACTCGGCGTGCTAGGCGGTGTAGCCATCGCTAATCACACCAGCAGTAATGGCCTGACAATGGTTTTTGCCGGCGGCGTATTACTCTATTCAGTTTACTTCCTGTTTCCTGAATTTGTAGTTCGTCCCGGGATGACTTTTTCGATGCCACAAGGCGTGGGCAAAAGTGTTCTGGCTTTTATCATTGGTGGCTTCTCTGCACTGCTTGGTATAGGTGGTGGCACGCCGACAGTTATCACCATGGTGATGTGTCGCCGTACCATTCAACAAGCGGTAGCAACGGCTGCTGGTGTTGGGTTCTTAATTGGTTTACCCGGTGCAATTGGTTTCCTGTTTATGGAAAACACCAATCCACAGGGCATGCCCGTTGGCACAGTTGGCTATATAAATTTGCCGGCTCTGCTGGCAATCAGTATTGGTTCAATTCTGACCGCACCGATTGGTGCATCAATGGCACACAGCTTTAGTGAAAAAATGCTTAAACGCCTGTTTGGTATTTACCTGGTGATTGTATCAGTCGCTATGTTTGCCAAAGCGTTATAAAGCTCACACATTAAAATAAGAGGAACAGTCAATGACTTATAATCCATCAAGACGATTATTCTTAGGAGGCTCACTGGCCGCTTCAGCCGCTGGTGCTACGGGTCTTATCACGCCTGCTGGCCTGGCCGCAGCGCAACCAATGAAATCGCCTAAAATTATGTATGGACCAACCCCTGGCGTGGCAAAACTGAACGCCAACGAAAACCCTTACGGTCCGAGTGATATGGCGCTGAAAGCCATTGCCGAAGCAAGCAGCACCGGTGGTGCTTATTACGCCTACCGTGCAGGCATGTATTTACGCGATATGCTGGCTGAATCAAACGGCCTGAAGCCAGAAAACGTTTCAATTACCGCTGGTTCAAGCCTGATCCTGGCTTTTGCCGCTTTTGCTGCAACCAGTAAAGGCAAGATTCTGGGCCCAGACTTATTCTGGGACACCACGTCAATGGCCCCTGTTCGTCAGGGCGGCCCGGAAATTGTGCGGGTACCTAATAAAGCCGATCTGAGCATCGATCTGGATGCCATCTACAATGCCATTGATGATGACATTGCAATGGTACACATCTGTAACCCGAATAACCCTACCGGCAAACTGCTCGATCCCAAGGCGCTTCGCGAGTTCTGTATCAAGGCATCGAAAAAGACGTTGGTACTGGTAGATGAAGCCTACAACGAGCTGATTGACGATGGTCCGAAGCACTCAATGATCCCTCTGATCAACGAAGGTCATAACATCATTGTTGCCCGTACTTTCTCGAAAATCTATGGTTTAGCCGGTATGCGGGTTGGTTATATGCTCGGCAGCGAAGAGAACATGGATTTCATCAACAAGTATGGTCTGGGCGGTTACTCAATTAACCAGGCTGGTCTGGCCGCTGCCATTGCCAGCTACAACGATGAAGCCTTTAAGGATTTCTCACGCCAGAAAGTCAAAGAAGGTCGCGATATCATCATGGATGCGGTAAAAACTAACGGCTTAAGCGCGTTACCATCGACCACTAACTTTGTGTTTGTGAACCTCGGCGACGACGGCGATGCCAACGCATTCCGCAAAGCGATGGAAGAACAGGACGTCCTTATTCGTGGTCAGTACCGCACCTATCAGCAATGGTCACGGGTGAGTACCGGTCGCATTGAAGATGTTAAGAAATACGCGGCTGCAGTGCCAAAAGCACTGGATGAAATGTACAAAGCCATTAAGGCTTAAGCCGCTACCCGGTCCCTTGGACCGCATGTAACGACAGAAAACTCCGAAAGCAAAAAGGCCGCTGTTTAAGCGGCCTTTTCTTTACTCGTTCAGCAAGGACTAATCGTTATCGAGTTCGTTTTCCTCGAAATCAACGTCAATGCCCATTTCTTCCATTATGCGACGCGCTTCAGCCGGGATCCGGTGCGGATTATCTTTACGCAAATCTTCATCATCAGGCAGTGGCTGACCAGTGAAAGCATGGACGAACGCTTCGCATAATAATTCAGAATTGGTAGCGTGACGGAGGTTATTGATTTGACGACGGGTACGCTCATCGGTCAGTACTTTAAGTACGTTGATCGGAATCGAAACCGTAACCTTTTTAACCTGCTCACTTTTTTTACCGTGCTCTGCGTAAGGGTAAATATATTTTCCGTCCCACTTTGCCATGCTCTTTCCCAGCTCTGCTATCATTATTCTAATAAGAAACTTTGTTTATACCTGTACAGCAAATTCCTGACCGACTCGGTTACCCGGCAATGGTGCGGCCACCCAGTTTGTTATGCTGCTGCGATTACAGCGCAATTTAACCAAAATATTCGCTATAAAGGTATTAAACCACAGAAAACATCAATTGAGCAGTGTAAACTGCTTGACGTCTAGACATATATTCTTTAGTTTAGACGTCTAAACGTCCAATTGAGAATATATCACCATGGTGTCATACGCACAGGGGATCGATGCCCTAAATCAGTCTTTATCAGAATTACGCGACATCGATGTGTCATTTGAGTTTTTTCCGCCCGGCAACGAGAACATGGAAAATACCCTGTGGAAATCTGTTGAGCGTCTGGCGCCATTAAAGCCTGCGTATATGTCGGTAACCTATGGCGCCAACAGTGGCGAGCGCGATCGCACCCATGATGTGGTAAAGCGTATTCAGCAGCAAACGGGTGTTACCGCCGCACCGCACCTGACCTGCGTTGATGCCACTGCCGACGAGTTACGCCAAATTGCCCGCGACTACTGGGATTCCGGTATTCGCCGTATTGTAGCCCTGCGCGGCGATTTACCCAAAGGCGTTAAAAAAACCGATATGTACGCCTCTGATTTGGTTGCCCTGTTAAAAGACGTTCACGACTTTGATATTTCGGTTGCCGCCTATCCGGAAAAACACCCGGAAGCCCCGAATGCCCAGTTTGACCTGCTTAATCTCAAGCGAAAAGCAGAGGCCGGTGCCAGCGAAGCAATTACCCAGTTTTTCTTCGATACCGGAGTATTTCTACGCTTCCGCGACAGAGCCGCCGCTGCAGGTATCGATTTAGACATCGTGCCGGGTATCCTGCCGGTCACCAACTACCAGACACTGGTGAAGTTCGCCGGTTTCACCAACGTCCACGTACCCGGCTGGTTACACAAACTATATGAAGGCCTGGATGCTGACGATCAGACCACCCGTAATCTGCTGGGTGCTAACATCGCTATGGAACAGGTTAAGGTACTGGCCAAAGAAGGCGTTAAACACTTCCATTTTTATACTCTTAACCGCAGTGAGCTAAGCTACGCTATCTGTCACATGCTGGGTGTAAAACCGCAAAACGCCGGTTAGCTGCCAACTAATTAAGGGGCAGCCAAGAAAACGGTTGCTCCCTCACCCAGCGCAGGTAGACTATTGATATAGTTAAACCGACAGGGACCAAGAGTGGCATTATCAGAATTACGCGCCCGCTGGGAGCAATACCAGCCCCATCTGCAGAAATTCGCTACAACGTTCATTACCCGCTGTAAAACGGATAATATCACGATATCCGCAGGCCACCTCGCCTACGTTACCCTGTTGTCGCTGGTGCCTTTCATCATGGTATTTTTTACCATTTTGTCGGCTTTTCCGGCCTTTGCCACCGTACGCAATAAGCTCGAGCAGTTTATCTTCAGTAACTTTGTGCCTACTGCCAGTGATGTGGTGCACGAGTACATGAGCGATTTTGTCGGTAACGCTTCGCAAATGGGCGCCGTGGGGATCCTTTCTCTGCTATTTGTTGCCATTCTGCTTATTTCCAATGTAGATAAAACGCTTAATCGCATCTGGCGTACCCAGAGTGAACGGCCAATTATTTACACCTTTGCCATTTACTGGATGGTGATTACCCTGGGGCCACTGTTGATGGGAGCCAGCGTGGTGATGACGTCCTACCTGGTAGGCCTGGCCGAGTTTGCTGAAGAATATACGCCCGGGCTGGGTACGTTTTTGCTCGAGTTGGTGCCAAGCTTTACAGCCCTGGCGGCATTTATCATTTTATACATGTTGGTACCGAACCGCCGTGTCCCGGTACTTCACGCCTTAGGCGGAGCGGTGCTGGCCACCATGTTATTTGAACTCAGTAAAAAGGGCTTTGCCTTTTACGTTACCAGCTTTCCGTCTTATCAGGTTATCTATGGCGCGTTGGCCGCGCTGCCACTGCTGTTTCTGTGGATTTACCTGTCATGGATTGTGGTACTGTTAGGCGCCGAATTTACCTGCAGTCTGGACGAAGCCTTCCCCGAAGAAGGGGATGAGAAGCCTGACAATGACGAGAGCGATATCCCGCAAGGTTAATCGGCACCAACTGCCAGCTAACCCTCCGGGCGCACGGTTCTGCTTTTAGCTCTAGGCAATTAAACTGAGCCGGGCATCTGGGAGGAGCCATTGCCGGGCAGAAGCTTCATCATCGAAGCAACGTACATCAAACACTTCCTTCACATGCCGGCACCATACCGCTGCCATCTTCTGTGAATACTGCCCTTCCACCAGCAACGCTATTTTTTCAAGCTGTTGATACTGAGGCTCGATAGCAGCCAGACGGGCACGGTCGATAAGATCAGACTCTCCCATCTGAAAATAATCTGAATGCCTGAAATCAAACAATCCATAAGCAACTGGTTGCTCACGCTCAGCCAGACAACGCCGGAAAGCTTCTGTAAAGCGCAT
Organism: Gammaproteobacteria bacterium; assembly: GCA_018222405.1. Classification (GTDB taxonomy): domain Bacteria; phylum Pseudomonadota; class Gammaproteobacteria; order Enterobacterales; family Alteromonadaceae; genus Alteromonas. The sequence goes on along the minus strand of JAAFAI010000008.1, from coordinate 41,381 downwards.
GGCTTTATGAATATGCCCGCAAAGCTGCAAGTGCACAAGGTTAGGATGCTGCTTATCAAATTCCACCCTTACATCACCCTGCTCCTGGTGCTCGCCGAATGACTCCGGACGCGAGAACAAAAAGCCCTGACTATAGTCTATTCCAAGCGCCAACAAGCACTGTTGCACTTCAATGGAGTGAACAAATTCAGCAATGCACTTTATTCCGCTGTTGCGACAAAAGAAACTGAGCGCCTTTACGATCTCATAGCTCTTGGCGTCGGTGTGAATATTCTTAATGTATTTAGCGTCGATTTTGAGGTAATCGACCTCTAGGTCGAGGATCCGCTCGAAATTAGAATGTTCGGTACCGAAGTCATCAATAGCGAGCCTGAAGCCAGAATTTTTAAGGGTTTTAAGCTGTTTCAGATGACTGTTTTTACCTGCACTGCTGATACCCTCAAGCACTTCCAGAATTACGCGCTCTGGTGCAATCTGATACTGCTGGCACAACTCCACCAGGAAGTGCTGCAGGTACTGGGCATTGAGATCAAATTCGGTAATATTCAGTGAAAAGGTATAATCATGATGGCTCATGATCTTAAACGCCTGGCGGGCCATTTGACGGGTGATCAGCGGCAGCATGCCTGCCACTTTGGCAGCATCGATAAAGCTGTAGGGGCTTAGCACCTGGTCGTTGTAGTGAATCCGTGCCAGCGCCTCATAGTGGGTTACAATGCCCCTCTGATTATCATGGATCCCCTGGAAATACGGCACAATAAGCTGCTGATTAACCGCACTGTGAATAATATTGTTGGCTTCAACAAACAGTAAATGCTGCTGACTTTCCGCTGCAATGGCATCCTGTTCTAACACAATGCATTTTAAATCACCTGATTCCCGGCTCTGACGCAGTGCAGTGACACCTAACCGCAGCAGATCGTTTTTGCCCCGGGCGCCACCAAAAGACAGCGAGACAAAAACGCTGATATCCGCTGTCGACACCTGATAGTGGCGAAAATGCATTCTTAGTTGTTCTGCAACCGAGTATAGGTCCACCGGCCGTTTAAACAACAGTACAAACTTGCCCGGGCCGCCGCCCACATAGCAGTCGGCGACCACCTGTTCCTTGATAATGCTGGCGGTACTGCGGATGAGTTCATCGCAGACATCAAAACCATATGCATCGTTAAGGTACCTGAGCCCGTCGATTCCGACTATCAATAAGCTTTTGCAGCCCGGGGATTTGAGTTCTTCGGCAAGAAAAGATTTGCTCGACAAGCCGCTAAGCGGATCCGTGTTGGCCAGGTATAAGTTTTCTGCCTGGGCTTTATTGAGTTCAGTTAAGTCGGTATAAATCGCGGTATAGTGATGAATATGGCCGTTTTCATCGCGAACCTGGTTTACCGAAACCCATTGCTCCAGCACCGAGCCGTCAGCATGACGGTTTTTTATCTCCCCCTGCCACACGCCTTTTTTAAATACTTTAAACCAAAAGTTCCGATAGAAGGACTTATCATGTAACCCGGAAGAAAATAACTGGGGCTCAAGCCCCTGAACCTCTGCGCGGCTGTAACCAAACATATCGCAAAAGGCCTGATTCACTTCAATAATTTTTAAATCCGCATCAGTTACCAGCATGGCTTCGGCAGAATTACGAAAGATCGACGACAGCATATTCAGTGATCGATCCTGCTCTACCCGTTCCAGCTCGGCAGCGATTCGATAGCCGATAATCTCAAATAACGCGGTGATTTCGGCTTCACTTTCTATCGCATCGGTATGCATAGCCACCAGTATACCCAGTACATTGCCCTGCGTACTGTACAGCGGCATACCGATATACGACTCAACACGCATATCCTTGAGTAGCTGGTCTTCAGGATAAAGTTCTGCAACCTTACTTTGGTAACAACACACACCAGAGTTGGTGACCGCTTCGCAAGGCGTGTTTTTTAACTCGTAGGTAAAGTTTTCCTCAATCCGGCTAAAGGCAGACACCGCCACCGTAGAACAACGGTTAGCCTGGTTGTTGGGTTGCCCGATAAAAACGAAATCACATTCGATAATTTCTGACAACGCCAGCACCAACAGTTCGAAATATTCCTGTCCGCGGGTCTGCCCAACAAAATCAGACAGCTTCTTTAATTTTGTCACTAATGCATTCATAGCAATTTTCACTACCACCTCTACTCTCACTGGTGGCAATCATGCATAAGTTGTCTGACAGGGATATTGATTGAGAACAATTCTTACTACTTATGTAGTAAGAATTGCGATGAAAGGTCAACTAAGTTGGGTTAACCGCCATTCATATCGGCGATAAAATCATTCGACTGGGCAATGGCACTTTGCATATCGGTTAGCAGCGTTTTAACGTCCCGCTCGATATTATTGAGCTCACCTTGCAGCGCGCCAATGGCACTGGCATTCAGGTTATGCTTGAGAAACAGGACATTATCCTGCAGCGTACTTAACACCGGCGCCATACTGCTCTCGACTTTGCGCATTGCACGCACCATCTTGTTGTATTTGAGCCGGGTTTCTGACAATGTTTGTTTACTGGTGCGTTTCAGACTGGCGTTGCTGTACTCTTCGAGCTCCGCTTCCCACTCATCAAACAGCGCATCGGCAACACTTTCGATTTTGTCTATCCGATTGGTTACGTCCTCGGCAGCAGACTTACTGGCTTCGTACTGGTCGTTAAGAGACTGATACGCCTCTTCCAGATCGCCGCCATCAAACTGAATAAGGGCCGAAAACTCTTCAAGTGCAGAGGTAAATTGCTCTTCAGCATCTTGCTGGGATTCACGGGCATCTTCGACCCGGTCGACCAGGATCTCACGCTTTTCTACCCCCACCTTCTCCCAGGCCGCATAATAGGCACTCTGGCAAGCCGTCACAGAGCCTAATAACAGCGCAACCAGACTGGCTTTCAATAACCTGTTCATGGTTAATCAACACCTCTGAATTTAGCTGCGTCAATAATTGCCCACAAGTGAAAGATTGCGCCGACAAACCACATAAAGAATAAAATGACCGTGGCGCCCAGTGCATAACTTACGGCAGTCACCACAAAGAAGAATAAGGCCGCCATAATCCGGCCCTGAACCAGTTGCCCTAAACCAGGAATAAAGAAACTACAAATCGCGGCAATTACGTTGCCGCCAGAACCTTGTCCAGCCATGATAACTCCGGTTAAATACTCTTTTACTGTTTAAACTAAATGAATTAGGGTTGAGATACAATCATTTCACCTTTCTGATTTGTAAGAGAACTTGTCTATGTCCGGCGTGTGCTATCAACATGGTTTACTTCCAGTCAGTGATGGCCATCGGGTTTACTATGAGCTAAGTGGTAATCCTGACGGCGAACCTGTGCTGGTTATCCATGGCGGGCCTGGGGCCGGATTAAGCTCTCGTTACACAGACTTTTTTGATCTTAGTGTCTATCATGTTATCGGCTTCGAGCAACGCGGCTGCGGGCGTTCTCAGCCCCATCTGTCGCTGAGCCATAACACCACCCAGGATTTACTTACCGACATAACCCGCCTGCGCGAACATCTCGGTATCAGCCGCTGGCTTATGTTCGGCGGTTCCTGGGGCACTACCCTGGCACTGCTTGCGGCGATGCGCGAGCCTGAAACAGTGAGCGGGCTTATTCTGCGTGGGATTTTTTTAGCTCGTGATGAGGATTTCGAGTGGTTTCTGGCCCCCGATGGCGGGGCCGCGCAAATCTACCCGGATGCTTACCAGCGATTTATTGAATACATAGACAAGCCAACCAATTTTACCGCTGTATTAGCTCATTACAGCGAGGGGTTTGCAGGGAAAGATGAGCGCCGGCGTCACCAGGCGGCTATCCGCTGGTACCAATGGGAGGAAGCGATTGCCAGGGTTCATTCACCGGGCGTTCAGGTACAACCTGATTCTGCCCCCCCGTTGATGCTGAGCCTGGCAGTACTGGAATGGCACTATATTACTAACCGCTGCTTTATCAGCGAAAATGAAATTCTTCAGCAGGCGCACCGGTTGGCCGGCATTCCCGGCAGGATAATTCACGGCCGCTGTGATACGGTTTGCAAACCTCAGGGCGCCTATGCCTTGCATCAGCGCTGGCCAGACAGTAACTTACTGCTGATTGACGGCGCAGGCCACAGCAGTGCTGAACCAGCAATTGCGATGGCACTACGCGAGGCAACCCATCAATTTATTTTAAAGCGCTAAGACATATATCTATGATTGGACTAATTCAACGCGTAAGCGAAGCCTGCGTGACTGTTGCCGGTGAAACGGTAGGCCAGATTGGCCCGGGGCTCCTGATCCTGCTGGGTGTGGAAAAAGATGACACCCAGGCTGAAGTGGAAAAGCTCGCCACTAAGTTAACAAATTACCGCATATTCAGTGATCAAGATGGCAAGATGAATCTGAATATCAGGCAAACTGGCGGCGCCGTGTTGGTAGTATCGCAGTTTACCCTGGTCGCCGACACCCGCAAAGGTAACCGGCCAGGCTTCTCTCGCGGTGCCACTCCAGAGTTAGGCAACGCCTTATACGAAGCCTTTATCCAGCAGTTACAAAGCATGGATATTCCGGTTGCCAGTGGGCAGTTTGGCGCTGACATGCAGGTACAGTTAGTCAATGATGGCCCGGTCACCTTTCATCTACAAGTATAATTTTCCGGTTCGCCTCTTGCTGTTGGTAAAGCCTTAAGATTTAATGTGGGCCCTAATTTAATTTGAGGTAAGGCTGTGTTCAAAATAGTCACACCGCAAACCGATGATGCATTGGCGGCTTATTATCATTTCCGCTGGCAGTATTTGCGCCAGCCATGGAACTTTCCTCCGGGCTCAGAAAGAGACGAGTACGAGCAAGTCAGCGAACACCGCATGGTGGTGAATAATGACGGCGACATTATTGCCTGTGGCCGGGTGCATTTAAACACCGCCGAAGAAGCACAAATCCGGCATATCGCCGTACACAGCGATTATCAGCGCCGGGGCCTCGGCCAGTTTATGCTTAACGCACTGGAAGCAGTAGCCCGGGAGCTGGGAGCCATTCGTGCCGTTACCAATAGCCGGGAGATATCCATTGATTTCTTCCAGGCCTGTGGTTTTAAGGTAGAGCGGGAAGCGCCCAATGAACTGGGCCTGCTGAAACGCCAGCAAATGGTGAAGAAGCTGGACGATTTTTCCTTATTGGTTTTACACCCCGAATGGTGCCAGGAACTGCAGAATACCTGGACCGAAACCATTCCGATTACTGAGCATATGGGTATCAAACTGCATCAGTATACCGGCAAGACGCTGGAAACCCGGGCCTCGCTGAATAAAAACATCAACATCCACGGCACCATGTTTGCCGGCAGTATCTTCTCGCTGGCTACATTAACCGGCTGGGGGATGATTTTTCTGCAGCTCAAGAATAAAGGCCTGGATGGCGACATCGTGCTAGGCGATGGCAACATCCACTATCATAAACCCATCACTATGAAACCCCGTGCAGTGTGTAATATTGAACGCCTTAAAGGCAAATTCACCCTGCTGGAAAAAGGTAAAAAATGCCGCCTGGAGCTGGAAGTTGAAGTGCTTGACGATACTCAGCAGGTGGCGGAGTTTCATGGTATTTACTGGGTATTGCCTAAAGAGGACGACAAATGACAACACTGGGTACGCCTTTTACACCTCAGGCTAAAAAGGTGCTGCTTCTGGGTAGCGGTGAGCTGGGAAAAGAAGTGGTAATTGAATGCCAGCGTCTGGGCTGCGAGGTGATTGCCTGTGACAGCTACGCTAATGCTCCGGCCATGCAGGTAGCCGATCGCAGCTATCAGTTTTCCATGCTGGATGCCAAAGCACTACGCGAGGTAGTAGAGAAAGAAGCACCGGACCTGATCGTGCCGGAGGTAGAGGCCATCGCTACCGCAGAGCTGGTTGAACTCGAAAAAGAAGGCTTTACCGTAGTGCCAAGCGCCAACGCGGTTAACCTCACCATGAACCGCGAGGGCATTCGCACCCTGGCCGCTGAAACACTCGGTCTGCCAACGTCGGCATACCGCTTCGCCAGCGATAAGGCACAATTTGTCGCAGCGATAGAAGCCATCGGCTATCCCTGCTTTGTAAAGCCTATAATGAGCTCGTCAGGCAAGGGACAGAGTCGGCTGACCGGCCCTGCCGATATTGAAAACGCCTGGCAGTATGCACAGGAAGGCGGCCGTGCCGGAGCAGGTAAAGTGATAGTTGAAGGGCATGTGGATTTTGACTACGAAATTACCTTGCTGACCGTGCGTACGCGGCAAGGCGTAACATTCTGCCCGCCCATTGGCCATATTCAAAAAGACGGCGATTACCAGTATTCCTGGCAACCCACCGCAATGAGCGACGCTGCTCTGGCGGGCGCCCAACAAATAGCGGATAAAATTACCGGGGCACTCGGTGGCTATGGCCTATTTGGCGTTGAGCTGTTTGTGTGTGGTGATGAGGTGATTTTCAGTGAGGTTTCCCCGCGCCCACACGATACTGGCATGGTCACACTGATTTCGCAGAATCTGTCAGAGTTTGCTCTACACAGCCGGGCGATTCTGGGGTTACCCATACCGGATGTCAGCTGTTATGGCCCGAGCGCGTCAGCGGTCATCCTGGGTTTTGGCGAAGGCAACCGCATCAGTTTCAGCAATCTGGATAAGGCTCTCAGTCAACCGATGACTGATTTACGCCTGTTTGGCAAGCCCACCATCAACGGTAAGCGCCGTTTAGGTGTAGCACTGGCTCGTGGCGAGACCATTGAATCTGCCGTTGCCACGGCCCGTGAAGCAGCCGATCTGGTGGATATCACCATAACTAAAGACTAACCAACACTGAAAATACACTGCTTAAGTAAAGAACCCACCTTCTAAAGAAGGTGGCTTAGCTTTCCACCCTATCAACGGGCTCTGTTTACATCGAAGAAAGAACAATAATTGTGCCCTTCTTCAGTGTTGTCATCGTCACTGGCATACATAACAAACTAGAAGAATCATCATGGATGAGGATTCAGTCGATGCGGCACAGGGAAGTGCCGTCATTGACGGTCTAGTTTGTTCTGCCAGGGACGATGACGCTTTTCACTGATAAGGGCTGCGGGGAGTCCAGAGTGGTTCACGGTCACCGGGTCGCACAACACCCTTTGGTCGCGGTCGGCGACTCCGACAACAGTCTATACCCCCCCTTCTTTGCTTGCTTATATCTATACAGGCAAAGCCCTAACTTCAATGATAACCACCTACTGAAGTAGGTGGCTTAGTGCTGAAAACAAAAAAAGCGCCAACAATGGCGCTTTTTGTTTTTTAGAAGAGAGACTGTTAGCCTGCCATGGCAGCCTGCAGTTTCTTCATTGCGTTCTTTTCAATCTGACGAACCCGCTCCGCGGATACCTCATATTTATCAGCAAGATCCTGCAGGGTAGTCTTATCGTCTGCTAACCAGCGGGTTTCGATAATATCCTGACTCCGTTCGTCCAGCGTCTTCATGGCTGAGTATAAACGCTTGGTAGCGTTTGCATCCCAATCATCATTGATTACGCTTGACTCGACGTCTTCTGATTTATCTTCCAGATACTGAACCGGTGCGAAGCTGCCGTTTTCATCGTCGTCGGCGCTCAAATCGAAAGCCTGGTCCTGGGAGCTCATCCGCGCTTCCATTTGCAGCACTTCTTTGGTGCTGACACCCAGCTCATTCGCCACAGTTTGCACTTCTTCGTGACTGAACCAGCCCAAACGTTTCTTCGCTTTTCGCAGGTTGAAGAACAACTTGCGCTGAGCCTTAGTGGTTGCCACTTTAACGATGCGCCAGTTTTTCAGTACAAATTCGTGAATTTCGGCTTTAATCCAATGCACGGCGAAAGAGACCAGACGCACACCCACTGACGGGTCGAAACGTTTTACTGCTTTCATTAAGCCAATATTGCCTTCCTGGATAAGGTCTGCCTGAGGCAACCCATACCCTGAATAGGACTTAGCAATATGCACAACGAACCGAAGGTGAGACATTACCAGCTTGCGCGCCGCATCGATATCTTCATCTTCACGCAGACGTATCGCCAGTTCGCGCTCTTCGTCAGCGGATAGCATGTCAATCGTGCTGACAGCCTGAATGTAACCTTCAATACTTCCATTGTGTGGAACAGACAGGGCCATTGATTGTAAGTTTTTGCTTGTACCCACGCTCATAGTCACCTCAAAAAAATCCTGTTTACTTCACTTAATCCAATAACAAAAATGCTAGTTTGCGAAGCTTAGGTTGGTAGCTTTTTCGCTGCCCTCAGGCGGCGACGCATCAACCAATCAAAAACGAAATATAGGGGTTAATACCATACTTATCAAGACCCCGATATCATAAAAAAGTTCAAATTTTTACGTCTGCGATAGTTAACCGGATGAAGAGTGTAGAAAAACCAGTTTTTCAGCGCAATAATTAACCGCAACCATCGTGTAACTTTTTGTTACTGCTCTTTTTGCAATAGCGCCAGGCATGGCGCCTCTCTTTATAGATGACCGGCGGTTATTGGCGGCTCTTTCAAAAAACTTAATTGACCACCTGTTACCAGTGTATAACACCGTCAACTGCGCAAAATTTGCTTTGGGCAGGTGATTATTAGTGCTATTCAACGTATATTACCCTCATTGGATAGAACAAGATCAATAAACGCAAATGAATTGCGCTGAACTGCATGATATGGGGATCGGATGTTTGCCTATGTAGCGCGCCAGCCAATTGTTGACACCTCTCAACAATTATACGCCTATGAACTGTTATTCCGGGACGGGGAGAAAAACTGTTTTCCCAATATATCGCCCGACGAAGCAACTTCGCGAATAATCGCTGCCAGTCATTTAAATGTGGGGCTGGAAGCAGTTACCAACGGCGCGCTGGCATTTATTAACTTTCATACAGATACGTTGCTTCACCGCTTTCCGACCAGCCTCGACCCGAAGAATGTAGTCATTGAAATCACCGAAACCGTTGATGTTAGTGATGACCTGGTGGAAGCTTGTCAGCAAATTAACGCTCAGGGCTACCGTCTGGCACTGGATGATTACGATCTCGAGGAAAAATGGCAGGTTCTGTTGCCGCTCATCAGTATTGTGAAGTTTGATATCACTACGGTCACAGACGAACAAATTCGTGAAATAGTGCCCGTATTGAAGGCTCATAACATTGAATTAGTAGCTGAACGGGTAGAAACCAAAGAGCAATTCCATTATTACCGGCAACTGGGCTTTGATTATTTTCAGGGCTACTTTTTTGCCCGCCCAGAAGTTATCCGTCACCGTAAGATGAGCTCGTCAGCCGTCAATATGCTCGAATTATTAAAAGAAAGCACCGCGGCTGAACTCAACATTGAAAACATTAACGCTATTCTGGAGCGGGACGTTTCACTCTCTTACCTGTTACTGCGATTTATTAATAACCCCACAGTGAATAAGCGTAACGAAATCACCTCGTTGAAGCACGCCATGACCTTTATGGGCGAGCAGGAAGTGCGTAAGTTTATTGCCCTGCTGTCACTGGCTAATTTATCTGACGGCCAGCCCGGTGAAATCCTCAGCATGAGTCTGGTGCGGGCCCGTTTTTGTGAGCTTATCCTGGTTGCGATGAAAGACCAAAGCAAACCAAACAGTGGCTTTCTTACCGGCATGCTGTCACTTATCGATACCCTGATGGAACAGGAAATGCGCGAGCTGGTGAGCAAATTACCGCTTCCCGGTGATGTGAGTGGCGCTTTATGCGGTGAAAACAACCACCTGAAACAATGCTTACAACTGGCCACCGCCTTTGAACGCGGACAGTGGGGTATTGTAAGAGCGATTAGCACGCGTTTCGGCCTCACCCAAAAACAGCTGCACGAAATTTATATCAGTGCACTCAGCTGGGCAGCCGCTTTGCAAAATGCAGTGCCTAACTAATTATTGCCCGAATCCTTGCGCCGGATCAGGCGGTTTTGAATAACTAAAGATGGATCAAAGGTTAACCATCGGTTAAAGTTTGTATAGGCCTGTTGTTAAGGCCAACCGTATAACAAGGATAATTATTTTAATGTTTGCATTTATCGCTCGCCAGCCAATTCTAGACCGGGAAAAGGACGTTTTCGGTTATGAACTGTTGTTCAGGGATGGTAAATCCGGTACCTACCCTACCCACGATAACGAAAAGAGCCGCTATATCGCGGAGCATTTTCACACCCTGGGCCTGGATGATATCTGCGGCGATAAGACCTCCTTCATAAACTTTCACAGCGATACGCTGATTGCGGGTCTGCCCGCTACGCTTAATCCTGATACAGTGGTGATCGAGCTGTCTGAGTACCCGGCACAACAAGCGGCGTTGGTGGATGCCTGTAAACATGTAAAACAGCTGGGCTTTAAGCTCGCAATCGATGATCCGGCGATGATCAGTGGCCAGCACTCCATTTTTCCGCTTATCGATATTCTCAAAGTGGATGTGCACAAAGCCAATTACAGTGTGATTGAACAGAACATTCCCCGTTTTCTGCAATCCAGCATTCAACTGGTTGCAGAAAATGTAAACAACCACGACGACTTTGTTGTTTGTCGTGATTTGGGCTTTGATTTATTCCAGGGCTATTTCTTTGCAACGCCGGAAAAAACCGTTCAACGTCAGTTGCCTGCGTCAAAAATGAACCTGGTTGACCTGATGGGCGAAAGCGCCAGCTCGCAGTTTAATCTGGAGCGGATTAACCAGATTGTAGAGCGCGATGCAGCCTTGTCATTCTTATTGCTCAAGTTTATTAATAACCCCACCATCAACAAACGCTACAAAATCACCTCATTAAAGCATGCGCTTAACTACATGGGTGAGGTGGAAATTAAGAAATTCATCGCGCTGTTGTCGCTGGCTCACTTAGGTGACGAAAAGCCACTTGAGCTGCTACATATGTCGCTGGTGCGGGCAAAATTCTTTGACCTGCTGGCCCAGGAGCGCGGGCTGAATTCCGATCCCCCGATTGGCTTTCTGATTGGCCTGTTTTCGTTACTCGATGCCCTGCTCGACCAGGAAATGCCGGATATTTTACGTCAGCTCCCGCTGACCGACGAAGTCAACGATGCGCTGCTGTGCAAATCGGCTGAGTTCAATCACTACATGAAACTGGTTCGGGCCTTTGAAGGAGCCCTGTGGATGAATGTGATCCGCGAATCAAGAGAGCTCAACATCGACCAGAAATACCTGCACAGCTTGTATAATCAGGCCATTGTATGGGGTAACGGGGTACGCAAAACCATTTCGTCTTACTTCCCGAGAAAGCAGGTCACCGACAAATAAAGTCGCTCAGTCTTCCACACCGTGCTGGCGCACTGCGGCCAGCAATTGTGGGAAGAATGTCAGAAACGTTTGTTCAAACATCGCATAATTTTGCTGCACGTCCTCTATACTGCCGTGAAAGTTATGCTTAAAACGAATGCGACTGGCAGTGCGCTCCAGCGCCCGTTCGACGCCTTGCAAGTGGGTATAGGTGTCCAGCCAACGGTGGGTCAGCATACTCCTGACCATTGCCTGCATATTCTCGGGCATTACGTTTACGCGCCGTTCCAGGCAATCATAGGCACGCTGACTGAAAACCGCGAAGCTCTCTTCGCTGTATAGCGGCCAGTGCTTAATTAAGAAATGATCAAATAACACATCCAGCATAATGCCGGCAAACCGCCTGCGCCCGGCAGAGACTTCACCACGGGCCTGACGCACGTTACTGTGCGAATCGGTAAATTTATCCACAAAGATATGATTGGCGACGCCAGCTCTCACCGCATCGGAATAGCAGTTAAGGTCAACGCCGCGGCGAAAGTCGCCCAGCAAATTACCGAAACAGGAGTCGGCGGTAGGCCGGGCCAAAAATAAATGGGCCAGATAGTTCATAACAAAAAAAGTTACTGCGGCTCAATTTCCCGCACATGCCGCTGCACCGAAATCAACGACCCCACCAGCCCCAGCATCACCGACAAAAACAACATGGTAAGCAGTGCGGAACCGGTTAAGCCGGTAATGTGGAAAGACTTGTCGTATAAACTGGCAAACGCCTGAATGCTGCTGTCCATCCACCACAGAATAATGATAACCGCCATCCAGGCGATCACGCCTCCGAGCAAGCCATACCAGAACCCAGTATAAAGGAACGGCCGGTGAATAAAGCCGTCAGTGGCCCCCACCAGCTTCATCACCAGTATTTCGTCCCGTTTGTTGAGTATATTCAGCCGGATGGTATTGCCGACAATCAGGATCACGGCAATAAATAACAGCACGCCAATGATGGTGACCAGCTCGGTAGCGATTTGCAGAAAGCCGTAGAGCCGCTCCAGCCACTCAATGTCCAGCTTACCCATATCCACTTCCCGTTGTTGCTGCAGCTTCTCCAGCAGCATCTGTGCTGCAGTTGGCGCGGTGTGCTTTTCGCCTGGAGTCACCAGCACCACATCTGGTAGCGGATTGGCTTCCAGATACTTTACCGCATCACCTAAACCGGACAGTTGTTTAAATTCTTCCAGCGCATCATCAGCAGGGACATAAACCACGCGATCGATCTCCGACCAGGTTTGTAAGCGGGTGAGCAGCTGTTGTGCTTCTGCAGCACTGGTCTGGTCTTTGAGGAACAGCGAAATCTCCGCCGCCTGCTCCCAGCCGGCGCTGATTTTTTCGGTGTTCTTAACCAGTATGTACAACGTACTGGGCAGGGTGATACTTAACCCCAGCACACCAACAGTCATCAGTGATGCTGCAGGCTGCCGCCACAGCTCACCAAGACTTCCCAGCGCCTGACGGATGTGATTAACGAAGAACATGACAAAACGCTGAGCAACATTGATTTTACGCTCACTGGCGCCCTGGCTGCGGCCTTTAAACAAAATACTCATAGTCAGTCCTCGCCTTCGGTTAAGCCGTCGGTAATCATTTTGCCGTTCTTCAGCGTCAGGGTGCGATAGCGCATCCGTGCGATCAGGCCTAAATCGTGAGTGGCTATCAGTACCGAAACCCCGGCCTGATTGAAATCTTCAAACAGACGGACAATTTCCATGGATAACTTGGGATCGAGGTTACCTGTCGGCTCATCGGCCAGCAGCAACGGCGGTTTATTGACCACCGCCCGGGCGATGCCGACACGTTGTTGCTCACCGCCAGACAGTGTTATGGGCAGATTCCGTGCTTTACTGCGCAGCCCTACCATTTCCAGTGCCGCGTCCACCCGTTTAGCAATTTCCTTGTGACCGTATCCTTCAATAACCAGGGGCAGTGCCACGTTATCGAAAACAGTTTTGTCCATCAGTAGTTGGTGGCTCTGAAATATCATGCCAATATCACGGCGAATATAAGCAATCTGGCGCCGTTTAATGACGTTAAGATCGTGGCCGTTAATCAGCACCCTGCCTACCGTGGGACGTTCCATAATACTGATCAGTTTGAGCAGGGTACTTTTACCGGCACCGGAATGGCCGGTGAGAAACGCCATTTCGCCCTGGGCTATGTGAAAGTCGACTTTAGACAGCGCTCGCTGGCCGCCGGGATACGTTTTGCTTACCTGCTCAAATCTGATCATCAAGGATCCTGACTATTCTGTCTGTTGTTTTTATTAAGGTTAACCAATACCAGATTAACTTTTCTCACCTTCGCTGAACAGCGCGTCAATAAATTCGTCGCCGTTAAATCCACGCAGGTCGTCAATTCCCTCACCCACTCCGATATAACGGATAGGAATACCAAATTTATCTGCAATGGCAAAAATCACACCGCCTTTAGCTGTTCCATCAAGCTTGGTAAGGGTAATACCGGTGAGCCCTACGGCTTCCTTAAACAGTTTCGCCTGGCTAATTGCGTTCTGGCCGGTAGCGGCATCAACGGTGAGCATAACTTCGTGGGGCGCATCCGGGTTGAGTTTTTTCATTACCCGTACCACTTTTTTCAGCTCTTCCATCAGGTTGTCTTTATTTTGTAAGCGACCGGCGGTATCGGCGATAAGAATATCACTGCCTTTGGCCTTAGCTGACTGCAAAGCATCGTACAACACTGAAGCACTGTCTGAACCGGTAGGCTGAGCGATAACCGGAATATTATTACGCTCACCCCACACTTGTAATTGTTCTACCGCTGCAGCCCGGAAGGTATCACCAGCTGCCAGCATGACTTTTTTGCCCTGCTGCTGGTACTGCTTGGCCAGTTTACCAATGGTTGTCGTTTTACCTACCCCGTTAACGCCTACCATCAGAATAACAAACGGTCCCTGAGTTTTATCGTGATTGGCAATCACCTCTGGCAGCGGTTGTTCTACAGCAGTGAGCATGGTTCTGAGTTGCTGTTTAAGCAATTCGTAAAGCGCGTCGCCATCTTTCAGTTGTGAATGCTTAGCGCCTTCCACCAGACGGTCGATAATTTTCTGGGTAGTATCCATGCCCACATCGGCAACCAGCAGTTGCGTTTCGAGCTCTTCATACAGGTCATCATCGATAGCTTTGCCGCGAAACAGACTAACAATGCCACTGCCAAGGTTGGCTTTGGTGCGCGATAAACTGGCTTTAAGACGACCAAAAAACGATTTTTTTTCAGTGGCGGCAGACTCTTCAAAAGCCTGCGTTTCCGGCGGTTGTTCAACCTCAGGTTTTACTTCAGGCGTTACCTGTTCCTGCGGAGCAGCTTCTACCGCTTCAACCACCTGCTCTTCGTGAGTTTTTGGTTCATCGGTTGAGACATTCTCGGCTTCAGATTCAGCTTCTACCGGCTGTGCTTCTTCAACCTGTTCTGGCTCAGGCAGTTCTTTTTCAACAGCGATGGCTTCGTTGTTGTCTGAGGTTTCTTCTTGTGGGGGGTTAGTTGCTGGTTCCGGGGTTTTATTTTCATTTTTATTTTTGTTAAACCAGCCAAAGAGTTTAGACATTGTGTTGACAATTCCTTACTGAGAAACCGCTTTGTGCGGTAAACTACTGAATATTAATTTAAGCGTGCTGCTTTGCATCAGCACATAATACCATCGACTGGCACAATGAATCGAGTAGCAAAACCAACCTCACGCCACAACAAAAAAAGTGGCAGCGTACGTATTATCAGCGGCCAGTGGCGCGGTCGTCGATTACCCGTGTTGGATGCAGAAGGGTTACGCCCCAGTACTGACCGTACACGCGAAACACTGTTTAACTGGCTTATGGCCCATGTTCAGGGTAGCCGGGTACTCGACGTCTTTGCCGGCTCAGGCGTATTGGGGTTAGAGGCGTTGTCCCGCTATGCCAGAGAAACCGTGTTTATTGAGAAACATGCTCCCACGGCCAAACAGTTAAAAACTAATCTTAATACGCTGAAAGCCGGTGCTGAGGTTCACTGTAACGATGCAATGGCGGTATTACCAACCCTAAGCACTCCCTTCGATATTATTTTTGTCGACCCGCCTTTTGGCCATGACTTAGTCAATCCTTGTCTGGCTGCGCTCTATAAGCATCAGTTGCTGGCCACAAATGCCCTGATTTATGTTGAGCAGGAAATCAATGGCCCGGCACTCGCCCTGCCTCCGGGCTTTGAGGTAATCAAACAGAAGCAAACCGGCCAGCTAACTTATTGTCTGCTTGAGTATACCGGCGCTGAGGCTTAAGGGTTTATTTCGAGGCCGATATTGCTGATCCCTTCACTGGCGGCAATGTTTTTAAGCTTTGATACTTTCTGTGTCATTGGCGCTTTGGTAGTTACAGCGTCGAGCAATTCCTGTTGTATAGCTATTTCAAACTGCATCAGTGGATGGGTTTTCACATCGTCTTCCGTCGCTTCGCCGCTGGCCAACAGATAGGCTTCAACGCTGCCCTGGGACAATTTACTGACAACCACGGCGCCATGGGGATCCACTTTCATAATCAGATTAATGGCCGACGACATGGCAATAGCAGCGTCCAGCGCAGGATAAACTCCAAAAGAGTCGTAATCGCTGACATCCGGCGTAGCCTCTTCCACCTTTTCCAGTTGCGTAGCGAAGTTAATCTTGCTCTTCGGGCTGCACAGGGATTCCCAGATAAGATCCAGACACTTTGACAGGGTATCAGGCTCAGCAAACTCCGTAAGCTCACAGAAAAGCTGATAATTGGGTACCATACGTTGCAGCAGCGCAGCACTGAACGCTATCGCATCAGTGCCTTCCAAAGCCCGGACCTGGGCGAATGTTGAGAGTTTAGTTGTCAAGATAACGCCTGTTGTTCAATCTGAAGCCATATTATATTGGCGCACATATTAACCTACCTGAGAAAAATAAGTACCCACACCGTCTAAAAACATTTGGATGGCAATCATTACCAGGATCATTCCCATCAGACGTTCCATGGCCGTTAAACCACGCTCACCCAACACCCGGTGAAATGCGCCGGAGAAGAGCAGTATGGTAGCACTCACCAGCCAGGAGGCGCCAAGGGCCAGCGACCAGTCGCCCATGCGGTCGGGGCTCTGGTTGGAGAGCAGGATCAGAGCTGCCAGCGTTGACGGCCCGGCAATCAGTGGAATAGCCAGCGGCACAATGTAAGGCTCCTCGCCTGCAGCCAGCCCGAGCGGACTGCCTCCGGCTTTGGGAAAAATCATCTTGAGCGCAATCAGAAACAAGATAATCCCGCCGGCGATACTGACTGTTTCCTGTTTTACGTTCAGAAAATCCAGCACCGCCTGACCGCTGAACAGAAACACGTACAAAATAATCAGGGCAAATAATAATTCACGTATCAGTACTATGCGTCGTCGTTTTGGCTCGATCATCTTTAGCACAGACATGAATATGGGCAGGTTGCCGAGCGGATCCATAATTAAAAACAGCATGACGGCTGCTGACCAGGTATCCATTATCGTTTGTCTCCCCTCGAATCACAGGCAATATTTACCTATATTTAAAGTTTATTTCACAAATTAAGTTTTTTGCGCTTTACTCTTTGTACCGCTTTCACTACGCAGGTTGCGTTTATGAGTTTGATGACAGTCCAGGAGGTTGCGGATTTTCTTAATGTTCAGAAAATTCGCGTTGAGCGTCTACAACGTGAGAGTTTGCTCGTTGCAAAAGAGACAGACGGTAACGGCAATCCCTTGTTCGACTCTGTTGAAGTAGAAAAATACAAAACTTTAGCAGAACGACTCGGCGGTCTGTGACCACCGAGTAACCACCTCACACTTACTGGCCGATAAACGCAGCCAGGGTTCTGATGCCGGCCGCTGTGGCGCCTGCCGGCATTTCGCTAGTGGCACTGCCATGATACGCAGCGGCCAGGTCCAGATGCAACCAGCTGTCTGTTGGACTGACAAAGCGTGATAAGAAGCCCGCCGCATTTGACGCACCGCCGGCACCGCCACCTTTTTGCGGACGACTATTAGCCGTATCAGCAAAGGCAGACGGGCACTTTTCCTGATGCCACATTTGTAAGGGTAATGGCCAGAATAGCTCCTGCTGGGTTTGAGCCTCACTTAAAAACGTCTGGCTGAGCACCGGGTTGAGACTGAATACCGCATGATAGTCATATCCCAGCGCTACCGTAGCTGCGCCGGTCAGTGTCGCTGCATCAATGATACAGGCAGCTCCTGATTCTGAAGCCGCGATAAGACCATCGGCAAGTACCAGGCGCCCTTCGGCATCGGTATTAACTATCTCCACACTCACGCCGTTTTTGTAGGTCAGTACATCACCCAGCTTGTAAGCATGGCCGCTGACCAGGTTTTCAGCGCAGCATAAAAACAGCTTCACCCGTTTATTGAGCCCTTGCATAATGGCCAGCCCCAGCGCACCGGTAACCGTTGCCGCACCACCCATGTCGCATTTCATATCCAGCATCCCTTCGCTGGATTTCAGGCTGTAGCCACCACTGTCGAAGGTGATTCCTTTGCCAACCAGGGCAAACGCCACCGGCGCCTCAGGATCGCCGCCAGGATTATAATCCAGCTCCAGCATGGCCGGGGGACGTTCACTGCCGCGTCCGACATTGTATATCCCGGCCCAGCCTTCAGCCACGAGCTGTTCACCGTTCACTACCCGATAGGTTACCGCATCCCCGTTTAGTGATTGCAGCCAGTCAGCACTTTCCTGCGCCAGACCTACCGGCGAAAGCTGCTCAGGGGTGTCGTTGGTGAGCTTACGGGTAAACATCATCGCAGTCACCTGGCGCTCAGCTTCAGCTCGTTCAGCGTTATCGCATAAGGTGACTTCGCCAGGGTTACGCGCCTTGGAAAAACTCATTACAAAGGTGACCTGGTCAATAACCGACCAGTCACCGCTGAGCGTGACTGACGGGATCCCGAGATTGTCTATCTGTCTTGCCGCTTTACGAATACTGCGCAGCCGGTCTGCTTCATCCCCAATGTGGATGGTGATGTCGTTGCCACTAAGACTTACCAACGCCTTGTCTCCCCAATGCGCCGGGGCCGGGTTGCTCGTGATCTTCACTTTCATGTCAGTCATAATGCTCCTTACTATTATTGTCAGGTTTATCTATGCAGTTTACTTCACCTTTGTTGCGCGGCACACTGCTTAAGCGCTATAAACGATTTTTTGCCGATATATTGCTCGACTCCGGTGAGCAGATCACAGCTCACTGCCCGAATACCGGGGCCATGACCGGCTGTGCCGAACCCGGTTTTACCGCCTGGGTCAGTCCCTCAGATAACCCAAAACGTAAACTAAAGTTCACATGGGAACTGGCGGTCACGCCTCAGGGTGACTGGATAAGCGTTAATACGCACCGCGCTAACAAATTGGTTCAGCGTGCGCTGGAAGCCCACACACTGCCGGGAGTAACAGACTATACCGAGGTTAAGCGGGAAGTCAGCCCGCCGGATTTCCACTCCCGTTTCGATTTTTGTGTAACCCGTAGCGATCATACGCCGCTCTACATCGAAGTAAAATCGGTCACTCTGGCCGAGGGCAATGACGGCTTCTTTCCCGATGCGGTGACCAGCCGTGGCACAAAACACGCCGAAGAACTGGCCATGCTGGCTCGTCAGGGCGTTGCCACCGCTTTATTGTTCTGTGTTCAGCACAGCGGCATCCAAAATGTCCGTCTCGCCGGGCACATCGACCCGAAATACGCCCTGGCAGTGCGTCAGGCTGCGGCCGACGGGGTCAGGATTTTCGCCGTAGGCTGCCAAATCAGCCAAGAAAAAATCAATATAAATCAGTCACTACCTGTTATTTTGTAAAAAAAGAGTTGATTTTTAGGAAATGGACGTCATATTTGCGCCTTGCTGAAACAAGCGAGTACCCTCGGGTACAACCATGGGGTAAACAATCCAGCACCATGTTTACCTCGTCAGACATAGACACTTTACGTTGCCTGTACAATACTATTCTGTTATAGATATTTGTTTTATTTCGGGACATTTAGGGTGTCGTAGTGTAGGAGAAGTGACACATGCCAGCTGAGAAAGAAACCAAATCCCTTGGTCTTTTGGCACTAGCCGGGCTCACCCCGTATCAGCCAAAAGATGACGAAGAGTATATGAACGATGCTCAGATGGAGCATTTTCGTCAAATACTGAAAGCCTGGCGTAACCAGTTGCGTGAAGAAGTTGACCGCACGGTTACTCATATGAAGGACGAAGCAGCGAATTTCCCTGATCCGGTAGACCGCGCCGCGCAAGAAGAAGAGTTCAGCTTAGAACTGCGCACCCGCGACCGTGAGCGTAAACTGATCAAGAAAATCGAAAAGACCCTGAAACGTATCGAAGAAGATGATTTCGGATTTTGTGACCAGTGTGGCATCGAAATCGGTATTCGTCGTCTCGAGGCGCGCCCAACAGCAGACCTATGTATCGACTGTAAAACCATGGCTGAAATTAAAGAAAAGCAGCTCCAGGGTTAATGACAATTGCCGGTCAGGGTTGTAGTAACTGGCCGGTATTTTACTTCGTTTTTTATCAAGTCCGTTTTAACAGGTCAGCCAACCTGCGTCTTTTATGACCACAGTGTTTAACCTCGTGAATCACTGCGCCAAATCCTCATATACCGGCCGCTTTGCGCCCTCTCCCACCGGACCATTACATTTTGGTTCGTTAATCGCGGCGTTAGCCAGTTTTCTTGATGCCAGAGCCAATCTGGGTCAGTGGCTGGTTAGAATGGAAGATATCGACCGCCCGCGATGCATTAAAGGGGCCGATGTAAGTATTTTAAACTGCTTAGCTGCCCATGGGCTTAACTGGGACGGCGAGGTACGCTACCAGTCTGCACAGTTAAGCGACTACGATGAAGTACTGCAAACCTTGTTAGCACAAAAGGCGCTGTATGCCTGTCAGTGCACCCGCAAACAAATTAAAGCGTCCGGCGGCGCTTATCAGGGCACATGCCGTGAACTGAATTTACCGCCAAAAGGCAATGCGCTCAGACTCAAATGCACTCAACCGGTGACGACTTTTACCGATCAGTTACTCGGGCCGGTTGTGATAAGCGATCCCCATGCGCTGGAGGATACCGTACTGCGCCGGCGCGATGGACTGCACAGCTATAATCTGGTAGTTGTGGTAGATGATATCGCTCAGGGCGTTAATCACATTGTACGTGGCAGCGATTTGTTAACCACCACTGCTGCGCACCTGACCCTGTACCACCAACTCGGCGCTCAACCGCCGCTTTATGCGCATATTCCGGTTGCAGCGACCTCGTCAGGGCGTAAACTAAGCAAACAAAACCATGCCCGGCCACTTGATAACAATCGCGCCCTGCAAAACTTGCAACATGCACTGAGCTTTCTTGGGTTTAGCGATATCACAGAGAATCACAGCACGATATCGGCATTACTTAATGCAGCGATTGCGGCCTGGCAGTATAATAAGATACCGAAAAGACATGAAATTATTGTCGACGGGGCAGAATCTACTTATCATAATGCCCCTGAGAGTTAAGGAGTAGTTACCATCATTACCCGCGTTCTGGACAAGGTGAAACGCGCATTGAGTCGCGACAGTGAAAAAGCCCCGCTGATTGAAGGTGTGGTGATCCCTCGCGCTGAGCATGCAATATCCCGGGAAGACATTAGTGATAATGCCCTGAAGGTGATGTACCGTCTGAATAACGCCGGGTTTTCCGCTTATCTGGTTGGCGGTTGCGTGCGCGACCTGATGCTGGGCCATAAACCTAAAGATTTCGATGTTGTCACCAATGCGACCCCGGAGCAGATCAAAGGGCTGTTTCGCAATTGTCGCCTTATCGGTCGTCGTTTTCGCCTGGCTCACATTGTATTTGGCCGTGAAATAATTGAAGTTGCGACCTTTCGTGGCCACCACAATGAAGACCAGTCGCTGGCCAAACAGGATGAGCAGGGACAACTGGTAAGAGACAATGTATTTGGCACCATTGAAGAAGATGCCGAACGCCGTGATTTTACCTTTAATGCTATGTATTACGATGTGGCAACCTTCTCAGTCACTGATTTTGCCAATGGCATCAGTGCCATTAAGCGACGCGAGGTCGATTTAATTGGCGACCCTGAAGTCCGCTATCGGGAAGACCCGGTCAGAATGCTGCGTGCTGTGCGTTTTGCCGCCAAACTGGATATGACCATCAACCCGCGTACGGCAGAGCCCATCCGTGAACTGGCGCATTTGCTATCCAACATCCCGCCGGCCCGCCTGTTTGAAGAAATGCTCAAGCTATTCTTGTCTGGCCAGGGTCTGAAAACATTCCGCATGTTGCGTGAATACAACCTTCTGGAGCCGCTGTTCCCGATGCTTGGCAGAGTGTTTGCCGCAGCTGACAGCAAAGAAATAGCGCTGATTGAAAGGGTATTGGTGAACACCGACGAGCGCATCAACACCGGCCAGCGGGTTACGCCTGCGTTTCTGATTGCCACCTTATTGTGGTATCCGGTCGAAGAGCATGCTACAAAACTGCAGTCTGAGGCAGGCTTGAACGCCCACGATGCATTCAATATTGCCATGGGTGATGTGTTACATCGTCAATCCCAGCGCATTATGATCCCTAAACGATTCAGCACCGTGGTGCGTGATATCTGGAACCTTCAGCAGCGCTTGCCCAGGCGCTTTGGCCGCCGGGCTTTCCAGTTGTTGTCACATCCGAAATTCCGTGCTGCCTACGACTTTTTGCTTGCCCGCGGCCAGACTGAAGGCGGTGACCTGCTGGAACTGGCCGATTGGTGGACCCAGTTTCAGGATGCAGCGCCCAATCAGCAAAAGAAAATGCTCAACACTCTGCGCCAGGAAGAAGGCGGAGCCCAGCGCAAACGTCGTCGTCCAAGAAAGCCGAAATCCGATAACCATGTCCAGTAAGCATAGCGTTTATATTGGCCTGGGCAGTAATCTGGGCGAGTCACTGAGCCAATTGATTTCGGCCATTTGTGCGATCAGTGAATTGCCCGACACCCAGGTAGTGAAAGCTTCTTCTTTTTATCAGAGTAAGCCCATGGGTCCGCAGGATCAGCCAGTTTATATTAACGCTGTTGCACGCATTACAACCACGTTAGCTCCCCATGAGTTATTAGCCAGCCTGCAAAAAATCGAACATCATCACGGTCGGGTCCGTGAAGGTGAGCGCTGGGGGCCGCGCACCCTCGATTTGGATATTTTGCTGTATGATACCGAGACCATCAAAACCGATGATCTGATCATTCCACATATTGGTATGCCCGAGCGCGAGTTTGTGCTGGTTCCGCTGTTTGAAATTGCGCCGGATATGATCATGCCCGACGGACTACCGCTTTCGGTGTGGGTATCACGCTGCTCGCTGGACGGTCTTAAGCGCCTCGCCTCACTCAACGAGACATCCACTCTGTAACGGCCCTGTCGCCTTTATTGCATTGGGAGAATGCCCATGAAGAAAGTCACTATTTCGACGCTGATAAAACAAAAACAACAGGGTGAGAAAATCACTGCCCTGACAGCCTATGATGCCAGCTTCGCCAAGCTATTTGATGAACAGGGTATTGATGTGCTGTTAATTGGTGACTCGCTGGGCATGGTATTACAAGGTCAGGACAGCACGCTGCCAGTGACTACGGCAGATGTTGCCTACCATACCCGCTCGGTTGCCGCTGGTGTAAACGCCGCCTTTGTTATTGCCGATATGCCGTTTATGTCCTACGCCACCCCGGCCCAGGCTTATGAAAACGCAGCGGCCTTAATGGCCGCCGGTGCCAGCATGGTAAAACTGGAAGGCGGCGCCTGGTTATGCGAAACCATCACCGGTCTTAAGCAACGCGGTGTGCCGGTTTGTGGTCATCTGGGGCTTACCCCGCAATCGGTGAATGTCTTTGGTGGCTTTAAAGTACAGGGCCGTGAAGAAGACAAAGCACAACAGCTGATAGATGACGCGCTGGCATTAGAAGCCGCAGGTGCACAGATGTTGGTGCTCGAGTGTGTGCCTACGCCGCTGGGTAAAGCGGTCAGCGAACAGCTTAGCATTCCGGTTATTGGCATTGGCGCCGGCGTTCACACCGACGGCCAGATCCTGGTGATGCACGACATGTTTGGTGTCAGCGCTAACTATATGCCGAAGTTTTCAAAAAACTACCTTGCCGAGACAGGTGATCTGCGCAAGGCCGTTGTCCTGTATATTGAACAAGTAAAAAACGGCCTGTTCCCCGGCCCCGAACATAGCTTTGACAAATAATGCAATTTATAGAATCACTAAACACTTTACGAGAACTGCGTCAGACCTGGCGCAGCGCCGGTCACACCGTTGCTTTTGTGCCTACCATGGGAAATCTGCACGACGGCCACCTGGATTTGGTTAAACAGGCCAAAAAGCTGGCTGATAAAGTGGTGGTGTCGATTTTCGTTAACCCCATGCAATTTGGTGCTAATGAAGATCTTGATGCCTATCCGCGAACGCTGGACGCCGATCGCAGCAAACTTGAAGCTCATGGCGTTGACGCGTTGTTTTTCCCGGCGGTTGATGATGTTTATCCACGTGGTTTAAGTGAACAAACCTTTGTGGAAGTACCCGGTATTTCTGATCTGCTGTGCGGCGCGAGT
This sequence comes from Gammaproteobacteria bacterium, assembly GCA_018222405.1. Lineage (GTDB taxonomy): Bacteria > Pseudomonadota > Gammaproteobacteria > Enterobacterales > Alteromonadaceae > Alteromonas. The sequence goes on along the minus strand of JAAFAI010000008.1, from coordinate 17,443 downwards.
CGCCCCGGGCATTTCCGCGGTGTGGCCACCATCGTCTGCAAGCTGTTTAACATGGTACAACCCGATGTAGCTTGCTTTGGTGAGAAAGACTTCCAGCAGTTACAGGTGATCCGCACCATGGTGGAAGATTTATCCATGCCGATTAACATTGTTGGCGTGCCCACCAGACGTCAGGGAGACGGCCTGGCGATGAGTTCGCGTAATGGTTACCTAAGCGCTGAACAACGGGCTACGGCTACGCAGATATACGCCGCGATGCAGCAAATGCGCGAAGCTATCTGTGCTCGCCAGGACAGCTATGCTGATATTGAACGTAAAGCGTCACAATCGCTGATGTCTGCCGGCCTTAAGCCGGAATACGTCACTATTCGCAATGCCAGCAACCTGCAACCGGCTGAGCCGGGAGACCATCAGCTGGTCATTCTGATGGCGGCGTTTATGGGCACTACGCGTTTAATCGATAATATGCAGATTACACTGGATCAGGCTTGATCCAGTGTTGCCGGCGTACTGACCGCCAGTAATTCCTGCCACACGCGGTTGCGACTGGCAATGGCGTGTTGCTCTTCCAGAATCGCTCTGAGATCGCGGGTAGTAGTCATTGGGTTGGCCAGAACCACACGGAAAACCGTGATGGGATATGCACCATACACCGGACACTCTAAACGAGTACGTGACACAAAGGATTTACCCGCTTCACGCTGCAATTTCTGCACGTTAACAACCAGTCGGTCAACTTTGCTGTTCAGTCGTTGAGCCTGCACCTGCGGAAGCGTTTTCAGTTGCTCCTGAATCGCCGCCGGACAAACCCGATAGGTCATAATAGAAAGGGTGGGTGAAGTGATCAGCTCAAAATCAGGGTGAGCCTCAATCATTGCAGCAAATTTTTTAGCTTTCTCAATACTCTGGTTAATCAGCAGCTCATAGCCGCGGCGGCCAAGAATGTGCAAAGAAGAATACACCATCATGGCCATGCCGTTACGGGAGCCTTCCAGAGTGGTAGCGCCCAGATCCTTTGACCCTTCACGCAGAATATATTGCGCATGATGACGCACAGCATTGGCATCTGCCGGGTTCTTAAACAACGCCATGCCGGCCCCCATGGGCACGTACATTTGCTTGTGTGCGTCAATGGTAACCGAGTCGGCTTTTTCGATGCCTTTTAATATGCCCCGGTAGTGTTTGGAAAACAGCGTGGCACCACCCCAGGCAGCATCTACGTGAAACCAGCATCCCAGCTCTTCTGCCACATCAGCAAGTTCATCGAGCGGATCAACGTGACCGGTTTCAGTGGTCCCGCCAATACCAACGATGGCCAGCAGTTTATTGCCCTGTTCCTGATATTCGCGGCCTTTCCTAAGCGCCTCAGCAGGATCAAGGACCTGCTCAGGACATGGCAATGTAATGAGGTTTTCGCGCCCGATCCCCAGAACATCCACCGCTTTTGAGAGACTATAGTGACCGCGCCGCGAGCACAACACGCCGAGATTATCGATATCGTAGTGGCGGTAAGCGCTGGCCAGTCCGGCTCTGGCTACTCCAGGGTAACGGCCCTGTGGACCAAGAATTTTATTGCGCGCTACCCACAGTGCGGTAATGTTGGCAACGGTTCCACCGGAGCAAAACGCGCCCAGAGCATGCCGGGCACTATGCAGGTACTGTTCGTAAAAACTTTCTTCCTGCTCGTACACCAGATTGTGCATCATACCGAGCACCTGACGTTCAAGTGGGGTAAATGCTTTTGATGTCTCGATTTTAACCAGGTTCTGATTCAGCCCCACCAGCAGTTTTGCCAGCGATAAATGAAAATACGGCAACGCCGATGTCATATGGCCTATAAAGGTGGGAGAGTAAGTATTTACTGAATGGGCAACCAGCTTTTCCAGCAGGTTTTCAGCGTGCGTAGACACAAACTCAGGCGACTCAGGCATCATTGCATCGGCAAAGTCCTGCTCGACTTCTTCCAGCGAAGTTTTCTTAGTCACGACGTGTTGCGACAAGAAATCCAGGATATTGTCTGAAAGGTGTTCTTCAATTTGTGCCAGCTTAGAGTCTTTGTGCTCTGGCTTGGTAAAAACCCGAAACAGGTGCTTCAAGCTTACTTGTGCTTCACCCACACTGTACACCTCTCGAATTGAAAATGATTACTGCGCTGATGCTATGCCACACTGACTGTTAAACGCTCGCGCAACATTGCTAACCGGCCCAATCTGAAACTCATGCCGGATACTTAGCAATGACCTTTCACAGCCCCTGACTGTAGCGCAGAATACCCGCCACGCCAAGGTCAGCCAGTGTTTCTTACGCTAAACAGCCAGTAAAAAGATCTTCCGGGGCTGCCCCAAAGAGAGTGCGATTATAAGGATTTTCTAACAAAAACCCATGAAAATCTGTCATATTAGTGACACAAATCCGCATTTTAACTACTTTAGTGTAAGCCTTATTGCGCCACTGCCCCGCGCAACTGCCAGCATTGCTGTCCGCTGTCCTGGTACTTCTGCTCAAAGGGCGTTAGCGCCGCTTGCTGCGAATTAACCTCAGTAATCTCGCACTGCATGCCGTATTTAGCCGCGGCAAGGGCGAACTCTTCAAGGTATAGCAACCAATTACTGCGCACTTTAATACGTGGAGACAAAGCCATGAGATCGGGCATAGCCTGACTTGCATGCCAGCGCTTTTGTACCTGGGAGGATTTAGGGTACGGATTTGGATACAGCAGATAATGGGCGCCGATATGCCATGGACTCTGCATACACGCATTCCGCATCAGTCGCCAGAAATCGACGACGTCAGCCCGCACTACCCGATAGTTGTCTTGCTCGCTCTTATAATGCTGATGCTTGTTGACTCTTAGCGCCGATTTGTCGATGCCAACAACCCGTGCTTGCGGGTATCGTTGAGCCAGCCCGGCCGTACTTTTACCCACGCCACAGCAGGAGTCGAGGATCACCTCGCCCTGCCAGTCACTCAGCCAGTCTGCCACTTCGTCAAAAGCCTGCCGGGTATGAGCGTGGATGGGGCGACGGTTTTCAGTACGCTGGTACTTTTCAACTATCACCTCAAGCTTATCGTGAACGCCATTTTGCTGGCTTTCTACGGTTCGTGAATTCCCCCGCATGATTAAGAACGAATCCCTGTTCCGCGTTTCAGCAGTGTGTAGGCAACGGTAAATAATGCCAGGTTAAACAACACCAGCAGGCCCATGGCCAGGCCGATATTGACATCAGATACCCCTAAAAAGCCGTAACGGAAACCATTTACCATATACACTATAGGGTTTGCCTTACTGACCCACTGCCAGAATTCAGGTAACAGTGTCAGCGAATAAAATACGCCGCCAAGATAAGTCAGAGGAGTTAGCACGAAGGTGGGGATCAGGCTGATATCGTCAAAGGTTTTGGCAAAGATACCATTAACCAGACCCGCCGTAGCAAACAATGTCGCCGTAAGCAGTAAGGTCAGCACAATGATCGCCAGATTGTGAATATGAACATCCACAAATAACATCGATACCACTGTTACAATCAGGCCAATTAACATGGCCCGGGCAACACCGCCGCCTACGTAACCGAGAATAATGACCGACGTAGGTACCGGCGCTACCAGCATTTCTTCCAGGTTACGCTGGAACTTGGCACTGAAAAATGACGACGAAACATTGGCATAGGAGTTAGTGATCACCGACATCATGATCAGGCCCGGGACGATGAACTCCATATAGGTAAAGCCGCCCATCTGACCGATACGCTCGCCGATGAGGTTACCAAAAATAACAAAATACAAACTCATGGTAATGGCTGGCGGCACCAGGGTTTGTACCCAAATGCGCAGAAAGCGCGTGCATTCTTTTATCCAGATGGTGGTTAAAGCTATCCAGTTGTTTCCGGCAGACATTACACCGACTCCTTACGTCCGGCTTCAACCAGACTAACAAATAATTCTTCCAGACGATTGGCTTTGTTGCGCATACTCATTACCTGTATGCCCTGCTCCGTAAGCTGACTGAACACCGGGTTCAGACCATCGGATTTGGCCACGTCTACTTCCAGCGTGCTGCTGTCGAGTAAGCGGTATTCGAAGCCCTTAAGGCTGACATCGGCCGTTTCGCCCTGTAAATCCAGCACAAAGGTTTCGATATTGAGCTTGGATAACAGTGCCTTCATAGAGGTATTTTCAACAATCAGACCTTTGTCGATGATGGCGATATTGCGACACAGCATTTCCGCTTCTTCAAGGTAATGCGTAGTCAGAATGATAGTAATTCCCTGACCATTTATTTCCTGTAGGAACTGCCACATTGAGCGTCTGATCTCAATATCCACGCCGGCTGTGGGTTCATCGAGAATGAGCATTTTGGGCTCATGCATTAAGGCTCTGGCAATCATCAGGCGACGCTTCATACCGCCGGATAACTCACGCGCACGTGCATTGCGTTTTTCCCATAAATCGAGTTGCGATAAGTATTTTTCGGCCCGCTCGTGAGCTACGTTGCGAGGCACGCCATAATAGCCGGCCTGATTGAGCACGATCTGCAATACCGTTTCGAACTGGTTGAAGTTAAACTCCTGAGGTACCAGACCGATGCAGGACTTGGCTAGTTCTTTTTCCTTATCGAGGTCATAACCAAACACTTTTACGTCGCCTGAAGTTTGATTTACCAACGAACTAATGATGCCAATGGTTGTTGATTTACCCGCCCCGTTAGGGCCGAGCAGGGCAAAAAAGTCGCCCTCTTGTACATTCAGCTCAACGCCTTTTAAGGCATGAACTGAGCCACGGTAGGTTTTTGTTAACCCCGAGATTGTTAACGCTTGCATGCTGATTTCCGTGTTTATTGTTGTGTTGCCCTGGGGGGCAGGAATTGGCAAATGGTATGGCAATACCCCATACTCGCCTGACCATCCAACCCAACGCCTGTTATTGGTATTTCGTTTTTCTGGCGGGAGGCCTGAGCACAACGGTTTCAGATAGAATTTGATTTCCCATCCATTATGGTAACAAATTTACAGAATTAAAGTGTCTACTTTGCCGGACAAACCATTTCGAAAAATCAATAACGTATTAAAAAAAATACTATAAGGCAATTATACATACCAAAGTTATACCTATTCCCCCCGTCTGAGGTTTGTTTCCCATATGACTCATGCTATTTTTATCTATTAGCAAAAACGCATCTATTCACAGGTGGCTCGAAAGTTCCTCTCATGCCCATTCAATCCACGAAAAATATCGAGTCCTGTCTGGTTTTAATCGTAGATGATGATCACATCAGTAGTACGCTGGTCGCGAATATTTTAAACAACCTTTGCCGTTGTTTTACTGCTTCTTCTGCTGCCGACGCTATAGAGTTTTGCGAAAACAAACTGCCTGACTTACTGGTGGTTGACGTAAACATGCCTGATATCAATGGTCTGGAACTCTGCCGCCAGTTGAAAGCCCGCAATGATACCGCTGATATCCCGGTTATTTTTATTACCGCGGATTTAGGTAAAGACGCCCAGGTAGACTGCTGGGAAGCCGGTGGCAATGATTTTGTAACCAAGCCCGTGGTAGCCCAGACCATCGTTCACCGCGTCCGTAATCAATTGCTCAGTAAGCTGCGCCTCGACGCATTAAGGAAGCTCAGTTACGAAGACAGCCTGACCGGCCTCTACAACCGCAATTACCTGAATGAGGAATATCCCCGCTTATCGCGCCAACTTATGCGCGACCACCAGCCATTAGGGCTGATTATTTTCGATGTGGATTACTTCAAACAGTACAATGATACTTATGGCCACCTGAAAGGTGATATTTGTCTGGAAAAAGTGTCTGCGGTACTGAAGCGTTATTCGCGCCGCGCCCGTGATGCCGTAGTCAGATACGGGGGTGAAGAATTTATTATGCTGCTACCGAATACCGGACTATCCGGTACCAGGGAGATAGCCAACCAGATTCTGAACGATATCTATCAGTTGGAAATTGCGCACAAGTACTCACCATTTGAGCGGGTTACGCTCAGTGCTGGTGCCGTGAGTATTAAGAATGTTGAACGCTATCCCCTCAACGATGTCATCGAACAGGCTGATATCAACCTGTACGATGCAAAGCTCAAAGGGAAGAACAAGGTGGTTACCGGTTAACCGCTATCGCTGCGCGGTTAACGTTGGATCTTCCTCACCCAGCTCAATAACCACCTTACGGTCAAAGAAAGTGCCTTCATACTCTTTATGTTTACTGCGTTCCTCGCCTAGCGCCAGGGTTAGTACCTGCTTTTCATCTACGCCCTGATTAAGCAAGTATTGCTTTACGCTAATCGCCCTTTGCATAGACAGCGCCTGATTGTACTTAGCATCGCCCCGCTGATCGGCATGACCGGTAAGTCTAGCCTGCAATGAAGGGTAACCGCGTAATGCTTTGGCAATCAGATCCAATTGCTGCTGGTAATCCGGCGCAATGTCATAGGCACCGGTTTGAAACTGCACCACACTCTGCAATGTAATGGCCGGCGTATCCTGAGTGCGTGTATCACTTACCTGGGTAGTCATACTCGCCTGCTGTAACTGTTGAATCTGGCTTTTCATTGCCAGCAAGGAGCGGTCGCGCTGCGACAACAATTCAGCCTGAGCGGTTAACCTTGCCTGATTGGCCTGTAGTTCTTTGTCCTGTTGAATATCATTGCCTACAAAGGCTCCCACTAAGCCAGCGACTGCGGCACCCACCGGCCCCGCTACCATGGCGCCAATCACCACACCGGATCCCATACCGATGCCCGCGGCATGTTCATAGGGTTTCTCTTTGTCGCCAGCCATAGCTGGCGCAACTGAAGTTAAACAAGAGATTGCAAGTGCAGCTGAAATGACAGTTTTACGCATAATAGTTTCCTCTGGGTAATCAAATTGTGTTTCGCTGTGAACGATATGAATTACACCAGTCGGATATGGCGCGGTTGGTGTCAGCTTGTGGCAATGTGCTGAGCAAAAATGGAAAAACATGGCACCTTGTGGCGTTGTTAACAATCAAACACGTTGCCAGTCGCGAAAACCCGCCCACAGCGGAACAAAAGTGGCAGAAAAATGGCAAGCTCGGGGAATTTATGCCGAACTTCCGCCTAACCCTGTTAACTAAGTTATAGTAGGGGCCGGTATTAGACAGGATGAATGATGTATGCCAAAAACCATTGCCATTGTTGAAGATGATATTGCTATCCGTGATAACTACACTGCCGTGCTGAGCGGACAAGGCTATGCGGTTCAGGCTTATGCGGACCGCCCGTCGGCCAGCCTGGCATTCAGTCAGTCTCTCCCTGACCTCGCTATTATCGACATTGGCCTGAATGACGAGATGGAAGGCGGCTTTATGCTGTGTCAGCAGTTACGTCAGCTTTCTCAGTCACTTCCCATCATCTTTTTTACTGCGCGGGACAATGACGTGGATACCATCAGCGGCCTGCGTATGGGTGCAGATGACTACCTGACTAAAGACATTAGTATGGCCCACCTGCTGGCGCGCATTGCCGCCCTGTTTCGACGCACGGACTTGCTCGCCACGCCCAAACAGGACTCAGATACCATTCGCCTTGGCCACCTTAAAGTGGATGTCAGCCGAATGACGGTAAGCTGGAAGGATATCCCGGTGGCCCTGACCGTTACCGAGTTTTGGATGTTACACGCTCTGATCAAACGCCCGGGACATGTGAAAAGCCGCCAGCAACTGATGGATGAGTCGCGCATGGTGGTCGATGACTCCACCATTACGTCACATATCAAGCGTATGCGGAAAAAGTTTGTTCAACTCGACGAAAGCTTCGAACATATCGATACAGTCTATGGCATGGGCTATCGCTGGCAGCAATAGCTGACCGGTGTAAAAAGGAATCTGGCTGGTGAAGTTGCGTTTTTCAATTCGTCTGCAGTTATTAGTACTGTCGCTGTTCTTGTTTGCCATTCCGTGGCTCGGCTATAAATATGTCTGGGAGCTGGAGCAATACCTGCGCATCGGCCAGGAACAAACCATGATTGGTACGGCCAGAGCGGTTGCCACCGCGCTGCACGAGCGTCCGGCCCTGTTTGACAGCCAGTCCGCCTATTTACAAAACGTACGCCCGGGTACGGATTTATATGCACCGCCCATTGATGTCCCCATTCAACTCGATGGCCGCTTACAGGAGTGGCAGGCGGTATCTCCACTGATCCAGTCCTATAACGAAGAGAACGTGGTTACCTGGTTTACTGAACAGACTGTGCCGGTCTCTCTGTCGGTGGAGCACATGGTCGGTCGCTTCGAGCAATACTTTTATGCCATGTTTGCGGTTACCGATGACAAGGTGGTTTTTCGTGCACCTAACAGTCTGAGCGTTGATCGCTCCGATCATCTGCTGATAGGAATGCTGGATGCGCAGGATACCCTTCACCGCTATATTATCTCCCCTTACGACTCCGGCTGGGTAAATGCTTACCAGCTCGACGACAACCCTGGTCGCTTTCGCGCCGTCGATAACGCGCTGGAAATTCAGGGTCGCTGGGAGCTGACCAGTACCGGTTATAATGTAGAGCTGCGCTTTCCGATTACCATGACATCCGGCGCTCTTGCCTTCGCGATTGTCGATGTTGACGACCCGGTCAAACGCGTCAAACAGTATGCCGTGGGCACCGCAAACCCCAACCAGAGCGATGACCTGGGCACCGTAGTAACCCCATCCCCGGAAATCGAGCGGATCCTTTCCGGATTGCGCTACGCCGACTCCCGGGTGTGGGTTATCGATAAACACAAACGGGTACTGGCCCGCTCGGGCTCTATCCATTCTTCTCTCGGGCTTAATGCCGGCAGCAAGGAAAGTAGCAGTCAGGGATGGTGGCACTATATTGAACAGCAGTGGTTGTTGCCGCTTTATTACCAGATACTCACCCGTCCGCCCGGGGATTTTGTAGACGAACTGGCAGACGCCTATGCGTTGGCTGGCAAGGATATTAATCACGCTCTGAATGGCCAGCCAGACTCTTTGTGGCGCCTGACCCCGGATAACAAAGCGGTGATATTGTCGGCCGCCTACCCCATTTATATTGGCGACTCCGTCATGGGCGCCGTGGTCGTTGAACAGACCACCCACGGGATCCGCACATTGCGAAACCGTGCGCTGGAGCAGCTTTTTCACGTTATTCTTGCGGTAATGCTGCTCGGTACACTCGGTTTACTGATGTTTGCCCACCGTATCTCCAGCCGAATTCGTAACTTACGTGACGATACCGAAGCGGTCATCGACCCCAACGGAAAAATAATTGGCAGCCTGCCCCCATCACGCCATGGTGATGAAATAGGCGACTTATCCCGCTCATTCAGCGCGGTATTGAGCCGCCTGCAGCAATACAATTCGTATCTTGAGAATATGGCATCCCGCCTCTCTCACGAACTGCGCACGCCCATTGCAGTAGTACGCTCCTCTTTGGATACCCTCGATGAGGTTAAGGATCCGGCCCGCCAACAGGTATTTTTAAGCCGCGCACAATCAGGCATCAGCCGGTTGAGCAGTATTCTTAACAGTATGAGCGAAGCTACGCGGTTGGAGCAGATGATCAGTCAGGAAGACACAGAACGCTTCGATATCGTTAAAGTAGTCGGTGGTTGCGTAGAAGGCTATCAGCATGCGTACCCCCATCGCCAGTTTGCGCTCAGACTCAGTTGTGAGAAAGTGCAGCTCAGTGGCTCACCGGATTTGATTGCCCAGATGCTGGATAAAATCATCGCTAATGCGGTGGAATTCAGTCAGGCAGAGAGTACTATTGCCCTGCATATGTGGCAGGAACAGCGCACTGTTAAACTGAGTATTACCAATACCGGGCCATTGCTGCCTAAAGGCATGCACGAGCAGCTGACCCAGTCCATGGTGTCGGTGCGGGCAGAAGGCAATAATACCGACGGACCGCCGCATTTAGGCCTGGGGCTGTATATTGCCAATATGATTGTGGCCTTCCACAAAGGTAACATTGTGCTACAGGATTTACCGGACAAAACCGGGGTCTGCGTGGTAATTTCGTTACCCGTTCCCCAAAACTAATCAGAAAAGGCGAAAACATGAGCAAAGCCGATCCGCGGATCGTGGCACTGGAACAGCAGTTCAGTCAGTTACACGTTCAATTGTTTGATACTTTTAGTCACGCCCAGTCGGCCGTGATGACGGTGATGCAAACCGGCCGGGATATCGATGAAAACCATGATGACTATACTCAGCTTAAGAGAGACTTTGAGGTTACCGTAGCAGTGTACCCGGGCAGCGACCAGAGTATGCAGCAGAAAATCAAATCCACCAATGAATTGGCGATGAATCACCACACCTCGAATGTACATTTAACTCAGGTGTGGGCGGCGGCGGTGTCAGCACTGTCCTGTGACCGCATGCTGGCGATGATCCCAGCCGATTTGCAGGACGATCCCGAAGTGGCCGGTGAATTACGACAGAAACGCCGGGAACATCTGGCGATGTGGCAGGAGCGACTTGACAATCCTTAACAAAACCCGCGCCGGGTTACTTTTTACCCGGCGCCGACGTCATGCTGCTATCCGGCACATTTTTTAGCATCATCAGTTGCTTACGGCGATGCATCACATAAGCCAGGCGGCGCATGCTGACATTGGTATCCTTTTCATCCTCAATATCCACTCCCAATAGTCTTTCCAACAGATCTTCCAGGGTCAGGATGCCTTCGAGACCACCGTATTCATCGACAACCAGCACAATATGCACATGGTTTTTAATAAATTGATCGAAAGTAGAAGACAGCGGCATGGAGCTCAGCACCGTAACCATGCTCATGCGGTATTGTGATAACGGGTTATCGCCATGGCCTTTTGCCTGGGCGACCAGCAGGTCTGCACGCATCACAAAGCCGGTGATTTGCTCAGAATCGCCCTCTTCATAAATTGGGATACGTGAGTATTTTATGCTGCCATGTTTATGGAAAAACTCAGTGATGGTCATGGTTTCCGGCACCGAAAATACCTGAGTACGGTGAGTGATGGCATCTTTTACCGTTAGTTCGTTGAGAGTGAGCAGGCTCTTCATAACAGACGCTTCGTGCTCATTGAGCTGGCCTTCTTCGCCACTGAGCTCAGCCATAGCATGCAACTCAGCCCGATTAAGCCCACGCAACGGGCTCTCTTCCTTAAAGCCTTTGGTCAACCATTCCGACATCTTTACAAAAGGATAAAGCAGAATAACCAGGTACTTTAGGAAGTAGGCAGTGATCGGCGCCAGGGCACGCCAGAACGTTGCCCCCAGGGTTTTGGGAATAATCTCCGAAAAGATCAGAATCAGTAAAGTCAGAATTGCCGAAATCAGACCCAGATAAGCATCACCGAAGACGATTGCCGCCTGAGCACCAGCGCCTGCAGCGCCCATAGTATGGGCAATGGTGTTGAGTGTTAAAATCGCTGATAAGGGACGATTGATATCCTCGGTTAGATGGCGCAGCACTGCGCCACTGGGCTTCTGCTCTTTTTCCAGAACAGAAATATAGGCTGAAGAAACGCTCAGGATCACCGCCTCGGCGATGGAACACAAGAATGAAAATCCCAGTGCGATAATCACGTAAACGAGCAATAAAATCATGAAAAGCAGTCCATTGAGTCAAGTACACAAGGATTATTATGAGGCTTTATTCGGTGGATACAAGCACAGTCAATCGTAACAAACTATCTAATACCAAAGAATAATTAACAAAAGCAACCCAATTTGTTACATTTGAGTTACATTCGATGAAAAAGAGGTTCGGATTATGCCTAAAGCTAAATTGTCAGATCAAGTTTCACTGGTGTTGTATTCTGTTTCGTTAATGGTCATTACCGCGGGTGTTTTTAACGCATATCTTTAAACGCAAGAGCTCTTCAGGAGTGAGCGTTGCTAACAAATAAAGTAAAAAGCCGTCAGCTGTACTGACGGCTTTTTTCATCAGGCTGATTGCCGTTTGAACTTACGGATCACCGACCAGGACTCGAGCATTACAAGCACACTGACAATCAACACCACCGCATCTAAAAAGACCAGCAGATAGTTACCAGCAAGGTAGTATTCTTTTAACTTAATAATACCCGCCAGAAACGCCATTACGATAACGAAGGTCATGGGCACCAGGGTATAAATCGCCGGGCGCTTCATTTTAATCAGCATCACTGAAATCACCAGCAGGGTCATACTTGCCAGGATCTGGTTGGTAGACCCAAACAATGGCCAGATGATCATACCGCCGCTGCCAGAGGAGCCGCCGGCACCAAAGGCCAGTAACAGACAGCAGGCTACAGCAACCAGTGTAGCTATAACGCCATTTTTCAGAACCGGCAACTGATAAATTTCACCCCATTCCTGAATAATGTAGCGCTGTAAACGAACACCGGAGTCCATGGTGGTGCCAGCAAACAGCACAACCATGGTTGCCAGAATAGTTGATGAGAAGTCTACCGGTAAGCCCCAGCCCTGTTGGATAAGGTTGGCACCACCGGTAATAAATGCGGCGACAGAGCCATCACCCAGATGGCTGTATACCTCATGCCACTCTTCTGGTGAAGCAGCTAAAGCGACACCACTCACTGCCACAATGGTCACCAGGGCCAGACAGCCCTCTCCTACCGCACCAAGGTAGCCAACAAAACGGGCATCCGTTTCTTTATCCAACTGCTTGGAGCTGGTACCCGAGGAAACAATCCCGTGAAAACCCGATACCGCGCCACAAGCAATCGTTACAAACAGCAATGGTATGATACTAGGTGTATCTACTGCAGTCTGAGTGTTAAACGCAGGGGCCGTAATATCCGGTAAAGACACAAACACCGCCCCATAAAGTAAAAACAAGCCAACCAGCAACTGCATGCCATTAATGAAGTCTCTGGGTTGTAGCAGCATCCACACCGGCAGGAGTGAAGCAATGGCTGCATAGATAAACAGAATGATGATCCAGTTAGCATTGGCTGATAGGCCAAACAGGGTGTCTGGTAGCTCGATAGGAATGTAACTACCGGCAAACACCGAGGCGTAAAGCACAATGATCCCAACCAGACACATAGGGATAAGGCTAAAGTTTCGTTTCAGCAACTGACCAATAACCAGTGCTACGGCAATCGCCATCCAGGCAGGAAATACCGCGTCTGGCTGGGATACAAAGGATTTAGCAATGACAACGCCGAACACGGCATTGACCATCAGCAATACCAGGAATACCACCACCATGAACAATGAGCGGGTACGCTTACCGATAACATCTTCCGCCAGCGCGCCCATGGATTTACCTTTATGCCGGCTACTGGCCCATAAAGCGCCCATGTCGTGTACCCCGGCAAAAAACATGGTGCCGAAGACTACCCAGAGAACGGCCGGAACCCAGCCCCAGTAGACCGCGATAGCCGGACCAACAATTGGCGCAGCGCCAGCTACGGAGGTAAAATGGTGTCCCCACAGAACCACTTTATTGGTGGGGACGTAGTCTACGCCATCGCGCAGTTCATGAGCGGGCGTTTTGAAGTTAGGGTCAAGCTGGAAAATCCGTTCCGCGATAAATTTTGAATAAACAAACCAGCCCAGCAGCATTCCTGCAATACCGAGCAAAACAATTAACACCGAGGCCATTTGTCCACCTATTATTGTTAATCTAACGGGGTTTAACTTCCCCCGATAATGATTGCGGCTTAAAAATACGGGTCTGGCTGACCCTGCTGCGCGATTCTAGCGCTTTTTTTTCGCCGCATTGTCGTTTTCTTAATAACAATAGACCAATCAACGGCTGAGCAGGATAAATGCAGACACATTGCCGACTCATACGGGGCAACACCCGGTATCAGTTCATAATATTTCACCCTGTCATATCAATTGGACTAGCAAGTGGAGCACTTAGAATGGCCATGCAAAATCCTGAGCATTAGCTAATCGTGAATCCAGTCAGGTGATAAGGTAATTCGCCCGCCCCTGACTTTTTACGTCGTACATTGCTTTATCAGCCTGAGCTATCCAGTGCTCCACACTTTTACCGGCTTCATTAATCTGTGCAACGCCAATGCTGGCAGAAATTGACACCCGGAAATCGGGCCCGACTTCTATCGGCTCCTCAAGGCTGTGCAGCAGTGTATTACACAGTGTATTAAGTGACGAATACGGCAGCGCCTCGCGCTTAAAGCCAATAACAAATTCATCCCCCCCCCAACGGCAGCAAACATCGGTAGGTTCATTAAACAGAGTTTTAATCCGATGGCTGCATTCAACCAGCACCACATCGCCAGCATCGTGACCGTAGGTGTCATTAATGGGTTTGAACTTATCAAGGTCTACCAAAAGGAAGATGCAGGAAAAATCCGCGCTATTTTCATGTAGTAAATACTGTAGCCGTTTCTCGCCCCCGAGGCGGTTATACAGCCCGGTCAGGGCGTCGTGCTGAGCCTGATAACGCACTTCGGCCTCACGTTCCTTGCGGTCGGTAATGTCGTTAATGATGACCTCAAACAGCACGTCATCTTCCTCTCTTGCCACCAGTCGCTGGTCGGAGACCGTAGCAAACAGACAATGTACCCAGCGCCGGCTGCCATCTACCTGATAGGATAAGTCCAGACCAATTGGCTTACTGTTTAGTGACGCCTTTAAAGATGCAATAACACTCGAGACTGATTCAGGATCGTCGAAAATTTCAATAAAATCGGTAAGTGAAGAGTTCGTGCCAACGATATGGTTAAATTTAGGGTTTTCAATCAGGATCCCTTTTTGGGTTGAAATCAATGCAACACCAATAGAGGCTTTCTCGAATAATAACCGTAACTGTTGTTCAAGTTTTTCGGTATGTACCCGCAGCTTCCTTTCAGCCAGAAAGTTTGCCCTTACCGCTCGTATTAAGCCGTTGATTTGCTCTATTAAATAGCCCAGTTCATCCTGGCGCTTATAGTCGATATCAAGCTTTTTGAGATTCTCGGGATTACTGGGATCGACGGTCTCAAATGCCTGCTTGAGCTTTATCAACGGCGTAGACAGCGTGTATTGCAACGTACCAGCAATAATTATGGTAATTAAAAAAGACACCAAAATAATCTGAATAGCGCTACCCTGTGCTTCCTGAAGCGCCATCTCGCGAATAAACGCGGTGTCCGGATAAAGGTCTAACTCACCGATTAACTCATCTTCATTAAAAGGGTGATAAAGCTCACGCTCAATAGGGCTGACCATCGGCAACTCACCTGAGATAGAAGTATTCGCCGCCAGCAAGGCCTGCCCTGAATAGATTCTGGCACCGCTTACCATATCGCTGATCATTAAGCCGTTGATAATTTCGTTAGCGAGCTCCTCGTCATCCACATAAGCGGCGATGGCTGCAGTTTTAACGGCACTGGCAGCGAGCTGGTCAACCAGCCGGTAACTGATGGCCTCTTGCTTATCGAGCGCCAGACGGAAAACCAATAAACTGCCACTCAATGACAACATAACACCAATTACAGCAACGATAATCGCTACTCTGACATTAAGCTTTTGAGTGAACGGACGCTTATTCATACCAGCAGGACTAGAAAATGGTACTTAGATTCAGACTAAGCACGCTTACATGTCGGTGATCGTCAATATTCTGAATTACGTCTCCGCCCCATAAGCCAGAACCCGGCCCGTTGATCTTAAAGTAACTGATCTGACCTTTAGCTACCCAGTTATGGGCGAAATCCCAGCGCAAGCCGGCAGCGAAGGAATATTGATCCATACGAGCAGAGTCATAGAGTGTCTGGAAATTCGTTTGTAACAAAGCCAGCGTTTGTTGCGTAACCGGATCATTAATCAGGTCGTATCTGGGTTCCTCTATAATATGGCGATCGTAGAGCGAATCGAGCATGGCAAAGGTAACGTATGGTGTGAACTGTTCAAACTCGTAGCCGGCACTGATATAGCCATATCCCAGATCCCCGGTTAACCCCCAGTCGATATTGAAATAAGCCAGTTCAGACTTTACCAGCCAATTGTTCTTATGATAGTTAACCCCAAAAGCCGCGTACTGGATGCTCTGATCTTTAAACTCGAGAGATGCCAATAATTCACCCATAAACGGCCACCACTGAGAAGGGAAGCTGGCAGCCAGATTCTGTAATTGGTCAAGTCCATCAATACGGGCACCCTCACCGTGAAAATAACTGACGGTACCTTTAAACAACCAATGGTCAGTTTCGTAGGTCACAGAACTGTTAATCACATAGTCATATTCAAGCACTGATTCTGAATCGACATTGAGCAGGTCCGCCTTGCTGCTACCCACAGCCAGAGTGGCCTGCAACATTCCGTCGTCAATTAAGTTGCGATACTGCAGTTCAATACCGTCAATATACGTAAGGTAAGAGGAAGGTGTATAAAACTCCATAGGCGGGGTTGCCCATAAATAGCTGTACCCAACTTCAAGGTACTCAGAGAGAATATAGGCATTATTATTCATTCGCCCGATACGGACTGAATAATTGCGGTCAAACTGATACCGGATAAAGGCCAGGTCAACATAGTCAGACAGCGAATCATAACGTTTATTCTCCAGGATACTCTGCACCACTACATCAACCTTATCATTGACCTGATAGTTTAATTGCAGGCCTATGAGTGACTCAGTTAATAAGTTAGTACCCTCTTCCGGCCAACGATTAATAGCGGTACGGTAAATCAAATCGTCAGTACTGCTGGCGGTGACCCCCAGCGTTGCAAACCCATTAATTGTGACCTGTCCGCTGGCCGGATTAGACAACGATAGTAGAATGCTGCTAAAAAGTGACAACGCGATACAGCGACGTGATTTATTCCAGAACAAGAACAATTTTCATCTCCTCTGAAACACGGTTAATGGGGATATAAGATAATGCAGACGGGTTATCTAAAAGAAAGCTGAGACTTTCTTCGGGAGATGCAAACTGAACTGGCGGTTTTGCACGGCCGGAGAAAATCAAGCGCGACCAATACGCATTAATCTGGCGCTCACTCTTATTAACCAGGGATCGATAAAATAAACTGCGGAGTTCCGAGCCGTTCTCATAATCAATCGGCTGGACTTTATGACCGCTTTCAAGCACATCGAAGCGGCCCATATACACATCAACCAACTCTCGTTTGCTGATTGACTCAATTTTACTGGTTTTGGCAACAACAACTGCTAAGGCTGCTTCAGATGCGCTCACACCATCGCTAAAAGCGAACAGAGGTAAAAGAAACAGTAGGTAAAACCTGAATAATCTCATTGATAAATCTATGTTAAGGCCAGAGTACCATTGCAATTCAGAAAACAACTTTTAGTGTAGATTAAGCATAGTACTAAACAGAGGTTGTGACAGTTTTTTAACCTTATTTTTGACCGGGATGACTGGAATTAAAGTCGTCATCCCCGTACGCTTTTAAGCGGGGATCTCCTGACATGATATCGTGGGTTGAATATTTCTTTGACGAAAAGGCTGTATCTGGTGAGTCAGCCTTTTATGGGGATCC
>JAAFAI010000035.1 GCA_018222405.1 Gammaproteobacteria bacterium | reverse complement strand
GCCTCCTGTTTAATGCTATGAAAAACTGAGGCGACAACTATCCTGACACAGGGGGCCTGAAGCACTGATCGCTGCTTACGATTTTCACGACTTACCCTCATTTCTGAAAATTTATTATGCCGGAATGAGCGTGCTGATAGATGAAGACGATTTTTACCAGCTAACCTGGGATTACCTGGAAAAAGCCGCGTCGCAGAATGTGGTGTATACCGAAATATTTTTTGATCCCCAGGGCCACACTAGTCGCGGCGTTAGTTTCGACACCGTGATCGCAGGGATCAGAAAAGCGCAGACAGCGGCAGAAGAAAAACTGGGGATCCGCAGCCAGCTCATTATGTGCTTTTTGCGCGATATGTCGGCTGAAAGTGCCATGGAACATTTAATTATGGCCAAGCCTTACCTTGGTTGGCTAGTGGGAGTTGGTCTTGACTCCGATGAGCACAACAACCCACCGGTAAAATTTCGTGAGGTGTTTAAGCTGGCCAAAGAATGGGGCCTCAAGCTCACCATGCATTGTGATGTAAACCAGAAAAACACGTTGGAACATATTCGCCAGGTCATCGAAATTATCGGCGTGGACCGCATTGATCACGGTGTTAACTCGCTGGAGTCTGATGACCTTTGCGAACTGATTAAAAGCCACAAACTGGGACTCACCGTGTGTCCGGTATCCAATCAGTTTGTGGTGCAGTCATTAACTTCCAACGAAATTCGCCAGATGCTCAATAAAGGCATGCTGGCCACCATCAACTCCGACGATCCGGCTTATTTCAGGGCTTACATGAACGAAAACCTGATTGCCTTGCAGCAAGAGGGCGACTTTAGCCGCGAAGAGCTTAAAACGTTGATGGCCAATGCTTTTACCGTGACCTGGTTACCCGAAGAAGATAAGCAAGTCTATCTGGATCAGCTCAACGCGTATTGTTAAAGACGACCACTACAGACCAACCCTGAAGCATTTTATTAATGAAGAATAACGCTGGAATTCATTGGTCGATGGCTTTAGGGTACTGACCCAATGTATTCGTCTTCTTCAGTCACCTTACGTGACCTCTGTTCAAGGAGTTATCATGAACCTGCCTTCCCCTTATTTACTTTTTATCGGCAATGCTACGGATCCGCTCAGCATCAAAATGGCTAAGAGCGCCGCGGACTGGAGCCCAGAGATGTGCGTGGGCGAATATTCTCTGCCGGGCTGCAGTGTGACCACGGGCCTGCCAGCCATGACTATTGAAGAAGGTGCGCAACAAGGCGCCAAAGCATTTGTACTGGGTTTTGCCAACAGCGGCGGCGTGCTCGACCCGTCATTGGTCGCTTCTATTATTTCCGCGCTGGAAGCCGGCATGGATGTTATTAATGGCCTGCACGATAAACTGACTGATATTCCTGAAATAGCCGAGAAAGCCCAGGCTCTCGGTAGACGCCTGATAGACATTCGCCATCCCACCACCAAATTTAAAACCGGTACTGGCGTAAAACGCCCCGGCAAGCGTTTGTTGACCGTAGGTACCGATTGCTCTGTGGGTAAAATGTACACCACGCTGAGTCTTGCACGGGGCATGCAAAGTCAGGGCATGAAAGCCACCTTCCGAGCCACCGGTCAAAGCGGAATTCTGGTTGCCGGTGAAGGCATAGCCGTAGATTGCGTGGTCTCCGATTTTATCTCTGGTAGTGTTGAAGCACTCTGCCCGGCCAATGACGATGACCACTGGGATTTAATTGAAGGTCAGGGCTCGCTGTACCATCCGGCCTTTGCAGGCGTTAGCTTAGGACTGTTACACGGCTCACAACCCGATGCTTTGGTTATCTGCCACGCATTAAACCGTGACCACATGCGCGCCCTGCCCGGTCGCCCACTTCCCAGTCTTGAACAGGTGATCGAAATGAATCTCACTGCCGCGCGGATCACTAACCCCGATGTAAAGGTTATTGGCGTATCGGTAAATACTTCCTCGGTCAGCGACGAGGAAGCCCTGGCCTATTGTAAGAGTGTCACAGAAAAGCTTGGCCTGCCTTGTGTCGACCCGATCCGCCACGGTGTTGGCGCGTTAGTGGAGGCACTGGAATGAGTTTAAGCTTTAAAACCTTTACGGAGTCTTTTCCGCTGGCCCGAGAGTTTCGCATTTCACGAGGAGCCAAAACCCAGGCCGATGTGATCACCGTAGTGGTAAGCGACGGCCATTATTATGGCTGGGGCGAATCAGTCCCGTATGCCCGCTACAACGAGTCTATTGATTCAGTGTTAGCGCAACTCGAAGAAATAAAGGGCGCCTTTACCAGTGTCTGTGACACCGAGGACTTACTCCCCCTGCTGCCCGCAGGCTCTGCACGCAATGCACTGGACGCAGCTCTATGGGATTTAAAAGCCAAGATAAAAGGTAAATCTGTGGCCAGTCTGGCGAATCTGCACACGGTACAGCGTTGTTATACTGCGCAAACCCTGAGTATTGATACGCCAGAGGGCATGAAAAACCAGGCACTGGACATTAAAAATGCGCCGCTAATTAAGATTAAGCTGGATGAACATCAGGTGCTAGAACGTCTGGCTGCCATCCACGAAGCTTCACCACAAAGCCGGTTGATTGTGGATGCCAACGAGGGCTGGCAGGTGGCGATGCTGACTGAATTGCTGCCGGATATGGCTAAGCTTGGTGTTGCGCTGATAGAACAGCCGGTTGCAGCCGATGCCGATGAGCAACTGGCAGGGCTTAACAGCCCGGTTATTCTGTGTGCCGATGAATCCTGTCACGTAAGTGCAGATATAGACCGTCTGGCAAAGTACTATCAGGCGGTTAATATTAAACTGGATAAAACCGGCGGCTTAACCGAAGCAATTCGCGCTTACCACGCAGCTAAAGTGCACAATCTGCAGATCATGATTGGTTGTATGGTAGGCTCGTCGCTGGCTATGGCGCCAGCCTATGGCCTGTGCGCGGACGTGCAGTTTGTCGACTTGGACGGGCCGCTACTGGTTGCTCAGGACCGTGCCGATGGCTTTACTTTCGACCAGGGCCGCATGATTCAACCGGAGCCTTTTTTGTGGGGCTTGCCGGGGCAATACGGCCAACAAGGCCTTGCCCGCCTGTGGAACGAACTGCCGGATTAAAGCTGACGTCCGGCCAGCTCGTTTAAAATGTGCCATTCGCTTTCTGTTACCGGCATTACTGACAAGCGATGGCCTTTTTTCACCAGTCCTAATTCGGTAATTTGCGGGCAATCTT
Organism: Gammaproteobacteria bacterium; assembly: GCA_018222405.1. Classification (GTDB taxonomy): domain Bacteria; phylum Pseudomonadota; class Gammaproteobacteria; order Enterobacterales; family Alteromonadaceae; genus Alteromonas. The sequence continues at coordinate 33,307 of JAAFAI010000035.1, read as the reverse complement.
TGATCACACTCAGCGGCAGCACGCGGGCAAACTTGCTCACGTACTTTACATCCACACTGTACCAGCGCGGTTTATCAGGCGTTGCTTTCGGATCGTAATAGTCCGACTCAGGATCAAACTGGGTTGCATCGGGATAACCGGCTTTAACTACCTCGGCAATACCTGCAATACCTACCGCTTTACAACTGGAGTGATAAAAAAACACTTTATCTCCCATGCTAACCTCATCACGCAGGAAATTACGCGCCTGATAGTTACGCACGCCATCCCAGGGCTCGGTCTGGTCAGGGCGTTGAGCCAGGTGGTCGATACCAAACACGTCCGGTTCTGATTTAAACAGCCAGTAGCGCATGAATGCTTCTCCGTAATTATCCGGCGCAGAGTATAAGTCACCGGTAAGCACAATTCAGCCCTTGAGAAAGGGAAAAAGCGCACAACATATAAGAAATAGCTTATAGGAGTAAAATCATGAGTGCTATTCATATTGTTTGCCCCCACTGTCAGGGGCTAAATCGCAGTCCGGCGGAACGTTTAAGTGACAACCCGGTATGTGGCAAATGTAAGCAAGGCCTGTTACCCGCCCACCCGGTCGATGTAAAACAGGCAGATTTTGCGCGCTTTATCGAAAAATCAGACCTGCCGGTGATTGTGGATTTTTGGGCCGACTGGTGTGGCCCCTGTAAAATGATGGCTCCTGCCTTTGCCCAGGCTGCTGAACAGTTACAAGGTAAGGTCATCTTTGCCAAGGTCGATACCGAATCTAACCCCATGTTAAGTCAGCAATTTGCTATTCGTAGCATTCCCAGCCTGTTAGTGTTTAAACAAGGTCGTGAAGTCAATCGTCAGGCCGGTGCTATGCCAGCCGGACAGCTTATCCAGTGGGCACAACAGGTAATTCGTTAACCCGCTGTATTTTTATTGTGCAATTTGCTTCACGGTTGTGAGTTGTAAATACTGACTTAGCTATTTTCGCCTGTGGATGTTTGCTATAATTCGACCGTTTTCACAACCCGCTGAAGAATTCCATGCAAGCAACCATAAAAGCCGATCGCGGCCTGTTTTCTTATCCTAAATACTGGACACACTGCTACGGTAGCGCGCCCTTTTTACCCATGTCCCGGGCCGAAATGGACGAACTGCGCTGGGACAGCTGCGATATTATTCTGGTCACAGGCGATGCGTATGTAGACCACCCCAGTTTTGGTATGGCGATTATCGGCCGCTTGCTGGAAGCACACGGTTACCGGGTGGGTATTATTGCCCAGCCTGACTGGCAGAATAAAAACGACTTTATGAAGCTGGGCAAGCCCAACCTGTATTTTGGTGTGACTGCCGGCAACATGGACTCTATGATTAACCGCTACACCGCGGATAAAAAGCTGCGTCACGACGATGCTTATACGCCCAACAATGAAGGCGGCAAACGCCCCGACCGGGCAGTCACCGTTTATTCCCAGCGTTGCCGCGAGGCCTTTAAAGACGTACCGATTATTATTGGTGGTATTGAAGCCAGCCTGCGCCGTATTGCCCATTATGACTACTGGTCGGAAAAAGTACGTCGTTCCGTGCTGTTTGATGCCAAAGCCGACTTATTGATGTTCGGTAACGCTGAGCGTCCGTTGGTGGAAGTGACTCACCGTCTGGCGGCGGGTGAAGCCATTAGTGATATTACCGATGTGCGTGGCACCGCTATTATTGTTAAACAGCCCTTGCCCGAATGGCAGGGCGTTGACTCAACGTCTCTCGACCGTCCCGGCAAAATTGACCCTATCCCGAGCCCCTATATCATGGAGCCGGATTGTGAGGGCGAGAACGAAAATAAAGGCAACGAAAATAAAGACAGCCAGCCGGTTACCGAAGCGAAAGCCCGGCCAATAGTGGTGCAACCGGCCGAGCGCCGTAAACCCTGGGAACAGGTGTATGTAAAACTACCCGCCTTTGAAGTAGTGCGCGATAACAAAACCTTGTATGCCCATGCTAACCGCATTCTGCATCAGGAAACCAATCCGGGTTGTGCCCGGGCGCTGTTGCAACGCCATGGCGATCGGCACATTTGGATCAATCCGCCGGCTATGCCGCTGGAAACCGAAGAGATGGACGCAGTATTTGATTTACCCTATCAACGGGTGCCTCACCCGGCTTATGGTAAAGCAAAGATCCCCGCTTACGATATGATCCGATTTTCGGTCAATATTATGCGTGGCTGCTTTGGCGGTTGTACGTTCTGCTCCATCACCGAACACGAAGGCCGTATTATTCAAAGCCGCTCGGAAGACTCGATTATTCGTGAAATTGAGCAAATCCGCGATACGGTACCTGGCTTCACCGGCGTCATTTCTGACCTTGGCGGCCCTACGGCTAACATGTATCGCCTGCGCTGTAAGAGCGCTAAAGCCGAAGCAACCTGTCGTCGACCCTCCTGTGTGTACCCATCTATCTGTGCCCACATGGATACCGACCATAAACCTACTATTGATTTGTATCGCCGGGCCCGTGATTTGCCTGGCATCAAGAAAATTCTGATTGCTTCGGGCGTGCGTTACGACTTAGCCATTGAAGATCCCAACTACGTTAAGGAGCTGGCCAAGCACCACGTTGGCGGCTACCTGAAAATTGCGCCTGAACATACCGAAGATGGCCCGTTAAGTAAGATGATGAAACCGGGCATGGGCACTTATTATCGCTTTAAGGAGCTGTTTGATAAGTATTCAAAGGAAGCGGGTAAAGAACAGTACCTGATCCCGTATTTTATTGCCTCACACCCTGGTACTACTGATGAAGACATGTTGGCGCTGGCTATCTGGCTGAAAGAAAACCGCTTTAAGCTCGATCAGGTACAAAATTTCTATCCTTCGCCCATGGCAACAGCCACCACGTTGTATCACACCGAGGTTAACTCGCTGCGTAAAGTGAAAAAAGACAGCGAGAATGTACCTTCTGCCAAAGGCGAAATTCATCGTCGTTTACATAAAGCCATGCTGCGTTATCACGATCCGAAAAACTTTGCGCAAATTCGCAAAGCGCTGGTCAAAATGGGCCGCGAAGATCTAATCGGTCGTGGCCCGCAACACCTGGTGCCGCCTGAGTCAGCCAGCGAAAAACGCCAGAAAGCCAGCAAGGCCCGCCGCGGCGAGCGCGCGATGACCAAACATACCGGCTTTAAAAATGCGGCGAGTCCTAACCCGCGTGGTAAAAAGCGGCCGTTTAAAGCCAAACGCAACGACCAGCAAAATCACTAATATACAGGGCGGTTTAACCGCCCTTTTTTATTGATACTCCCCAACGAAACCATGACCTGAATCAAGGTAACATCACGACTGTCAGAGTAGACTCAAGTTAGTGGAAAGGCCACTGTTAACAACCAGATAAGAGCTACTATGAATATTGAAAAACATGATCTCGTTCATGAATTCCCTGATCATCAGCACACTATTCGTCATTTAAAAATGAATGACCGCCACTTTGCCAGATTGTTTGAGCAATACAACGAACTCGACAGTCTTATTCATAAAATGGAAGAAGGCGCAGAGCCCACGTCAGACGATACTTTAAACGAGAAGAAAGCCGAGCGCGTGCAGCTAAAGGACGCTCTGTTTACGTTTATCAAAGAAGCAGAAGCCGTTAATTAATTCTAATAAAGTAACACCCAACCGTTCGCCGGAGTACTTTTGCTCCGGTTTTTTATTGTCGAATATGCATTCCGAGACCATTTTCCAGACTGGTAAATTCTGAATCAAAAGCACAAAAAACGAAGAGACGTTGCCATCCCTTCGTTTCTCGTTGTTTCGCTCCGGTTACTTACCAGTTGTCATGCTTACGCTTATATCAACCGGCACATCACGACTAGCGGTCACGTCCTTAATTTCAATAACCGCATTAGGGTACGTGTACTTTTTCAGCAATGTATAGGTGTCGGTGGCACCATAGTAGCGGGCAAAGGCAGCGAGTTGCATACCATTACAAACCAGCCCGTTAGCCAATACTCTGTAAGTCGACGTATTTATTTTGCTTGAGGGTGTCAGTTCTCTTACGGCCTGTCGCAGCCCGAGACGATCATCCTCAGCCGCATTTTTACACACTGAAATAAGGTCTTTCTCAAGCTCTTTGGGATATCCTTCGGCCATGGCGGTGCCACATACTGCTGATAGCGATAACACCGCCAGGCTAACAGGTAAAACTTTACTTTTGTTCATCATCTTTCCTACACCTGATTTGGTTTGAATGGGTATTTCGCTGGCGATACATCTGCTCAGACCCTTAGAGTGTAGGCCGTTATCGGGTTATTCTTCGCTGACAAAACCATGACGCTTAGATGACAAATTTAATCTGCCTTTTTTCATTCGCTTAGCTCAAAAATGTCATTTCTTTGTCATACCTGTCATTTGTTTTTCATTTGTTCTGCTAAACTTTAGTAGCAGATAACGGGTTAGCTTTGTAAAGATTTGCTCCCATGACTTACGATAAACCTTCTAGAACCATTACCGACTCACAGGGTGAGCAACGGGTACTTTCACCACAGTGTGGTGACCTGTTAGATTTGCTAATCGAAAATGAAGGTGAGATTGTTACCCGTTCCGATATGCGTCAGTCTATCTGGGGTCATAAGGTAGTCAGTGAAGACCGGATAAACCACCTTGTCTGTCGACTCCGAAAAGAGCTCAAGTCACTCCCGGAACCGCCGCCCTGGCAAATTGAAGTCATTCCTAAGCGCGGCTATCGCCTGACTACTCTGGAGCCCAGGCACAATATTCGCCTGTGGCTACACCGCTGGATAGACTGGGTGCATGACATAATGCGCTAATAAGCCTGTTCAATGTTTGATAATCTGTTTCACCATGCGTTGCGTTACAGTCTCTTACAATTCGACAAGCTTATTTCACCGGTATCACTGTCTGGCCGTACGTTAAATACGCTATGATGATCTCAAAAAGCAACGCAGACAAGGAACCATCATGGCGGAAACCGTATTACGTAGTGCTAGTTTTAGCCCGAAAGTAAAAACTTATTGGCTGATAAGTCTTCTAATTGTCTCCGGGCTCACCGTTATTGGTATCCCGCTGTTGCTCATTTCCATCCCCCTGATGTTATTTATCAGTGGTCGTATGCTAAAGGCGATGTCCGCGGAACTTACAGAACGAAAACTGGTAGTTAAACGCGGCGTGTTTTTTAAAGTAGAAAAATCGATTCCACTGGAGAAAATTACTGACGTAGCCATGAGTCAGGGTCCGTTAATGCGCGCTTTGGGGCTTTACAGCCTGAGTTTTGAGACAGCAGGACAGTCCGGCCAGGGGGCCTTGGTTTCGATGCTTGGTATCGAAGACGCTGCCGATTTTCGCGAGGCAATACTCACCCAAAAAGACAACTACCCTGCTGCTCCCCGGGCCGACAAAGCACAGCCTTCGCAGCAACAGTCAGAGCTTTCTGAACTCACCGAAAGCGTAAAGCGGATTGAGCAGATGTTGGCGACACTCATAAACAACAAATCTTAATCCAGGCTAAAACTGATACGCACATTAAAAAAGCGGACTAACGAGTCCGCTTTTTAACTTACGACATAGATGATATCAGAGGCATCAGGCAACAGCAGCCTGCTCTTCGAGCTCTTCTTCTGTCTGGTGAGACAGCAGATATTCGAAAGCCGCTAGTGAGGCTTTAGCACCCTCGCCCATAGAGATAACAATCTGTTTATAAGGCACCGTTGTTACATCACCCGCGGCATAGATGCCGGGCTCAGAGGTGTTACACTTACTGTCGACCACAATCTCGCCGTATTGAGTGAGGTCTACAACACCTTTCATAAACTGACTGTTCGGAACCAGGCCAATTTGTACGAACACACCGGCCAGTGGTAACGAATGCTCTTCGTTGGTCGCTCTGTCCTGATATTCGATCGCGCTGACTTTACCGTTGTCCGCAACGATCTGCTTGGTTGCCGCGTTTTTGATAATAGTAATATTGTCGCGCTTTTCAGCCTGATCAATTAATACCTGATCCGCTTTTAACGTAGGCATAAATTCAAACACGGTCACTGATTTAACAATACCGGCTAGATCCAGTGCGGCCTCAATGCCAGAGTTACCGCCGCCAATTACTGCCACGTCCTTGCCTTTAAAGAACGGACCGTCACAGTGCGGGCAATATGCCACGCCGTTACCCACGTTTTCTTTCTCGCCGGGTACACCCAGCTCTCTCCAGCGGGCACCGGTTGCCACAATCAGTGACTTGGTTTGAATCTGTTCTCCTGACGATAAGGTCAGGGTTTTGATATTCCCCTTCTCGATGTTATCCACACGGACATGCTCTTTTAAAGTAATATCGTAATCTTTCATATGTTCTGCCAGGTTACCAACCAGCTCAGGGCCAGTGGTTTTTGGCACAGAAATCAGGTTTTCGATACCCATGGTGTCTTTTACCTGACCACCAAAACGGTCAGCTACCACAGTGACTTTCAGGCCTTTACGGGCACTGTAGATTGCCGCACTTACGCCTGCCGGACCACCGCCGATAACGGTTACGTCCTGGAGGGGTAACGACTGACCTTTATTGGCCTCTTTCAGGCTCGGATCGAATTCCAGTAACTTGTCAATCAGTGTGGCGGCGTCTACTTTACCGTTTGCAAAGAGTTCACCATTTAAATACACACTCGGTACACCCTGAATATCGCGCTCTTCTACCAGCGATTGGTAGAGGCCGCCGTCAATCATTTCTGACGAGATATTCGGATTAATCAGCGCGAACTGGTTTAACGCCTGGACAACGTCCGGACAATTATGACAGCTCAGACTGATAAATACTTCGAACTTAAGTTCGTCTTTAACACCTTTCACTAATGACGCGACGCTGTCGTCAATTTTAAGTTCGGTGCCTGACGCATGCAGCAGTGCCAGTACGAACGAGTTAAACTCGTGACCGCCTGGGATCCCGGAAAAACGAATACCGGTATCTTCACCATCAGCTTCCAGTAAAAAACTGATTGAGCTGCGTAGTACGCCGTTTGTATCGCGTTCTTCCAACTGGATCTTGTCGCTCACTCCTGCCACATCAGACAGAAACTGCTTCAGCTCGTCTCGCTTGCTGTGTTCGCCAGTTTGCAGAACAAATGTAATATTTTTCTGCATCGACGCGAAGTAACCTTTTAACGCCTTTTTAATATCTTGCGTAATCATATTTAATTCTGCCTTAGATAATGTGGTTGAGGGGATGTGCGGGCCGCGGCCCGCACCGACATTACTCGTTGGTTAAAACGGTAATTAAATTTTACCTACCAGGTCTAGAGATGGGGCTAAAGTTTCTTCACCTTCTTTCCATTTAGCCGGGCAAACTTCACCAGGGTGAGACGCTACATATTGAGCCGCTTTCACTTTACGTACCAGGTCATCTGCGTCACGGCCGATACCTTCAGCAGTAATTTCCATTGCCTGGATGATGCCATCCGGGTCAACTACGAAAGTTGCGCGGTCAGCCAGACCCATGTTTTCACGCATGCAGTCGAAGTTACGGGTAATTTCGCCTGTTGGGTCGCCAATCATCGCAAACTTGATTTTACCGATAGTTTCTGACGCCTCGTGCCATGCTGCGTGTGTGAAGTGCGTGTCAGTTGATACTGAGAATACTTCTACACCACGAGATTGCAGCTCTTCGTATTTGTCAGCAACGTCACCTAACTCAGTTGGACATACGAAAGTGAAGTCAGCCGGGTAGAATACAAATACTGCCCACTTGCCCGCGATGTCTTCGCTGCTTACTTCGATTAATTCACCATTTTTAAACGCGTTCGCTTTGAATGGTTTGATTTGAGTGTTGATTAAAGCCATTTACTTTCTCCTAAAGTTAGGTTTATTTAACGCTTTCTAAATTAACTGTATGAACAGGATAACCATCGGGGCTTATCACATTCACACTGTTGATCTGCAGTAAAGGTTACGGGAATTCAACCGTTACGGATTGCCGTCACGGATTGTTTCTTTCCCGCTTCCTTTTGACTTGGGATAAGAATAGCGACTGACGCTGAAGATTTATAATTGGATTTGTTGAAAGTCTGATTCGATAAAACCTATCAGAATGATATTTTTGAATAGGAATTAATCAAAAAAAGTAAACCCGCCTGAGTGAGCGGGTTTATCGCAGTGTTTATTCGGGCGTGGCATGCGCAGCCGCTTCACTGAGCGACAACGCACTGACGTATTCATCGTACTTTTGTTGTTGATTAGCCGGTAGACTGGTTTTACCGAGCAAGTCTGCAGCATTCACTGCTACCTCATGCTGGCTGTCTGATAAGAGCTCATTCTTATTAATCTGCACCAGCACTTTCAATAGACTCAGGGCTATCGACTTATCGTGAGGCGATAACGTCATTGCCTGGCACAGATTATTGTAGGCCGGTATAATACGGTTTTCGCGATAGTTTACCGCCGCCATTTCTTTTAACTCTTTGGTGGTAAATTTGATTTCACGACGTTCAATCTCTTCACGCTTGAGGTATTCATCCACCACCTGACTGGCCAGGGTATCCCCCGCCAGTTGCGCTCGCAGTTTGTCGAGAATAGCTAGGCAATCTTCTTTCATGCCCAGCTCGTGGTACGCCTTCATTAAATCCAGGTTATCTTCCAGATTCATCGCCGCGTCAGTTTGCAGGTTTTCTTTCAGCAGCTTTTCGGCTTCGCGTTTATTATTTTTCAACGACTCTATGCGAGCTTTTATCACCAACATCTTGTTAGCCAGAGCAGGCTCCACAAAATCGCCGCGGGTTAAGCCTTCAATCTCGCGGGTTACCTGGCGCAGTAATTTTTCCGACTCTGAACCCGATACAGTTGCAGCCAAATCAATCATGGTGCGAACCACGTTAAGGCCAAGCTCCGGTGAATCATGAATGGAGTTTCTGGCAAATTTTGCCATATTCTGCACAGCCGACAACTGCCCGTATTTATCGCGGTTCAGCCGGGCCAGATCCCACAACTTTTTGTTTCGTTCAATATTGCGGGGAGCCAGTTTACTTGCTGCTTTAACCTGCTCATAAGCCACATCAAACCGCTCTTTGCTGATATAGTACTGAGCCAGTAAATCGTAGGTAAGGAAGCGGGTATCATTGCGCTGCAATAAGTCTTCGATCAGCAGCTCAGCCTCATCCACTTTGTCCTGCCTGAAGAGGGTTTTGGCAAGGCCAATATGCACCCAGGCATGATCGTATTCTTCCTTGAGTCGACTGAAATAGCGCTCAGCGGTGGCATAGTCCCGCAGGTTGATCAGACATTCACCAATCATCCTTTTAAGGCGCGGGTGATATTCTGATACGCCCTCATCTTTGAGGCTCCGCTCGGCATGATATATCGCTGCCGCGTAATCGCCGTTATCCATGCAATGCATAACTTTGTGCAATTTACGGCGAATATTGACCAGGTAATTAAAGCGCTGCTGAACCCGGCTGGCATCCAGGGGTTTTACCCAAAAGTCATCCGGTTGCAGTTCGATGATGCAATTAACCAGCTCCATACTGGTTTCTGCACTTAAAAACACTACAGTGGATTTGTCGCCGACATAATTGTTGTGTTTAAGTTCTTCAAACAGATGGAAACCGTCTTTGTCGCTGCTGACATTAAATGCCAGCAAGACAACGTCAAAGGTGTCTTTCTGACACAGCCGAACGGCATGAAAAGCGTTTTGCGCGCTGCTCACCTGCTTAACGCCCAGCTCCAGCAGGGCCGACTTGATTAGGTCATGAATAAGCGCCTGGTTGTCTACAACCAGTACTTTTAACTCATCAATTGCTTTCGGTAATGGGATTTTATCCATTGTCACAACCACTTAACACGAAATTGCTTTCCTTGTCTGTGCAATGCCCGGCTTGCGGCAGCCTTGTATTAATGACGTCTGCCACTGCACGAAGCGCTAAACCTGAAGGTTTGTATCTTATGATGTTATCCCGAATTTCATAAAACTGCCATACTGATATTTACCATTACGCATTTATTTACCCAGCGCTAAGCAAACTCCGCACTTTATCGCGGCGGATCTACCCGTTGTGCCTTAGAGTTGTTAACTCTGAACCAACCGGCTATTGAGAACCGATCGCGCCTGGCAGGCATAACTTCATGGGGAAACTCTTCACTGAGAAATATCACCATTGTGCCGGCCAGCGGGGTAACGGAAACCGACTCATCCGGCTTTGCCGGCGGGTAAATCACCAGTTCCCCACCATCTTCCTGTGTCCAGTCAGAATTGAGGTAAAAAACCGTCGATAAGACCCGGTTAGACTCCCCCTGAAATGCATCCATATGGCGTTTATAAAAACTGCCAGGTGGATAATGAGCAAAGTGACTTTCGTAAGAAAACAAACCAAGAAACAACCGCTTATTCAGATAGGATTTTAAACAATCCATCCAGTTTAACCACGCCGTAGTCACCGCCGCGGTCCCCTGAATCCAGCATATCTCATCGGTGCGAACAAATTCGTTCTGATGATACTGCCTTGCCCGGCCAATCCCGGCGGGGTCAAAGTCAATCGCTTCCTGGGCATAGGCTGTCAAACGAGTAGTCAGTGCCGGCGGTAGCGCGGCGGGAATGATACTGTAGCCACGCTGAAACAAGTCGTCAGCAATGCGTTCATACAACTCCTCGGGGGCCTGAGACCCGGCAAGGACATGGTTTTCTAAAGAAGTTGTCAACAGAGGGGGGATCCAAATAAAACAGGCGTGTTAAATATACTGAAAACGACGATTAGACAAGTTATTTTTTATACGATCCGATATTTTTGCTCCAGCCTGACCGATTGCGCCGCTGGTACTGATCAAATGCGCCGTTAACAAGGTATAGGTTTGTAATAACTGGAAAACTTGGAGTGCATCACCGGTGCATGCTATGTTGCCCACAGACAAGTCATTTTTGAGAAAATAGAATGAGCGACGAATTATATACCGAAGATACCGAACACCATCTCGACCTGAGACATCTGACCCTGGACGACTACCAGGATGTAAAGGAACTCATGGACGATGTCTACCGCAATGTAGGCGGAGCCTGGCCCTATAAAAATTATAAGGCACAAATAACAACTTTCCGCGACGGCCAGATTTGTATAGAAGATAAAGGTAAGGTAGTCGCCTTTGCTATTTCAGTGATTGTGGATTACGACCAGTTTGGTGATAAGCATTCCTATGATGAGATCACCGGCGATGCCTACCTCACGACTCACGATCCAAATGGCGACGTACTCTACGGCGTCGAAGTAATTGTCTCACCGGAATACCGCGGCTTACGTCTGGGACGCCGTTTATATGAAGCGCGCAAAGAGTTATGCCGCAACCTCAACTTAAAATCCATAATGGCCGGCGGGCGGATTCCCAACTATGCCAAGCATGCATCGGAAATGTCGCCCTACGAATATATCGAGCGGGTAAAATCGAAAGACATTTTTGACCCTATTCTCACTTTTCAGTTATCCAATGGATTTGAAGTAAAGCAAATCATGCAGGCGTACCTGCCTGAAGACAAAGCGTCTAAGGGTTATGCCACGCTGCTGCAGTGGCATAACATTTATTATGAGCCCGGCAATCCGCAACTGATCGGTGGTAAAAAGAGCTCAGCCCGCATTGGTTGTGTGCAATGGCAGATGCGTTACTTCGAAAACGTCGAAGAGCTTATTCAGCAGGTAGAGTATTTTGTCGATGCGCTTTCGGATTACGGTTGTGACGTGGCGCTATTCCCGGAGTTTTTTAATGCACCGCTGATGGGCCTGGCGGAATCAGAATCCTCCATAGATGCTATCTGGCATCTGGCCGAATATACTGACGAAATTCTCACCGCCACCTCGCTATTGGCAGTTTCTTACAATATCAATGTTATTGCCGGCTCCATGCCGGTGATTGAAGATGAGGAGCTGTATAACGTTAGTTACCTGTGCAAACGTGATGGGACCATAGAAGCGCAGTACAAACTGCATCCCACACCGCACGAAAAGAAAGACTGGATCATGAAAGGCGGTAACTACCTGCGCTGTTTTGATACCGACTTTGGCAAAATCGGGATTTTAATTTGTTACGACGTGGAGTTCCCCGAGCTTGCCAGGGTGCTGTCTGACCAAGAAATGCAAATACTGTTTGTGCCGTTCTGGACTGATACCAAAAACGGTTACCTGCGGGTACGCCGGTGTGCGCAGGCGCGCGCGATTGAGAACGAGTGCTATGTAGCCATTGCGGGCAGCGTAGGCAACCTGCCGAAGGTGGATAACGTGGATATTCAGTACGGCCAAACCGCGGTATTTTCGCCGTCTGATTTTGCTTTCCCGCACGATGCTATCGTTTCGGAAACCACGCCTAACACCGAAATGACGCTGATTGTGGATTTGGATTTGGATAAATTAACTACCCTGCAAAATGAAGGGTCGGTCCGTAACTACCTCGACCGTCGCCGTGACCTTTACCGGGTGGAATGGCTGGGTGGTGAAGACTAATTATGTTGCGTAAACTGACCGCGGTATTAATGCTGGTTGTTGCGGGGCCTTTGCTGGCCGGCGACGACAGCAGTGGTTTTTATCAGCGCTATGATAACGAGGCCGCGGTGGTAGAGCATACCATCGCTCAGGCCGTTGAGAATCACCAACTGGTTGCCCTGGTGTTGGGTGCACAGTGGTGTCATGACTCACGGGCGCTGGCTGGTTATTTAAATGATCCAGCACTGGCTCCTGTAACCAAAAACATAGCATTGTTACCCGTGGACGTAGGCTATTTAGAAAACAAACATGCTTTGCTGAGTCAGTTTGGCTATCCTGCCTATTTTGCTACGCCTACGTTGCTGTTGATTGATCCACAAACCCGGCGGGTGATTAATCGCGCAAGCTTACCGGCCTGGCAAAGTGCCCACAATGAGTCTGCCGCGGCTCTTCAGGACTATTTACAAGCACAACTGCAGTACTGGGAATCCCAATGGCAACCGGGCCCAATAGTGCCTGAGGTTGAGGCTTTTGAAACACAGCAAGCCAACAGGTTATATGAAGATTACCAGCGACTTGGAAAATTACTGGCCAAAGAAGACGCCGGCCAGCCAGTGCCGGCCCTTAACGCCCGGTGGCGTGCCGTAAAGCAATATCGCATGGCATTGCAGGCGGACCTTATCCGGATGCATCAGGAGGGTGAAATTGGGGATAAAACACCCAACTATTCACCAATCGACTGGTAATCTGCCAAAAAGTACCGGCTAACATTGGTATTGCACAGAAATTAGCGATAACATCAGAGTATAAGGGCCCGGCGCCCGTTTTCATGAATAATTATATCGCCACAGTTGTCATTAAGAGGGAATATGGCTAATAACTCGCGCAACGATGACTTTCCCACAATCAGACTCGACGAAGAAGACCGTCGCGGATATCAAACCAAAACGGCACCGGTTCACCGTTCGGTGACGACTTCACAGACATCCGCTTCCGGAGAACCAGAAAAAGCCAGAGGCGGCTCAGGCTGGGGCGTTGTTGCCTTGTTGGTAGCCATTGTAGGTTGTGGTGCAGCAGGCTACTTATTTACGGTTACGCAAAAGCAAAATGCCACGCTGCAAAGCGCAGAGCAACGTATCCAGCAGTTGGAAAATAAACTGTCTGCCACCGGTGAGGAGATTGGTGAATCAACCGTAGCTTTGCAGGTAAAGGTTACCGAGCTGACCAACAAAACTGCTGAATTATGGGAACAAATGGACAAGCTCTGGGCTTCCGCCTGGCGCCGTAATCAGAAAGAGATTGCTGACCTGACCGATAAAGTCGCCGGCGATAAAAAGGACCTGCAGGAGTCTGTATCCCAGGTTTCACGTAATCTGGATAGCCAGAAAACGCAGTTAGCTACCTTAAATAGCAGCCTGGAAACCGTTTCCGATGAAATGCTCGCCATCAATGTTCAGATGGAACAGGTTAATGCCAATAGCAGCTCTCGCCAGCAGGAAATTAAAAGTCTGAGTGATAAACTGGCTTTACTTGAGCAGCGCAACAATGCCCTGTCGAGCCGAATAGCGTCGCTGGAATCTGAAATTCGTGAACTGGCCACCAAAGTAGTGAGTTCACCCTCGGCAAGCGTGCCCGCCTCACCTCCCGGTTCTACCGGCGGTCAGTAAGCGTCTGCCACCAACCATATCAAAATTTGTTTACATAAATGCCGCCGGAATTACTCCGGCGTCATTATATTGTATATTTTTTAAACTACTCAGACTAATTTTGCGTAATAATAGCTTTCCATGCTGCACCGCAGCACTTTTCAGGGATGCTACTCATGAAATCCGTAAAATTATCTCTAGCACTACAGGGCGGTGGCGCTCACGGTGCTTTTACCTGGGGCGTACTTAACCGCCTGCTCGAAGAATCATGGCTCACTATTACCGGCATAAGCGGTGCCAGCGCTGGAGCCATGAATGCTGTAATGGTCGCTGAGGGCTGGCGAAAAGAGGGTCGCGAGGGCGCTAAGCAACAACTGGCTGACTTCTGGTATACCGTCGCTGAGCAAAATGTCGGCTTTGAACTCCCTGGCGGACTCAAAAACTCGGTTACGAAATGGTGGCTGAGTGCGTTTCAGTTTCTTTCTCCATACGATATCAATCTTTTGGATATTAATCCGTTACGTGACATTGTCGATCAGCAGGTTGATTTTAAAGCCTTACAACAGGCTAACCCACTGCCCCTGTATATTGCCGCCACTGAAGTCAGCACAGGGAAGCTGGCCCTGTTTAACACACCGGAGCTCACCACCGACCATCTACTGGCTTCAGCTTGTTTACCTAACGTGTATAAAGCTATTGAGATTGACGGCAAACATTATTGGGATGGCGGTTATGCCGGTAACCCGGCGATATTCCCGCTTATGAACGAATGTGCAGGTAAAGATGTGCTAATTGTGCTGTTACAGCCCTTAGAGCGGGAGGAAGTCCCTAAAAGCTCTGATGATATCAGTGATCGTATTACCGAAATTGGTTTTCACAGCAACTTTATGCGTGAAATGCATGCCATTGCCAGTGTGAAACGTCTGGTAAGTGGTAAGCGTTTTTTATTGGGCAAGGTTGAGCGACAGATAAAGCAGTTGCGAACCCATCTGCTGACCAACGGTGAACTGCTCTCCTCGCTGGATAGTGCCACCAAATTTGACAATCGCAAAAAGTTTCTCGAGTGTTTACGTGATGCAGGTGAAGAAACCACAGAAAATTGGCTGGCAAAAAACGCTGATCACCTGGGTAAAAAGCCCAGTTGTGATATTCAGACGATGTTTGATTAACTGTCAAAGGGTATAGCCGACGCTAATACAAAGGTTTATCTGTTAGGTTGTCATCAGTCCACAGATTGGTGCTGGGAACACCCATGCGCCAATGTTATCTCATCAATAGTCAATTTCAGATGAAATAAACTCTCTCTTTATCGGGTCTGTTGCGGTATATCGGATATTGAGAGAGCTGACATGTTGAAATCAATTGGCCGCAAAGTGATGGTGGGCTACCTGGTGCTTATTATAGCCATGGTGCTGACTGGCATAATGTTTCAGTTAAGCCTCAATCAAGTCAGTCAACAAAACCGCCACTTCACATCGCATACCCTGCCCGCTTTTACGTTGCTTCAACAAACCCAGGATGAGCTGGCTCAACTGCATAACGTTAGCTTCGCCCTGTATGGTTACACTATTGACAGTGATACTTATGCTGAGCGCTCAGAACAGCTAAAATCACAACTACAGGACAAGCTCTCTCTGTTTGGTGAGCGTCACCGGTTTAACACTGAGGCTCTGAAAACCTCACTGTATGAACTATTCACAGCCATGGACCATTTGGAGGCTATTTTGAGCGC
This sequence comes from Gammaproteobacteria bacterium, assembly GCA_018222405.1. Lineage (GTDB taxonomy): Bacteria > Pseudomonadota > Gammaproteobacteria > Enterobacterales > Alteromonadaceae > Alteromonas. The sequence goes on along the minus strand of JAAFAI010000035.1, from coordinate 17,505 downwards.
AGCGGATACTGACTGGGATGCGGCAAGGCACGCTCTGACGCTGATTGAAAACGCCAAGAACACCAGCCGGGAACTGGTCAGTCTGATAAGCGAACAGTCAGCTCAACAGGTGTTTCAGGGCACAGAAGAAGTAAGTGTCACCCTCGGGCTGATGCGCTGGATTAATTACGCCTCTGTGATGCTGGTTATGGTAGTAGCCTTGCTATCTTATCGCTATCTATATCAAAAACTGGTCTCGCCGATGCTTAGTATCACTGCAGCACTCACTAGCCTGAGTCACGATAAGAACCTCGAAGTGGTGTTACCCAATGCCAGTAATGATGAGCTCGGACAGGTGGTTATTGCGCTGAAAACACTGATTAAGGCCTTAACTGAGGATTACACTGTTTTAAAAGCAATGACAAGCCAGCTGAGCAGTGCGAGCACAACCTTTATTGAATCAGCCGCTTCTTCCGATAAACAAGCCCATCATTTATCCGAACTGTCGGTGCAACTGGACAATGCTATCGCAGAGGTAGGAGTACAAATCGCCAGCGCCTCTGAAGACTCAAAAAGCGTGTCCGAATCAGCGGCATCTGCCGCGGATCTGGTTAGCCAGGGCAAACAGGAAGTGGCGGTCAGCGCAGCACAGATAGCCACGCTGCAGCGAGAGATCAATGAGTCTGCCCGGCAGCTTTCGTCGTTACAAAACGCCGGGGATCAGGTGGGCTCGGTAGTAAAAGTGATTGCTGAAATTGCTGAACAAACTAACCTCCTAGCGCTCAATGCAGCTATCGAAGCCGCCCGTGCAGGCCAACACGGCAGAGGCTTTGCGGTGGTCGCAGACGAAGTTCGTACCCTTGCCTCGCGCACTCAACACTCGACACATCAGATCAACACCATACTGGCAAAAATAGTGGACTCCATTACAGCAACTGTGCAGGGAATGGAAGCCAACCTAATGCTGACCGCTAAGGCGTTTGAGCAAGCTAACCATACACAAAACGCCCTTAAACAAAGCCAGCAAAGTGTATTATCGCTAAGTGATGATAATCAACAACTGGCAGCTTCCACACGACAGGTGGTGGTTGCCACACAAACCATTCAGAGTCAGGTTAGGGGGATTAACCAACAATCCAACGAACTACTGCAGCAAAGTGAGCTTACCCGTGCCAAGGCAATTGAACTCGATGAGTTAATGACAAGCCTGACTGCAATAGCCACGAGTTATCGTTTTTCTCCCACCTGACCATTTCAGCCCTGTTTTCCATCGACAAAACGTATCAAAAAACCTACCAGAAACCTGGCTATAGCAGTGCCTTATTCCGTAAAATGCACGTTTGGCTGGGCACTCGCTCTGCTTATCCGGCCCTTGGCTGATTTTTCCGGAGTTGTTATGTTAGAAGTGATTATTTTAGCGCTGGCGTTAAGCATGGATGCATTTGCTGTTTCTATCGGACTTGGCTCTAAACATGTTATTAATGCCAAATCGCTGTCTCTGTCAGCGGCCATCTATTTTGGCGTTTTTCAGGGGATTATGCCATTAATTGGTTACCTGGGTGGTCAGGGGCTATTTGGCCTGATTGGCAGCTTTGCGCACTGGATTGCATTTGTCTTATTACTCTTTATCGGCGCAAAAATGGTATTTGAGGCAGTGTCTGAAGGCATTGAAGAAGATATCGCCAAAATCACATCCCGGGTAATGCTGGTACTGGCCATTGCCACCAGCATTGATGCCATGGCCGCCGGGTTCTCACTGACATTAATGGATTTAAACCCTTTTCTGGCGTGCCTGATAATCGGTATTACTACGTTAATTTTTAGCTTTCTGGGTGTGCATATCGGTGCTAAAACCGGTACCTGGCTGGAGAGTAAAGCGGAGCTTATCGGCGGTATCGTACTCATCCTGATAGGCTTTAAAATTCTGTTGTTCTAGCCCTGATCACAGCTTACATTTGCCCGCGCAGCATTTATGAATCTGGTCGCTAACTGATATGAATGTGCGCTTTTTGTTTTCCTTCCGTAGTGATTATGACTCTCACAAAGTGAGCTTTTCAAATTGGCCGTAGCGGCGCACCTTTTCTTTCCGCGTCGTAAGCCAGTTAAAGGAATAAGCATATAAATTACTATGATCAACCTCTTAGAAAGCAAAGCTGTCATTGTAACCGGCGAGAATAAAGGTATTGGATTCGCTATCGCAGAACTCTTCGCCGAAGAAGGTGGTGACGTAATGCTGGAGTTTTCGGATAAAAATACCAACACCACGGTGCCTTCTGTAGAACACCGTGATCAGGCTTATGCAGCCCTCTACCTTGCCAGTGAAATGGGTAAAGCCGCCACCGGACAGGTTATTCAGGTTGATAACGGCGGGTTTCTTTAATTATTAATGCGCTAAACCGGCCAAAGGCCGCTTCTTTCACCCGGGCTTGACCCCACCGCCATCATCATTATCAGCAACTCAACAACGAAGAGGCGATAATGATGATTAGACATCGAAAAATGAGTCTGTCAATAACCCGGGCAGCGGCAATTGCTTTAATCACAATACTGGCAAGTGGCTGTGTGTCAAAATCCTCGCTCCCGGCAATAACCCAAACCGATGATGCGGCCATTGTTACTATCTATCGTTCAGATGAATTACAAGGCAGTCTTACTGATGTGTATATTGGTTGGGATGACGAGTACTTTATTTCACTGGCACCGCAGCAGCAAACCCAATTTTTAGTTGAGCCGGGGTTTAAAACCTTCAAAATTCGCGCTCATGCTGACTGGAGCAATGAGCTGGCCCTTGATTTAAGCCCACAACAAGAGTTTTGCCTGATAGCCGAGGTGAATCCACAAAATGTGGCAGGGCTCAACTGGGTCGTGTCTGGCTACCGCTTGCGACAGCTGCCTTGTGAATCACTAACCCTATAGAGAGGGCCTGTATCATTTACCTAAAAAAAGCGGTAACTTATCTTTAACCAGCCACACGCGAACATTACAAGGATTGTTATGTCGGCCGTTTCGGGATATATAGTTGCCGCTTTACTTAACCTGGCCAGTGTTACTCCGGCCTCATACCAGCAGCCGGCATTTTTGCACAACCACTCCTCTGCCGTAGTATCGTTATACCAGACGCTCAGCCAATACAGCGGCAGCAAGGCTGCAGCTTCAGAAGTGATCCAGCAAGTGAATGATCTGGTTGCTTCAGGCCTTGAGTTAAAGCTTGCTGATATGGTGGTGATAAGTATGGCGATGCAAAGCGCGATCAATCATCAACCAGAGCAGGTTGAACAAATTTATCTGTCGCTAAAAAGTCGTTACAAGCATTCCCGCACGTTAAGGAATTACTTTTTTAGCTGCACTTTGTCCGGCCGGCAAAAATTACGTTCAACCATAAAAGCCCTGCGTTACAGCTTATCTTTGCCGAGCGAATTTGAGAAAGAATTGTCTTTTATAGGCCATACTTCAGATGATGAGGAACTGATGTCACTGGCTAACACCCGTTATGGTGAAATCAGCTATGAATCGGTCTATCAGGCCTTTTTGTATCGCGCTCTGACAAGTATTCCCCTGGAGCATCCAAATACTGTCGCACTACTGTTACGAAACCTGGCTCTGGCTCATAACCAAATTGGCAGCAAGAATATTGAACGACGGCTGATTGTACTTATCAGGGAGCTGGAAACAGAGAACGTTATTCCCCATTTAACCAACGGGCCTTCTGTATACAGCTACCTGACCCCGTGATAGTCATCGTTCAGATACAAAAAAAGCGCCATACAGGCGCTTTTTTGCGTTGGTCAATCGCTGATTAGCGACGCAGACCAAGACGTTTGATCAGATCAAGATAACGCTCTGCGTTTTTACCTTTCAGGTAATCAAGCAGTTTACGGCGCTGGCTAACCATGCGCAGCAGACCACGACGTGAGTGGTGATCTTTCTTGTTTGATTTGAAGTGTGATTGCAGCTTGTTGATGTTGTGCGTTAACAGTGCAACTTGTACTTCAGGTGAACCAGTATCACCTTCTTTAACGCCATATTCAGCAACGATGCTTGCGGTTTCTTCTTTAGTTAGTGACATAATTTTCTCCTGTTTTTAAACCTGCCGGACCGATCACTAATTCAGTCTGACAAAACTGAGCGCGTATTATACTTGGCGTGGCCCCATGCGCAAGTGATTTTAAGCGATTACGATTCTGCGCTGTAAACCACACTGCGACGGGGCGCAACAAACACCTGATCAGCGGGAGCTTTTTGATCTTTAGGTGCACATACGCCCTCGCCGACGCCGAGAAACCTGGCGGGACTATTGCTGCTATCGTAAATACGATACTGCTGGCCTTCGGCAAGGCTATCAGTTTGCAATGGCGTTACACTCTGACCATGTTGCAACCGATGAGTCTCAGCGGCGGATAGTTCAACAGCAGGTAAGCTTTTAACAGCAGTGTCCATCGGTAACAACAGCGCATCAATAGCCTTATAATCACGCTCAGCAACCTCCTGCTCTACCATAGCTTCGAGAGCCTCCACAGAAATCATATTCGGCGTGGGATAATCTGCCACTTTAGTTCTGTGTAACCGGGTTACATAAGCGCCACAACCTAACTGCTGCCCAATATCATCTACTAGCGAGCGAATGTAAGTGCCTTTACTACACCGTACCCGCATGTCCACCTCTGGCAAAGCAATACGCGTAATTTCCAGTTCAAATATGGTGATATCACGTGCTTCACGGGGCACTTCAATGCCCTGTCTGGCATAGTAATAAAGCGGCTTTCCCTGGTACTTAAGCGCCGAAAACATCGAGGGTACCTGCTTGCTGCTGCCTAAGAACGATAAACACGCAGCGCGGACTTCCTCTTCACCGCATGAGACATCACGCTCCTCAACGATTTCGCCATCGGCATCAGACGTTGTGGTACGAATGCCAAGACGGGCCGTGACTTCATACTCTTTATCGGCGTCGAGCAAATATTGAGAAAATTTGGTGGCTTCACCTAAGCACACCGGTAACATGCCGGTAGCCAGTGGATCGAGTGCACCGGTATGACCGGCTTTTTGAGCCTGATATAACCAGCGCACCTTTTGTAAAATTTGGTTTGATGAACCGCCAAGAGGTTTATCAATTAACACAATGCCGTTTACTGCCCGGCCTTTGCGTTTTCTTGCCATACCTGATTATTCCTGCTCGTCGTCGTTATTCGACCGTTCTTTATCACGAGCGATAGTTTCACTCACCAGGTTAGAGATACGCATGCCTTCAGTAATCGACTTGTCTTCAAAGAAATGCAGGTGCGGTACCGCACGCATACGCAAGCGTTTAGCTAACAAGCTACGCAGAAAGCCGGTGTTCTCGGCCAGCTGTTTCATTTGCGCTTTAGTTTCTTTTTCATCACTGTTGTAAAACGTGATAAAGATTTTAGCATGTGCCAGATCCCGGGAGACCTCCACATCAGAAAGCGTAATAAAAGGCAGGTTTCCTACCCGGTACTTGTATTCATTTTGCAGCAAACTGGCCACTTCTTTGTGGATTTGCTGGGCAACCCGATCAGTTCGAGAAAATTCCCGAGCCATAGTTACTCTCCTCTGTTTTGCAATCTGCCCTGCTTTTAGTGTAGCGGACTATTGCACAGACAAAAGCGGGGGCTTCAGAGCCCCCGCTATACTTTAGTTATTCGCTGAGCTTAGATTTCGCGTTTAACTTCAACTACCTGGAAGACCTCAATTTGGTCGCCCACTTTTACGTCGTTGTAGTTTTTAACACCGATACCACATTCCATACCGTTACGAACTTCCTGAACGTCATCTTTAAAGCGACGCAGCGATTCAAGCTCACCTTCGTAGATAACCACGTTTTCACGCAGTACACGAATTGGGTTGCTACGTTTAACAGTACCTTCAGTTACCATACAACCGGCAATTGCGCCCAGTTTCGGTGACTTGAATACGTCACGTACTTCGGCAAGACCCATGATTTCCTGTTTGAATTCTGGTGCCAGCATACCACTCATGGCCGCTTTCACTTCATCAATCAGGTCATAGATAACGCTGTAGTAACGCAGGTCGATTTCTTCCGCTTCAATCACGCGACGTGCGGTTGCATCGGCACGAACGTTAAAACCAACCACGATAGCACTTGATGCCGCCGCCAGGCTGGCGTCGGTTTCAGTAATACCACCTACACCACTACCCACGATATTCACTTTAACTTCACTGGTAGACAGTTTGGTCAGTGACTCAGAAATCGCTTCAACAGAGCCCTGTACGTCAGCTTTCAGTACCACGTTCAGCTCGCTCACGTCACCGGCTTCCATGTTAGCAAACATGTTTTCCAGTTTAGCTTTCTGCTGACGGGCAAGTTTAAGCTCGCGTTTCTTCTGATGACGTTTACCGGCCACTTCTCGGGCCTTACGCTCATCCTGCACTACCAGTGCGTCTTCTCCCGCTACCGGTACACCTGAAAGACCCAGAATCTCTACCGGCGTTGACGGACCAGCAACTTTTACATCGTTACCGTTCTCATCGCGCATGGCACGAACACGACCGTATTCTTCACCACACAGCAGGATATCACCGGCTTTCACTTCACCTTCCTGAACCAGTACCGAGGCAATCGGGCCACGGCCTTTATCCAGGCGAGACTCAACTACAATACCGCGGCCTGGGCCGGTTGGTGTTGCTTTAAGATCCAGAACTTCAGCCTGCAGGGAGATAGCTTCCAGCAGTTCATCAACGCCCATACCTGTTTTGGCTGATACGTTAACAAACTGGTGCTCACCGCCCCACTCTTCAGAGATAACTTCCAGTTGCGACAGTTCGGTTTTAACCCGATCCGGATCGGCAGCTTCTTTATCCATTTTGTTAACAGCAATAATCAGTGGAACGCCTGCTGCGCGACTGTGCTGAACCGCTTCTTTAGTCTGTGGCATTACACCATCGTCTGCGGCTACAACCAGAACAACAATGTCGGTTGCTGTAGCACCACGTGCACGCATGGCTGTAAAGGCGGCGTGTCCGGGAGTATCCAGGAACGTGATCTTGCCGTTTTCAGTGTCTACGCTGTAAGCACCGATGTGCTGGGTAATACCACCCGCTTCACCGGCCGCCACTTTGGCGCGACGGATGTAATCGAGCAGTGAGGTTTTACCATGGTCAACGTGACCCATAATGGTTACAACCGGAGCGCGAGTGGTTTTATCACCGTTGCCTGAACCTGCTAACAACTCATCTTCTAGCGCGTTGTCGTTGACCAGTTCATATTTATGGCCCATTTCTTCGACAACCAGTACAGCAGTGTCCTGGTCCAATACCTGGTTAATAGTCGCCATTTCGCCCATTTTCATCATGGCTTTAATGACTTCCTGAACCTTAATGGCTAAGCGACTTGCCAACTCACCAACGGTGATGGTTTCACCCAGTTTAACCACACGCTCAACCGGCGCTGCTGGCTTGTTAAAGCCTTGCTTGAGGCTTTCACTGGCTTTCTTATTCGGCTTCTTACGACGACGTGAAGAACGCTCAACCTGCATATCTTCTTCGTCTTCCGCTTCCTGCGCGTAACGGTTTGAGTGCATGTGCACTTCTTCGGCTTCTTGTTTCTTACGGCGCTCTTCTTCTTCTTTCCAGCGACGTTCGTTTTCTTCAGCCAGTTTACGCGCTTCTTCAGCGGCTTTTTTCGCGTCTTCTTCCAGTTTACGCTGCGCTTCTTCTTCCTGCTGCTTGCGTAAACGTTCTTCTTCCTGACGCGCTTCTTCCTGCTCTTTTAACTCTTCTTCTGACAGCTCAGACTCGGCTTCTGCACGTGCAGCAGCTTCCTGCTTGGCTTTTTCAGCACGGCGAGCTTTCTCTTCTTCGGCCGCTTTACGGGCTTCTTCCGCTTTACGCGCTTTCTCTTCTGCCGCTTTACGAGCTTCCTCAGCCGCTTTTTCTTCCGCTTCACGCTTCAGACGGGCTTCTTCTTCTGCCTGACGCTGCTCTTCAATGTCCGTACGTTTCACGTAAGTACGCTTCTTACGAACTTCAACTTTTACTTCTTTCGACTTACCTAAGCTTAACGTGCTGGTTGTTTTACGTTGCAACGTCATTTTCTTAGGTTCACCACCATTGGTACCACCGTGCTGTTTGCTCAGGTGGTCCAGTAGTTTGCGTTTCTCATCTTCAGTCACGTTCTCACCGGCGGCTTTTTTAATGCCGGCGTCGCTAAACTGACTCACTAACCGGTCAACGCTAGTCCCGATATCACTGGCGAGTTTTTCAATGGATACATCTGCCATTACGCGTTTTTCCCCTTGTCGACCTTATTCTTCGTTGAACCAGACTTTGTTTCGTGCAGCCATAATCAATGCACCGGCTTTCTCTTCGTCCAGTCCTTCTACATCACTGATATCATCGGTGCCCTGTTCAGCCAGCGCTTCCAAATCGATGATACCTCTACTTGCCAGAACATACGCCAGGTGCTTGTCCATACCTTCAAGGTTCAGCAATTCCTCGGTGGGTTCTGAGCTCTCAAGCGATTCCTCGTTGGCTAGTGCCTGAGTGGTCAGTGCTGCACGTGCACGATTACGTAATTCTTCAACGGTGTCTTCATCAAGGCCATCAATGGCCAATAATTCGCTGACTGGAACATAGGCAACTTCTTCTAATGAAGTGAAGCCTTCCTCAACCAAGACACTTGCGAAGTCTTCGTCGATGTCCAGACCGTTAACGAATACCGCCAGAACTCTTTCGTTTTCTGCCTGGTGTTTCTGGTTCAAATCCTCAATGGTCATTACGTTCAGTTCCCAGCCAGTCAGTTGACTTGCCAGACGAACGTTCTGTCCACTCCGACCGATAGCCTGAGCCAGGTTATCGGCTTCTACTGCTACTTCCATGGTATGCGTGTCTTCATCAACCACAATGGATGCAACTTCTGCAGGTGCCATTGCATTGATAACAAATTGCGCCGGGTTTTCATCCCATAACACAATATCGACTCTTTCTCCGCCCAGCTCACCGGATACTGCCTGTACTCGTGAACCACGCATGCCTACGCAGGCACCAACCGGGTCAAGACGCTTATCGTTGGTCTTAACCGCGATTTTGGCTCGTGAGCCAGGATCCCGTGCGGCGGATTTAATTTCTAATGTTTCTTCGGCGATTTCCGGAACTTCCAGTCGGAACAACTCAACCAGCATCTCCGGATGGGTACGGCTCACAAACAGTTGTGCACCGCGAGCTTCCGGACGGATTACATACAGCAATCCGCGCACCCGGTCACCCGGGCGGAAAGTTTCGCGAGGCAGCATATCATCACGGTAAATAACGCCTTCAGCATTGTTACCCAAATCGATAATGATGTTGTCGCGATTTACTTTTTTAACGGTACCAGTTACCAGTTCGCCAACTTTATCTTCATATTCGGCAACCATTTGTGCACGTTCTGCTTCACGCACTTTCTGCACAATGACCTGCTTCGCCGTTTGTGTGGTAATACGGTCGAAGGCGATTGATTCAATCTGCTCTTCTACGTAATCACCCACCTGGATCTCCGGCTCATCAATTTGCGCCGCAGAAAAGGTAAGTTCGGCAAACGGATTTTCCTGTTCCTGATCATCAGGAATTACCAGCCAACGACGGAAGGTATCAAAATCGCCGGTTTCGCGATTAATGCTTACGCGTACTTCAATTTCGCCTTCGTTTTTCTTTTTTGTGGCACTTGCAATGGCAAATTCTAACGCCTCAAAAATCTTTTCTCTTGGCACTTGTTTTTCATTAGAAACGGCTTCTGCCACTAACAAAATTTCTTTATTCATTTTTGCCTCACTGGTTGCATGCGGTTGGGCACGCAGTTTTATTCCGTATTATTCGAATGTTGGAACCAAATTACCTTTTTCAATCCCGCTGACCGGCAAATCAAATTGCTCGCCATCGACCTCGATAGTTAACGTGCCATTTTCACACGCCAGTAATTTCCCCTTGAAATTGCGTCGGTTATCCAACGGCAATGCCATTCTGACAGCGACGGTTTCGCCCACCACCTGTGCATAGTGCGCCTCTTTAAATAACGGGCGGTCCATACCAGGCGATGAGACTTCTAAGTTGTATTCAGTATTGATTGGATCTTCCACATCCAGGACTGCACTGACCTGATGGCTGACATCCGCACAATCATCTACGTTGATGCCATTCTCATGATCAATGTAAACCCGCAGGATTGAATGCTTTCCGGCGCGGACAAACTCCACCCCCAGTAATTCAAACCCCAATGCTTCTACCGCCGGATTCAACATTTCGCTTAAACGTTGCTCTAGCTTTGACAATCCAAACCTCCAAAAACGAAAAAAGGGCATAATGCCCAATATACTGATACCTTGCTCGGTATCGCTTTGTGCGTGAGACCGAGCTAACAAAAAGCCCCGATTAAACGGGGCTTTTTGCAATAAAAATTCGGTCCCTTTTGCCCACATCAGGCAAGGTTACTATTGGTGCAATACAACAATAAAAACCCGTAAGGCGTAGGTGCTGGTAATCACTAATTACCGGTACCAGCCATAATCTGACACGCATTATACTGCCTGCTTGTTGATTTAGCAACCGGCAATCCCGCTTCAGACTGGATTGTCACGATAATTTAATCTTCCCGCCAGCGTTCCTTAATGGTCAGAATTTCCTCAAGATTTTCTTCAAGTAACTCAATCAGGTAGGGTTCGAAGTGCTTACCTGCTTCACTTTTCATCACTGCCAGAGTTTTCTCTACTGTCCAGGCTTCTTTATACGGGCGCTTGCTGGTTAATGCATCAAACACATCGGCTACCGCCACGATGCGCCCTTCTACCGGAATATCCTCGCCTTGTAAGCCGTTGGGATAACCAGTGCCATCCCACTTTTCGTGATGGGTCATGGCCACGGATTTTGCAATCCGCAATAGGTCGGAGTCCGCTTCGCCCAAAATTTCAGCACCAATTTCCGGGTGCGTTTTCATTACCGCGAATTCTTCCTCGGTGAGTTTACCAGGCTTAAGCATTATGTGATCAGGGATGCCGATCTTACCAATGTCATGCATGGGAGCCGCGTGCAGCAGCGTATCAGCCTGTTCCTCATTTAAGCCATAGGCCAGTGCCAGGACCTTTGAGTAATGACTCATACGCAGAACATGCATCCCGGTTTCGTTATCTTTGTACTCAGCCGCCCGGCCTAAACGCTGTACCACCTGCAACCGGGTGCGCTTGAGTTCATCAGCCTGCACCAGCGATAAATGCGTTTTGATGCGCGCTTTCACTACTGCGGGTGAAATAGGCTTAGTAATGTAATCCACACCGCCAACCGCAAAACCTTCGGTTTCGTCCTGTTCTTCACTCAGTGCGGTAACGAAAATCACCGGGATAGCCCGGGTGATCACGTTTTCCTTAAGCGCCTGACATACTTCAAAGCCAGTCATGCCAGGCATCATTACATCCAGTAAAATAAGATCAGGTAACTGAGCTTCTGCGACCCGCAGTGCTTCAGGACCATTTTTGGCAAATGCCAGAGTATAATGTTCTGCCAGCAGATGTTTGAGTACCCTCAGGTTTGCCGGTTCATCATCAACCACCAAAAAAGTGGGTTTTAGCGCAGTGTTTTGCATGGTTGCTATTCGTCCAGTTTGTCGATTAGTGCAGACAGCATCGTAATCGCCTGTTCAAATTCAAAATCTTCTATGGCATCCATTATCGATTGAATTTCATTGGCAAAGCGGCTGTTCTGGTAGCCACCAAGCAAGGCTAATTCGGCCTCTTCAATGCGATTATTTTTAACTGAATGCGTAATACGCTCCAGTATAGCCCGTAATTCCTGGCTATCGACTACAGCAGACTGTTGCAGATCATTATCCTGCTCCGTGGCAACAGCGCTCTGAACTGATGGTACCAGGCTGTACAAGTCGGCTACCGAGTCAACAGGTGCTACCTTATCGTAACAATCCTGTTCAATGGCTTTGCAGGCATGCATGATTTTTATCAGGCCGAGGTTGCCAGCCACGCCTTTGAAACGATGCACTAGCACTTTTAGCTCGGCAAAGTCCTGCTGCTCAGTCAGGCTTACAAAAGTTTCCCTGGCAAGGGTAATATCACTACAAAAGCGATTTATCTCTTTTACCAGTTTATGTTTTGAACCCCACAAGCTCTCGCCGCGGGACCAGTCGATAAGCAGCGCTTCCTGAGGTTCGGCGCGCATTGCCAGCGCACTACCCTGAATGCCAAGCACGCGAGCGATTTCATTGCACAGTACCGGAAAGTCGATGGGTTTGTTGGCAAAACCTTCCATGCCAGCCTCACTGGCGGATTTTTTATCCTGAGCCAGGACGCTGGCGGTCAGCGCAATAATCGGGGTTGCCTTCAGGCCATTGTTTTTTTCATATTCACGACGTTGACGGGCAGCGGTTAAGCCATCCAGCACCGGCATTTGCAAATCCATTAGCACCACGTCGTACTGATGCTGGGCCATTAAATCGAGGGCCTGCTGGCCATCGCGGCCAATATCCACGCTATGACCGCCGCGTTTGAGTAATAAATTGAGCAGTTCGATATTTTGTTCAATGTCATCCACAATCAGGATCCGCAATGCGGGTAACTGAATAGCATGCAGGCGCTGCACATGGCTGGTGCTGTCGATGGCGGCAAGTGGTAGTATAAAGCTGAACTGAGTTCCCTCTCCGGGCTCACTGCGAACTTCGATAGTGCCGCCCATCAACTCAACCAGTTGCTTTGAAATCGTAGTACCAAGGCCGGTGCCACCAAAGCGCCTCGACATCGAAGCATCGGCCTGAGCAAACGCATCGAACACCCTCTGGCACTGTTCCTGTGTCATACCAATGCCAGTGTCTGAGATAGTAAACTGTACATGGCCGTCATTAACCTGACTCACGCGCAAACTCACCTGGCCTGACTCGGTGAACTTCACCGCGTTACCAATTAAATTACTCAGTACCTGACGTATACGTTCCGGCGCACCGCGATAGCCCTGTGCGAGGTTATCGCCCAGTGTCACCTGTAAGTCGAGCCCCTTGCGTTTAGCTTCCAGCCAGAAAGTAGAAATCACCGTGTCGATTTCTTCGCTCAGAATAAAATCTACCAACTCCAGTTCCAGCTTGCCTTTATCTAGTTTGGCGCTGTCGAGGATGTCATTTAACAAATGAAGCAATGAGCGGGCTGAACGATTTATCGTCGACAGATGTTTATGTTGCTCAGTGTTAAGCGGTGTATCCAGCAGGATGTCACTAAAACCAATCACCGCATTCATTGGCGTGCGGATCTCATGACTCATGTTGGCCAGGAATGCAGCCCGGGCCGCAGCAGCCTGTTCCGCGGCATCCTTAGCAATCAGCAAGTCATCTTCCATTTGCCGGCGATCGGTAATATCCATGATAAAACCATCCAGCCAGAGGATTTCGTCGTTGTCGTCGCGGATATACCGGCCGTGCTCTCGCAACCAGCGGATCTCACCGGCTTTGTTAAAGATGCGGTATTCCATGCTGTATTCGGTCTGACCCACCAGCGCCTGCTCGATCGTTTCCAGATCATCCGGATGAAACAAATCAATAAAGCTTACCGTAGGGTCTGGCAGTAAAAATTCATCCGGGCCGTAACCGGTAATCTTTTTTACCGCATCGCTGATAAACACCATAGGCCAGTCATGCTGGTTTAAACAGCGATAAGCGATGCCCGGGATATTGGCAATCAGTGAGCGAAATTTAAGTTCGTTTTCACGAATCACTTTTTCCATCGCCAGTCGTTCACTGATATCGGCGATAAACAATATAAACAGCGATTCTCCGGCAACCTGAGTATGCGATAAGCTGATGCGTAATGGCACAAGCTTACCTTCGCGGTTAAACGCTTCCACATCGCGACTGTTACCAATAAGCTGAATTCCCTCAGGCTCTTCGGCATATTTAAAGAACCGGTGGCCATAGAGATGCCGGCGGTCCTCAGGCAGGAAATCGGTGAGAGGTGTGCCAACCAATTCCATTCGTTGCCAGCCGAGAATGGTGGTTACCGCTTCATTTACGGTTTGAATAACCCCTTCGTCGTTAATGGTCAGGATACCCTCAACGGCAGATTCCATCAGGCTAATCATTCTCACCTGCGAACGACGGGCATCGGCTGATGCCTCTCGGTATTTGACCAACAGGCTGATCCCCAGCACCAGGGCAATCATAATGGATGCGATAAAGGTGACACTGGCTGCCAGGTAAAACGACATTTCTGACGGCTGATCAGACAGTTCTAACCCGGGAGGCCTGACAAAGCGAGCAGCCGCCATACCTGTGTAGTGCATGGCAGAAATGGCACAGCCCATTACCGCCCCGGCCAGAACATTGGTTGTGAACTTTGTGAGTTTATTGTTTAACAGACGCTGTAGACCGTGTCTTACCCATAACGATATCATCGCCAGTACCACTGCAACGATCACCGACAATAAAAAGATGCTCAGGTCATAACGCAGCAGCGGCGCCATATCCATGGCTGCCATACCAATATAGTGCATGGCACCAATACCGGCGCCCACTAACACCCCACCAATAACGATTTGTCTGTTGCTGATAGTGTGTTGAGTAAGGAGGTTGAGAGCCACCCACGCAGCGGCTATTCCGGGAAGCATGGAAAGCAGGGTGGTAAACCAGGTATAAGAAACCGGCGTGCAAAGTTCAAATGCCAGCATGCCAATAAAGTGCATCGACCAGATGCCACTGCCCTGAGCAAACGCTCCTACGGCAAGCAAACCCCTGCGTCCCCGGCAGGTCTTCGCGTTAGCTGCCTGAGTCGCCACCTGAAACCCCATGAATGAGGCAAACACGGCAATGGCCACTGAGAGTAGCACCAGTGAAGAGTTATACTCCCCCACCAGGAGTAAGGAAGAATCGGGAATAGAAAACAAGTCCGAGACAGACGGCATTACAGAAGGCCTTAGTGGTTATAAACAACGTCGTCGCTAACTAAGCCTGCCTGCTTATTGCCAGCCATCTATTAACAAAAGTAAATATTGTGCTTCCCTTATTTTATAAAGATTGCCGTAAACCCATGACGCTTGTCAAACGCTGAGGCAAAACTAAATCATTCAACCGCGCAAGCTTTATAAAAATAATTTATTAACCAACTTATTTTGCCACATTCACACTATAAAACAAGGCACTAGCTTTCATCACCAGACTGACAAGGCGCGAGATTATGGATTTTAAAAGACACTTTAAAACCCTTTTTGGGCTGACTTTAATAATAAACTTCACTTTTCAGCACTTCTCTGACCAAATTATGCACAATACTTAAACCTAACCCGGCATTCCCTGCCCCTCTGCGAGTAGTAAAAAACGGATCGAAAACTTTCGGTAATAGCTCTTCACTAATGCCCACGCCAAGACCATGAATAAAGGTGTTTGACGTTAAGGCGGTCAGAATTTGCGTTATCACCGCAGGGTAAGTGGAAACTACAGCACCAGGGGGAATTTTTACAGCGAAGGTGATTTGTGAAGATTTGTTGTGCATAGCGTGAGCTGCGACAAACTCATTAGCACACTCAGCAATATCTACTTGCTCCAACATATTTGCTTCATCAGTGTTTTTTACCGCCACCTGTTTAAACGTAGACAGTAGTTTTGATGCCTTGCGCATGTTTTTGAGCATACTGGCTGACAGATCCCTGGCGGTATCCAGGAATTCGCAAAAAAATTCTGCATCAAGTGCTCCGGAGTTGTATTTTTTGGAAATTTCATCGAGCAACTCAATGAGTAACGTGCAATTGCCAATATTGACGCCCAAAGGTGTGTTTATCTCGTGAGATACCCCGGCCACCAACCCACTCACTGCTTCATTGCTCACAGCCTCCTGAAGGACTGGCTTAGTTTGTTTTGCAAAAGACGATGAATGTTTATCGTTCATATTGAATCTGACTATTGTTAGCCTACTTAAGGGGCTTTTGGCAGGGTAAGGACTTAATATCGGCTTGATCTGTATTGGCAATATCGTGCACAACGCCATCTTGCGCCAGTACTCCTGAGCAAACGGGTACGCTTCAAATAAAGTTAGCTTTTACCGTTTACAGAGAGCTTATTCCCGGAGTCCTGGCCAGGTTTTCTTTAACCCATTGGCAAAACACCGCAATCCGTTTATGCCTGGGATTATTCTTTGCATAAACCAAATGTGATTTCCATTTCACCGGATGCGGTACATCCAATGGAATAACCAGTTGCCCCGTCCTGACGTATTCGCCCACCATAATGTCCGATGCCAGCATAATTCCGTGCCCGGCTAACACCGCACTTAAGGCAAGATCACTGGAAGTCACTTCGGTTTTGCGCAGTTGTTGCGGATAAACCTCAACCCCGGCAAACTCAAACCAACTTTCCCAGTCCACTTTGTTTTCGTAGGCCAGACTAAACAATCTGGCATTAAGCATACTCTTAGCGTCGTTTATAGCATTTTTGCTGAGATAGTCACCGGAACACACCGGGTAAACGTGGTTTTCATCGATGCGCTCAATAATCAACGACTCATCGGTTAAACCCGCGCTGGAAGTGCTAAAGCGAATGGCCACATCAATATTACCATCATGCAGATTTTCAATGCGGTTAGAGCCCTGCACGTTTACATTGATCCCAGGGTGAAGTTTAAAGAACTCAAATAAATGCGGTACCAGCCACAGAGCACAAAAAGCCTGGGTTGAGCTGACTTTTAACTCGCCATCAAGGGGCGCTTCCTGAACCTGATTTAACCCGTCAATCACCTCCGCAAAGCCTTTCTGGCAAGCACTGAGCAACACTCTACCAGGCTCAGTAAGGCGCATTTTTCTGGCCTCACGGTTGAACAGCTTTACATGCAGATTACTTTCTAATTGCCGCATTTGCTGGCTAACCGCCGCCTGAGAAATAAACAACTCCTCAGCAGCCTTGCTGTAACTCTGATGCCGGGCTGCCACCTCAAAGCACATTAAATTGTTTAACCAGCGCAGACGTTTATCCATACCAAAATAAAATAAGATTAACTTATATCTGAGCTTAATTTTAATCGTTGGTGAAGTACAGCAATAAACATAACAATCCTCACTAACAACAACGTTTAGGAGCAAACATGCAGTCATTCGAAAAGATTTCACAGAGCACAACTGAATACAAAATCGCTGAAAACACACAGACAATGAGCAGGTTCTGGCGATTATTAGGGCTGCTAGGAAATAAGCTAAACTTATCTCAATGGAGTTACCTGAAATAGTATTGAATCTCCGGGTGGCAAAGCTGAGGAATACTCACCGGAATACGGTTTACGACAAACAAAAAAGCCCCGGCGTTTGCCAGGGCTTTAAAGGTGGT
Source organism: Gammaproteobacteria bacterium (assembly GCA_018222405.1). Lineage (GTDB taxonomy): Bacteria > Pseudomonadota > Gammaproteobacteria > Enterobacterales > Alteromonadaceae > Alteromonas. The sequence continues at coordinate 224 of JAAFAI010000035.1, read as the reverse complement.
TGCGGGAGCAGGATTTGAACCTACGACCTTCGGGTTATGAGCCCGACGAGCTACCAGACTGCTCCATCCCGCGTCTGAAACATTGCACGTTTTATCGTGTTATTCTTAGCGACGCATTGCTGCGTTTTATTCTGGTATCAACTGCTTGTTTTTACAAACGTTGATTATTTGGTTGCGGGAGCAGGATTTGAACCTACGACCTTCGGGTTATGAGCCCGACGAGC
>JAAFAI010000007.1 GCA_018222405.1 Gammaproteobacteria bacterium | reverse complement strand
TGGTTTTACCGTGGTCAACGTGGCCGATAGTACCCACGTTTACGTGGGGTTTCGAACGTTCAAACTTTTCTTTTGCCATTTTTCTAATATCCCAGCAAAGTACAATGTTAGGTGAATTTACGTATTATTACATGAGCTGGGGAGAAATGGTGCTGATAGGCAGATTTGAACTGCCGACCTCACCCTTACCAAGGGTGCGCTCTACCAACTGAGCTATATCAGCACGGGACTTGGAGCGGGCAGCGGGAATCGAACCCGCATCATCAGCTTGGAAGGCTGAGGTAATAGCCATTATACGATGCCCGCATTCCTAATTCTCTTGCCACACTCATAGAAAGTGGTGGAGGGGGCAGGATTCGAACCTGCGAAGGCTGAGCCGGCAGATTTACAGTCTGCTCCCGTTGACCGCTTGGGTACCCCTCCAGAGATTGATGAATGGTGCCGACTGCCGGAATCGAACTGGCGACCTACTGATTACAAGTCAGTTGCTCTACCAACTGAGCTAAGTCGGCTCCTCATCAAGTGGGTGCGAATTCTAGAGTAATGAATCACTCAGTGCAATAGGCTTTTGCGAAAAATTTTCTTTTTTTTGACTGAGTGGTTATTAATTTACCACCCTGTCGTTTAATTGAACTAAATCAATCAAAAGAAGCTTTTTCAGCATAGCGGGCAAGGCCATCTATCACCAAATTCGCGGCGCTGAGACTATCACCGTCGCAAGCACTTGTCAGCAGTTTTTTATCGCCACCAGTAAAAATTATGACATTTTCTTTAAATTGATTATTTAATCGGCGTTTAGCTGACCAAAAAACACCCTGTAGCGCGGCCAGGCATCCCATGGCGACACATTCTTCGGTGTCACTGGCGGCAATTAATTGTTCCGGCACGGTCTCATTTTCGAAAACCCGGGTGGTATTCGACAGCAATGCTTTTTTCATTGTATGAAAGCCTGGCGCTATCCAACCGCCTAAATGTTGACCATCTGCCACAAAATCTACCGTTACCGCCGTGCCTGCATCAATGACAGCAAAAGGTTTATCGGTTAATTTTGCCGCACCTAAAATGGCCAGCCAGCGATCCACGCCCATTTTTTGTGGATTCTGGTAACTGTTAGTTATACCAAATGCCTCGCTTTCTGTTTTTACCGCGCAAAATATAATCTGTTGTTCGTTACATAATTGTGCCAGCGCTTCTTCCACTGCCGGCTTACCCACATTGGCGATATATAAATGAGTAAGCGGTGCGGCCTCTATATAAGTAATTAATGCCGACAGGTCATCAACCGTTGTGACGTTATCGCCATTATCAGTTAATAAACGGTATTTAATTCGGGTGTTACCAATATCCACCAGCAATACGCTGTTAGTTTGCACGTAAACTTACCTCTCCTCCGTGGAACCGGGTTATGCCGTCTGTTGTTTCAAGTAGCAGCGCGCCACTGGCGTCAATACCCCGGTTAATGCCACTAATTCGTTTGTCGCCTGTTTTTACCACCACGGTGCGGTCGGCAAACCAGTCCAGGTGTTGCCATTCTTCGATATACGGCTCGAAACCACGCTGGGTAAAATCAGGCAGTAGGGTCCAGAGTTGCTCGATGATACGGGCCGCAACCTCATTCCGATCGACATCGGGACCGAGAACCTGGCTTAGATCGGTATGCGGCTGGCCCACATCGTACTCGTGAGCCGGTACCCTAACATTTAAACCTATGCCAATAATACAATCGGCGGGTGCGCCAATTTGCCCTTCCACTTCAATTAGTACCCCGGCCAGCTTTTTACCATACAGGTACACATCGTTAGGCCACTTAAGCCGTGCTTCTTCCACACCGCAGTCTCGCAGTGCCCGGCATATGGCCACGCCGACTAATAGTGAAAGACCGCCCATCCCCTGATAGCCATCATTGAAACGCCAGTACATGGAAAACGTTAAGCTACCGCCAACCGGCGCCAGCCACTGGCGACCATGGCGGCCGCGACCAGCGGTTTGGATTTCAGCCAGCACCGTATCACCATTCGCCCGCACACGGTCGGTGTTCTTCAGCTCTGTATTGGTTGATTCGATTACCTGGAGCACACTGATGTCGGCATAGGGTTTATTACTAAAAGCATCGGTAATGGTTTGAGCATCGAGGAGCTTAAGCGGGCGATTTAATTTATAGCCCTTTCCTTTTACCTTGAATACGTCCAGCCCCCAGTCAATAAGCTGATTGATATGCCCGGCAATAGCGGTGCGGGATAAGTTTAATGTTTGGGCCAGGGTTTCACCGGAGTGAAAGTCACCGTCCGCCAGCAAGCAAAGCAGCTGTTGCCTTACCTCGCGGGATTTATGTTTCATAGCTCTATACGTCCTTGTTTACCCAGTAGTCTCACCTCGGGCGCGAGTATGACGGAAAATAACTGTGAGACCTTTTGCTGAATCGCCCGGGCCAACGCAAGCAGTGCTTCGCCCGTAGCATGATGTTGATTGACCAGCACCAGCGGCTGGCGATGATAACAACAAACGCCGTCTATGCACTGGCCTTTAAACCCGGCGTTATCAATTAGCCAGGCAGCCGGTACCTTTACCTGTTGGTTATTGACCACAAAGCCAGGAATAGTTGGATGCAACTTTTTAAGAGCTTCATACTCACTGGTAGTGATAGTCGGGTTTTTGAAAAAACTGCCGGCGTTACCCAGCACCGCAGGATCCGGTAACTTTTGCTGGCGCACCTCGATCACCTTATTGAAAATCTCTACAGGAGTTGGGTTATCCAGCGCTGCCAGCTCTGCGTAGGCGGTTACCGGTGTTATATCGTTGGCCAGCCAGAAGTGCACGTGAGTGACTACCCAGTGCTTTGCTTCGGCACGCTTGAAGCGGCTGTCCCGGTAACCAAACTGGCATTCGTCCCGGGTTAACGTAAATGCCTTGCCGGTGATAACATCCACCACCTCTACCTGACTGATTCGCTCACCGACTTCCAGGCCGTATGCACCTATATTCTGAATGGGTGCGGCCCCCACAGAACCGGGGATCAGCGCGAGGTTTTCCAGGCCTCCCCAACCTTGCTCCATGGTATAGGCCACCAGTGTATGCCAGTTTTCACCTGCGCCCACCCGCAGGCTCACGCCACCGGGCTCATGACAAGCTTCAACGCCGGTAATTTTATTCACCAAAACCTGACCATCATAGTCTTCGGTAAAAATCGTATTACTTCCCTCTCCCATGATATAACAAGGAGTTTCGCGGGGGTATAAATCGAGAAGTTGTTGCACCGAGCAAAACTCGTGGAGTACGCGGCAACGACTGGCGATACCAAAAGTATGACGTTGGGATAAATCAGGCATAGACATAGACAGTAATCTTCGAGGTCGTTTAGTATGCCTTAAACGACCTCAGTTTGGCTATGTTGTCACGGACAACGAATAGCAATTGGGCCTTTACGGCCCAATTTATGGCGTAGGAATTGTATATATCTATGCAAGGTTGCTAAGCGATTAACGCTTAATCGAGTACAATGATGACGCCAGCTTCATTGAAAAAGCCTTTATCATTAAGCTCAATAATACGCTCTGCATATTCGCTGGCCAGCACAATTTCGGTACGTGTATCACCATAGGTACGCAAGGCCTTAACTAGCAGCGGGCGATTACCTACAACGGGGTGCTGCACGGCAAAGTCTACATCGCGGGCGAATAAAGACACCAATTGACCACGCTCCAGTAAGCGTTCACTACTAGCACCCTGATCCGGGTACACTACTGCACCGCGTAACTGGCGAATTTTAGGACTCAGTGACGGGATAAAGTTACTGCCTCTGGCATCCACCACCAGCCCGGTGGGCTGCACATCGGCAGCCGGCGCAGGCTGAGCTTCCTCACGACGGTTCTCAACCAACTTTTGCTCAATAACCGATAACCGGCGGTTGAGCTTTTCCATTTCCTGTAGCCATACCGGTTGCTCCAGCTCCACCTCGTCCTGAGCATAAGCTTTACTGATCAATGTCCCGCCTAGCCAGTCGAGGGTTGAGCGATAAAAACTTTGCAGCCCGGTTTCCTGATAAACTTCCTGATAAATGGTTTTAGAAGCCTTGCCGCCCAGGTTGATCACCATTTCTATCTTGCAGCTACCATCATCGGCAGGGGTGCGGCTGATAATCCGGGCATTACGAATAATCCCCTCCACTTCACTTTTCACCTCATCGTTACTCAACATATAATTGTCGATAACGGTGGTCGCGGTTACTCTGACCCCCTGGGTGGCCTCCAGCAGATTACGCTGAGCATCCACCACTGCCGCACGGCACGCCAGTAATGGTCCGGCTTTACCGCCCACATTGCCAGGTGGCAAACCGTAACCTTCGGCAGACACTTGCGCCGTGGTCCAGTTAATTTTACCACCGGCCGCTGTCCACTCTTCATAATGAGCGTCCGCGGCAATGCTACCGCTGCTTACCAGCGCCAGGGCGAATAATAGCTTTCTCATTATTTAGTCCTTACTTTACCTAAAATTGACGTCTCAGATGGCGCAGGTTGCCATTTGTTGCCTTCTGCTATGACCTCATAACTGGACGCGTTCTGAATATGAAACGGAAAATTATTCTGCAGCGTGCAGTCGGTCATATTTAGCTTGGCATAATCGCTCACCACAATACCGGCCGTATTACTGCCGTCAATCACACATGAGCGTAAGGTCACATTGGACTCACCTTCAATACTCAGGGCGGTAAAACGGCTGCCGGTTATCTCAATGGCTTCCAGCAGTGGCTGACCGGATTTAACCAGTATGCCTATGCCGGCACCGGAGATTTTAAGCCCTGAGATTTGTGTTGGCTTGGTATTGTTCACAATCAGATACGGCTCCCGACGCGCCTGTTCGCCGCTGGCTCGAATGCGGATATCCTGTTTCAGCCCCCAGAAATAGGCTTCACCGTTAATTTCGATAGTGGCACCAGGTTCAAACTCCAGCACTACACCCGGCTCGATATACAACTCACTGTCTTCCTCAAACACCACCTCACCTTTTACCTGATAAGGACTGAAGGTTTCGGTAAGCGACAAAATACCGGTATACCCCCCCTGCAGCGGGCCGCTCACAAAGGTTTGTTTACCCACTTCCTTTATATAGGTAGTCAGCGTCAGTGCCTTAGGCTCACTGGCATTGCCGGCCTCATCGATGGCAACCACCTCATAGGTACTCTTACTGAATGCTTCCGAATCAATGTCGAGGTTCACGAATGAATCACTGCTCTGCTGTATGACTTTACTACCACTGTCATCGGTGCGCGTTACTTTATAGGCAGCAGCAACTTCGGCATCCTGCCAGGCCAGCTTAAGGGTGCTTTCAGTCTGACTGCCTACCAGATTAGTTACCGGCGGTGGCGCTTCATTGTCAAAATTCACCAGCCCGGTAATACTCAGCAGCGTATTGGTGCTGCCATCGGTGTCTTGCAGGATACCGGTAACCGTTACCCGCTGCTCGTTCCAATCCGGTTGTACCGGGATCTCACTGATATAAACCCCTGGCTCTACTTCTTTAAGCTCGGTACGAAGCTGATTGCCAAGCTCCACAAATGCCTGCAAACCTGCCTCGCCTTTCACGCCAACTTCGATTACGTCGCCATAACGTAACCATTTGCCGGCTTTGTCGTGAATAACTGATTCAATAAGAGGCCCGGCACTGCCTTTATAAAAACGCGGTTGCGGAAATTCAAAAGCCACTTTGCGGCCCAGTTCGTCGGCGGCTGCCAGCAGGTTTTCATCATCCAGATTCATGGCGGCAATCGCAGCATTGAGTAATAAGCCCCAGGCGGTAGTCGACACACCACCGGCACGTTGAGTGACTTCATGCTCGCCAGTCCATACCACGTCACCTTTGGTGTTATACAGTGACAGTTTGATGCCCAGGCGGATCTCTGAGTAAATCCCGGCAAAAAAACGTTCGAAATCTACCACTTCACCTACCAGTACACCTTCAACGCCAAGATAAGATGCCATTTGTGTATGATCCAGCGGTCCCGACGGTAGCCGCTTATCCACTTCGCCCGGATGCATTACCGAAAAATTCCGGCCGGAAAGCTGGCTGTTAATGACCTGTCGAAGCAGCGGTCCGGCAACTTTTTCCTCAGTGACATTGCTGAAGGGCAAAATCGCAATGCTCGAGGGGATAGCCTGCTGATCACCGCTTACCCCGGTGTTGTTCTCAACTTCGCTACTGGTTGAACGTTGCGGTGGCCCCACCAGCACCGTGTCTTTTGTACTTACCGTACAACCAGCCAACACCAGACACACCGCACCTAACCACAGGCGCACAGACAGCTTATTCATGACTTGGGTTCTCCTTCCACAGGCGGTGGTACCGCAGGGTCGTATAGGGATTCATCGGGCGGGAACAAACCATTATTTTCCGGCCCCTTGCCTGATGCCGGCGCGGGCTCCCCGCCCTGTAATAACCAATGTTGACGTAACTGGCGGGTGAGACCATTTACCTCAAACAATAAATTGTTAAGCAATGCCTGGGTTTCTGGCATTTCTGCCACGGTGGGTTCCATATTCACCGCGATAGCATTAATACTTTCCATTAACTGTGCCGACTGCTCTGCCACCCCGGCAAAGGTAGCCATATTATCGTTAACCGTCTGCGATCCTTCCTGCAGGGTAGTTTCCATCACCTGCATGGTGCGCTGCATCTGATTAAGCACATCAGGCAACTGCTGACTGGCTTCGGTCATACTGGAGGTCAGCGTGGCAACGTTTTCCAGACTTTTGGTCAGTGAGTCCTGATTATCACTCACATTGGTAACTATTTTGTCGAGGTTCACCAAAATATCGGCCACTTTTTTTGACAGTGCCTGAATATCCCATTCCTGCATGAGATCCTGTATTGAGCGTGGCTCTTCGGCTTCCAGCAAGGCACCGTTTTGTAATTGCCCGGCCGGCCCGGGAATAAAAGCAATGGCCGCCCCCGACAAGACGTTATCAATGGCCAGGGTAGAATCTATCTTTAGCCGGCTTCCCGCCCGGTACAGTGACTGGTATTCCCGCTGCATCACTAAGTCCAGCGCCACCTGCCCCTGTTCACTGAGGCGGATGTTATCAATCCGGCCCACGCTGACGCCGTTAATTTTTACCGGCGAGCCCACACCCAGCCCAAACGACGAAGAAAGGTTAGCCCGGAAACGCAGTTGATCGGCGTGTTGCTCCTGTAAATCCTCAAACAGTAACCAGCCAGCCAGTAACACGGCCACAATCACAAACAAACCAAGCAGCGTATCCTGCGCACGGGAAGACAGCGACTGTGATGGCGCAAAGCTCATTGTACTTCCTCCAGTTGATGGTTATGGATTGCCAGTACCCGGTCGGCAAAGTCGGTACGATCGCCGGCGGTGACCGTCATCACTACCGCATAGTGATGCTCTTGCTGTTCCCTGAGCAACACATTTAGCATATTTTCACGCATTTCGTGTGACATCCCGCTTTGCACTTCATCCAGTAATATCAGTTTAGGTCGAAACACCATAGCCCGTAACAGATTCATCATACGGGTTTGCACATCATTCAGCTGATGCGGCTCCAGCGCCAGTAAGTCGGTCATTGCCAATGCCTCTGCCAGGGGCTGTATCTGCCCGGCAATTTCTTTCTCCGACATCCGCGTATGGTACAGCATCGGAAAGGCAATGTTATTGTAGTTAGTGAATATACTCAGTAACCCACCGTCTTCAAAAGCCATACAGGTAGCTTTAAAACGCGCCTGTTCAGTCATATCCCTCAGCGACAAACCTTCGATAATAATGTTGCCGTGATCCGGTTCGCATAACCCGGCAGCCAGCTTTAATAAACTGGAACCGCCATCCAGTACGCCGGTTTCAATACATACAATTTCACCGCTGTTAACGCGCAGGTTGAGCTGCCGGAACACCACATTGTTGTTGAACCGCAAATCAACATTATCAATCTGTAAGCAGGTCATAGGTACACCAGGTAGGACAAGCCCACGTTCAGCACAAAAAACGCAAACAGTTGAAAGGTATTTGAATTAGAAATTGCCCGCGACACATCGGTAAAACGGTCTTGCACATTGTAACCAAAAAACAGACTCGCCAGACCAATCAGGCAGCCGCCTACCAGCGCTTTGGTCATACTCACCAGCACTTCGGTAAAAGTGAGCTGCTCGAGCAGGGCACGGATAAATGCCATCAGCGTAATACCGCCCTCATGATATAACTCAATTACCGCATAGGAGGTAAACACGCATATCAGATTAAAATAGAAAAACATCAGCAACAAAGACAGCGGAAACGCAAAGAATACCGGCAACAGAAAAACCAGCGCCGGGCTCATATTTACCGCAGACAAAGCATCAAACTGGCGGTACAACTGCATTTGCCCCACTTCTGCGGTTACCGCCGAGGCGGAACGGGCAATCAGAATGATTCCGGATATTAAAGGGCCGATTTCCCGATTCACTACGATATTAAAAAACTGCGCATAGTAATCGATAAACTGCATGTTATTGGGAATAACCGAGTAGGCCTTGGACATCACGAACACGCCAAGTAATACCGCAATAATGGTGTTAATCGATGCCGCTCTGAGGCCTGAGTTATACAACTGGCGTTTGAACAGCAACCAGAATATACGTCGTCGCTGAGGCTTTAAGAGTTGCGGGCAGGTATTTATCGCCAGCCCGAGCAGACCAGTGATCCCTACCAGCACACTGGCATAACGCCGGGTTTTTATTCCCAGGCTACTGAGCATGAACCGTATTCCTTCGCCAGGTTCTGACCTGCTCTGCCCGGGCGGCTTCGCCCAGCTGACTAAGCAGCAACGCTGCTCGCGACGCATAATCGGCGGCCGCGTCTGGCTGACCCTGCTGGTGCTTTAACTGTGCCAGTAAATAATAGCTGTCTGCCATGTTATGACGGGCATCAAACTGTTCAAATAACAGCAGGGCTTTCTGTAAAGCCGGTTCATTAAGCGCCGCTTTTCCAGAGAGATAACACTGCAGGGCTAACCACTCGGTGCTTTGTGAATTGTTGAGGCAGTTATCCACACTGATATCGAAGATTGCCCGGTAAGAAGCGTCCTTAGCTGGCAGTGCTGCCATGGCCCGCGCATAATCACCCCGGTTGCCGGTAATAAAATACTGCGCCAGATGGGCTCTTGCCTGGGCTAACTCATCGCCCTGAATAATTGCCACGTCGAGCAATGCCGCACAATCATCGGTAACGCCCGTTGAGGCAACCCCTCGCTGGCATAGTTTCCACAGTGCCTTCGCCATAAGCGGCAGGTCGTTGTTCTGGTAGGCCTGATTGGCAATATTCCGCATGGCGTACACCGAAAAACCGGCATCCCGGGCAAGCTGTTGATACTGTGCAGACAGGCTGGGCGGCGGAGGCGTGCTACCACAACCCCACAACAAAGCAGCGCAGCAAAAGCTAAGTGTTGGGAGTATCGCCGTTTTCATAACTTAGCCTTACCATACGAGTGAGTGTATGGAGATTATCTTCCGTGTTTACGTAGCGGTTAAGCAACGTCATGATTTCATCCTGCGACATTTGTTCCTGCATGAAGTGAATACTGCGGCGCAGGGGTTTTAGCTCGTTGGTCGAAAGCTGAATTTCCAGCAAATCAACAAAGTCATCGTAATCGCCTTTTAAGAACAGTTTGCGACTGCGACGCATAAAATTCCAGTCAGAGAATTTACGCAGATATTTCGACATCACCGTACCCAGGGCAAATGCCATGGCCATAGCGATGAGGTCAAAAAGTTTATCAAGGGTGAGTTCTTCTAACTGCTGGGCCTGCTCACTCACCGACGCATCGTAAATAGACCGTATTACTTCTATCCGGCGGGCCGCCAGGGCATTCAGCGGGTTTATTTCCAGCGCCCGGCGAAAGGCTACCTCTGCCTCAGCTATCTGTTTATTCTCGTACAGCGCATCACCGTAAAGTGACAGCAGCATATCATTACCCGGGTACTGCACTGTGGCATTCTCCAGATAGCGGATAGCCTCTTCGTATTCGCCGCTTTCAATCAGGATTTGCGCTTCAACAATCGCTACTTTGGGTGACGCATGAGCTACCGGCTGGCACAACACCGCCAGCAGCAGGCACACCAATAACCCTCGATAGCAGGTGGCGCTCATCATCTGGCAATCACTATCATCACTTCGGCGTTACCCAGCGCTTTTTGCAGGGTTTGCTGGGATTTCAGTAACGCTACGGCGGCGTCGCTGATGACTAAATCTGATTTACGGGATTTATAGGTGCCTTCAGCAGGAATGATAAAAGGTTTAACCGCAATGCGCGCGTTACGTACTGCATCATTCACATCAAAGTCGTAAGACACCGGGCGGCTGCTGATACGGCCCTGGGTTAAATCGTCTGCGGTAGGGTAAATAATATCGCCCTTCTGATTTCTGATGCGCGGAATGGTCGCCAGCTCAAAATTGCCAATCTGGCTGGCATCAATTAATACGCCGGTAAAGTTACTGTTACTCTCGTAGAACTCAATTTGTTGTTCCAGTTGAGCGATAACCTGGGGTTGGCTATGGGCTTTCAGTAAACGGGTAATTTCCTTTACCAGTTCCAGCTGGTTGGGGTTGTCGATAACCAGATGGCTTTGGGTTGTTTCTGCTGCCGCTGCTGTAGGAAACAGAGTAAGCGAAGGCCATTCAACCTGACCGGTACGGGCCAGCACCCATTGCACCGGTTTATCGTACCAGTTCGCCGCTGTCATACCGCCTTTTGCTACTTCGGGCGCAATCATCTGAATAAAACGACCGTCCAGTGACATGGTCATGGTAACGGTTGCAACGTCATTCTGGTAATGATCGGCGGTCATCGCAGCACCTTTGATCATGGCTTCCAGACTGGTTTTCACCGTATCGCTCTGCGCTACCATCTGCTCAACGACCGTTTCAGACGATACCCGCACGCCTTTGATCATCTCCGCCAGGTTCCGGTAGGCATCCAGTTGCGCTGCCCGTCGGGCCAGCAATCGTTGTTTTACCAGCGGTACATCATCCGGCGCTACGCCATAACCGTAGGCTGAAATCACTCCGGAAGACCAGTTAATTAAGCCGCCCGGCTTTTGCTCAACGACTTCTTCTGCATAAGCGAGGCCGGTAAGGAACGCACACACCAAAGTTAAATATCGCATTGTCTTCATTGTTGCTCTCACTTTAAACGGGTTACGCATCAAATTGCTTATATTTGGCCATTCGGGTTACCACCTTTTTCAGGTAGTTCTTGGTTTCCTGGGCTGGCAGGTTTTCCATCAGGAAATCATAAACTGCATCAGGCGACATCCCATTGATGGTGTCTACCGCAGCGGTAATGCTCTTTCTGCCGGTAAAGGTTCTGGCTACATTACCTACCCCGGTGTTGTAACTGGCAACCGCACAGTAAAAACGCGCTTGCGGGTCGGTGATTTTGCGTAAGTAGCGATGGGTCAGCAGGTGAAAATAGGCTGAGCCAAGCTTGAGGTTGTTATCTTCATTAAATAAGTAGTCAGCACTTACTATCTTTTTTTCGCCATGCACAAAAAGATGTGCATCGAGGCCGGCAGTTTTAGGCACCAATTGCATTAAACCAAACGCGGGAACAGGAGATACCGCTCTGGGGTTATAACTCGATTCTGTTTCGATAATGGCCATAATCACTGATACCGGCACATCATATTGGTCTGCATAGCCTTTAATATCATCAAAATATTGCTTAACCAGTTTTTCCTGATAACCGTTCACAAACTCAATTTTTAACTGCAGGCGGGTTTGGCCGTCTTCTTCCACTACGCTCAGCACCGGCATGGGAGCGGGTACCGGAAAAGGTTTGGCCTGTTCAGCAGATAGTGGGGTTGCCGCTATCTCAGCTTCCACTTTGGGTTGCTGCGGTTTGATTGGCTGATCGACTGCAACCGGTGTTTTTTCTGCAGGTACTACGGCGACTTGCGGTGCTTCTGCCGGCTCGTCATTTACCTTTGGCTGCGGGCGCGGCTTAGCCGCATCGGCTTTGGTGAGTTGTTGCTGTTGCGCCACTTTACTTACCACCGCACTGATATCAACCGACTCAGATTCAACCTGCAACTCCGGCACAGCAGATAAGTCCTGCTGTAAGGCGTTGGCCAAACCCTCGAGCTGGCCGCCAATGGTATCGGGTAGTACACCGGACAGTGATGAATCAGTCGAGGATGTAATTTCTACCGGTTCCTCGGTGACCTCAGCCACCTCTTTGGTGACTTCCTGGAGCAATACGTCCTGCTCATCCAGCTCGGCGGGTGTGGCGGTGGCAATGGAAGATGACATTTCCATCAGTTCAGCCACACGTTCCTGTAAATCTTCACCGGGCTCTACCAGGGTTTCGATGAGCAATTCACCCGATTCAAAGTCGGCGATTGCCCTGCTGCTCATTGTTTTATTATAGGTAACCCAGCGATGCCTTTCAGGCAGTGCGCCATCTGGCCATTTAACTTCAATCCGTTTGGTCAGGCCTCGGAAGGCGCGGTCGATGGCCTCATCCACGGCCTGGTAGATGTCGTCAATACGCTTTGTCTGGTTTTCAAATTCAGCATCCATCCGCGCGCTGATTTCATCGAAGTCGTCTACCGACTGCGCAGCACTGAGCGGACTGAATGCCAGCGACGCGGCCAGCAGGCTAGTACTGAGAATTTGCCGCATTACTGATCGCCTCTAAACTTTCCCGTTCTTTGCAAATATCAGCTTCGTTTGTCAGGCAAATGCCCAGTACTACTTCGGCAATCCAGGTACCTTCCTGCTCATACACCTTCTCGTCTACCACAACCGTACCCTGTAACCAGGTTTTTACGCGGGTGGCAATGATATCGCTTTTGACTTCATATTCTTCCACGGTAGAACCGGCCCGTAATTCGATACCTTTTACCTGCTCAGATAACTGGCGCTGAGCATCAAGCTGGGCAGCGCGTTTCGCCAGCATGCGAGCCTGGGCGTTGGTTTTTGCCATCGCCGGATCCACAGTACCAAACCCCTGCGCCGTCACTACGCCGGGTAAATCTTCAGCCTGAGCAACGCCGATAAAACCGGCCAGCAGTAACAGTAAAAACTTTACTTTCATGGTTTAATCCCTTTTTGCTTAAGTACCTCAGCGTAGACGTGATTAACCAGGTCAATCTCTACCCCTTCCCGTACTGAATCCATTAACTGATCTACAACTTCCACTTTAAACGCACCGGAGAGCAAAAACTGACGCACGCTCAGCAGTTCACGCTTACAGGCAATGGGAGCATGAGCGATAGCAGAGTTCACATCGTTAACTTTTAAATATAGCGTGCCTTTGGCTAATACACACTCGCGATACTTGTCGCGCAGGCCTTCCAGCTCTTTCGACTCGCTGACTTTCTTAATTGCAGAATACTCGTTGGCCACTGCCATATTGAGACCGGAAAACACTGATACTGCCGAGCACAGCATTAACAGCCTGGATAATTTGATCATTTTAGTTCCCTTCTGCACGCGGTGCAGTGGTGATTTCAGCAGAAGCCGAGACGCTTCCTTCTAATTCGTCTTTATCTACCGCGGATACCCGGTAGCAGTAACTGCGATTGCCCGATACATCAGTATCAACGTAGTTGGCGGCACTGACAGCAGCCAGTTTTCTTACATTGCCGCAACTGGAGCCGCGGTATACCTGATAAAAATCGATGTCGCTTTCAGGCGCTGGCTGCCATTGCAAGACTACGTTGGGGGCTGACTCCATAACGCTAAGTCCCTCAATGCGTGCCGGTAGCGGTTTAGTTTTGGCTTCAACCACCCCTGAGGCAACGCCGTTGGCATCATAAAGATTATACGCCAGGATTTTGTAGCGATAGGTTTGACCATCATCGAGTTTGCTGAAGAAGCTACCTTCGTCAACATAGCGACTGGCCGTTCGGCTGCTCAGTGTTTCCAGCAGGTCAAATTTGCCTTTATCTTCACGATAGATCTTATAGCCTTTAATGTCAGCATCATTAGCCGGCTGCCAGGTGAGTGTTACCTGCTTCACCTGATTACTCGCCGCTGCAAAGTTCTGGGGTGCTGCAGGTACCGCTTTGGTAGTAGCCGTCACGATATTAGACTTCTGCGTTTCCTTGTCACCATCCACCGCGCTAATCGCATATTCATAGCTTACGCCATCGGCCAGATTGCGGCGGTCGTTGTCTGAATACTGAGTAATACTCGGGGTAGTGATGGCAGTCACCAGCTCCCAGCGGGTCACTCCCTGCACCCGGCGGTACAGTTTATAACCATCAATATTTTTATGTGCGGTCCAGCTTAAATCGGTACGCCGCAACATGCCCTGAGCAGCTACACTTAGTGTTACTTCATCAGGACTAACAATACTGGCAAACGCAGACGGGTCGCTGCGCAGACCGTCTTTATCCTCGGCCACCACATAATAGGAGGTTTGCGCATAGGGTTTAAGGTTGGCATCGGTAAATGCCGACTCATTGGCGGGCACTACCGCAATTTCCTGCCAGCCCTCGTTATTCCAGCGGCGATATAAGCGGTACTGTTTAATGTCGACTTCGCCCGATGGCGGCCAGCTGACACGAATAGTATTATTGTCTGCCGAGAGCGCTGGGCTATGTGCCTGATCGGGACGTGGCTTGGTTTGCGCGCTGCGCGTTTCTGATACGAAACCAACGCCTTTGAATTTATTCAGTGCAACCACGAGGTAATGATAGGTTGTCCCGTCCTTTAAAGGCTGACCATTATCCACGCCATCAATAAACTGAGTTTTATCGGCGCCGCTCACGTCGGCTAGTTCATCGAGCAGGGTATCCTGTTTCAACTCTCCTTCCGTACGGAAAATCCGGTAACCCACCACATCGTCGTCTTTTACCGCCTGCCAGTACAAGTGCGCAGACTTAACCCCACCCGACACGCTGAACTCTGCAGGAGCTGCCAGTTTTTTGGTTTCCTTGCGGGTGATATTAGAAGGCGCAGAGGCAGACAACTGATCGAACAAGCGAACCTGATACTCATAAACCAGGCCGTCTTCCAGCCCCTGTTTATCTGTGTATGTGCCGTTGTGACCAGGATTAATTTCGCCTACCGTTTGCCAGTCATTGGTACCGGCACCGCGACGCTCAATGCGTACGCTGTATTCTGATGCGGCCGGCTGCCATTGCAGGGTGACTTCACGGGTTTTTATTTCACTATTCGCATTAAGCAGGATGATCGGAGCACTGGTTACCATCACCGGTGGTGACTTCGCACTCTCCTTACCACTGTTGGTTACCGTAGTTACCGCAAATTCATAGCTCTTATCCGCTTCCATCAGGTTGACGGCAGAAACGGAATAATTAATTTTACCGGTGTCTTCGATTTTTACCGCAGGGGCCCAAACGCCGCCGACTTCACGATAATACACCTGATAGGCAGCGGTTTTTTCCTGATTAGCAATCGAAGGAACAAAGTCGAGCTTTACGCCATTAACGTAAACCTGATGCTGCAGAATTGACGGAGCTGCCACATCGGCACTGGCCTGGGCTTTGGCAATAGTGGCTTTACTGACCAGGCCACCGTCCATTTCATCACCGGTTTCCAGGATAATATCCAGACGATAATAAAAGGTGCCACTTTGGGGAATTCGGGTATCGACATACTGGCTTTCAGTGGTGCTCTCGACAAACTCGAAAGGCCCCGACTCTGATTCACCCCGATACAGGTTATAATAAAAGACCGCACCAATATCCGCCGTTTCCCAGTTCAGCACAATCTGTTCACCCTGTGCTTTGCTGGTAAATGCAGTCAGGGCGGCACTGGCCTGGGCGATATCCGGCTGCACCGACAGGGCCCGGCGGATGCGTCGCTCCAGTGACTCAACAATTTCCGGCGCCCGGGTAACCAACTCCCCCTGGGTTTGAAAACTCTCTTGCCAAATCGCCGCTTCCCGGCTGTTTGACACATCAATCAACTTAAAGTCCACTATGATAGTGGCGCGTTTAATGTCGATAGAACCAGACAAAATAAAGTTAACGCCCAGTCCGTTACCGTACTGAATAATTTTTTGGGTATCTGCTACCTGGGCTCCGCCAATACGGTACAGGCCTTCTTCCATCTGGCGTCTGGAAAGCAGCTGATAGGTTTGGGAACGCTCCAGCTCCTTTCGCATAGAAAAGAGCAGGTCACCGTCCAGGCCAATGGCATCAATACTGGCCGGTGACAGATTAAATAAAGCGAGGCTGGTTTTTGCAAAAGTAGTGGTTGGTAACAACAACATTACCAACACTACTACCCTAAAGATTACTGCTTGCATATCCCTCGCCTGCTAACTAGTTTTTAAATTGATAGGTTTCGATGATTTGTTTCATGTACCCGTCAATTTTGGCGGAGATCGGAGAGTTAACGTTTGATTTAACACGCTCGTCAAACTTAGCATCAACAAACCGCTCCAGTGCTTCCAGCGACTCTTTACGCTTCAGCAGTAACTCTTCACCGGCTTCAAAGTAATCCACTTCACGGTTACGCAGTGGTTGTAATACTTTACGGGATAAATCTTCCACCACCTGATCGGCCATCATCTGCAGCATTTCAGTGTCGGTGGCGATTTCCAGTGGATCGTAAGCGATGTTGGCGTCTTTCACCCCGTCGTTACCCACGTCTTCTTTCACCAGGCGCGAACGGATAGTATCCACACTCACGTTTTGTCCGGTTGAAACGTCAACGATACGGTAAGAAATCTCGATAAAGCCGACCTTTTTGGCTTTGTTAACGGTATATTCTTTTTCGGCATAAACCGGCACCATAATTTTCGCCTGAGGCGCTTCTTTCAGATCGTTTTTATCCGGGTTCGGGTTCAATGCTTTCCAGTTAAGGAAGTCAATGTTGTCCTGGATTTCCTGGCCAACCTGGTAGCGCACGGTTTCGGCACTTTCAGATTTGGTTTCGTCTACTTTAAACAGCAATACCGAGCCCATGATTGCCACGTCGATACCGTACAAACGGCCCATTTCTTTGGCGGTATCTTCAGATACCACACCAATTTGGCCCAGCTTCATTTCTTCCAGAATTGACTTCAGGTTCTCACGCTCAAGGATGTTGATATCCTTAGTGGCATTGTTGAACAGGTTTGAAATCAGCTTACCGGCAATCAGGCCACCCGCATCCATGTTGTAAGACGGGCTCTTAAAGTCGAATACCGCGATGGATTTGATGACACGCTCGCGAATTTTATCCTGCACATCACGTGACTTCTCGAACAGGCCTTCCATTAACGGATCAAGCTTGCCGATTAACTCGTACATATACCAGGCAACACCCCAGTACCGATTGTCCATATATTCAATGGCGATATCTTCGGCGCGTGATACCACTGCATTACGCAGAGCGACAGCACGCGGAGGCAGCGCACCACCGGTATTGTCATCGATTTCAATCGCCAGATTGATTGCCCGGGCGATATAACCCTGTTGCAGTAAACGGGTTGCTTCGACAATTTTCTCGTCGACCTGCTTTTCCAGCGCAGTGGCTTTCCATGCAATACAGTCCTGGTCGTTAGGGCTGAACGAAAGCACTTTTTCACAGGCAAACTCAGTCTGACTCCAGTTTTGCGTATCTAACGACTGGGCAGCCAGGTTTTTAAAGAAGGTGGCGTTGTTTTTCTGGTCAGCATCGGCGGCCATTTTTTTGGCGATGGCGTTGTTTGGATCCAGCATGGTGGCTTTGCGAGCTGCCAGCTTGGCATCTTCAAACTCATACTCGACAAAAGCCTTCTTGGCTTGCAGCAGATAGTCCCGGGTACCTTCGGTTTTAATCCGCGAAGCTAAGGGTACTGATGCTTCAAAGTTTGGATACAGCTTTTGTACCTGCTGTAGTGTGAGGTTCGCACGCACCCAGTCCTGACGATCGATCAGTGCCAGCGCTTCAGAATAGCGTTCTTTTACTTCATCAATGAGTTCACTGCGCGAGGTATCAATCTGACTTTCCAGCGGCGCAATGGCCGGCAGGTTCGGCGTAAACTGCTTAGCTTCCGCCACCAGAGACTCAGCTTTCTCAATATCATTAATGCTGACGCTGGCTGCATTCAGCAGCCCCTGAGCCTGACTGATAAGTGTCTGTGAGGCTTTCAGGCGTAAGCTGCTAAGCTGAGCTGAATACTGTTGGTTATCCGGCTCCTTGGCAATTGCCTGCTTAAGGTAAGCAATGGCCTCAGCATAATTCCCGGCTGCAGCGAGCTGCTGAGATACATCAAACTCTTTTTTTCCCTTGCCCGTTGATTGACAGCCTGCCAGGGCTGACAATACCAGAGCGGCCAATACGTACCGTCTCATTGGTTGATCCTCAAACTTTGGTTGCGGTGATTTTGTTACCTGTGACGCCAACAATCTGTATTTTATGTCGTTGCGCTATGTTACTGGCCAGCAGTTCTTCATATAACTGTTCTGTCCAGCCTTTATAGCTAATGACAAGGTGTGCCACACCATTGGCGATATTAGAAATTTCGATTTGCTGAATGGCCGGCATAGCCTCCTGAATGACCGCTTTCATCTGATTTGCGACATCCAGTGACTCAACGCCTTCAATATCAAGAAACACATTTCTGGCTTTTACCTGCTCCTGATGCCAGAAGCGGATCAGTTGCTTGCGTAACTGAGGCCATTCCTTGCGAATGATATCGGCTGATAGCTTTGCAAAAATACTGTTCGATTTAACGCCCGGCTTGCTAGCGCTCTTGCTGCCTGCAGCCAGCACCTGATTATCACCTACCCGCGTCACCTGCATGCCGAGAGTCAGCTCGTTGGCATTAATCTTCATGCCCTGAAATTCTTCCGGCTTTATTTGGGAGTCAACGGTCAGATTAACGGCAAAGCCGGCATAAATGGGTTCGTCTTCGTCAAACACCTGAAAACCATCCCGTAACAAACGTTCGGTCATTTCGTTGCGGGCATGCTGAGCAATAATAGGGTTGGTGGAGTTTTCGTCCAGCACTACGGTAACACGGGGCATTTTGGTCCAGCCCATGGAGGCCTGGATCTGGGCGACTCTGTCGACCAGTAAATCAACCCGCACATCCGCCTGAATAACTACTTCGTAGATGTCTTCGCTATCACCTACGCCGTCGTACATAATTTTATATTCGTCAATTTGCCCGGCCGTGCTGGAAAATATCTGATCTTTGCCGAGCAGGTAATTGTTCACGTCGGTACGGGAGCGCACAAAAGTGCCAACCACTTGTTCTACCGCAGCCCGTTTTGCATTTTCCAGGGCCACTTTGCGGGCTTCAACAATGTTGTTGTCTGCCACGGCGCTGATGCCTTTGGCTTCAACCAGCTTTGCCGTCGCTGATGGACTGACAACGCTCAGAAAAGCAACAAAAAATGCGGCAACCACGAAAGAATACTGTTTGATGCTTCCACTGCACACTGCCATAGTGTCTCCAAATACCCACTATTACTACCAATAGTAGTTCAATATAATCCAATACCCCACAATTTGCACTATTACCTGGGGCGCTTTACCCGAATATCGTAAAAAGAAGTCAGCCTGTCGATTCTGGATGAACTTAATCTGGCTATTCTATGGGTTTTATCTGGTCATTTATAGGACAAAAGTTGACAAATCAGCCCGACAAATCCGATGTGTTGCTAAATGGCGACTTTTTACCGCCGTAAATAAAAAAAAGCTTTATAAAGTCGGCATTGGCGTATAGCTTTAATAGTGTGTACAGGCCTAATCCAGCGCGATTTCGGCGTCTGGCTACTTTTATCCTTCCCTCCCGGCTTTATTTTTGAAGGAAAGCGCAATGCAAAGTGACTCAACCGGAATCTGGTATTTTGAATGTGACGTCTCTGATATCGAAGCGCACCTGCTGAACCTGCAAAGTCGTTCTGTTATCTATCCCGATGAGTGTGAATACCTGATCAAAAACCTGCATAAACTGCATGTTACGTCAGAGCAGAACACCCATGGCGTAGTTCCTTTATGTCACCGCTGTGTCACGCTAATCGCTAAAGATGACAAAGTCGAAATTATTATAAACCGGGAACAGGAAAAAATTGACCATGTCACCCAACTGCCATTACGTGTTTCTCTTTTGCGTCAGTTGGGTATCTGGTACGAACAGGACCCGGAAGCGATAACCGGTATTTGTCTGGTCGAGCTCGACGATTTCAGTGATATTAACGACACCATTGGCCATGCAGCCGGTGACCTGATCCTGTTTGAAATCGCCCGTCGCCTGGAACGTTATCATGGCTCCCGGTTTAAACTGGTCAGGCTGCATGGTGATGAATTTGCCCTGGCGGTTACCCAATTAGCCGATGCCGAGGATATCTGGCAGGTCTCAAAGTGGATTTGCGAACAATTTGAACCGCCGTTTATGACCCAGAAAGGCGCCGTCTTCCTGACCCCGTCAATTGGCCTGTCGCTGAATATCAATACCGGCGAAGAGCCCGTTACACTGCTGGAGAGTGCGTACATTGCCCTCAACCATGCTAAAGACGATCCGCTGACCAAAGAGAAATTGTACAATCCTCAGCAGGAACATACCCTGACCCGCCAGGTATTGCTCGAAGCCCAGCTCAATCAGGCGCTTACCGAAGAAAACAGTTTACTGGTGTGGTACCAGCCTAAACAGGATTTGCATAACCGGCAGATTAACGGTCTGGAGGCACTGATACGCTGGAACCATATTACCGAAGGACTGATTTCCCCCGGCGAGTTTATCCCTCTTGCAGAACGCACCGGTTTAATCTGCAGCATTACCGACTTTGTTGTGCGTCAGGTCGCCAAAGATATCCCGAAACTGCGCATGCACGGATTTACCGGCAAAGTGTCTATCAATATCTCAGCCAACGACTTTATGCGAGCTAACCTGGTCGATAGTCTGCTGGCGTTGCTCAAGCCTTATAACATTGACACCAGTGATATAGAGTTAGAAATCACCGAGGGCGCTTTTATCAGCGACTTTGATCACTGTATCTTACTCCTCACGGCCCTGCGTGACGCCGGGTTTGCCTTATCCATCGACGACTTTGGCACCGGCTACAGTTCTCTGAGCTACCTGACCCGGTTACCGGTGGATACCATAAAAATTGATATGAGCTTCGTCAGGGAGCTGGCCCGCTGTGAGCAGGCCCGGCAAATTTACAAGGGAATGATTGATATCTGTAAAGCAATGCATTTCGACGTGCTCGCCGAGGGCGTGGATGATGATGCCCAGCGTGAAGCGCTGGCGGCCATCGGTTGCGATCGCATCCAGGGTTACCTGCTGAGTAAACCCCTACCCGTTGATAAATTGGTGGATTTTCTGAATAAGTAACTCTACGCGCCCACTCTTTCTATCGCTGATGGTAGGAATCCATACTGCGATGTGGCGATATATGCCCCACAGACTATATTCAAAGAATAATAACAAAAGCCATGCCGTATTCAGCAGGGTGCAGGAGAGATTGTTATGTTCTTTCAGCGTAAAAAAGAGCCAAATCGTAGTAGTGACGACAGCCCGGTCGCCACCACACTGGCCATTTCAAGCAAGGATATTCATCCGGACAAGCTATCGGTACTAAATCTGCAGTCTGGTACTGTCCTGGTGATTGCTTTTATTAGCCCGTCGGGGCAGTTCGCTGAGTTGTCGCAACGACTCACCAGTGCTATGCCGTTTGCCTTTCAGGTGATAACGATCATGACCGCAGGCGAACTTGGAGGTGGTAAGCAGCTCTACCATCCCACCTCAGACCACTGGGATAACATAGTGTTACATGCCTTCTCCGGCAGAATATTTGAACAGCTGTCAATACACACTGTTGCCTTGCACAGTGAAGATATCAAAAACGGCAATCCGCGACGTTCCGCGGCGCAACGAGTGGATGCCATCGTGTCTGAGCTCGCAAAGGTTCGCGTTCCCTTCGAAGTAAGCAGCCACGACACCCTCGCCCTGACCTATTTTGATGGTCTTACTGCCAGTGAGGATTTCTTTACCCAGGCATTGTACAAAAGCCGCCGCTTTCCCTGCTATTTTGTCGGCGGCAGTGCCGGAGGCAAACTTGATTTTAAACAGGCTGATATCGCCATTAATGGCGAAGTAAAGCATAACAGCGTCATCCTTTGTTTTTGCAAGTTAGCGAAAGGCTATCGCTACGGCATCCTCAAAAGCCACAACTTCAAACCTACCGGCAATCAATTTGTGGTAGCCGAGTTTAATCCGCTTACCCGAACTCTCAATTCAGTACTGGATACGAATCTGAATTTAGTGACACCGGTTGAAGCCCTTTGTTCTACATTTCGGTGCTCTGCCGGAGAACTGGAAGGACGTTTACAATCCCATTCCTTTGGCATCGACATTAATGACAACATCTATATTCGCTCCGTAGCGGCAATCAATGACGATAGTAGCATTCGCTTTTTCAGTGATATGGCTTTTGGTGAAGAGCTGTTGCTGGTTAAAGCCACTGACTTTAAACAGTCTCTCGAAGAAGATTTCCGTCGCTTTATGCACGGCAAACCTGCAGCGCCGGTGGCAATGATGGCTAATGATTGTATTTTACGTCGTTTGAATAACGCTGCCGCGTTGCCGGGCGTGGACACCTTCGACGGTATTTGTTTGTCTGGGTTTTCTACCTTTGGCGAGTTCCTCGGTTTACACCAGAACCAGACCGTTACGGCAGTGGGCTTTTTTGCTGTCGCCGAACAGCAGCGTTTTGAAGATGATTACGCTAATAACTACCCTTTTTATCTGTCGTCGTTTTCCAGCTACCATCTGAATGCCAGAATCATCAGTATGCAGCGTATTAATGACCTGCAGAACCGGCTCATAGAAAGCACTCACGAATTTCGCCACCTGCTAGAGGAGTCTAATGAGCAACTGCGGTTTGTGGCTGGCCTGGCCCGCGACTCGGCAACCAAGCAACTAAAGCTTGGCGATCAGTTCAGCGAATTCTTAAGTCAGATTGCTCAACAGGAAAAAGAACGGGCCGGTCTGACTCAGGGGATGGTGCAGTTACGTGACAGCGCTGAACGCATTGTTAATATAATCCAGTCTATCAGTGGCATCGCAGAACAAACTAATTTACTTGCGCTTAACGCTGCTATTGAGGCCGCGAGGGCTGGCGAAGCTGGCCGTGGTTTTGCGGTGGTCGCCGATGAAGTCAGAGCACTCTCCCAGCGCACCCAAACCAGTTTGAAGGAAACCGGCGATACGATAGATGGGGTATCAGGTTCAATAGACGGTATTGCTGTTGCTATTAACAGCATTAACGAGTTGTTATCCAGTATAGAGAGCAGTTCTACCGAGCTGAGTGAGGATCTGTCCGGATTATCTCAAACCTCGTCCAGCGCAGCCCGTCGGGCAGAAGAAGGAATTACCAAAGCAACTGACGCTGCCCAGCGTATGAATGCGCTGGAACAAGAAACCCAGCTTATTGAGACGCTTAACGAGCTTGCCCAAAAATCACACTAATTGAGCGAATGCTCATTGTCTAAACAACTTTTCGGCGAATGCAGTCTGATTGCGGTCAGGCTGCGTATGTTGCTTATTAAATCACTCTGCATTTTACAAAAAAAACACATATTAAAAATAAATAAGCAACACCACGTAAAGCTACCATACCAGAAAAGTCTCTGCTCTGGGCCCGATTGGAAGCCGCAGGCTACTCTGATGCAGTAATGCACGTATAATAGGCGCTTAATTTTTCGTCAATCTATAAAACTAACAGACGAATCAACTTCATTCAGAACGACAGAAATCCAGTTTATTATTATGAAAAATGCATCACACAGTGTTTTTGAAGATGTTTTTGCTCTGCTATGCGCCGGTTTGTTTGTGGCGTTTGGTATTTTCCTGTTTCAGTCTCAGGAGCTCATGGTGGGTGGCGCCGCGGGTCTTGCCCTGCTGGCAACCTATGTAACACCGCTTGAGTTTGGCTTGTTATTCTTCCTGATCAATTTACCGTTTTATTATCTGGCGTGGCGACATATCAGCAGACGCTTTATGATCAATACGTTCATTTCCGTTACTACCGTGTCGCTATTTTCTGAATGGGTCCCCCATTTTGTCGATATTTCACGGGTCGATCCCTTTTTTGCGGCAGTGTTCGGTGGCATTTTAATTGGTGTGGGTATGCTCATCATGTTTCGTCACAGCTCAAGCCTTGGCGGACTTGGGATCCTGGCTTATTACCTGCAAAGCCGGTTTGATATTCGCGCCGGTTCATTCCAGCTGGTTGCCGATACCTGCATTCTGAGTTTGTCGTTTGTGTTTATTGAAGCGCATCTGGTGCTAATCTCTATTCTGGCGGCGTTTTGTCTGAACATGGTGATTTCACTGAATCACCGACCGGAGCGTTACACGCTGCCCGCCGTAAAAAAGTCTCAGGCAGATGATGAAGTGGAGCATCTGCACCCGCAAAACGGCTAAAAGCTGGTATCCACTGAAGTAAGCTGTTGCTGAGCCAGGTAAACTGCGCCCCATTCCGGGCCTCGCTGAGCTGGTTTGATGCGCTCAGCAACAGACTCTGCCAGATAAGGCCGCCATGCGGTAGCCAGGCCACCGCTGAACACCAGATTCATGCTGCTGTTTACGAGTGCCCGTTTAGCCAGCTCATTTAGATACTCAGCGCCTTCTCTAATAATCGCCGCTGCCGCTGCATCGTCTTTAGCCAGTTCAAACAACCGGGGCGCAAAGCGGGCAAATTCACCAGGCAAAGCGCTGTTCAGTCGTTCAACTAATCCGGACGGAGTTGAACAATTATATAAGCGACTCACTTCCTGCCATAACAGGCTGTCATGGCCAAGTTTGTCGGCCACCAGCAACGCTTGTCTGGCTGCCATCTGGCCGAGCCAGGCACCGCTGGCCTGATCGCCAAGCTGAAATCCATAGCCGCCGTACTGGGTTACTTTGCCACTTTGCAGCACCGCAGCACAGGAGCCGGTACCGGTAATAATCACCACACCATCCTCGCCACCATGGGCACCGAGTAAAGCAGTATGCAAATCGGAAGAGAAAACCAGTTCAGCAAAAGGGTGCTGCCACTGATTTAACAGCGCTGTGGAGGAGTCCAGGTAGGCACCGGCCAGGCCCGCACCGACTACCAGCTCACTGCTGATGTCACTAAACTTCAGCCCGGCATCGGCCACAGCATGCTTAACAGCGGTCAGTATTGACGACAAAGCCAGTTGCCCATGCCTGGCGATATTGGCAGGCCCGCCAACTCCCTGTCCTAACGGTTCACCGAGTTCGTTAAACAGCTCAGCCCGGCACTTGGTGCCGCCGCCGTCTACGCCTACCCAGTATTCGCCGTATTTCAGGTTTTGTGTCATTTCCTTCACCCCAGTAAAACATCCAACAACATCATTACCACAAAGCCAATAAGCAGGCTGAACGTGGCTATGTTCTGATTACCATTCTGATGGGTCTCCGGAATGATTTCATCAGAAATGATAAACAACATGGCACCGGCAGCAAACGCCAGCGCCCATGGCATAAACGCCTCAGCACCCGATACAGCAACTGCGCCTATAAGCCCGCCAAGAGGCTCTACCAGGCCAGAACCAATACCTATCAGTGACGCTCTGGCCGGCGTAAATCCCACCGATAACAGGGCCACTGATACCGCCAGGCCCTCGGGGATATTTTGCAGGCCGATGCCCAGTGCCAGCGACAGGCCATTTGCCATTTCACCACCAGCAAAGCCAACGCCAACGGCAAGCCCCTCCGGAAAGTTGTGCAGGGTGATGGCCAGAACAAACAGCCAAATCCTGGCTAATTTGGTTTTCGACGCCCCTTCACGCCCGGTAATAAAATGCTCATGGGGCACTGTCTGGTGAATAAAAAACAGTAAAAACGCGCCGGTCAGCAGCCCCGTTGCGGCCACCATACCGCCCGCTATTTCTCCACCGTACAATGTACTGCCATATTCCAGCGACGGCAGTAACAACGAAAAGAAGGTGGCGGCCAGCATAATTCCGGCGGCCAGGCTAAGCAGGGCATCTTCCAGCCGGCGTGACAACTGCCTGATTAAAAAGACCCCGAGGCTGCCAGCAGCGGTGCCCAGACTGGCACAACCACTGGCGATCACACCCGCCCAAACTATTTGTGAACTATCCAATTACCCATTTCCCATTTTAACCAGTTACTCTTGGTACTCTGGCCGAGACACGGGTGATCAATTCATAACTAATGGTGCCGGCCCAGTCGGCCACTTCATCCACCGGTAATTGCGCCCCCCACAATTCTACTTCGTCACCCAGAGCAACCTGCCCGATATGGGTAACATCAATAGTAATCATGTCCATGGACACCCTGCCTACCAACTGCCCGCGCTGACCACGCACAACAACCGGTGTGCCACTCGGGCAATGGCGGGGGTACCCGTCGGCATAGCCAATCCCCACGGTAGCGATGACGCTGTCTCGCGGCGCAGTCCAGGTCTGGCTGTAGCCCACGGTCTCGCCTTGTTTTACATTATGTAGTGCAATGATTTGCGCCATCAGCGTCATAGCCGGTGTGAGTCCGTATTCGGCGGCAGCATGACCTGTCACCGGGCTGGCGCCGTACAGGCCAATTCCCAACCGGCACCAGTCAGCCTGGCTCGCCGGATTGCACAAGGTCGCAGCTGAATTGGCCATGCAACCAGGCAGTTTTAATAATCCGGTTAGCGCTAAAAATTGTTGCAGTTGGGCGGCATTATTCGGGTTGTCCGGATCATCAGCACAGGCAAAATGAGAAACCAGCACCGGCTGCGATTGTTTAAGCCAGTCGTAACTGCTCAGTACCTTAGCAATATCGTCGGCGTTAAAGCCTAACCGGTGCATGCCGGTATCGACCTTGAGCCAGACTTCGGGCCGTTGTCCCTGTTCAAGTTCGTCCAGCCAGGCTAACTGTTGCTGGTTATGTACCAACAGGATGAGATTACCGGCTTTAGCTGCTCGGCAATCATCCGCATCATGAGGCCCTTCTAGCACCAACAAAGGCTGGCTAATTCCCGCCTCTCTGAGTGCCGCCGCTTCATCGCAAATAGCAATGGCAAAACATTCACACTGTTCCGCCAGCGCTTTAGCTACCGCTACCGCACCGTGCCCATACGCGTCTGCTTTAATCACCGCAATAGCCGTACAACCCCGGCCAGGACTCAGCTGGCGAAAATTATTGCGAATAGCATCCGGGTTAATAATGGCGCGGGTTGATCTGCTCAAACGACTGACTCTCAGGTTGCGGATTACATTGGATATATCCTGTACGATACACCTTGCTTATAAATTAATAAATTCTTAATTTGAAAATGGCGAAGAATAATATATTCTAAAATCACACCAACTCTGACAAACTGGTGTTGATATCGATGGTTATTGGTTACACAGGACCATGATAACCCAGCTTTCAAACGGTGAGAACGAGAATAAATGCTAGCCAATTACACCCTGCCAGACTTATTGCTGTTTGCCTTCTACGGGCTGCTGTTGTTGGTATCTGGCTGGTACTTTAATCGCCGTGCGCAAAACACCAGTGACTACTTTTTAGGTGGCCAGGCAATGCCAGTGTGGATGGTTGCCATGTCTGTACTGGCAACATCTCAGTCTGCCGCCACGTTTTTAGGCGGCCCGGATCAGGGTTATCGCGGTAACCTGACCTATCTGGCAACCAACCTCGGCGCCTTTATTGCTGCATTTTTTGTTGCCAGAGTGCTCATCCCACGCTTTTACCAGCTAAAAGTGTTTACCGTTTACGAATTACTGGAAACCCGTTTTGGCGCCGGCGCCAAACAACAGGCAGGACTGATGTACCTGTTTGGCCGTATCTTTGCCAGTGGGGCAAGACTTTACATGGCCGCGCTCGCTGTCGCAATGATCCTGTATGGCAACATTGCTGCCAGTAGCGTAATCACTGCCACACTGCTGATCAGTGTTATCGGGCTGATTTACAGTATTTATGGTGGCATCCGTACGGTTATCTACAGTGATGTTATGCAGGCTTTTACCTACATCGGCGCTGCCGTCGCGGTGATTGTGGCCCTGCTGATTGCTATCCCCGCGGATGTGCCGGCAATCCTCGACGTTTTGCAAAATCCCGGTGCCGGTGAGCCATCCAAACTCACCCTGTTCGACAGTCGCATCGATTTTTCGCCTTCCGGCGTGTTTACCCTGACTTCGGTATTTACCGGCTTTGTATTACTGAATATCGCCGCCTTTGGTCTGGATCAGGATATGACTCAGCGGGTGCTTACCTGCCGCAACGCGCAGGAGGGGGCCAAAGCAATGCTCTGGTCGGTGGTTATGGTAATCCCGGTAATGTTACTGTTTATCGTGATTGGCCTGTTGCTGTATATCTATTATCAGCAACCGGATTTAATGGCCAGCAACGCTGGTGCGCCGGTGCCGCAGTTTGCCGGCGAGCCGGTCACTATATTTATGTATTACGTACTCACCGACTTACCCGCTGGTTTAAAAGGGCTGGTAACTATAGGCATCCTCGCCGCCGCGCTTTCCACCCTGAACTCCGGGTTAAATTCCATGTCGAGTGTACTTATTCAGGACTTATACCGCCCCTGGCAGCGCAAACGAGGCCAGCAGCGCAGTGAACATCATTTTGTCAACGCCGGCCGGGTTGCCATGGCGGTAGTAGCATTGGCGTTAGCGTCCATGGCGTGTTTATGCTATTACTGGCAACAGTATTCAGATACGCCATTATTACAGTTTGCACTGGGCGTGATGGTTTTTTCCTACAGTGGCTTACTTGGCGTATACTTTATTACACTATTTACTCAGCGAGGCAGCCCTGCCTCTGTCACTGCAGCATTATTGTGTGGTTTTATTATCCCCTTGCTGCTACAACCTTATGTGATGAGCTGGTATTTACCTGAAGCCTGGCAACTGAGTCTGGGTTTCACCTGGCAACTGGTGATTGGAACACTGGTGGCCACGCTGGTATGTGCTGCAGGCCGCCAGCCTGAATACATGCCTGATATGAAGGCGGAAGCAAAATGAATGGAATAACACGTTTAACCGGGACGATGGCTAACCTTAAGGCCGGCAGTTAACTATGCACATGACAAATAAACAGTCAGCAACATTGCTTGAACAACTGAACAGAATTATTTCTGAGGGCCGTAACCCTCATACGATGGATATTGATGTACTGCCGACCATCGAGATTCTGGAAAAAATCAATCAGGAAGATGCCGGGGTGGCCGATGCTGTGCGTAAAACCATCCCACATATTGCCAAAGCCGTAGACGCCATTGTGCCAAGCTTACAGGCCGGCGGTCGATTGATTTACATGGGCGCCGGAACCAGCGGCCGCTTGGGTATTCTGGATGCAGTAGAGTGCCGGCCCACCTTCAGCGTACCGGAATCGATGGTCATCGGAATCATCGCCGGCGGTGATCAGGCCATTAAGAATGCCGTGGAAGGCGCCGAAGACGACACTGTGATGGGTGTGGCAGATTTAAAAGCCATTGACTTCTGTGCCAATGATGTACTGGTTGGTTTGTCGGCCAGCGGCCGCACACCTTACGTGATTGAAGCAATGAAGTACGCAAACGCCCTTAACGCCGCCACCATTTCTGTTACCTGTAATCCTGAGTCACCCATGATGCATGTGGCCGCCATCGGCATTTGTGCCGTGGTGGGAGCTGAGTGCATTACCGGCTCAACCCGCATGAAATCCGGCACAGCACAAAAGCTTATCCTTAATATGCTCAGTACGGCCAGCATGATCCGGTTAGGTAAAACATACGAAAACCTGATGGTAGACGTAAACGCCACCAATCAGAAGTTAAAAGCCCGCGCCACGCGCATTGTAATGCAGGCTACCGACTGTAGCGAAGAGGAAGCTGATACCGCATTACAGGCCGCCAATAACCGTGCAAAACTGGCTATTCTGATGATCCTCACGGGCCAGAATGCCGCTGAAGCAGAAGCACAACTGGCCGACAACGGTGGCTTTTTACGCCGTGCCGTGCAATCTCATTCCTAGCCATGACCCGATTTCTGGCCGTTATTCTGCTGTTGCTCACCTCAGCAACAGCACAAAGTGCAGCGTTACAGGTTGGCGCTGAGCAGCCGGAGCGTTACTTACCGCTGCTGGCAGGCAAGAAGGTGGGTCTGGTAGTTAACCAGACCAGCCGCGTTAAACAAGCTCATCTGGTGGATTTCTTAGTAAGCCGCAATGTAACAGTGCAGGCCGTATTCGCTCCCGAGCACGGTTTCCGAGGCAAATTAGGCGCCGGTGAGAAAGTCGCCGGTGGCACGGACCCGAAAACGGGCCTGCCGATCCGTTCGCTGTATGGCAAATATAAAAAACCAGACCAGGCAATGCTCAACGATATCGACCTGCTGGTGTTTGATATTCAGGACGTAGGCGCGCGCTTTTACACCTACATCAGTACCCTGCACTATGTTCTTGAAGCCGCGGCAGAACAGGGCATTGAGGTTATTGTACTGGACCGTCCCAATCCCAATGGCCGCTATGTTGACGGGCCACTTCGAGAAACTGAATTTACCTCATTCGTAAGTCTGGATCCGCTGCCACTGCTACACGGTCTGACTGTCGGCGAGCTGGCAATAATGATAAAAGGCGAAGCCTGGATAAATCAGGCAGAGGAACTGAGCCTCACGGTAATCCCGGTTGCCGGGTATAACAAAGCTCTCGACTATGAATTACCGGTAGCCCCCAGCCCGAATCTGCCTAGCAGCACGGCCATCCGCCTGTACCCGTCGCTGTGTTTATTTGAAGCCACCGTGATTAGCGTTGGCAGAGGCACCGCCTGGCCATTTCAGGTTATTGGTCATAACGAAGTAGCCCTTGGCGACTTTACCTTTACCCCGCAATCCATGCCGGAAAGTGCCCCCAACCCTAAGCTTAAGGGCGAACTATTATTTGGTCGTGACTTGCGCGACAGCGCCATTGAGGGCTTTAACATTGAATTGCTTTACGCGGTGTATCAGCAGTTTGAGGAACGTGAGCAGACCTTTATCGACCGCCCCGACTTTTTCGACCTGTTAAGCGGTACAGACAAGCTGCGTAAACAGCTAACTGAAGGGCTTGACCCTGCCGCCATCCGCGCAACCTGGCAACCTGGGCTGGATGCCTTTAAAGCGCAGCGCCAGCCGTACTTACTTTACCCGCAATAATCATCCGGGGGTCAGTTACCCTGTGCCCCAGAGCCGCCGCGCCGGAACTGGGAAACAATCTCGTTGGTTTTCTCTAGCAGCTTGCGGCCGGGCCGTGACGCCTGGGTCAGGGCAATAAACAGCATGTCGATAATCAGTTCCTGAGCGGTTCTGGCCAGGATTGAGGACAGCCGCGCCGACGCTTCTTCGGCCACTGAATAAAGTTGTACATCAGCCGGCTCAGACACCGGCGTGGTGCCATATTTGGTAATGGAAATAACCTTGGCGTGATTATCCTTAGCCTGATTGACCACGTTAACAATCTCCCGGGTAGCGCCGGATTCAGAAATCGCCACCACTACATCATTTTCGTTAAAAGTGGCAGCCAGCGCCAATTGCACATGTCCATCGGCCTCAGCAATTGCCATCATGCCTAGTTTTTGCAGTTTGAATGAAAAATCCTTGCTCACCAGCGCTGAACCGCCCACCCCGCAGATCAGAATGCGTTTGGCGTTTTTAATAATCTCGACCGCCTTCTCAAACTCAACCAATTCATTAAGGTTACGGGTTTCATTAAGCACGCTGATCTTACTGCTTAGCAGCTTATCCGCCATTTGCTCAAATCCGTCATTGAGGGTGATTTTGCCATGCAGCTGTGTGTTAGGGGTTTCCCGGTTAAGCGCATCAATCACTGCAAGTTTAAACGCCGGGTAGCCTTTGTAACCCAGCTTTTGCGCGAACTTCACCACACTGGACTGACTCACGCCCACCACGTTGGCCAGTTCCTGGGAAGACAGGTCCCGCACCGCATTAGGTGAATCCAGCGTAAAGGTCGCCAGTTTTGATTCACTGCTCGACAATGAATGCTTTATTGCTTTGATTTTAACAAAAGCTGACATGCGCGTGTTCCCGGTTGTCGGCGTCGGTTACTAAGCAAAGAAACCAACAACAAAAATAACAAAAGAATTTTTTATTCAAATATAAACCAGTTGATAAGAATATCAAAATCTCTTTAAATAGAGTTTTGGCGCTCTACGCGTTTAACTGTTTGTAAGGTTACCGTAATTTATGAAAGCTGCCCATCCCCATGCGCCCGCACAGGCTATTGCCAGTCTCTGGGATTCTCATCATTTTAATGCGTTAGATAAAGCTCATCTGCGACACGCAGATATTCAGCCAGTGCTTGATGAGATTGCTGACTATCCGTCGATCACCCGGGAAACTATCGGCTACAGCTGCACCGGCAAATCCATTGAGCGACTAAGTATGGGCAGTGGTCCGTTAATTATCCTGGCATGGACACAAATGCACGGCGACGAGCCGACGGCTACCGCAGCGGTGCTCGACTGGCTGAAACTGCTACACCTTAACGCCACCAGCAACGCACTGGCATTAGGCAATGACTGGACATCGCTGGTCACTGTCCACATCATTCCGATGCTGAATCCGGATGGCGCTGAGCGTGATACCCGGGTCAATGAGCAAGGCATAGACATCAACCGTGATGCCAAACAATTGCAAACCCCGGAAGGCAGATTGTTGTGGCAACAGGTGCAAACGCTTAAACCGGATGTGGCTTTTAACCTGCACGACCAGAACCCTTACTATTCGGCCGGCCCGACGGCTTACCCGGCAACCATTGCTTTTCTTGCGCCGGCTTTTCATCCGGATAAACATGTTGATGCACCGCGTTTGCGGGCTAAACAACTGATTGCCTGCATGGCAGATACCCTGAGCCACTGGCTACCCTGCCATATCGGCCGCTACGACGATACCTATTCGCTGCGCTCATTTGGTGACAACATTGCCGGTACCGGGGCCAGCACGATTCTGATTGAATCCGGTGCACACCCTCACGATCCACATCGTCAGGTAGCCAGAAAGATGAATGTCATTGGCTTACACAGCGCGCTGGAGGCTTTATTGGGTAATTTGTACCAACAGAAATCCCTGGCCGACTACTATCGCATTCCCGATAATGTGGAAGATGGCCTGGTCGACATTAAATTTTCCCGGGTTGCGCAGCGCTGCGCCGGCCATGATTACGTGGCGGATATCAGCGTGAATGTAGATAAGCAGGGGCGCGCTACAGTAAAACATATTGGCGACCTGTCGGGTCAGGCTGGCTTTACCAATATCAGCGCCTACCAGACCACCATACTGCCGGTTAAGGCCTATCAACTCGATAGTGCTATGGTGCTAACAGATAGTGATTACCTGGCACTGCTTAAACAGGGCTTCAGTGTTTTTGCCGGTGATAGTTCGCTGCTTGATAATCTCAGTGACCTGCCGGTGTTATGTTTACCTGAGCCACCCGCCTATTCCACCTTATATCCCGGCGCGGACGCTTTCTGGATAATGCAGGACAGCGAGGGCAAGCAACGGGCCGTGTTAAACGGCAAAATGATTGACCTCTAAAAGGTCTGCCGGGTCAGCTCGGCAACCAGCGCCTGATTAAAGCGCTGCATAAACGCCTTATCTACCCGGTTGCGGCTAAATAAAAAATGCACCCGGGTTTCATGTATCACCTGTTTGGACACCTTGAAGTCGTCAATACCCAGCTGCTGTGCAGCAGCCTCAAGCACCTTCTGATCGCCAACTACTGCATCCACGCGGCCCATTTTCAACAGCTGCATTCGCCGCATCGTCCCTTCCGCGTGGATCAGGTAGCGATCGTGAGCGTCGAGCGCGTTACGCTGGAAATCTTTGCCAAACCAGCCGCTTTTATTGACTGCGACCAGATAATTTTGTTGCAGCAAGGAGCTGACATTGACGTCACTGAAATAAGGATTACGGGAAAACCTGAAACCAAATACGATGGTTTCCTTACGATAGGGCATTGAGTAGAAGTTCTGCGCTTCGCGGGCCTTCGTATAGGCAGCGCCAAGGATCACGTCAACTTCGCCCTGTTTGAGCTCCAGCGCCAGACGCTTCTCGGGTAGTCGCTGCGCATTCAGCTCATAGCCGAGCCGTTTAAGCGTGCGGCGTAGTAAACGTAAATCTTCGCCGTCAGGTTCGCCCTGTTGGTTGATATACAGGTAAGGCTTCCAGTCAACTGTAACGGCCACATCGAATGGCTCTTCACTACGGGCCTCAGAGCCCACTGCATACAGACAGAACGCCAGAATGAAGATAAACAAGTCGCGCAACGTCTTTCCCTGTGTTTGCGTTAACGGTGTGAGATGATTATTGCACCGGTAATACCCGGATGTGGACTTACCAGCGCTTAAATCCGCCAAAAAAAACCATTATTATACATAAACTTAATTGGGTAATAACAGATTATCAGAAAAACTGATGCCAACAATAGCGAAGCCATTTCCGCAGGCAGAGGGAGCGCTTGCATAAATCGCCAGGCATGACCTTTCAGAGAAATACCGTCAACTTTAATAATCAGCAGTACCCGGGCGAGAATACCAGATAACATAAAAAAGGCGATGCTATTGGTGCCGGCAACTAATAGCGGATGCCCTTTGGGCAAAGGGCCAGCATTACGTTCATACAGGATGCTGAGCCAAAAAAGGATGGTTAGTATACCGCTGGTTACCAGCACAAAAGTGGGCGACCAGAGCGCTTTGTTTATAGGGTTGATGACCGCCAGGCCATAGCCGGCGCAAATGCCGGCCAGAGCCAGCATCATCAGTTTATTCGGGCAGCCGTGTTGTACCAGGACGTAACGCCCGACCCAGACACCGGTCAGGCAGGTCACTACCGTAGGCAGGGTTGACAGGATGCCCTCAGGATCAAAAGCAAATGGAGTCGCAGCGGAATAATAGACATGATCGGCCCCGAGCAGATGGTGATCAAGATAAGCGGCAAGGCTGTTACCAAATTCCCAGCGGCCCTGATAAATCCCGCCGCTGGCGTCAGCATAAGGGATCCACTCCATGGCGCCCCAGTATCCTGCCAGCAATACGGTAGCCAGCACGCCGATCCAGCGCCAGGATACGGCGAGGATGAGCATCACGGTGAGCCAGTACACTACACCGAGCCGGGGCAATACGCCGGCGAAGCGCAGCGATAGCAGGCGCTCTTCAACCCAGTTATACTCAGGACTCCCGGTATTGTACCAACACAGATACAACCCCCAGCCCAGCAGAATAAGACTGATAGCCCGGCGGGTAGTGCTTCTGACCACAGCCATCGTACTGTTTAGGCGGGTTAGCTCCCGGGGTAGATGGATTGCAATGGTAACGCCCATCACAAAGATAAAGCCCGGGAAGATAACATCGGTTGGGGTCAGGCCGTGCCAGTCAGCATGTTTTAGCGGCGCATAAATTGCCTGCCACGAGCCCGGATTATTAACCAGCACCATGGCAATGATAGCCAGCCCTCGCAGGGCATCCAGAGCACTAATGCGCTGCATCATTTTACTCGTCGATGGTGACAGGCGACTTACCGGGCATCGGTGAACGCCCGAGTAAACCTTCTGCCAGCGCGGTAAAGACCGCACCATGAGCCTGAACAGTACCTTCCTCTTCTGAACCTGTTACGGTGACGTTATAGCCGAAGGTAGCCACGGCAGCGCCGGCAAGGTGACGATAGTCCGAAATAATATAGGGGGCTCTCAGCGCAACAAATACCGCATTAACCGATTGTTCACCGGCACTGACCAGCAGCCGTCTCACCCAGGTTTCCTGAGTGTTTTTATCCGGCCGGTTGCGCCAGGCGCTCAGGTCTGCCATGCCACCCATTTCAGCGAGGCTGTGCTCCGGCGTAATATCGCCCACAATCACAGTATCGGTATCATTCAGGTCGGGCAAGGCTTTATCAGGGTCTATGGCGGTTAACGCATCGCAGGTGAGTTGCAAACCTGGCTGGAGCTTTAATAACGCTGTCGTCATCGCCATGCAGCGTGCCTCGTCGGGCATTACCACATAAAAGCGATTCCCTCTTAGCGGCAACACACCACGATTATAAACCTGGGTTAATGCGGCGCTGGCCAGCGCCATTTCGGTGCGCTGGCTTTCTTCCCCGGGCAGGGTATCAACAGCGCTTTGAATCCGCTGGGCCAGCGGCTTGCGGGTAAACTCATCAAGCTCAAATTGCTGCTTGGCCTGCAAAATACGCGTAACCGACAACTGGGTTTGCTGGCGGTCAATTTCGCCGCTCCTCATGGCCTGTACCCACTGCTGGTAGAGCTCCCAAAAACGACTGATACTTTGTGGATTACGCACCGCATAAGGCATCAATGCAATATCCGCCCCGGCATTAAAGGTTTTTATTACCGCATTTTTATGATCAACGTAGTGGGCAATACCAGCCATATCCAGCGCATCGGTCACAATAATGCCTTCGTAGCCCATTTTATTGCGCAGTATGCCGGTGAGAATTTTGTGCGAGAGAGTAGCAGGTACCAGAGTATCCTCACCATCGAGAGCCTTAAACCGGGTATCATCAAGCAATGGGTACTGAATGTGTGCGGTCATTATCATCGCCGGTGCCTGACCCTGCTCGATGGCATAGCGAAAAGGCAGTAAATCAACCGCTTCCACGGTGGCCAGATCGTGATCAACCCGGGGCAGGCCGGTATGACTGTCGGTATGAGTATCGCCATGACCGGGAAAATGCTTCAGGGCGCTGAGAATATTTTCGCTCTGTAACGCGGCCACGGCCGCAGCGCCGAGATCTGCCACCATTTGTGGGTCTTCACCGTAAGACCGGACGTTAATAACCGGATTATCAGCATTGACATTAACATCCACAGTCGGCGCGAAATTTACATTAAATCCAAGCTGACCAATACTTTTAGCAATGCCTTTATTCACCCGCTCTGCAAAGGTGGTGTTATACAGCGGGTAGGTTGCACCAATTGCCATATTGCCAACATAACGGGTTGCCACTTCATCCGGCAACCGCGCAACCCGGCCCCCTTCCTGATCGATGGCAATAAACAGTGGCGGTAAACCTTCCGCTTTGGCAAGTTGCTGAATGGCATAGTTGAGCTCGATAATCTGCTGGCTGTTGTCGAGGTTTTCAGCGAACAGGATCACCCCGCCAATCTGGCCCTGACGAATAATTTCGGCAAACTCAGGAAGCAAGGTGGTAACCGGCGTTTTGCAACGTTCCGCTGGCGTACCATCGACGCAATAATAGCGCATGTCCAGCATCAGCTTCTGGCCCAGCATAAACTCGGTGTCCTGCCCGCCGGAGCAGCCTACGGTTAACATTACAAGCAAACTCACCAGTACGGCTTTAGTACGCATCACTATCAGGGCCCTTTCCAAATCCATCAACGTCGATAACCAAGCTTACCCCAGCGACCGCAAAAAATAAATTATTCCAACCTGACATTTTTAATCTTTGTTTATCAACCCCATTCCGCTTTGCCATTATTAACCAGACCTGTATACAAAAACACACGAAGATGCCTGTATAAAAGCGCTTAACCAATAATTAGCGATGGCTGAAATCGCTCAATTCCCCACCACTCAACAGGAATATTTTATTATGCACAAGCCTTTCGAGTATGGTAGTTTGAGTAATATAAGCGTCTGTGCCTCAGGCAACCGCCCGGCCAACAAATGAACTAAAGAGTAGAGGAATTGCTGTGACCAGCCGAAGTTTTCGCGGTGTTTTATTATGGACACTATGTGCACTGCTTTTAATTAGCTGTAGCAGTCGACGGGTAATTGAAATGCCGTCGGCTAATTACGGCGAGCGGGTAAAATCTCTGGTGTTGCATTTTACAGCAATTGACTATGCCCGCTCAGTCACAGCGCTGGTTGACGAAGGCGGTTTAAGCGCCCACTACCTCATACCTGAATCCAATGATCCGAGCGATCCCGGCGGCAAGCCCAGAATAATCCAGTTAGTCGATGAAAATATGCGTGCCTGGCATGCCGGCAGAAGTTACTGGCAGGGGCGTAAGGGCTTAAATGACCACTCCATTGGGATCGAGATAGTCAATGTGCCGGAATGTGAGCGCGACGGCGATATGGCCCCTTCACTGGCCGAGCATGGCTCAAATCGATTATGTTTTTTCCCGGATTACGATCCGGCCCAAATCGAAGTCGTTATTGAGCTGGTAAAAGACATCATTGCCAGACACCCGGATATCGAGCCCACTGCGGTAGTCGGTCATTCGGATATCGCTTTCGACCGCAAGAACGATCCCGGCCCACGCTTTCCATGGTTTGAGTTATATCAGGCTGGCGTTGGCGCCTGGTACGACAATGAAACACTGGCCGACTACTGGAAAACCTTTAACGAGCAGCCAGCCAGTATTGGTTTGCTGCAAAGTGCTCTGCGCGCCTATGGTTATGGCGTAATCGAAACCGGTATCGCCGATACCAGTACTCTTAATGCCATTTCTGCGTTTCAGATGCACTTTCTGCCCTGGCATGTCAGTGGCGAGCCTGACAGTCGTACCACGGCCGCCGTGTTTGCCTTACTCGATAAGTATTTTCCCGAGCAAAAAGACACGCTGCTGAGCCGTTATGAAAAAGAGCGTGAGCTGGCTATTGCCACCGCAGAAAGTGAGTTACCAAGCGTTCGGCGCGGTCAGATAGACGCGCTGTTGCCAGACCTCAAGCCATCCAAGCGCGCCTTTGTTAAGGACCGCTTCGCGTTTAAAAGCTATGCCGGACGCGGCGAGCTTATTATTGAGAGTAACCTGCCGGCTGCGGCTACGGTTTCGGTTAACGGCGAGGTACTGTCACTGGATGCGGAGTTTGCCGCCGACAATACCTATCGTTATTCTCTGGCCCGCCGCACCCGAACTGGCATCAATACCCTGGCCGTCAGCAATATAGAACCCGCCGAAGCGCAGTTGCGTATTCAGGTGCCTTACCCTGAATTAAAAGACAACACTCAGGCATACCAGAACCACTTTACCGCAGTAGACGAGCTCATCAATCAGGAAGTAGCTGAAGGCTTCCCTGGCGCGGTGTTACTGATAGTCAAAGACGGCGAAATTATTAAACGCACAGCCTACGGTTACCAGAAGCGCTACGACGAAAACGGGCTACCGCTGGCCAGCCCGCAGCCTATGCGTACCGATACCATTTTTGACCTGGCCTCTAACACCAAGATGTTTGCCACTACGCTGGCACTGATGCATCTGGTGGAAACCGGTCAGCTTGATGTGACGCAGCCGATAAAACATTACCTGCCGGAATATCAGGGTGCGGGACGTGAGGCAAGACGGGTCAGCGATCTGCTGTCTCATCAGTCCGGCTACTCGCCAAGCATTGCTTTTTACGATCCGGAAAATCCACTGGGCAAACGCTTTTATTCCCAGTCCCGCCAACGCACCAGCGAGCTGCTGATCACCCAGGCGCCCTTTGAAATCAGCAATGGGCTTAACGCCTCTTACAGTGATATTAACTTTATGCTGCTTGGTCTGATTGTGGAGCGCATTACAGGCATGCCTCTGGACCGTTATTGCGAAGAGTGGCTGTATCAGCCGCTGGGTCTCAAAAATACGCTGTTCAACCCGCTGCAGAAAGGCCACCACAAAGGCGAGTTTGCCGCCACCGAACTGCGTGGGAATACCCGCGACGGCCGGATTACGTTCCCGAATATCCGTGAATATACCCTGCAGGGAGAAGTTCACGATGAAAAAGCCTTTTATGCCATGCAGGGGGTGTCTGGACATGCCGGGCTGTTCTCCACCGCAGATGAACTGGCCGTAATGGCACAAATGCTGTTAAACGGCGGTGGTTACGGCGAAACCCACCTGTTCGACAGCAATGTAATAAATGCTTTCACCAAACCGGATAATCGCTTCTGGCACTATGGGCTCGGCTGGCGCCGGGCGGCGAATGGTACCAACCGCTGGCACTTCGGCCCTTACGCCAGCGATCTGGCATTTGGCCATACCGGATGGACAGGCACGGCAACAGTTATCGACCCAGCCCTTGATTTGGCCGTCATCCTCTTGACCAACGCGCGCCATTCGCCCATTGTGGAAGAAGACGAAGAAAAGCTGCAATTTACCGGTAAGCAATTTGAAACCGGCCGCTACGGCAGCATCGTTTCACTGGTCTACGAAGCAATTCTGAACAAACAGGCCAATTAAAATAACGATATAAAAACAACAAGGGTTCATTCGTATGGATTGGGTTTCCATCATTCCACCAGTCATCGCTATTGTGATCGTTTTCTGGAAGAAAGAGGTCATTATGGCATTGCTGATGGCGGTTCTCAGTGCTGAGGCACTGATCCTCATCACCGCTGGCACAGACAGCCTGTTGCTGGCACCGATTACTTCCGTCGAACGGGTGGTAGACGTCGCCACCAGCGCCGGTAATACCCGCATTTTATTATTCAGCGTTCTGGTAGGCGCACTACTGGCTTACATTCGTGACTCAGGCGGCGTAACCGCTACGGTAGACTGGCTTACTAAACGCGGAGTGGCTAAGAGTCGTCGCCAGGTAGGCGCGCTCACCATGCTCACCGGTATCGTTGTTTTCATTGAATCTAACCTCAGCGTGCTGACAGCCGGTATTTTTGCCCGCGGGTTATTTGATAAGTTTGGCATGAGCCGTGCCCGTCTGGCCTATCTTATCGACAGCACCAGTGCGCCAATTTGTATTCTTATTTTGCTCAATGGTTGGGGCGCATTTGTGCTTGGCATGCTCGATACTTACGAACTGCCCGCCTCATCGGCCAGCATCCTGTGGGGCTCGGTCTTCTTTAACTTTTACGCCATCATTGCACTGCTTATCGCCGCCTACACCGTGTTTGCCGACAAAGTACACGGCCCCATGGCCAAAGCGGAGCAACAGTTACAGAGCAATCAGCAGCAGCTTTCAGCTGCGGCCGCCACCAAACCGGGCTATATGGTTATCCCTATTTTAACCATGGTAGTGAGCATGGTTGGCTTTATGCTGTGGACCGGCAATGGCGTACTCTCTCAGGGCAGCGGCAGTAAGTCGGTACTGTATGCAACCATTCTGGCCACCGCTGTGGCCTACCTGATGCTGGTATTTTCCAAACGCTTTACCCATCACGAAGCGGTAGATGTGGGCTTTAAAGGCATGGGCGAATTACTGCCTCTGGTTACCATCGTATTACTTTCGCTAACCCTCGGTAGCAGTTTAAAAGTTCTGGGTACCGGTCTGTTTGTTGCTGGCATAGTTGGTGAATACTTACCTTTATTCCTGATTGTCCCCATGCTGTTTTTAGCAGGCGGCATTATGTCGTTTACTACCGGTACTTCGTGGGGAACCTTTGCTATTCTTATCCCCATTGGTGTGCCGCTGATCCAACAACTCGGCTTACCTCCGTCGCTGGTCATCGGTGCCATTCTGGGCGGCGGCGTGTTTGGCGATCACTGCTCGCCGATCTCCGATACCACCGCGGTTTCGTCGATTGCCTCTGGCTGCGACCTGCTAGAGCACGTGCGCACACAAATGCCCTATGCCTTAACCGGCGGTGCATTAACCTTAATCCTTTATGTCATAACCAGTTTAATCATGGTGGGTTAGTTTCATGCGATATCTGTTAATAAGTGCCTTAATTATTTCTCTCACCGCTTGTTCGTCCTCCGAACAGGTCACGACTGCGCCGGCAAGCACTGCCGAGTATGCGGTGGCCATGCCCGATAAATTCGCTGCACAGGTCGCACTCGATGTCATGCAGGACGGCGGTAATGCGGTAGACGCGGCCATCGCGGCACAATTTGCTTTGGCGGTAACTTACCCCGAGGCCGGCAATATCGGCGGTGGCGGGTTTATGACCATTTATATGGATAGCAGTGCCGATTTCCTCGATTACCGGGAAATGGCACCTGCCGAGGCCTCCCGTGATATGTATCTCGACGACAATGGCGATGTACACCCTACCGACTCATTGTTTGGTGCTAAAGCTTCAGGTATTCCCGGCACCGTTGCCGGTATGTGGGCAGCCCATCAAAAATACGGCAAATTACCCTGGCAACGCCTGGTTCAACCTGCCGTAACCTATGCCAGCGAGGGCTTTGAGGTGCCGGAAAAACTGGCAGGCCGGGTAAGTCGTTACATTAACCGCATTGAAAAACGGGGTCTTGAAACTAACTTTACCGACTACTTTGGTGAAGCCGCCACAGCAGGTGTGTTATTTAAGCAACCAGAGCTCGCTGCCACCCTAAGTCGCATCCGGGATAACGGCCCAGCCGGTTTTTATGAGGGTGAAACGGCCGATCATATTGTTAGCTACATGCAGGCCAACGGCGGCTTAATCAGTCATGAAGACTTAACCCGTTATCACGCCCAATGGCGCACACCGGTTAATTTTGACTGGCGCGGCTATCAGGTTGTCACAGCTCCACCACCCAGCTCCGGCGGTATCGCGGTGGCCCAATGGCTCGGTATGGTCGACAACGTGACCAGAACAAATGTGTTACCCGCACATAATTCAGCACCTTACCTGCATCTGGTGAGTGAAGCAGGTAAACGAGTGTTTGCCGACCGCGCTGAATATCTCGGCGACCCGGACTTTTTCGCAGTGCCACAACCGCAGTTAATTGCGCCTGACTATATCGCCGAGCGAGCGCGGGAAATTAACCTGACCGCTATTTCGGCTACCCCACAAATCAAACCCGGACTTCACGAGAGTGAGGATACCACCCATTTCTCTATTGTTGACCAATGGGGCAATGCGGTAGCCAATACCACAACCATAAACCTGAGCTTTGGTGCCGGAGTTGTGGCTGAAGGCGCGGGTTTTTTATTGAATGACGAAATGGATGACTTCAGTGCCAAACCCGGCGTGCCAAACTTCTTCGGCGCG
This sequence comes from Gammaproteobacteria bacterium, assembly GCA_018222405.1. GTDB lineage: Bacteria > Pseudomonadota > Gammaproteobacteria > Enterobacterales > Alteromonadaceae > Alteromonas. The sequence goes on along the minus strand of JAAFAI010000007.1, from coordinate 151,615 downwards.
ATTGGCGGAGAAGCTAACGCGATTGAGCCTTACAAGCGAATGCTTTCATCCATGACACCGACGATTGTGCTCGAGGACGGACAGGTTAAGCTGGTGACCGGTTCACCCGGTGGAACCACGATTATTTCCTCGGTGACGCTGTCGATTCTAAACACGCTGCTATACGATTTAAGTGCAGAAGAAGCAGTAAATCTGCCTCGTTTCCATCACCAGTTATGGCCAGAGGATCAGATCCGCGTACATGAAGGGTTCGACCCGGCTACACTGAGTACGCTGCAAGACATGGGCTACAACATAAAAGAGAGTAATTTTGGCGATCTGCACCTGATCATGCAACAAAACGGCAAACTATCAGCCGCTTCCGAAGCCCGCGGACGGGGTAAAGCGGTAGTGCAGTCAGTAAAATAAAGAACGGTAATAGCCTGGGGCCAGCAGCTTCAGGCTATTTAGAAATAATGGCCGGGAAGCTGGAGGGCCAGTATCCGGAGTAAATAACCAATAATACAAGCAGGATAATTAAGCCGGTAGCCGCGCAGGTAAAACCGGTATGCGCTTTTTCCTGACGAAAAATGGCCCGCTCGCGCTCAACTCTTCTGGGGTACTGACCAAGGGTGAGGATTTTACACACCGGCCAGCCAACGATGTAGCACAACCGCCAGAACAGCAGCTCTGCAATAAGAAACCCAATTCCCCTGAAAAACCCTTTGCCAGCCTGGGCGACGACATCTTCAATCACGATAAATCCTGTCGGTTATTATTGTTGTTATAGGTTCAGCGCAACGCGTGTTGCGTTGTGCTGAGTTAATTTATCTGTTTATAACTAAGTCACTCTTACCCGAGGAACTAAGTAGTTCAACGGCATGGCTGCCCCATTGGCGCCATGGTTACATTATTTAAATTATTACAAATTGCCATAATTAACAATCAGTTCGCATTATAGAGCTAGCTATCACCAGCTAAGCTTAATCTGTCGCAAACAATTGGTTAATATCGGCAAATGCCTTGAACTCCAACGCATTGCCCGCCGGATCCATAAAAAACATGGTGGCCTGTTCACCAGCCTGCCCCTTAAAACGCACGTAGGGCTTAATGACAAACGCCATGTTAGCGGCAGTGAGTTTATCAGCCAGCGCCCGCCAGTCATCCATGGTTAGCACCACACCAAAATGTGGTACCGGTACACTGTGACCATCCACGGCATTGTATTCCGGCGCAGACGGCATGGCCTTAACCAGATGCGTTACCAACTGATGTCCGGCCAAATCCCAGTCTATCCACTGCGTATCACTGCGCCCTTGTTTGCAGCCGAGTAACTCGCCATAAAATTCGCGGGCTTTATCCAGGTTGTCTACCGGAATGGCTAAATGAAAAGGTTGAGGCATGACGATACGGCTCCTTCGTCGTTGATGGAATTTAAACTAAAGTAATTTTTTAAGTAAAAAGCGCTTACGGGCACTTGAGGGCGCATACCGAATAGCCACATCAAACCAGAAACTGCGTTTCATCACACTTTTGAGATGACTGAAAGTATCAAAACCAAACTTGCCATGGTAGCGGCCTATACCGCTATTCCCGACTCCGCCGAAGGGTAGTTGCGGGTTCGCCATAAACATCATGGTGTCATTGATACACACACTACCGGCACTGACCTCATCAACAAATTGCTGCTGAATACTCTGTGATTCGCTGAATAAATACGCCGCCAGCGGTTTGTGCCTGCGCTTAATAAAATCAATAGCTTCGCTGACGCTGCTGACTTCAATAACCGGCAAAACCGGCCCGAAAATTTCTTCCTGCATGACCGGCGTATCGATATCCGGATTTAAAATCACCGTGGGTGCCAGCTTCATTTGCGCTTCATCGACCTGGCCACCAATCACTATTTCATGCCCTTCGGTATATTGCTTTAAACGCGTTAAGTGACGCTCATTAACAATGCGCCCGTAATCCTTGCTTTGCAATGGCTGATTGCCAAACTGGCGGGTGATTTCCTTACCGAGCTTGTCGATGAGCGCGTCGGCACAGCTGCGCTCAACCAATACATAATCCGGCGCGATACAGGTTTGACCGGCGTTGGTCCACTTGCCCCATACGATTCGGCGCGCAGTGGTGGCGATATCGGTATTGGCGTCTACCACACACGGGCTTTTGCCCCCCAGCTCAAGTGTGACCGGCGTCAGATTTTGCGCCGCTGCGGCCATGACAATTTTACCCACGGCTTCACCGCCGGTATAAAAGATATGCTCAAAGGGTAACGAGAGTAATTCACCGGCAACGTCCTTATCGCCCTCGACTACCGCCACCGCATCACCATCCAGATACTTAGGGATAAGGCTGGCCATCAGTGCAGAACTGGCCGGTGCCAGTTCAGAAGGTTTGAGAAGCGCACAATTTCCGGCGGCCAGTGCTGCAACATAGGGTGCCAGGGTAAGCTGTACCGGGTAATTCCACGCACCGATGATCAATACAGTGCCAAGTGGCTCCGGTTGCAAATAGCTGCGGGCCGGCTGTGCCACCAATGGCGTGCTGACCTTGCGGGCCTTCATCCATTGGCGCAGGTGTTTTTTAGTGTGCTGGATATCACTTAGCAGAAAACCAATTTCGGTAGTAAAGGCTTCCGCCTCGCTTTTACCCAGATCGGTATTAAGGGCCTCAACAAACGCCGCTTCGTTTTCGCTGAGCATGCGCTGCAAGGCTTCCAGTTGCGCTTTTCGCCAGGCATAGGTTTTGGTTTTGCCCAGCACATAGGACTGCTGTAAACGCTCAAAAACTGACACGATGGCGCCCGGTGCTCTACTCACGAAACAACTCCTGCAGGTACGATGTGTTCATACTAGCACTATTTCACAGCAATAAAAAAACCCCGCGAAGGCGGGGTTTTTAATCTTTAACCGTTTTTATGCGTCGTAAGGATGGCGCATCACAATGGTTTCGTTACGGTCCGGACCAGTAGAGATAATATCCACCGGTACACCGGTAATCACTTCCAGACGAGCGATGTAGTCTTTAGCAGCCTGAGGCAGCGAATCATAATCGGTAACACCAAAAGTGTTATCGCTCCAGCCAGGCATTTCTTCATAAACCGGCGTCACCAGATCATAGCCATCAGCAGCCATGGGTGGAACGTCTTTCACGTTACCGTCTTTATCTTTATAACCCACACAAATTTGCAGGGTTTCCAGACCATCCAGTACGTCCAGCTTAGTCAGACAGAAACCAGTGATAGAGTTGATTTGTACCGCGCGCTTCATGGCTACCGCGTCAAACCAACCTGTACGTCGCTTACGACCGGTAGTGGCACCAAACTCGTGACCTTTAACACCTAAGTGTTCGCCTACAGCGTCATCAAGTTCAGTAGGGAAAGGACCAGAGCCAACACGAGTGGTATAAGCCTTAACGATACCCAGCACATAATCCAGATTCAGCGGACCAAAACCAGCACCGGTTGCTACGCCACCAACTGTGGTGTTAGAAGAGGTAACGTACGGGTAAGTACCGTGGTCGATATCCAGCAACGTGCCCTGCGCGCCCTCAAACATGATAGGCAGGCCGGCTTTCTGGGCTTTATCCAGTTCGTCAGTAACATCAACCACCATCGCACGCAGGATATCAGCAACAGCCATGGCATCAGCCAGAGTCTTATCGAAATCAACCGGCTCCTCGCCGTAATACTGCGTTAACGTGAAGTTGTGGATATCCAGCACTTCTTTTAACTTGGCAGCGAAATCTTCGGCATTGAACAGATCGCCAACCCGTAAGCCACGGCGGGATACTTTATCTTCATAAGCCGGGCCAATACCACGACCGGTAGTTCCGATAGCCTTGGCACCACGGGCTTTTTCACGCGCAACGTCAAGCGCTACGTGGTAAGGCAGAATAAGCGGACAAGCTTCACTGATTTTCAGGCGTTCACGCACTGGTACACCGCGCTCTTCCAGCATGGAGACTTCAGTCATTAATGCTTCCGGGCTCAATACCACGCCATTACCAATAATACAGGTAACGTTTTCGCGCAGAATGCCTGATGGGATGAGATGAAGAACGGTTTTTTCACCGTCGATTACCAGTGTGTGACCTGCATTGTGTCCGCCCTGATAGCGAACAACATACTTTGCACGGTCAGTAAGCAGATCTACTACTTTACCTTTTCCCTCGTCACCCCACTGGGTGCCAAGGACCACAATATTTTTAGCCATGAGTCGAGTATGTTAAAAAATTAGGCGTGGATTCTATCAAAATTAGGGCCACTGGATCATCTGTTTTATGCACAAATATTCAGCTGACCAGTGAATATTTGGCCTGTATAACGCTAATTCACTATAAAGTATAAACAAACTGAGCCAATCACCACCAGGGTGCCGCCAATCTGGCGTAACTGGCCTGGCTCAGATTCGGCTACTTGCCTGAGATATTGCCGCCAGCGGTTTGGAATAAGCAAGGGCCCGATACCCTCCACAATCATTACCATTGCCAGCGCCGCCCAGAACCAATTTGGCATACTTGTCTCAAAAATGCGTGTGATTGTCCCGCACTATAGCAAATAATTCACCGCATGCGACGCCGGGCGGGCTATAATTAAGTACAACTAATCACCAAGCACAGAACATGCTATTCCCCAACCTCGGTCAGTACAGTCTGACTGTTTCAAATAACATACTGGAGATATATGCCACCGGAGCGTGGGATGTGGGTATGGCAAATATGCTGAATGATGAGATGGCGCCCATCGCCAGGCAGTTTGAACAGCGCAATTGGGCGGCCATTGTCGATTGCCGACGCTGGGTGATGAGCACACCGGAGTGCCAGGGTATCGTGCGGGAAGGTATTTTCGACAATATCCGCAATGGCTTAAAAAGAGCAGCCTATGTGGTGGATACCAACCACATAAAGCATGCCCAGCTGGAACGCACTCACCCGCAGATGAAATCGGACGATCCGATTTTAAAAGCCTATAAACGTGAGTACTTCACTAACTATCTGGACGCCATAAAGTGGCTCAGGGATGAAGGCTATCAGCCCTGAGCAGTTTATATATCAGTACATCAGGCTGTATACTTTACGACGGTAACCAGACTTCAGTGAGTCACCATCCGGCAGGGCATTGATAATATCGAGGATAAGCTTTTTTGCCTCGCCAAAGCCGAAGTCTTTCAGCAATACGCCATAAAGCAATTCCAGCGCTTCTTCAAAACGCTGTACCTGATACAGCGCTACGGCTAAATCCACTTTCACCTGCAAATCGTCCGGGTTGGCTTCAGCCTGTTCCTGTAACGCACGGATCTCCGGCGTATCGGCGGCCTGTTCAGCCAGCTCCACTTTGCCCTGCAGGGTGTGATAACGCTGATCCTGATCCACCAGCTTTATCTCTGCCAGCAATTCCCTGGCAGCCGGCACCGCGCCGGTTTCAATCAGGCAGTCAATATAAAGGTATTTGCTATCGATGTTGTCCGGGTTAATCTCAAAGGCTTGCTTCGCCATCGGGAAGGCGCCGCTGTAATCACCGCCGGCAATAAGCTCTGCGGCTTTAGCAAGGAATTCATCCTCCGGGCTGGGCAGGTATTTACCTAACATGGCACGAATTTCAATTTCCGGCTGCATACCGGCAAAGCCATCTACCGGCTGTGCATCTTTAACTACCATTACCGTAGGCAGATTACGAATGCCAAACTGAGCGGCTACCTGCTGCTCGCGCTCACAGTCAACACGGGCCAGTAACAGGGTGTCCGGATAATCACCGGCAATTTTTTCAAGAATCGGCGATAGCTCTTTGCAAGGCTCATAGCCGTCGGCCCAAAAGTCGATTAAGACGATTTTCTCTTTAGACACTTCCAGGATGATCTGCTGAAAGTTCTCTACCGTTAGATCCACGATGTTGTTCGACATCAATTGCTGCATGCTTATTTCGCCTGTTTGCTTTGGTTCGATTGTGCTTATGAATATGGGCGCGCTGGCCTTAATTACAAGTCCTTAAAATACAAATGCTACACTATCTCTGACAAATTACTAAGGCGATAAGATGACAACAACAAAACGCTTTACCTCATTCCGGGAATTTTACCCGTACTACCTGAGTGAACATCAGAATGTAACCTGTCGGCGACTGCATTTTATCGGTTCAACGCTGGTACTCACCCTGCTGATATTGAGTTTATTTACCGGGCAGTTAATGCTGCTATGGTTACTACCTGTAGCCGGTTATGGCTTTGCCTGGCTTGGCCACTTTAAATTTGAGCACAACAAGCCTGCGACCTTTCGTTATCCCCTGTACAGCTTAATGGGAGACTGGGTCATGTATAAAGATATCCTGCTGGGCAGGATAAAATTCTGACGACAGTAAGCAAGGAAAAACAATAATGAATAGCACCATAAAAGCTCTGGCAGCCAGCGTAATGCTGGGCTTATCAGCTAGCGCGGCGGCTGATGACAGCGCGCCTACCACCTTCGACTACAAAGACGTGTTTGCCCTGGAATACGCAGCGTCACCAGTGTTTACGCCCGATAGTAAGCACATCATTTACGAGCGTCGCAGTAACGATATTATGAACGATCGAATGCACATCAGTTTATGGCAGGTAGAGGTAAAGAGTGGTCAGCATCGCCCGCTGATTGCTGAGCATGCCAGTGTGCGCAGCCCGGTGCTTTCTCCTGACGGCACCAAACTGGCCTATCTGTCTGACCGCTCCGGCTCTCAACAACTGTACGTACGCTACCTCGACAGTGGTGAAGACGCTCTGCTCACCAACACGAGCTACGCACCGGGCAATGTCGTCTGGTCACCAGACGGAAAATCGCTGGCATTTACTCAGTTTACCCCGCAAGCAGACAAGCCCTTGTTTACCGATATGCCAGCCAAACCGGCCAGAGCCAGGTGGGCAGAAACCGGTAAATTTATTGATGACCTTAACTACCGCTCTGATGGTGCGGGCTATGTGCCGGGTGGCTTTAATCAGATTTATCTGTTGCCGGTAGAAGGCGGTACCCCTCGCCAGCTAACGTTTACCGATTACCCGCTCAATGGCGATCTGAGCTTTTCAAACGATGGCAAACAATTGTACTTTTCTGCCAATCCCAGCGACAACTACGCCATGGAAGTGATGAGCAGTGATATTTACACCCTGGATATTGCGTCGGGAACGTTTAACCAGATCACCAGCCTTGAAGGCCCGGAAAGTGGCCCGCAGCTAAGCCCTGACGGCAAATATCTGGCGTTTAAACACACCACCGACCGTAAGTTAAGCTTCCAGAGCAGCGACCTTTGGGTTATGCGTTTGAAAGACGGCAAGCTGACCAACCTTACCGAATCTTTTGACCGCACCACCGGACAATTTGCCTGGGGCGACGACAGCGATGAGTTGTACGTCAGCTATCAGGATGCCGGAAAAACCAAAGTGGCCGCTGTTGAACTCGACGGCGATATGGATAAGCTCAACATCGCCTTAAGCGGTCAGTCTCTTGGCCGCCCCTATACTTCAGGTGAGTTTGCAGTGGCAGATAATGGCGCGCTGGCTTTTGTCAGCTCCGATGGCTCGACGCCGGCAGATTTGTTTGTCCGCGAAAGCCGCGGCAAAGTAACCCGGTTAACCACACTCAATGAGGATGTGTTAGGTCACCTTAAGATGCCGGCGATTGAAGCCATGACAGTGACTTCTACGGTAGATGAACGCCCGATTGAGGCCTGGGTGATTACCCCACCAGACTTTGATCCTGACAAAAAATACCCACTTATACTGGAAATACATGGTGGCCCACACACTGCCTACGGCCCCAACTTCAGTGCCGAAATTCAGTTAATGGCAGCCAAAGGCTATGTGGTAGTGTGGTCAAACCCGCGCGGCAGCACTTCATATGGTGAAGATTTTGCCAACTTAATCCATCACAACTACCCGTCAGAAGATTATAACGATTTAATGGATGTAGTAGATGGGGTCATTGCCAAAGGCTTTATTGATACCGACAACCTGTTTATCACCGGTGGCTCTGGTGGCGGTGTTTTAACCGCCTGGTCGATTGGTAAGACCGACCGTTTTGCCGCCGCCGTGGTTGCCAAGCCGGTCATTAACTGGATGAGCTTTGCCTTAACGGCCGACGCTTACCCTTACTTCACCCAGTACTGGATGCCGGGTATGCCCTGGGAAATCCCGGACCATTTATGGGCCCACTCACCGTTATCTCTGGTGGGTAACGTAACCACACCAACCATGCTGCTTACCGGTGAGTCTGATTACCGCACGCCAATCAGTGAGTCTGAACAGTTTTATCAGGCCCTGAAACTGCGTGGAGTAGACTCGGCCATGCTGCGCCTGCCGGGGGCATCCCATGGCATTGCCTCAAAACCCTCACGGCTGATCCAGAAAGTCGGCAATATCCTCGCCTGGTTTGAGCGCTATCGTACCGAGCCGAAATCAAAGGCCGAGTAGATGCATGAAAAAAGGGCTACCGAGGTAGCCCTTTTTACTAGTTAGCGGGGGTTATCTGCAGCAACTTACCGTTACTGTCATCGGTTAACAAATAAATCAAACCATTGGGGCCCACTTCTACGTCGCGGATCCGTTCGTTACGGTCGCGCAGGTACTCGGTTTGTGACTCAACTTCGCCGGCCTCATTAAAACTAATGCGGCGCAGATGGCGAAACTTCAGCGCTCCCACCAGCAAATCGCCCTGCCAGTCTTTAAATACCTCGGAAGCGTAGAACGTCATGCCACTTGGGGCGATGGATGGGTCCCAGTAAAGCACGGGCTGTTCCATGCCCTCCTGTTCCGTTTTATCAGAAATAATACTGCCGTTGTAATCAATACCATAGGTAATTACCGGCCAGCCATAATTGTTACCGGCTTTAATCAGGTTTACCTCATCTCCGCCTTTGGGGCCGTGTTCCATAGCCCATACTTCACCCGTTAGCGGGTGTACGGTTAAGCCCTGGACATTACGATGTCCATAGCTGAATACCTCAGGTGCATCGCCCTCTACAAACGGGTTGTCCGCGGGCACGTCACCATTACGCTTAATGCGTACAATCTTGCCAAAGTGATTATTGATGTTCTGTGCTTCTTTCATGTATTTATAGCGGTCACCCAGGGTAACAAACAGATGCTGGTCATTGTCGAAAGCCAGGCGACAGCCAAAGTGGAAACCATTATTCACCACCGAATCGGCCACAAAAATATCTTTCACGTTGGTCAGACTAGTGCCATTCAGAGTGGCACTGGCTACGCTGGAGCTGCTGCCACCGTCGGTTGGCCGCGAATAACAAAAATACACGGTTTGATTATTGGCAAAATTCGGATCGGCAGTGATGTCCAGCAGACCGCCCTGATTATCGGCAGCTACGTCGGGAACCCCGCTTAATGGCTTACTCAGCCCGGTGGCAAAATTAAACTTGCGAATTTGCCCGCTACGTTCGGTGATCAGCATCTCACCAGAGGGCAGAAAAGTCATTCCCCATGGATGATCAAGGCCGCTGGCCAATTCGTTTACATTCAGTGTTTCTGTCGCCTGGCTGCTAAACGCAACAGCACCGGCCAGGGCCAGTGCTGTAAACGTCGCAACCTTATATTGAGGTCGCTTCATAATCTTCTCTTATTGTTTTAAATTCTGTTATTGCACCATCGCGCGTAACATCCATGCGGTTTTTTCGTGCACGCGCATACGGTCTGAGATAAGGGCTACGGAAGACTCGTCGTCGGCCTGTTGGGCAAGCTTCAGCGCTTCACGGCAAGTTTTCACTACCTGCTCATGAGCGTGAGTCAGTAACTGCACCATTTCACTGGCTTCCGGTACACCTTCAACCTCATCAATTGCACTGAGTTCGGCAAATGCTTTGTAAGTACCAGGCGCGGCAACACCCAGGGTACGGATCCGCTCGGCAATGTCATCTACTGCAACAGCAAGCTCGGTGTAATGCTCTTCAAACATCAGGTGCAATTCGCGGAATTGCGGACCCGTTACATTCCAGTGGAAATTGTGCGTTTGCAAATACAGAGTGTAGGAATCTGCCAGTAATTTCTTTAAGCCGTGGGCAACCGCTTCGCGATCTGCTTCTGCAATACCGATGTCAATCTTGCTCATTATAAGCTCCTTGGTTTATTCCAATTATAGTATTAATAGCAATAATGTACTGATTTGGATTAATTTTACAGCGACCCGTTGTCAGTGGTGGTGATGCCCACCCGGTTTCCCTTGCTCACCTACGGTAACTTCTACCGTTTTGCTGCGTTGGTCAGCAAAATGCAACGTCAGGTTAAACTTATTGCCTTTTGTCAGGGGATTAACCAGCCCCATAAGCATTACATGGTAACCACCAGGCTTAAATTCAACCATCTCATCGGGCGCAACATCGATGCCATCGGTTACTTGTCGCATCTTCATCAAATCGCCTTCCATTACCGTTGTATGGATCTGTGCTTCGCTGGCAATGTCTGCCGGCACACTCACACCGGTTAAGGTAAACGCAGTGTCGCCATGGTTCATCAGAGTAAGGTAGACGGCGGCAGTGGTAGCCATGGCAAAGGTCGCCCGGGCATTGGCGTTATGCACCATAACACCGTGCTCCATCTTCGCCCCGGCAGGTAAAGCCAGTTGCAAACCCAGCACCAGTAAAAGACATTGCCAGTAACGGTTAATCATTGTTGTCACTCCTGTTACTTTACAACCAAAAAAGACCCCACTAACAAGTGAGGTCCTGAAGGTTATTTTAGCTTACTGAAGTCAGCCGGCTAGCTTCATCGGCCAGGCAGGGAAAATGCGCCAGCGAGAGATACTCACTGAGCTTTTGCAGTTTGCTGCCCAGCTCAGCATAACTCGATGCCGTCACATTGATGTGACCCATTTTGCGCTTTTGACGCACAGATTTGCCATACCAGTGGAAATGTACACCCGGCACGCTTAACAATGCCATTTGATGGTCGTCGCAACCAATGATATTAATCATTGCGCTAACCGCCGCTTCACCGCCAATGTTACAGGCCATACCCAGAGGTAAATCAAGCACAGCCCGTAAATGATTTTCAAACTGACTGGTAGGTGAACCGGCCTGACTCCAGTGCCCTGAGTTATGGACCCGCGGGGCGAGTTCATTAACCAGCAACTCGTCGCCACACTGGAATAACTCAACCGCCAGAACGCCAACATAGTCCATGCCGTTAACCAGCTTGGTAAAGATGTCTCTGGCCTGGTCGTTTAACGCAGCAGTGCTGGCACTTGCCGGCGCTACCGAAACATGAAGCTGACCTTCGTGATGAAGGTTTTCGGCCAGCGGGTAAACAACCACTTCGCCGCCAGGACTACGAGCGCCAATCAGCGATATCTCGCGGTCGAAATTAAGCATCTGCTCTACCACCAGCGGCACGGCTTTCAGATCCAGCTCAGCCAGCTGAGACTTAAGCGCCGGTAACTCACTGGCCGCTTTTAAGCGCCACTGACCATAACCATCGTAGCCATCACGACTGGCTTTGATAATCAGCCGTTCACCGAGGTTATCAACACAGCTGTCCAGCTGCGCCAGGTCATCGACAATCTGATAAGGACAATTCGGGATAGACAGGCTGCTCAGCAGTTGTTTTTCACGTACCCGGTCGGCTCCCACCAGAATAGCGTCGATTCCCGGATGTAATTTACCTGATGCCTCAGCCTGTTGCAGTAAAGCCTCGGGGACATGCTCAAACTCGACAGTGAGAGCATCTGCCAATTCGATAGCCTGCTCCAGAGTACAATCGAGGGGCGCTTTGCTGACCGGGTGAACCACGGCATTGTTATTGACATCCACCGCCATGACATTGATGCCCAGCGGCGCGCCATCAAGATACATCATTTGTGCCAGTTGTCCGGCACCGTATACCAGCACCTGCATTGTTACAGCTCCAGTTTACCGTTTGCTAAAACCGTGTCAGTTTGTTGTTGGCGAAAGGCGATAATTGCATCACGGACCGCTGGGTCCTGTAAGGCAACGACCTGAGCAGCCAGCAAGCCGGCATTCGCCGCACCCGCTTCGCCAATCGCCAGGGTGCCAACGGCAACGCCTTTGGGCATCTGCACGATGGACAGTAATGAATCCAGGCCATTTAATGCTTTAGACTTCACCGGGCAGCCGAATACCGGTAAATGAGTGTGAGCGGCAATCATGCCTGGTAAATGGGCCGCCCCGCCAGCACCGGCAATAATGGCGCAAAATCCATTTTGCTCTGCCTGCTCGGCAAACTCGACTAACAGATTAGGGGTGCGGTGTGCCGAGACAACCTGTGCCTCAAATTCAACACCGAATTGTTTGAGCATTACTGCCGCGTTTTGCATTGTTGGCCAATCCGATGTCGACCCCATCACAATTGCGATTTTCGCCATTTTGCCGTCCTCACAGACTTTGCGTTTACTAATCCGCTTAACTCGTGGTTGAGCAGTGCTTGAAAAGCGGCCGATATTAGCTCATTTTGCCCCGTTTGCCCATAGTAAGCCTCTATTTGTGGTCAATTACAAACTGCCTGTAAACGGATATTTCCTCACTTTTAACGCAACCCGCCAATTATAGATAGAGATAAATGTGTTTTTAGTATATTTTTACACAAACGCTATAATGGGATGCCATATGAATACATTGACGTTCAGACTACTTGAAGTTTTTCAGCAGGTTGTTGATTGCGGTTCGGTAACCGCTGCCTCCAATGCCCTGCAACTGTCACAGCCTACCGTGTCACTTCAGCTTAAAAAACTAAACAGTATTATTGGTCTGCCCCTGATTGAACACTTTCAGGGCAGCGTGCAACTCACCGAAGCCGGCGCTGCCGTATACCGCTGCGCTCAGGAGATTTTATCTTCACAGGATAAACTGAAAAGCCAGATCAGCGCCTTGCAGGGTGTAGAAGTTGGCTCACTTAAGCTGGCTGTAGTGACCACTGCCAAGTACATCATTCCGCCAATGCTGAGCCCGTTTTGCAAACAGCACCCAAATATCGATGTGCGCTTTACCGTAGGTAACCGCGAGCAAATTGCTGAGCGCCTGATGCAAAACCGTGATGACTTGTATATCTTCACCTATCCGCCAGAAGATGACGATTTGGTCTGCGAACCGTTTCTGGCCAATCCGTTGGTTGTGATTGCCCCGCCGGATTACGATGGCCCGGATAACTGCAGTTTAGCCGACCTGCAAAATGCCAAGTTCCTACTCAGAGAGAAAGGCAGTGGTACGCGTCGCACAATGGATGACTATTGCGACAAACACAATGTGGTATTGCGCAACAATATGGTCATTGAAAGTAACGAGGCAATTCGGTTAGCCGTATCGGCCGGCTTAGGCCTGGCGGTACTGTCTCAGCATACGCTCGATCAGTCAGCCACCGACAGCGTTAAAGTACTAAATATCACCGACTTCCCGATTCAAAGTACCTGGCAGGTGGTGACCAACCGCCGCCGCCCAATCAGTCTGTCAGCCCAGGCGTTTCGTCAGTCGCTGCTTGATAACCCACGTACTTGATCAACATGGTAAATAAGCTGGTGCGCCGCACCGGCTTACTTAAATAATCATTCATACCGGCACTCAGACAAGCTTTGCGATCATCATCAAAAGCGTTGGCGGTGAGGGCAATAATGGGAATGCCGGATTTGTCGCCGGGCAAATCGCGGATAGCCCGGGTTGCAGAAAAACCATCCATCACCGGCATCTGACAATCCATTAGCACCAAATCAAAATCGACTTTAGGGATGACTTCCAGTGCCGCAGCGCCGTCTTTGGCGCGAAGACATTTTACGCCCGCATCTTTGAGCATATCGAGGATAATTTCAGCATTAATGTCATTATCTTCCACCACCAGGATTTTTAAGCCTTCAGGTAGCGCTAGCACAGCCTTTTCCGGGGCCTGCTCTACCTGGGCAGACGTGGGTAGTGGTAACTTAACAATAAACTCACTGCCCTGTTGCGGCTCACTGTTAAGCTCAATAGTACCGCCCATTAAATCAATCAGTTTGCTGGTAATTGACAAGCCCAGCCCGGTGCCGCTGAATTGCCTGGAGCTTGACCCATCGGCCTGAACAAACTGTTCGAATATAGTCTGCTGCTCAGCTTTTTTAATACCAATACCGGAGTCTTTGACGGCCATTACGAGCGTGCCATCCTGGTACGTCACCTTAATTACAACACCGCCGGTAGCAGTAAACTTAACGGCGTTACTTAACAGGTTATTTAAGATTTGGCTTATCTTGCCGGCATCGCCAAGCAGAAATGACGGTATGTTATTGTCCCAATCCATTTCGAGGTTGAGCTGCTTACGACTGGCTGCCTGACGATGAATTTCAGCACAAGCCTGAATGATCTGCTGTGGTGAAAAGGGGTGGCGGGTCACTTTCATTTTACCTGCTTCAATCTTCGACCAGTCCAGAATACTGTCGAGGATCAGCAGCAGATTATTGGCCGACTGCACTATAACCTGAATTCGCCGCCTGACATCATCCGGTAAGGATTGCTCAAGCAGATTTTCACAGGTGCCCAGAATACCGTTCATCGGCGTGCGGATCTCATGGGACATATTGGCCAGAAATTGAGATTTCGAGACATTCGCCGCTTCGGCCTGGGCCAGCGCCTGAATTAACGAGGCCGTCTTCTCCTCTACCCGTTCGGTGAGGGTGAGGTTGAGCTTTTCAAGTTCTTCATTCAGAGTCCGCTGACGCTGGCGTGAGGTGGAAAGCTCGTTAAAAGCACTCACCAGACGCTCACCAAGCTCGCTAAACTCTGTCGCCAATCCGGATATTTCTTTTAGTTGCAGGCGATTATGGCTGAATGACGGCATAGGCACCGGTGATTCCGGAGAATACCCGGCCAAAGTTTTCATTAATTCGCGCAGTGGCCGGGCAAACATCTGTGCCACCCGTTCACCAACAATTATCCCTACCAACCCCAGCGCAAGAAGCAGAAACAAAGCCCAGCGCACATAATCTGTGCTCATAGCCATATAGCTGCTGTTTTCAAACAACATGGTTACCGTCCAGCCAGAGATTGGATCCCGCGATTGGGCAATAAACCAATCCCGCGACAGCGCTGACTGACGGATAAAACAACTGTCCTCGTTACAGGCTGGCAAGTCAGTGCGTTGCAAGGCTTCAAGCCTGAGCTCCGGCGATGCATAAACGACTTTCCCGGCCTCATCCCGGTAAATCGTCCAGAATCCGGCTAAATTACGACTGTCATATTCAATAAAGCTACTAAGGTTGAGCGAACCTTCAAGGATCCCCCTGAGATTGCCCTCTCCGTCGTAGAGCGGACTGGCAATGGCCACAATGGGGTCGTTACCAAAACCCCGCCCCTGAAAGGCCTGCGATACGAAAGTAGACTCGGTCTGCATAGCCTGAATGAAATACTCGCGCTCGGTCACTACCGCCTGATTCAGTCGCTTAGCCCGGCTCAGCAGGTTAGTCGGGTAAGAATGGGTAATGGCGCCTTTTTCATCAGCAATCAAAAAAGTGAGAAACTCCGGAAACTCTTGTGCCAGGTTAGACAGCGTTTCATCAGCGATGGCCGGCAACGGCGCACCGTGCTTTTGCGCAATCGTCATCGACCTGGCCGTATTACTAATAGCGCCGGCGTGCCCATCAAGAAAACGGCTTAGTTCGGTACTCATTACCTGCGCCCGCTGGGTCATATATAAGGTTAATTGTTGCGCCTGCTGGCGCTGTAACTGACCGACGTGTACATAAGTCATTATCAGTACGACAAAGAAAAACAGTGTGGCAAACATATAGCGGAACAGGGTTTCTACATTGAAGTGAAGCTCGTTGCCCGCGGGCAGATAACGCAGCAGCGTCATAAACAATAAATGACCAGACAGACAGGAAAAAATACCGCTTATCCAGGTAATGGAGTAAGCCGTAAAGGCCATGGTGGGAGAGCCACTGTAGGTTGCATAAGCAAACACGATATAAACGGGTACAATCAGCGCGCTCCACCAACCAATCCCCAGTTTCAGGGGACTCAGCGCATCCGCTTTATTTGACAGTGCATTCACAAGCAAAGGCTGCACAGCCAGAAAGGCTATCATAAATGGGTCATTGCCATGCACCAGCAACACAGCATAGACGGCAGTAGACACCACCAGTGTAAGGGAAAAAGAAAACAATAAGGCGGCAGCGATAGCGAAACCACCACCAAAAAACACCACCCCGCCAGTTTCCAGCGGGGCAGGGATTAGATTAACCGCAACTCCGGCCAGCGCCAGAGCAAGCACCTGCAGTAACCTGTTTTCCATAGGGAATTATTCTGCGTTAGCATCCATGTAATCGAGGGTCAGGTTGGTGAGTACCCGCACACCCAGTTTCATCCCGGCATCGTCAACGTAAAACTCCGGCGTATGATGTGCAGGCGAGTCTTCCACAGATACATCAAGCGGTTTACCGCCAAGCCACATAAATAACCCCGGCACTTTTTCCTGATAGAAGGAAAAGTCCTCAGCACCGGTGACAGGCTTAGCCAATATGGTGTTTTGCTTGCCCGCCGTGCGTTCCACCGTTGGGATCATTTGCGCGGTTAATTCCGGGTCGTTATAGGTAATCGGGTAATTATAATCCAGTGGCAAAGTGAGCTCGGCCTTAGCGCCCATACTGTCGGCAATGCCCTTAACTTTTCGAGCCATTGCCTCGTAGACATGTTCCCGCGCGGCATGGTTAAGGGTGCGAATGGTGCCAACCAGCTCAACCTCGTTAGGAATGATATTTGAGCGGTTACCGCCATGGATGGAACCAATGGTTACCACTGCAGCATCATCAATGATTTTCAGTTCACGGCTGACAATGGTTTGCAGCGACATGATCATCTGTGCGGCAGTGGTGATGGGGTCGACACTCTTCCACGGGTAAGCGCCATGAGCCTGTTTACCGTGGATGACGATTTTGAACGGGTCGACCGCCGCCATAGTACCGCCAGGGTTGTAACTCACCGTACCGATATCGTTATTAGCGCTGATGTGCAGGCCAAAAATCACGTCAACATCAGGGCTCTTTAACACGCCTTCCTGCACCATTACTTCGGCTCCGCCCTTTTCGCCAGCGGGAGCCCCTTCCTCTGCAGGCTGGAAAATAAACTTCACCTTGCCATGCAGCTTATCTTTCATTGAAGTTAATACCGACGCCGCCCCCATCAGCATAGCCATATGGGTATCATGACCACAGGCATGCATGACCGGCACGTCATTACCATTGTATTCGCCGCGCTGTGTAGAACGCCAGGGCAGATCATTTTCCTCAGGTACCGGCAAGCCATCCATGTCAGCCCGTAACGCCACCACCGGGCCAGGCCGGCCACTGTCAAGAATTGCCACTACGCCGGTTTTAGCGACACCGGTTTGCACCTCAAGATTTAGCGAACGCAGATGCCGGGCCACATACTCGGCGGTTTTAAATTCGCGATTCGATAACTCAGGGTATTCATGTAAATGGTGGCGCCAGCTAATTACCTCACTTTCGATCTCATTGGCCAACCGATCCACTTCACTGGATTGAGCAAAAACAGACAGGGAAAAAAGAGGTAGTAAGGCAGCAAGTAGGACGCGACGCATAATGTTATCCATAAAATTACAATAACTTTACACTACCCCGTCTAATCAAAAATCACAAAAAAAAACCGCTGTCAGACAGCGGTTTTTAGCAAAACATAAACTAATGACTAACTTCGTTGGCGCTTCATCGCGTCGAAGAACTCATCATTGGTCTTAGTCATGGAAAGTTTATTGATGAGGAATTCCATGGCGTCAATTTCTGACATTTCATGCACAATCTTGCGCAGGATCCACATCTTTTGTAATTCGTCCTGGCCGGTGAGTAACTCTTCACGGCGCGTACCAGAGCGGTTAAAGTCGATAGCCGGGAATACACGCTTTTCAGCAATCTTACGATTAAGGTGCAGTTCCATGTTACCGGTACCTTTAAACTCTTCGTAGATAACTTCATCCATCTTAGAGCCGGTATCAATCAGTGCGGTGGCGATGATAGTTAAGCTACCGCCTTCTTCCACGTTACGGGCGGCACCAAAGAAACGCTTGGGTTTGTGCAGTGCGTTGGCATCCACACCACCGGTAAGTACTTTACCTGATGACGGAATAACCGTGTTATAGGCTCGCGCCAGACGGGTAATTGAATCCAGCAGAATAACCACGTCTTTTTTGTGCTCAACCAGGCGTTTGGCTTTTTCAATAACCATCTCAGCAACCTGTACGTGGCGGCTGGCCGGCTCATCAAAGGTTGAGGCAACCACTTCACCACGCACCAGACGGTGCATTTCGGTAACTTCTTCCGGCCGTTCGTCAATCAGCAACACCATGAGTTCACACTCCGGGTGATTGGCCGCAATCGACTGCGCAATGTTTTGGAGTAATAATGTCTTACCCGCTTTCGGTGGCGCAACAATTAGGCCACGCTGTCCGCGACCGATTGGCGATGCCAAATCCAGTACCCGCGCCGTAATATCCTCAGATGAGCCATTGCCGCGCTCCATCCGCAGACGGTCATTGGCATGCAGTGGGGTAAGGTTTTCAAAAAGGATCTTGTTACGTGAATTCTCCGGTTTATCGAAGTTTACTTCACGAATTTTAAGCAAGGCGAAGTAGCGTTCACTGTCTTTCGGCGGGCGAATTTTCCCGGCGATGGTATCACCCGTGCGTAGGTTAAAACGCCTGATTTGGCTGGGTGAAACATAAATATCATCTGGCCCCGCAAGATAAGAAGAGTCAGCAGAGCGCAGGAAGCCGAAGCCGTCCTGGAGGATTTCCAGTACGCCGTCGCCAAAAATGTCTTCGCCACTTTTTGCGTGGGATTTTAGAATTGAGAAAATTATGTCTTGTTTTCTCGCGCGGGCCATATTTTCGAGGCCCATTTCTTCGGCAAGGGCGACCAATTCGCTGATTGGCTTATTCTTAAGTTCCGTTAGATTCATACTGGTGGGTCTTTGTGCTTGAACGTCTTTTAGGGAAATTCGTTAATTAATAAGAATAGTGCTTGAGCCCAGAGACGGGCTAGTAAGGATGCCAGGCAAGCCTAGACTCAGTAAAGGTAGCACCATATTTTACTATCGTCCAGACTAAATCCTGCAAATGTTAAAAAAAGATTGCGAAACCCTCACAGCCCTTTTTTCTTCTAAGCCGGCATCGGCTGTGGTTGCTCAATACAGCGTAACAGCATGGCCATCTCAGGTGAGAATCCCTCAACCGCCGGGATCTTAACTTTATAACCACTGCCCGGCGCTACCACTAACGCCTCATCCTGCTGAGAGCGCAAGGTATTAAGGACAATTTTGGAATTGCCGGCCGGCGTCATCACTTCCAGTTTGTCATTAACGCTGAAACGGTTCTTCACTTCCACGTGCCACCAGTCACTGTCACCATGGGTTACCTCACCCACCAGCTGACGGGTATCACTGGCTGAATTGCCACGAGCATATTGTTGATAGTCCTGATGGTTATGACGCTGCAAGAATCCGTCGGTATAACCGCGGTTAGCCAGGTGCTCCAGTTCCAGGAACCAGTCGGCATCGAATGCTTCGCCCCGGCAGGCCGCATCAATAGCCTTACGATAAACCTGAGCGGTGCGGGCACAGTAATAGAACGACTTGGTACGTCCTTCTATTTTCAGCGAATCTACACCAATCTCGACCAGCCGCTGAACATGCTGAATTGCCCTTAAGTCGCGGGAGTTCATAATATAAGTCCCATGCTCATCTTCAAACGCGGGCATGGGTTCATCGGGGCGCTGAGGTTCGGTTAATAAGAATGCCTGGTCAGTAGGCGTGCCTATACCCAGAGTTGGCTCAACGGCATCACCGGCCGGAATAAACTGGCCAACTTCATTATCCACTGCCGCTTCCGCTTTATATTCCCAGCGACAGGCATTGGTGCAGGCACCCTGATTAGGATCCCGTTTATTTATATAGCCGGATAACAGACAACGTCCCGAGTAGGCCATACACAGAGCGCCATGCACAAACACTTCAAGTTCGATATCCGGGCAGCGCTGCCGAATTTCTTCGATTTCGTTCAAGCCCAGCTCCCGCGACAGGATAACTCGCTTGATCCCCTGTTGCTGCCAGAATTTTACGGCTGCCCAGTTCACAGCATTAGCTTGTACTGAAAGGTGAATAGGTAAGTCAGGGAAATGCTCACGTGTGAGCATTATAATGCCAGGATCCGACATGATCATGGCGTCAGGCTTCAACTCAGCCACCGGCGCGAGGTCCTGCACGAAGGTTTTTAACTTGGTGTTGTGCGGCGCAATATTATTAACAATATACAGCTGCTTATGATGAGCACTGGTGTAATCCCGGGCTTCCTGCAATTTGGCCAGAGTAAATTCGTTATTACGCACTCGCAGTGAATAACGGGGCTGACCGGCATACACCGCATCGGCGCCATAGTGCAGTGCATATCTCAGGTTTTTCATCGACCCGGCGGGTGACAGTAATTCAGGTTTTCGCATAACGTTAAGATGACCGGTTTAAAAAAGCGCCGAAGCTTAACCAACCTATGCAGCAAGGGTATTAACCGAGATCAAATAAAGTGTATTTCAGATCCAAAAAAACCGGCCTTGGCCGGTTTTCTCAGTACGATTTTTAACGTATCAGATGTTTTCGTTCAAAAACTCAGTCAGCTGTGCTTTTGACAGTGCGCCCACTTTAGTGGCTGCAACATTACCGCCTTTAAACAGCAATAATGTAGGGATACCACGGATACCGTATTTCGGCGGAGTTTCATTATTTTCATCGACATTCAGCTTGCCAACTGTTAACTTTCCTTCAAAGTCGGTTGCGACCTCTTCTAAGATAGGGGCAATCATTTTACACGGGCCACACCATTCAGCCCAGAAGTCAACCAGCACAGGACCTTCAGCATTGATAACATCTGCTTCGAACTTATCGTCAGTCAACTGGATAATTTTGTCGCTCATTCTTTTCTCCGTAATTGGTCTGTCGCTGAATTGTTCAGCTCTACCATAAGTGTTATATAGAATCTGTTTTTTAATGCAAGCACTGATAAGCTATAAGCTATGCAAACAACTCATTTAACCGAAACACATTTTTCCGATCTACCCATCAATGCCAAAGTCATTGATGCCCTAAATGCTGCAAATTATACGCATTGTACACCAATTCAGGCGCTAAGCTTACCTCCTTTGCTAGAAGGTAATGACATAGCCGGCCAGGCCCAAACCGGAACGGGTAAGACCATGGCATTTCTGGTCGCAACTTTCCACCATATTTTAAGCCGGGAAGCGAATCCTGACGGTGAAAAGGAAGGGCCAAAGGCTATTATTATGGCGCCTACACGAGAACTTGCCGTACAAATTTACAATGATGCAGAACTGCTAAGTAAGCATACAGGGCTTTCACTTGCTCTCATTTATGGGGGTGAAGGTTACCAAAGTCAACGCGAAACTTTGCAGGATGGGGTAGATATCGTTATAGGTACGACAGGCCGCATACTGGATTATTACAAGCAAGGCGTATTTTCGCTGAATAATATCCAGGTTGCCGTGCTTGATGAAGCCGATCGTATGTTTGACCTTGGTTTCATCAAGGATATTCGCTTTTTATTCCGCCGCATGCCGCCTGCCGCTGAGCGCCTGAGCATGCTGTTCTCAGCCACGCTAAGCTACCGTGTGCAGGAACTGGCTTACGAGCATATGAACAATCCGACACATGTACAGGTTGAAGCCCAGCAAATGACCGCCAGTCGCGTGTCAGAAGAATTATTTTACCCGTCAGACGACGATAAAATAAAGTTGCTGCTAACCCTGATGGAAGAAGAATGGCCGGATAAAGCCATTGTATTTTCCAATACCAAGCATGGCTGTGAGCGCGTTGCCGACTGGCTTGAAGTCGACGGTCACCGGGTCGGCCTGTTAAGCGGCGATGTGCCACAGAAAAAACGCCTGGGTATCCTTGAAGACTTTACCGGCGGCAAGCTGGATATTCTGGTCGCCACCGATGTAGCTGCCCGAGGCCTGCATATCGAAGCCGTTTCCCACGTTTTCAACTATGATTTACCCGATGACCCGGAAGATTACGTACACCGTATCGGCCGTACCGGTCGGGCCGGAAAGAGTGGTGTAGCAATTAGTTTTGCCTGTGAGAAATACGCGCTCAACTTGCCGGGCATCGAAAGCTACATTCAGCATGCGATTCCGGTTACGGAATATGTGCAGGATGCATTGCTTGAAGATATCAAGCCACCGAAACCGCGTCAGCGTCGCCAGAACCGTCGCCCGTCTTCGCGTCGCAATAACTCAGGCAGAAGCTCAGGTAAACGCCCACAGCATAAAAAGAATTAATATCGCAGTAAAACGTTATGCAGCCTCAAACCGATTTTGACGCCGAGACCCTCGGCGAATACTACGCCGCCGTAGACCTCGGGTCGAACAGCTTTCATATGGTTGTTGTACATGTTGCCAATGGCAGCGTACAGATCATCGGTAAGGTAAAACAAAAGGTCCGCCTGGCGGCCGGTCTCGACAAAGACATGGTTCTAAGTGACGAAGCCATGCAACGGGGCTGGGATTGTTTGCAGACGTTTGCTGAGCGATTACAGGACATCCCGGCTTCTAACATCCGTATCGTTGCCACTGCCACGCTACGTCTGGCAGTTAATGCTCAGACCTTTATCGATAAAGCAGAGAAAATCCTCCAGCATCAGCTCGATGTCATTCCCGGCGAAGAGGAAGCCCGGCAGATTTATCTAGGTGTCGCCTATACCTCGGCTAATCAGGGCAACTCCCTGGTGATTGATATTGGCGGTGCCAGTACCGAAATTATCATCGGTAATGACATGCAGCCGATCCATATGGTCAGCCTTGATATGGGTTGTGTCACATTTATGGAGCGTTACTTTCTCGATGGCGATCTTTCAGAAGCCAACTTCCAGCGCGCTAAAGAAGCCGCCTACGAACTACTCGATCCGGTTGCCGATGCTTTTCTTTGCTTTGACTGGCAGAACTGTCTGGGCGCGTCTGGTACCCCACAGGCGATCACTGAAATCCTGGTAAAGCAGGGGATCAGCGATGCCATACGGATTGATTACCTGTATAACCTAAGGCAGCAATGTATTGACTGTGGCAACCTGAAAGATTTGGTGATCGATGGTCTTGAGCCTAATCGACAGCCTATTTTCCCCAGTGGCCTGACGATTCTGCTGGCCTTATTTGAACGGTTAAAAATCCGCACCATGAATATTTCCGGCGGCGCGCTCCGCGAGGGTTTGATTTATGGCATGCTGGATAACCTTAAACATAACGACCGCCGTACTCAGACATTAAATACCGCCATCCGTCGTTACCATATTGATAAGCCTCATGCGGTCAATGTAAAGCAACTGGCAATCAATTTGTGTAAGCAGCTCTGTCAGCAATCGACGTTTTGTCATCTCGACACCGAAACAGTGCTGGATGCAGCCGCCATGTTGCACGAGATTGGCTTGCATATTGAATATAAAAAGCACCACGAACATGGTGCCTATATTCTGAATTATATAGATTTACCCGGTTACACCCGCTTACAGCGAGCCGCTATCAGAGATTTGGTGGGCGCTCATCGTCAGGCTATCGATTTGCAGCCTTTTGCCCTTTATCACGAGGACGTAAAGCCCATGTTGGAAGGTTTGCTGCGGATCCTTCGGATTGCAGTGGTTGTATGTTTACGCCGCCATCAGCAACATATTCCTGCCATCGAGCTGAAAGTCGACGGCATCGACTGGACGCTGACATTCCCGGAGAAATGGCTCAAAGAGCATCCTCTTATCAATGCGGAACTGGTGAACGAAGCGTGGTTACAGCATAAAGCAGGCTGGCACCTGACCTGTCAGTAGAGCCAGCCAGTTAATTTAGCGGTTTTGCAGCAGACGAGCCGCTTCCGGCGCGAAGTAAGTTAAGATGCCATCGGCACCCGCACGTTTAAACGCCAGCAGAGATTCCAGGATAACCTGTTCACGGTTGAGCCAACCATTGTCGAAAGCCGCCACGTGCATGGCATATTCACCACTCACCTGATAAGCAAAAGTCGGCACTGCCAGTTCAGACTTACAGCGACGAACGACATCAAGATAAGGCATGCCCGGCTTAACCATAACCATATCGGCGCCCTCTTCCAGATCCAACGCAATCTCAGTCATGGCTTCATCGCTGTTAGCCGGATCCATCTGGTAGGTTTTCTTGTTACCGCCTTTGATGTTCGCAGCAGAGCCGACCGCGTCGCGGAAAGGCCCGTAGTAAGCAGACGCATACTTAGCGGCATAGGCCATGATACAGGTATGAACAAACCCGGCCTCTTCCAGTGCATCACGAATGGCGCCGATGCGGCCGTCCATCATGTCCGACGGGGCGACAATATCGACGCCTGCTTCGGCATGAGATAGCGCCTGCTTAATTAAAATTTCGACCGTCTCATCGTTCATCACATAGCCATCTTCATCGATCAGGCCGTCCTGCCCATGGGATGTGAACGGGTCGAGAGCCACATCAGAAATAAGCATCATTTCCGGTAATTCGGCTTTCAGCGTACGAATGGCAGTTTGCGCGATAGCGTCGGCATTAAAGGCCTCACTGGCACACAGGGTCTTTTTCTCCACAGGCGTAACCGGGAATAACGCGAGGCTGCGGATCCCCAGTTCATAAGCATCTCTGGCAGCTTCTACCAGCAGATCGATGGATAATCTTTCTACACCGGGCATGGAAGGCACAGCTTCGCGCTGGTTACTGCCAGGCAGCACGAATACCGGATAAATAAGATCGGCAGCAGTGAGTTGGTTTTCGGCAACCATCGCGCGTAATCCCTCGGTGCGACGTAAACGACGCATGCGGCGCGGCAGATATTGTTTATAGCTCATAGTTTTATCTCAATGTGGTTTAACTGAAGTAGCAACAACCCGGTTGCGACCGGCCTGTTTAGCGGCATAAAGCCTTTCATCGGCCAGTTTAAGCAATTCTGTTTCGGCATCTTCATGGGAAATAATTGCACTGGCGACACCGCCACTCAGGGTTAGTGAAATGGTTTCATTATCGATAATACAAGGGGAATCGGCTAACTGCTGACGAATCGATTCAATGAGCTGACCGGCCCCTTCGGTCTCGGTATTGGGCAATATAATAGCAAACTCTTCGCCACCGTAGCGGCACACGTCGTCGGACGGGCGCTTAAGTAAGCTCTGCAGCGTCTGCGCCACATGGCGGATACAGGTGTCGCCAACACTGTGACCGTATTGATCGTTAATTTGTTTAAAGTGGTCGATGTCTATCATCGCCAGTGCCAGCGGTGTTTGCTCTCGCCGACTGCGTCGCCCTTCAGCTTGCAAACGCTTGTCAAAGTGTCTGCGGTTACGGATACCGGTGAGCGGGTCGATGGTATTGAGTTTTTCGAGTTCGCGGTTAGCATCCGACAGTTCCCTTAGCGCAATCTCGAGCTCCAGGGTGCGTTCCTGCACTTTATACTCCAGCTCATCCTGAGCTCGTTGTTGCAGCTCAATAAGCTCCTGTTTTGCCGATACCGCTTCGCGCTCTTGTGCAAGCGCCTGCTCCTTTGCCTGCATCATCTGATCGCGCTGGCGACTGTAACTCATGGCAAGGATAAACGATAACATCAGGGCTTCGATAGTGGCACCATACACCAGCAGTACCTGCGACGGAATACTGATATTCAGCACACCAAGATTATCCAGACTGGCCGACAAGGCACTGATTAACAGCGCACTCCACGCCAGCGCGTAATATCCGGCAATACTGATGCGGCGCACGGCAAACCAGATTGCCACACCCATAATCAGAATAACCGTGATGGTAAGCAGCATTAAAAACACTTTAATCGAGATAGCATAGTCGAGCAGCAAAGCGCTGACGGTTAATACCAAAAATGATAGCGAAAGGGCTCTGAAGCATTTGGTAAAGAACGGGCTGTGCTGCCTGACCTCCAGCAGTGAACCGGCAAAAATAACTGCAAAGAACAGCGTGGCGCTGGCCAGAAAGCCGACGGCCTGGCCTTGGAACCAAACCTGGTTGGGCCAAAGGTATTTATAACCAAAGCCATGCAGACTTGCCAGCGTGAGGCCAAGGCACAGTACGTAACCCGTATAAAATAAAAAGGTCAGATTTCGGGTGGTAAAAAAGAAAAACAGATTGCTCAGACCCATGGCCAGTAAAAGGCCAAAGAACAGTCCCATAATCAGATTAGTATTGGCGGTATATTCACTGAAAGCCTGGCGCTGCCATACCTTTATCGCCAGTTTTACCACACTGGATGACTGCACCCGCACAAACACCTCTGCCGGCCGGTCATTTTCCGGCAGGGCAAATAAAAAACTGTTGTACCGCAGCTCCCGCTGATTAAAGGGTTTGCTATCACCCGCCGAAAAATGGTGCTGCTCTTCACCCTGTACCACCCACAGGTCAATGTTATCCAGCAGTGGATAATCGATTTCGATGTAGGACAGCTGACCATCAAGACTGGCTGAGGCTAAGGACAAACTTACCCAATGGGCTTTATCGCTGTAGCCAAAGCTGATTGGGTTGGTAACCGGGTGCCAGTCGGTATTAGTCTGTGCTCTTAGCGCTGTTAACGTACCCGGCGACGCATCTGCGACAATAGTTCGCAATTCAGGCGTAAAACTGTGCTGGGTATCATCCAGTGCAGACCGGGTGATGACAATAAGCACCGCCACAACCAACAGGCTGGTTAGTATAAATAACCACTTTTCTGTAACCAGTTTGGTTGACGCAAAAAACTGCATACTATTCGCTCTGTTAGCCAAATAACTGTTTGGCGTTGTTAAAGCTGATATTTTGTACCTGTTCAACACTCAGCGTTTTGATCTGAGCGACAGTTTGGCCGATATGTGGCAAATAAGCCGGCGCATTATTGCGTTGTCTCGGCTTTCGATCCTTAGGATACAGATAGGGAGCATCGGTTTCCAGAATAAGCCGCTGTGCAGGTAGCTCACTTAGTGCTTCTCGCAATGACTCTCCGCGTTTGGCATCACACACCCAACCGGTAATCCCGATGTACAGCCCCAGCGCCAGGTAGGCTCGCATTTCCTCGACAGTGCCGGTAAAACAATGAGCAATCCCTCCTGCCAGTTCGCTTTTAAAGGGTTCGAGAATAGTCAGTTGATCGGTAAAGGCATCCCGTTCGTGCAGATAGACCGGCTTATTAAGCTCAACCGCCAGAGCTAGTTGCTCAGCAAACACGTCGCGCTGCACATCACGAGGAGAGAAATCACGGTTAAAATCCAGACCGCACTCCCCCACTGCCACAACGCCAGGCTGTTTAGCTCTTACCCGCAATTCCTGCCAGTGTTCCGGACGGGCATCTTTAGCATTGTGGGGGTGAATACCCAGGGTATAACAGAGCTGCTCAGGATACTGTTGATAGTAATCTTCAGCCTGCTGCCATTCATTCGGATGAGTGGTGATAAGACAAAGTCTGGAAACGCCGGCAGCCAGGGCGTCTTCGATGGTTTGTTCGACGGGCATGCGCGCATCGAACATATTTACCCCGGCATCAAACCAGGTCATGTTATCGGATCCGCTTTACTTTAATGCGGCGGTTAACGCCGTCATGACTCAAAAAGAAAGCGCCGAGAAAACCGCTTTCGATAGTCACTTCCATGCCGGGGTCGAGCTGCATAGGCTGACTATCTTTTTGTTGCCACTGAGTGCCGTTATCGAGGGTGATAAGTAGTTTGCCACGGGCAGTCTCACTGAGTTGCGAGATGGTGGCAGTGAGTTCATCAATGTCTTCTTCTACCGTCTTTGGCGGTAAACCAAAATCGGCTGGTACCTGACTACGCGGCTGAGTCTGCTTGTGTTCGTCGCGCCGGGCCTGAGCTTGTTCAGAGATATTAGCAGCCTGCTTGTCACGTGCCTTTTCTGTGCCGGTGACAGCTGGTTTTTGTGGCATTCTCTGGTTGTTTTCGGATGCGGCAAAACGCTCAAGGGCCGGGGATTGGATGGCATCAAAACAAGCCAGGCGACGGGAGTCATTGTCGATGGCTTTACAGGATGCTATGGCCTGCAGCAGGTTGTCGGCATAGGTATTTACCGACACCAGCCACAACAAAGCAGGTAAAATCAAAGCGGACAGTTTTTTCATGGCTGGCATCCTTTGGTTTTGTTTTATTGACTCAGGCCATTTGTTGTAAACAGTTTAGTCCTTCGCGGCGGACTCTTCCTTATCTTCTTCGTTTTCATCTTCGTTATCGCGACTATACAATGCGCCGATGACAACACCGCACTCAAACAATATCCACATCGGAATT
Organism: Gammaproteobacteria bacterium; assembly: GCA_018222405.1. Taxonomy (GTDB): domain Bacteria; phylum Pseudomonadota; class Gammaproteobacteria; order Enterobacterales; family Alteromonadaceae; genus Alteromonas. Next base: position 123,365 of record JAAFAI010000007.1, on the reverse strand, counting down.
GCCAGTAACGACTGGGAAATAATATCTGGCGGTGTCAGCAGCATGCCAATCACAAATGCCCCGACAATAACGTAAGGACGCTTCTGACGCAGGCTGTTAGCATCTGTTACGCCTGTCCAGCACAGCAGCACAATGGCAATGGGAATTTCAAATGACACACCAAATGCAAAGAACAGTTTTAATACAAAATTAAGATAACTGTTGATATCGGTAGCAACGGTTACGCCTTCCGGCGCCACCGAGGTAAAGAATGCAAACACCACCGGAAACACTACGTAGTAGGCGAACGCCATTCCGGCATAAAACAGCACGGTACTGGAAAATAACAGCGGTGCGACCAGCTTTTTCTCATTGCGATATAACCCCGGGGCAACAAAACCCCACACCTGAAACAGCACATAAGGGATAGCAATAAAAAACGACAGCACCATGGTTAACTTGAAAGGTGCGAAGAAAGGCGACGCGACATCTGTCGCAATCATGGATGAATTAACCGGTAACGTCCGTAACAGCGGCTGAGCCAGTAACTGATAAAGGTCGTTAGAAAAATAAGCCAGGCAAACAAATACCAGAAAGACGCTGAGGACAGCGCGCAGCAACCGTGAGCGCAACTCAATCAGATGCGATATAAGACTATTTTCTTCAGACATTTATGGCTTTTTATACGGTTTTTGAACAGATTCGGCAGCTTCTTTGAGTTCGTCAACGCTGTTTTTCAACTCCGGAGACAAATCCTTAAGCCCTTGTTGTTCCGCTTTTTTTAAATTCTCATGCAACTCATGAACCCGCAGTTGATGCTCAACTTCTTCCTTGAACCCACTGGCGACGTTCCTAACGCTTCGAATTGTTTTCAGGGTCGAGCGCATAGCACCGGGCAGCCGTTCAGGCCCCAGCACAACAAGCGCCAATACACCAATTAACAGGATTTCCCAAAACCCAATATCGAACATTAGTGTTTTTCTTTAGTTTCGCTTTCTGTTTTAACAGATTCGCTACCGGCCTTAGGCTTTTCTTCCACTTTAGACTGTGGCTCTTTAAAGTCGGCGTCTTCTTCAGACACAGCTTTCTTAAACCCTTTAATTGCTCCGCCTAAATCCGAACCAATGCCTTTTAATTTTTTGGTACCAAATAACAGCACAACAATTACCAGCACGATGAGTAGTTGTACCCAACCAATATTGCCCATAAAAACCTCTTGCTTACATCAATGACTACAGTATGCCATTGACTTTCAATTCAAACAGCACTTTTATCGATTAATCGCGATATTCTACCGAGCTATTTGTGATAAGCCAGTATTGATTAGTCTGCCAGCCAAAAAAATCGCAGGTCAGATCTGTGCCGGCAGGATGTGTAAAATTTATTTGCAGCCACCGGCATTATCGCGCAAGCTAATTGAATCAGTTACAAGCATTTTCATGGAAGTCAGGTGCTTAACTACCAATGTCCGAATTAGACACGCTAACAATAAAAGGAACTGGCCATCTTGTTTAAACGCAGGCAATTCGCCAGTTTGCTGCTCCTTGGGTTATGGGTGAGTAACCAGGCCCTCGGTCAGTCTGATGACACATCGGTTGAACGGGATAAGCCGCAGCAAAATCCGCCGGTCACAGAAAGCTGGCTGGATAACTGGCACAGTAATTTTAGTGAGTCCATGGATTACACAGCGCAACGTCTCGACGAATTTTTTGCGCTGGCAGACAGTGACGAGCATAAAAATGCCAGGGCCGAGGGCCGAGTGCGGTTTGGCTGGGAACCCCGTACCCGCGATCTGGCTGCGCAGGATTTTCGCTTCCGGGTCAGGGTAAAATTGCCGGCTTTAAAAGACCGTGTGGATTTGATGCTGTCTGATGACGAAAGTTACGATCGTCAGGATTCCATCCGGGCAGCCAGAGATGCGGTTAACGAAAACCGCGACTCCACCACCCTGTCACTACGCTATCAGGAAGAGCAGGACTCGCCTATCTCTCACCGCATCGGTGCCGGACGACGGGGTCAACTGTTTGCCAAAAGTCAGTACGAAAGTGATTATCACTTTACTGATGTGCTGAAGATGGATTACGACGCCGAGCTGTACTATTACACCAGGGATGAGCTTGGCGCCGAGCTTGGGCTGGATTTCACCTACCTGCTGGCCGATGAAAAATACCTGCGCTTTAATAACCGTTACTATTACCGTGACCGCTTTGAAGACTGGTTCTGGCGACATGAAGTGCAATACCTGCGACCACTCACCCAGGAGAGTGCCATATTGTATACCTTTGTGACTAAAGGCCTGACCAAGCCAAACCATCACCTCAATGAGGTATATACCAGTGCACGCTGGCGCACTAACTATTTACGCTCGTGGCTTTATTTTGAACTTGAGCCGTTTGTATTATGGCTTCGCAAAGAAGACTTTAAGCCCTCCTACGGCGTAGCCATGCGTTTTGAGTTTTACTACGGCCAACAGTAAATAGCTACTGTGAGAGGTTCGTTGCTCATTCCGCTTTCACCGCGACTTTTCTGCCTGATGCTATAGCGCCAAAATAAAATATAATTAAATTATAAGCTTACTTTATTTTAGTGTATTTTCGTAACAGATATAAACCGCTGCCCCCTTGCTCACAAACCCAGAATTGGGTTTAATAGACCAACTGGACTGGTTAATTATTAATCGCTATACGCAACAAGGAGGAGGCATCAGTGCTATTTAAAAGCTGCATTAAATTGTTATTTTGCCTCGGGCTATCCCTGCCAGCGTCTGCATTACAACCGGATCACGACGAACTCCTTTTACAGTTCCAGCAAAGCTTCGGTTATCAGAGTCCGCCCCTGTTTTACAAACCTCAGCCACAGCTCAGCGCCCGGTTTGACGAAAGTCACCTTAGTGTGTTTTTTTCCTTCTTCTCTGTGGCACTTATTGTGCTGGCCATTCGCGGTCAGCAACGTCAGGATTACAGCCAGTTTCGGGATCCCCACAAACACCACAGGCTTGCCTTACCTAACCACCAGTTTTAAACAAAAAAAAGCCCGGCTTAGCCGGGCTTTTTAGTGTTTGAGTGGTTATGGGCGCAGAGCGCGCTCACCCCGGGCCAGGCCGCACACGCCGGTGCGGGAGGACTCGATAATCTCTGTGCATTGCGCCATGGTTGTAGCGAAGGCATCCAGTTTATCTGTGGTACCGGTTACTTCCATGGTGTAGTTGTTTAACGATACATCAAGGATGTTGGCGCGGAAAATATCAGCATTGCGCTTCACTTCTGCACGAATAGCTTCGTTACGGGTTGCTACTTTAATCAGCATCATTTCCCGTTCAATGTGCGCATTTTCTGATAAATCGATAACTTTAAGCACATCCACCAGCTTATTCACCTGCTTGGTAATCTGCTCAATAACCTTGTCATCACCATGGGTGATGATGGTCAGACGGGACAGACTCGGATCTTCGGTTGGTGCTACACATAAAGAGTCAACGTTGTAACCGCGCTGTGAAAACACTCCAACAATTCTCGACAGTGCACCTGGTGCGTTTTCCATTAATACTGAAATAATTCTTTTCATCAGGTTCTCTCCGTCTTGCTCAAGCGCATGTCATCCATCGCGCCGTACTTAATTTGCATGGGATATACGTGTTCATTCTGGTCAACTGCAATATCCATAAATACCAGACGATCAGTAATGCTAAAGCACTTTTCCATTGCTGCGTCTAATTCAGACAGCGAGTCAACTTTAATACCCACATGACCATAAGCCTCGGCCAGTTTGACGAAGTCGGGCATGGAATCCATATAAGAATGGGAGTGACGCCCTTTGTAAATCATATCCTGCCACTGACGAACCATACCCAGAGCACGGTTATTCAGTGAAATAATCTTAATCGGCAAATTGTATTGCAAACAGGTAGACAGCTCCTGAATGTTCATCTGGATACTACCGTCGCCGGTTACCACCACTGAGGTGGCATCCGGGTGGGCGAACTGTACACCCATAGCAGCTGGCAAACCAAAGCCCATAGTGCCCAGGCCACCGGAGTTGATCCAACGGCGCGGCTTATCATACGGGTAGTAAAGCGCTGCAAACATCTGGTGCTGACCAACGTCAGAGCTAACGTACGCTTCACCATTGGTGTGCTTGTACAGTGATTCGATAACCTTTTGCGGTTTGATCACCGACTCACCCTGTTCGAAGTTGAGGCACTTGCGGCTACGCCACTGAGTGATTTGCTCCCACCAGTCAGCCAGTTTTGCTTTTTGCTCTGGCAGCTCTTCAGGCGTTAACAGGTTTAGGATCTGTTCCAGTACCGTTTCTACCGAACCAACAACAGGAATGTGGGCATTCACGGTTTTAGAAATCGACGCCGGGTCAATGTCCACATGAATGATATCTGCATGGGGACAAAATTTTTCGACGTTATTAGTAACACGGTCATCAAAACGGGCACCCAGCGCCAAGATACAGTCTGAATTGTGCATGGTTTTGTTGGCTTCAAGCGTACCGTGCATGCCCAGCATGCCAACGAACTGCTCGTGGGTACCAGGGAATGCCCCCAGTCCCATCAGCGTACAGGTTACCGGCGCTTGTAATAACTCAGCCAGTTGGGTCACTAAGCCAGACGCTTCGGCCGTGATAGCACCACCGCCTACATAAAGTACCGGACGCTCTGCTTTTTTAAGTGAGGCAACGGCTTTTTTCACCTGCTTCATATGGCCGCGTACGGTTGGGTTATAAGAACGCATGGTTACATCAGTCGGGAACACATAAGGGTGTTCTTCCATGACGTTAACGATATCTTTTGGTAAATCAACCACTACCGGGCCCGGACGGCCGGTGTTAGCAATGTAATAGGCTTTCGCGATGGCGTCAGGAATATCCTCAGCCCGCTTAACCAGGAAGCTGTGTTTTACGATCGGGCGAGAACATCCCACCATATCGGTCTCCTGGAAGGCATCTTCACCGATGAGCATCGATGGCACCTGACCAGATAAGATAACCATAGGGATCGAGTCCATGTACGCCGTGGCAATACCGGTTAAGGTATTGGTAGCGCCAGGGCCTGAAGTGACGAGGACGGTACCGGTTTTACCTGTCGAACGCGCGTAACCATCTGCCATATGAGCAGCTGCCTGTTCATGACGCACGAGGACATGTTTGACATCATCCTGAGCAAATAATGCATCATAAATGTCAAGAACGGCACCACCCGGGTAACCGAATACATGTGTAACTCCTACATCTTTTAGCGCTTCCACCACCATGGCGGCGCCCGACATCATCTTCACGGTGTTATCTCCTGTTGGATCATTAATTCAAACTAATCATTTAAGTAATTCAATGAATTAGTTAAAGCAAACTGCTTGGCTGACAATCACTGAAAGTCGTTTGTAACTTGACCTTGGTTGTCGTGTACGCGGACTATATCGAAGGCACCGGGAAGATCAAACAACTTTTTTCATAAAAGTGAGATACATATCCCAAATAGTGAATATAATAGGATGTACATCCTATTTTTAACTATTTCAACCACACAAAACGAAATTTTCATATTTACATGATTTTAACAGTGGTAATTGTAAAAACAGCTCTGCAGCGCTTAATAATTAACACTTTTAAAATTTACCGCAGCGAAAAAATCAATTTAATATACCACATCAAATTAGGATAAATATTTCGTTTAATTTTTACGGTCTTTTTTCAGCCCGTTTTCTGGCAGCGGCTTGTTATTAACTCTGCTGACCACTGCTGTTTTGAACTCCGGCTGCCTCTGCACATTCCCGTACCCGGCAAACTACTGCTCCAGTGTAGCGGATTTATGTACACAAAACGAACAAAGCCTCCATTGACTTTTAGTGTACGGAGGTGTCCGCCGCCGGACACTTAAAGTGTCCGGCACTTATCAAACGGACACCAACAAACAATAAAACCCATACAAAACAAATACTTAAAAAATGGCACGCATCTGGTATCTGTCTTGGTAACTGTTCGAGGAGGAACACCCTATGTTACTAATTCATTTTCTTGCCGTACCCGCAATGATACTGATTACAGCAGCATGCATTACCCTGTTGGAGTCGCTGAAATTTGGTGGCCTGAAATGATCAAGGATACCAGCGCTCAGGATTCTGTTGTTGTACCCCAACGACGTAACAGCATTAAACGATTATTGCTTATTGCAGTAGCATTGGTTGCTGTTGCTCTGTCTGCTCACGCCATTCTTAACACAGAGTCGGCAGCGAAATCCGTGGATCGGGCCAGCGTGCAAATAGCTACGGTAGAACGCGGTGATTTAGTTCGTGATATTGCTGCTACCGGCCGGATTGTAGCCGCCAATGCGCCTCAGGTGTACAGCCCCGAAGAAGGTCTGGTTACACTGCTGGTCAGGGCAGGTGATACGGTAAGCAAGGGGCAGCAAATAGCCCGGGTAGACAGCCCGCAACTGCAAAACCAGTTACAGCAGGAACGCTCTGAACTGGCAAGACTGGAAGGTGAACTGGCGCGCAAATCGCTGGATGCCCGACGCCAGACCCTGCAGCTGAATAAGCAACTGGACTTAGCCAAAGTAGAACTCAAAGCCGCGGAACGCGAAAGCCGTCGCGCTAACAAGTCGATAAAAACCAATATCATCAGTCAGATTGACTATGAAAAGGCAGAAGATGAACTGGCCCGAGCCAGACTAACCGTTACCCACGCTGAACAGGAAGTCGCGCTGGCCAAAGATACACTGGCCTTTGAAGTACAGGCTGCCGAGAACACCCTGGCCAGACAGCAGCTGGTTGTTGATGAGCTGCACCGCAAAGTCGGTAACCTGACCATAGAAGCCAGCGTCGAAGGCGTGGTAGGCAATCTGTTTGTAACCGGACGCTCTCTGGTAACCGCCAATCAACCGCTGATGACACTGGTGGACCTCACCGCTTATGAAGCAGAAATAAATGTCGCCGAAAGCTTTGCTAATGAGCTGGGGCTGGGAATGGATGTTGAGCTGAAAATTGGTCGTCAGATTGTGATGGGCAAACTGTCTGCCATTTCACCGGAAGTCGCCGAACGGGAAGTGACCACCCGGGTGCGCTTTGATCAAAGCAGCCTTAACCAAATTCGTCAGAACCAGCAGGTCACGGCCCGGGTACTTTTGGAAAACCGTAACGATGTGCTCAAGGTACGTCGCGGCAGCTTTTTACAATCCGGGGGCTATATAGCCTACAAACTTAACGGCGACGTCGCGAGCAGAATAGACATTGAAACGGGCGCAACCAGCATGCGTGAAGTAGAGATCCTGACCGGCGCTATGCCCGGCGATCAGATCATTGTGTCCAGCTATCAGGGCTTTGAACAAGCCGAATCCATTTTATTACGTTAAGCCTTGCGGCCAACCAGCGTACTTAACTGAAAGGAATACCCCATGTTAATAATGAAGAATGTAAGCAAAGTTTATCAAACCGAGATGGTGCAGACCCACGCCTTAAGAGATTTTGACCTGGAGGTTAAAGAAGGCGAATTCATTGCAGTGACTGGCCCTTCCGGCTCGGGTAAAACCACATTTTTAAACATTGCCGGCATGCTCGAGCCTTATACCAGTGGCGAGTATATGCTGGACGACGTTAATGTGGGTAAGTTATCCGACAACCAGCGCGCCGATCTACGCAACCAGAAAATCGGCTTTATCTTTCAGGGCTTTAACCTAATCCCCGACCTGAACTTATACGAGAATGTAGAAGTACCATTGCGCTACCGAGGTATTAAGGCGGCAGAGCGTAAAAAGCGGATTGAGTCCTGCCTTGAGCAGGTTGGGCTTGGCAGCCGTGCAAAACACCTGCCTCAGCAGCTCTCAGGCGGACAGCAGCAGCGTGTGGCAATAGCCCGGGCTCTGGCCGGTGAACCGCGTTTCTTACTGGCCGATGAACCAACCGGTAACCTCGACAGCCTGATGGCCCGCCAGGTCATGGAACTTCTGGAACAAATTAACCGCGATGGGGCTACCATTGTGATGGTGACCCACGACCCTGAACTGGCCCGCCGGGCGCCACGCAACATTCAGATTGTTGATGGTCAGGTGGCCGACTTAACCCTTTATCAGGGCGTTGCCGGCCAGACCGATCGCCAGGTGGTAGGAGGCTGATATGTTCCTGCACTATATAGATTTAGGTTGGCGCAGCCTGCGCCGCACCCCGCTGGTAAGCTTTTTAATGGTGCTGGCTATTGCGCTTGGCATTGGCATTACCATGACCAGTTTGTCGGTTTATCACATGATGTCAATGGATCCTATAGAACACAAGAGTAGCCGCTTATTTCACCCTCAGTTACAAACCATGGATGACGGCGAGGAAACCTGGTCTGAGGATAATCTGCCGTATCAGTTAACCTATCAGGATGCCAAAAACCTGGCCGACGCGCCATACCCGGAGCACAAGGCGGCGATGTTGAGAACCGGCTTCACACTGCACATGGACAATTCTGAAATTCGCCCGTTTATTCAGAATACACGTGTGACTCACAGTGACTTCTTCACGCTGTTTGATTTGTCGTTCATTTACGGCTCCGCCTGGACTCAGGAGCAGGCCGATGCGGCCAGCCCGGTAGCCGTTATCAGTGAACAACTCAACCAAAAGCTGTTTGGCGGCGAGAATTCCGTGGGCAGGCAAATCTATCTCGACGATACCAGCTTTCGGATCGTCGGTGTTATTGCCCCCTGGCAAACGCATATGAAGTTTTATGATGTGAATAACGGCGCCTTTAACAGTCAGGAAGATCTCTATATTCCCTTTAGCCTGATTGCGGCCATGGACATTAATACCTGGGGTAACAGCAACGGCTGGAAGTTCCAGAATATCCGTTCTATGAAGGATAAACGCCAGTCTGAAATCTTCTGGCTGCAGTTCTGGGTGCAGCTTGATGATGAGGCCGCGGTCAGTCAGTACGGCGATTATCTGATGAGCTATATGGCGGAACAACAAAAGTTTGGCCGCTTTAATCGCGAACAGCTCGAATACGGGCTGCGCGACGTGAATGCCTGGCTCGATTACCGCAATGTGGTGTCTGAAGATAATGAAGTACTGGTGGCATTGAGCTTTATGTTTCTGGCTGTATGTCTGGCTAATATTCTGGGCCTGTTACTGGCCAAGTTTATGCGCCGGGCGCCAGAAGTGGGCGTTCGCCGGGCATTAGGCGCCAGCAAGCGTCAGGTCTTTTTGCAGCATATCATCGAAGTGTCCATGTTGGGCCTCATAGGCGGCCTGATGGGGATCGGTATCGCGCAATTGGGTTTATGGGGCGTGCGCCTCACTCAGGAGTACTACTCACCGCTGGCTACCATGGACCTTACCATGCTGCTGTCGGCACCGGTGATAGCCATCTCTGCCTGTGTGATTGCAGGTCTTTATCCGGCCTGGCTGGTTTGCCGAACCACCCCTGCCACTTACCTTAAAACCCAATAGGAGCCGCACGATGTTAGAAATTAAACCCATTATCAACGCACTGCGCCGCTCTAAGGTGGGTGCAATCCTGCTACTGATTCAAATCGCCATTACCACGGCAATTGTTAGTAATGCAGCCTTTATCATTCAGGATCGGATGACGTACCTGCAGCAGGAAACCGGTTATCCCGAGCAGGATATCTTCTCTATAACCGTAATGACCTACGGCAAGGATCGGGATTTGTCTCAGCAGTTCGAGGAAGACGAGGCCTTACTACGTAACCTGCCTGGCGTGGTGGATGCTGCGCTCAGTAATGCAGTACCGCTCAGCGGCTCCGGCAGCGCCTCGGGCATGGGGCTGAAGCCAGCGCCAGAGCCCGGCCGCAATGTTCGTGCGGGCTACCTGTTTGGTGACGCTCACATGCTCAATACCCTGGGCGTTGAGCTTAGAGAAGGGCGCAACTTTGCCCCTGACGAAGTCATCGTGACTCAGGACCCTGGCAAAGTGCCCAACGTGGCCATTGCCTCCTCGACCTTTGTAGAGGAAGCTTACCCTGATGGCGACGGCCTGGGTAAACTCATGTACATGGGTGACAAGCCTTTCAAAATCATTGGTATTGTCGATAAAATGAAAGGCCCGTGGCTGAAAGACGACCGGCCGGATAACGTGGTGATTTTCCCCTACATAAAAGCCGAAACCTATCAGCATATCATTATACGGACCGAGCCGGGTCAGCGTGCTGCCGTAATGCAGGCGGTGGAAGATAAGTTATTAGCGGCCTACGACAAACGGGTTTTCACCAATGTGATCACGCTGGACGAAAATAAGCGCCAGTACAACGCATCGGATACGCTGATGCTGCGGATGCTGATGGTGCTGATAGTCGTACTGGTGGCGATTACCGCACTGGGCATATTTGGTCTCACCCTGTTTAATATCAGCAAGCGCACCCGTCAGATTGGTACGCGCCGTGCGCTGGGTGCCCGCAAATCAGATATCATTCGCTACTTCCTGGTCGAAAATACCCTGATATGTAGCGGCGGACTGATGATTGGCTGCACCGCAGCAGTGTTTATGGGACAGCAGTTATTACAACGCTTCTCGCTGCCAGCACTGGAGCTTCAATATGTGGCCGGTACGGCAATAATGGTACTGGTGATGACGCTCGTAGCGGTAATATTTCCGGCCCGGCGCGCAGCCCAAATCTCGCCGAGCGTTGCGACCCGCAGTATTTAGCGGTAAGGTCTCAATGTGTTGGCACATAACCCATAACAGGCTGATTAAGCGCTGAAAATGATGGATAAAATTCTACTAGTTGATGATAACCCGGCAGTGCTTGACGCACTGTCGCTGTTACTGGAAATTCATGGTTACACCGTGGTGACGGCGACTAATCCCCTGGCAGCCCGGCAAATTGTGAATTATCAGGCCATTTCGCTGGTTATACAGGATATGAATTTCAGCGCCGACACCACCTCCGGTGAAGAAGGCAAGCAGTTATTTAATGACTTGCGCGAACTCAACCCCCATTTACCGGTGATCCTGATCACCGCCTGGACCGAGCTTGAGCAGGCGGTGGAACTGGTAAAAGCCGGCGCGGCAGATTATATTGCCAAGCCCTGGGACGATCAGAAGCTGGTGAATACCGTGGCTAACCTGATTGAACTGGGCAAAACCCGCTCCCAGAGCGCCCAGCTGGCAAAACAACAAAGTGCTTTTCTGGATGCAAGGGAAGCTGCCGCCCGGGTTGGACTGGTATATCAGAGCGCGGCAATGCAGCGCCTCACCGATATGGCGATTCAGGTCGCTAAATCCGACATCAGCGTACTCATTACCGGGCCTAACGGCAGCGGCAAAGAGAAGATTGCCCAGTTAATACAGGCCTGCTCTGGGCTTAAAGACAAACCCTTTATCAGCATCAATGCCGGCGCCTTGCCACCGGATTTAATGGAAGCCGAATTGTTTGGTGCCGAACCAGGTGCTTACACGGGAGCGCAAAAAGTGCGGATCGGCCGCTTCGAAGCCGCTGACGGGGGCACCTTATTTCTCGATGAAATAGGTAACCTATCGCCTGCCGGGCAGATGAAATTGCTGCGAGTACTGCAAACTGGTGAGTTCGAACGGCTGGGATCGGTACAAACCCGGCGGGTGAATGTACGGGTAGTCTCTGCGACTAACGCCGATCTCACTACGGATATCCGGCAAGGCCGATTCCGTGAGGATTTATATTACCGGCTCAATGCCATCGAGCTGAGGCTACCGCCACTGAGTGAACGCCCGGATGACGTAATGCCGTTAATTCAGCATTTCCTGCCCGGCCGCGAAATTGGCCTTGATGTGCAAAAGGCCCTGGCCGACTACCCCTGGCCGGGTAATGTCCGCGAACTCGAAAATGCCTGCAAGCGTGTGGCAGTGCTTAAGCCGGATGGGGAGATTAGTCTGGCTGATTTTGCCCTGACCGGCTCAACTACGGTAACCAGTGCTGTTCCCAACAGTGCAGAGCCGTCACGCCAGGCACTGGAATTTGCTATCGAAAAACACGAGGGCGTGATTGCCCGGGTTGCTAAAGAATTTGGTATGAGCAGGCAATCCCTGTATCGCCGGCTCAAAAAATTCGGGATTGAATATTGAGAAGTCCATTACCACCCTTTTTTATGGTTTATGTGGTCACCGTATTGACAGTTGTCATCGCCTTTACACCCTTGATGTGGCTACTTGACTGGGACGCCAGCCATAAGATCGCGTTATTGACCGCCACACTCATTGTTTGCCTGCTGATATTGAAAAAGGGGCTCACCAGACTTTCCACCTCACTGGAATCGCTAAAAGTAGGCCTGCTTAACTTTAAAGACGGTGAATTCTCAAATCAGCTTGTTTATCGCGACAAGGATCCGCTGGGCGATTTATGTTTGTTGTATAACGAGTCGGCAGAAAAACTACGTCAGGAAAAGCGCTGGTTGCATCAGCGCGAGCTGATGCTCGATAAGGTGTTACAAAGTTCCCCTGAAATACTTCTGTTACTCAACGATCACCAGCAAGTCGTGTTCAGTAACTATGCGGCCAGAGACTTTTTTCATGCCAGTGACCGGCTTGAAGGCTTCCAGTTATCAGCCTTGCTGGACAACATATCAGCGCCAGCCGCCATCGTTTTGAGAGAAGCTAAGGAAGGGTTATTTACCCTACCCTGCCCGACCGGCGAGAACGAAACCTGGCATTTGTCCATAGGCCGGTTTGTGTTGAACAATCAGCATCACAGACTGTTTATTCTTAAACAAATGACCCGTGAATTGAGTCGTCAGGAAGTGGCTGTCTGGAAAAAGGTGATTCGTATTATCAGCCACGAACTGAATAATTCCATCGGACCGGTGTCTTCCATGCTGCACAGTGGGCGCTTGCTGAGTGAGAACCTTAATGAGCCCCGTCTTACCCGGGTCTTTTCAACCATCGCCGAAAGGGTGGAGCATTTAAGTGATTTTGTGCAGGGTTACGGTAAATTTGCCAAACTGCCCGAGCCTAAACCAGAAAGGATAAACCGGGTCGCGTTTATCTCTAAGTTGCAACAGCAATGGCCGTTTCATTATCAGGAAAAAGGGGAAGGTGAGCTCTATGCCGATATCATTCAGCTGGAGCAACTGCTAATCAACCTTCTGAAAAACGCCCATGAATCAGACTCCCATAGCGAAGATATAACGCTGAGTATTAACCTCAATAAACAGCGTACCGTTATTGAAGTCAGCGACCTTGGCCAGGGAATGTCTGATACAGTGCTGTCGCAGGCGCTCATCCCTTTTTATTCCACAAAAAGCTCGGGAAGCGGGCTCGGACTGGCACTATGCAGGGAGATTGCAGAAGCGCACCATGGCCAGATTGCCTTGCAAAACCGCGAGGAGCGAGGGCTGACTGTGCGTGTTACCTTCCCGTCACTTTCCGTTTAAGCCTTTAGAATCTAAAAAGACTATTTTAAAGCAAACACCTCCTCAACGGGCACGTTGAAATGGGCAGCTATTTTTAAAGCTGTCACTACAGACGGCGTAAACCGGCCGGTTTCTACTGTACTAATGGTTTTCCTCGACACGAAAACCGTTACTACTTAGCAGACTGATGATGTTTAAAAAATGCCCTATAGCCAAGCGCCATTGCTCTGGCGCATTCGGCTGGTGATGGGGCCTTCTCAGCACAGACACCTTGCATTAGTCCGGGATACTGTTCAGCCACCCAACGCTTTGCTTCATAGTAAACCGGTTGGTCGTTGGAGCTGGTTTCTATTGAGGTGATATGATTATTGGTAAACGTAAGATGGAACGAGTCAGTCACATCAAAGCCTGTTTGCAGAGCCTGCACCAGATCATCCTGCACCGTTATCCGGCATATTATGGTTTGGCTGTTTGAATCTTCTTTGCATGGAAAACGTGTCACTATCTTGTAATTTCCGCCCTGTGCCCACGCCTGATAGCGTGTGATAGATTGGGCTGAATCACCGGCATGCACCAGATAAGGTGCCAGCCTGTTCGCATTGAAGGAGTAAAATGCCTCAATGAACTTTTCTGCCGTGGTTAGTTGCAATGTTTTATCTTCTGCCCGAACAGGTAAAGCGGCCGCCAGACATAGACATACGAGCAGACAAGCTTGCCGGGTAAAACTTCGCAATACGCAGTTTGGACCTTCTATAAACGGCACTAATGGCAGCGGCATTTCAATATTTTGTGAGTTTTCGGTTAGACACGAACGCGATCTTATACTGATCGAGAATACTTAAGGCTTTGCCTGAGCCGGCACCAATTTTTTCTACATCAGTCCGTCCTGAATAGGTGCCAAAAATACGATCCCAGATAATGATGACACAGCCAAAATTAGTATTGCTGCTGGCAAAATCATGAGAGTGATGAAGGTGATGTTGCTCTGCGGTGGTAAAAAACCAGCCATAAATACCGGATTTCAACGGCAGATTTGCATGAGTTAAATAAGCGCTAAAGAGTGTAAAGGCCCCGGATACCGCAATGACCTTATCGCTGGCCCCCATAATTGCCAGAATAATGGGTGATCCCACAAATAGAGCTAAAAACTCCAGTGGATGGCCGCGATCAGCCCGCGCCGCGCCCATTTTAGTGATGTGATGGTGGGTCGCATGGATACGCCACCAGAACAAAGAACTGTGCTGTACCCGATGTAACCAGTAGTAAATAAACTCTATGAGGGTTCTGACCATGATAGCGGCAAAGACCAGTCCTAAGACCGAAGTCGGCTCAATGTTAAAACCCAGCGGCAGGGTATCCCGCACGGCTTTAAACCCTTCCGATATGGGGGTTTGATAAAAATCAGTATAAAAGGGATACCAGATAAACACCGCGCCGGCTAACCAGAATACATCTTCGGCAAATTCTTTAGGGGTCAGAACCCAGTCCTGCCGTTTGGTCCAAATTCTTTCGGCAATAAGCACCAGCGGTAATGGCAATACAATCATCAAAGCGGTAAATAAATCCGCATCGAACCAGTTATAAATCTGTATTGAGGCGACCGCAAAAACGGCCGAAAACACTAACACGGGTTGCGGAAGGCTTAACAAAAAGTCCCGCCATGCCGACGAATTTGCTACTGACAGCTCTGCTACAGAGGCTTGCTCGGGGGGATGCTCATCACTCATCTATTTATCCGGAGGTAATATGTCTTGCGAAGGGCATAAGAGCTTCTTAAACAACGCCACGAACCAAATATGGACAGTTACCCTTTTAACTGAACAAAAACCACCGGCAGTAAACAAATTCAGTTTAGTATATTTTTTAACCAACAGCCATTAAAAATGTACCTCCTGATTCTGGCAGAGCAGACATCCATGGAGGACAATACGCTGTCTGACTTATCTGTTGCTGATTTACAACTACTTTTTGGGCACCCAGGCCCATAGCATTTCACACACCACAGGTTCGATATTATTGGCATCGGTTACGGTGACCTTAACCAACACCTCACCTTTTTCCTGTTGTTGCATCATCTGAATCTGTTCGTCAGTGAGTGAGGCCACGGCGGTCATATCGCCTGTCGCCCGCTTTACGTATTGCAGATTCATCGATTTGATCAGTGGTAACTTATCCCCCGGAAGGTTTAAGCCAACAATAAAGCCTGTTGCCGATTCTGCCAGCAAAGCCATTGCCGCAGCATGAACACTGCCAATATGATTCTGCACTTTTTTATAGTTTGGTTGCCTGAAAGTGACTGTAGAAAAGTCGGTAGACACAATGTCCACCCGCGCAGTACCCGCAAGCTTAACTTTATAACGAAACATCCAGGTCAGCAGACGGCTGCTCAGCCAGGCAGGATAACGATTTACTTTTTCGGCATAGCGCCTTAGGGGATTGCTCGACATATAAAAAGGCTCAACTGGTTAGACCAGAAGAGCCTACGTTTTCTTAGCGCACAAATCAAGAGCAAGCCGCGCTCTGTTAATTAACCTTGAGGTCTGCCAACAATGCCTCTAACTTTGCGGTATGCGCAGCATACTGCCGCCAGCGGCCAATGGAACGGGTGTTGATTGCTTCTCTCACCTGTACTTTACTGGCAGTTGAAACCGGTGCTTTATTTTTTTCTACCTGCAGACAGGCAGGCTCCCAGTTTAAACCACAAAAATCAATTAAAGCCGGGATTTCTTCAGCTGGCCGGGTAACCAGTTCCTCATAGGATTGCAGCCGCACGTTGTGTGGGAAAAGGTTTTGCCAATGATGCACCAAAGAATAAAAGTTCTTATAAAAACGACCCGTAGATTCAAGATCATAGGCGTAAGCAAAATAAGGACTGCTTAATGAAAACAACTGCCGGAAATTACCAATACAGGTATCCATGGGATCCCTTAACAAGCACACAATTTTTGCATTGGGCAGGGCCCGGCGAATTAACCCTACGTAGAAAAAATTGAACGGGAGTTTATCCACCAGGTATTTTTTATTGTTCAGCAAAAATGACGTTCTTTCAATATACCGGCTGCCCAGTTCCGCAAAGGAAAGCTGCTCGGCGGCTTGTAAGGTGGGTAAATCGAGCACCTGATTAGAAGGCGTTTTCGCCAGCTCTTTGACAGCTAACCCGAAATCCTGGAGTTCTCCCCCCGAGGCCACCTGGCTATGACTGGTAATGATACGCTCCACCAGCGTAGTACCCGAGCGCGGCATACCAAGCACAAAGATGGGTTGCGATGACGGATCGCCCTGATTGGCGGAGCTAACAGCCGGCTGCTGTGCCTGCAACCAGTTGAAGATAGCGTCATAGTGTTGCTCAACCGCTGTAAACTGGCGTCTTTTAGCCTGCTTTGCCTCACTGAGAACATTGAAGGCTTTATCGTACTCTTTAAAAGCTTCGTACTCTTTTGCAAGTGCATGACTTAAATGCAATTTACCATCGACATCAGTGGTTTTTGCATGAAGAACAGATAGTCTTTCAATATGATTGGTAGTTTCACTAATGCCGCCGAGATCAGAAAGCGCATAGTGCGCCTGGTAATAATCTGGCTTAAGCGCAATTGCTTGCTCAAAGGCTTGCCGCGCGGTATCAAACAGACCGGCAAACTTGGCCGATACTGCAAAGTTATAATGAAAACTGGCGTTATCCGGCGCCTTAGCCAGCGCCGCTTTAAAATATTTCAACGCTTCTTCGTGCAAGCCCACCCGGCTCAGAGACACACCTACCGTATCCAGCGCCAGCGGTTTATCCAGACTGGATACCGGACACCTTGAGGCCGCGTCGACCGCAGCGGGCATATTGCCTAGCAGGGCATAACACTTGGTGAGATAAGCATAGGTTTGGGGGTCTGGCGTCAGCTCAGCAGATTTATTTAACAGGCGCACCGCCTTCTGGATTTGCAGGATTTCAATATGCACTATGCCTAGCAGAAAGTAGGCCTCGGCATCATCGCCGTAGTATTTAATCAACGTTACACAGGCGCTGTGTGCAGCGACATAATCACGTTGATTAATAGCACTCAGCGCTTGCTTAATAAACTGTTGCTTGTTTTGCATAGGTTGCTGTTCCAACAAAAAGGCACCTTGCGGTGCCTTTTAAGTAGTGAGTTGCCAGGCTTGCTCTGCAAGCCCGAGGTTATGCAGTTTTACATCTCAAACTGATAACTGAACGTTACACCAACGGTGCGCGGACGCAGCAGGAAGTGACCGTAACCACGTTGTAAATCGGTGCGGTTAATCTCTATGTCACCAATTCCCTGATACCCCTGGTGGGCACGAGTTGATACAAAGGCGTATTTGTCGAACAGGTTATCAACATAGAAAGTGACACTCCAGTCCAAATCAGAGATTTTGGCGGTCAGGTTGCTGACTGCATAACCGGCCAGACTTTCACCACTACGACGTTGACCAACCGTAGTAATGATGTCGCTTTGCGCGGTAATACCGTAGTTGATATCGAGCATCTTGTCGCCAAACACTTCCTGAGTATAGGTCAGACCAAGTGAGAACTGTTGTTCAGGAGAGCCAGGCAGGCGATCGCCATCTTTACCGTCAAACAGCTCATCCAGATTAGTTGGATTACCGTCTTCATCAAACTCGTCGTAAACGTTAAACAGGAATGGCGCGTCGGCCGTTAGTTCTGCTTTGGTGTAGGAGTAAGTCGCATACATAGTTAACTCATCAGTGAGCACTGCGCGGGTAAACAATTCGACACCGCGTGAGTTTGCGCCTTCAGCATTGGTTGTGATGGGTTGCTGACCATTAACCGTAGCACCACCTACCTGCGCATCTTCCCAGTCAACATTAAACACTGCCGCATTGAAGTGCAGTTTGTTTTTAAAGAAAGTGGTTTTCAGGCCTAATTCATAGTTGGTTGTTGTATCGGCCGTATAGACCTGCTCGTCTGGTAACGCACAGATAATCTGATTCTGAATTTCATCGATGTCCGGGGGACACGCTGCCACACCGTTGGCACCACCGATACGGAAACCTTCACTTACTGTTGCGTAAGCTAATACATCATCAGTAACCTGGTAGCTGGCATTGAACTTAAACAGGGTACCTGAATCATCCGCGCCTTCTTCACCGAAATCGAGCACGATGGAGTCGGGATCGCGGCCCAGGAACACGGTTTCGAACAATGGTAAGTCAACGGCTGAGCGTGAGTTCACCTCATACTCGTATGCCCGTAAGCCAGCGGTAATGGTTAGTTTATCGGTGACTTCATAACTTACCTCACCAAACAAAGCCTGTTCTTTTACATCGGTATAATCCACCGAGTAGTACTCAAGTGAATCCGGTCGAGGATTACCACCCACTCCCCATACGTTCAGCGCGTACTCATCAAAACCTGGCGTAAATTCCTTACTGTAGCCATAGCTTTCTGTGTCGTAGTAAAACCCACCTACAATCCAGGATAACGGGCCACTTGGCTCAGACACTAAACGGATTTCCTGGGTAAAGCGGTCGATATCGCCCACTTCTTCAGTGAATGCACTGAAGGCAGGGAACTCTTCATAGGAATAGGCCAGGCGAATTAGCAGGTCGGTCTGGTCACGATTACCAATGTCTTCTGAGCCTGACCAACCGGTTGCCGAAACCAGTTCAGCAAAGCCTAAGTCGGCTTTTAATTCCAGGCTCAGCAGGTCGTCTTCCTGCTCACGAGGTTCTTCATAACGGTAAGCAGACTCGTACGGACCGAGCACATCGCTCAAACCGTTAGCCGGATCCAGCGCACCGTACTGAGTAATTGAACGGCCCTCTACTTCACGCTTCTGGTAGAAATAAGAAACAGTTCCGTCGAACCAGTCATTCGGAGTCCAACGCAGAGCAACACGACCGGTCAGGGTCTTTTCGCCGTTAGCATCCTTAACCTGCTTAAGGTTTTCTGACACGGCGGTTGGGTCTGTCCAGTCCGGATCCGGCAGCGAGACACCGCTTTCACGAACCACGTAGTTATAATCGAGGTAGCCCGGGTCGTTGAAATAGTTTACTGCGGCGCGAATAGCCAGCGTGTCATCAATTAGCGGCGTGTTAAATACGAAGCTCGCTTCGCCGCCCATGGAGTCGCTTTCGGCAACGCTGAACACATCACCTTTTACACGGCCAGTGGTCAGATCCATCTCTACTTCATTGGGCAGATAACGAATTGCACCACCAAGAGTACCAGCGCCGTATAGCGTTCCCTGTGGGCCAATCAGTACCTCAACCCGATTTACATCGATTAAGCGCATGTTCAAAAACAGCGGCACATCACCAAAATAGGTGGCAACCGTACCACCGTCAGAAGATGGGCCCGAAGAGTTAGTATTTAATCCTCGTACAATAATAGGTGAGTCGGTTCGACCGCCCTGGTTGGTAATAGTCAGACCTGGTACCCAACGGGCCAAATCTTCTAAATCTTCTAAATTCTGGTCTTCCATGATATCAGCGGTAATCGCTGAAATATTTAGCGGAACTTCCTGTAATGAACCGGTACGACGGGTAGCCGTTACTTCAATCTTTTCTATCTCTTTTGCACCATCCGGCTCCTGAGCCATAACAGCTGGTACCATGCAGGCAGTCATAACTGCGCTTGCAACGACAGAGTAGGCAAATCGATTACCTGGTTTATTCATGTGTGCTCCTCAACGACGATATATCGACAACTGGTTTTTTATATCCGGCCAATACAGCAGCTTTTGTGCCTGTTTTTATTGACTTAGCCTAATTATTTAGTGGTTTTGTACAAATAATCCGCATAGTTATGCATTACTGTTCAAGAAAAATGCAATATAGCGCTTTCACGACCGGATTGACGGCCCAATTAAGTGCAAAAAATAGTTTTAATGGCGCAAAATCGGCTGACTTTCACCATTTTAGGGCGCTATTAGAAAAGTCGCACATAAAACATGCATAATTATGTGAATAAATATGTAGAACGACGCACTTTGGCATAAACTCCCGGCTGCTTTTTGTCTTCATCAACAGCTTACGTGGACAGGAGAATGTTGCAGATAACAAAGTTGTTTTGTTCAGGCTTTATTTATTGCTCTACATCTTTACTGATTTTGCAATTGGACTAAACAGAAAATTTGAAACAGAGGTTATATATCGAAGCCCCTGAGGAAAGATGAAGATTTTGTTTTGATTTAAAAACTTCTCTGGGTGAGAAATTGGAGCGGGAAACGAGATTCACCTGGCAGCCACGCTGTCGCTGGCCCCTTGGGGTCGCTGCTGTACATTACTTTTTGATTTAAAAACTTCTCTGGGTGAGAAATTGGAGCGGGAAACGAGATTCGAACTCGCGACCCCAACCTTGGCAAGGTTGTGCTCTACCAACTGAGCTATTCCCGCTTAAGAGTGGCACTTCGTTTGAAGTGGTGCGCATTTTACAAAATTATTTTGCCAGTGCAACACCTATTTTCATTTTTTTGCGTTTTTTTGTCTGAATGCTTAAATACTAAACACTTTCTCACGATAGAACTGCATTTCAGCGATAGATTCACGAATATCATCCAGTGCCTGATGCGTGCCCTGCTTGGTAAATCCATCGAGCGCTTCCGGCTGCCAGCGACGAACCAGTTCTTTAATAGTGCTCACATCCACATTGCGATAGTGAAAATAGGCTTCCAGTTCCGGCATGTATTTCACCATGAAGCGACGATCCTGACCAATAGTGTTGCCACACAGCGGCGATTTGCCGGCATCGACGTACTGAGCCAAAAAGGCAATGGTTTGTTTGGCCGCGGCATCTTCATCAAACTGACTGTCACGACAACGCTGAGTAAGACCGCTCTCACCATGTACCCGGGTACACCACTCATCCATGCCATCAAGAATTTCATTACTCTGGTGCACGGCAATCACCGGCCCCTCGGCAATAACGTTTAGCTGAGGGTCCGTCACAATGGTGGCAATTTCCAGTACTTTACAGGTTTCAGGGTCCAGACCGGTCATTTCCATATCGATCCACACCAGATTGTCGTTGTTTTTTGCCATTAACCTTGCCTATTTTCTCTCAAGAGGTGACACATAAAGTGCACAAAAGGTATCATGCACAGCCTAAAACGCAAACTTCGAGAACCGCGTGGCCAAGAAACCCAAATTATCCCATCGACAAAAGCGACAGGTAGCGGCAAACCGCCAGAAACGCCTGTCTGGCAAACAGCAATCATCCGCGGATTTATCCTCATTGCTGGCTGGCCGGGTAATTGGCCGTTTTGGTAAACAGGCCGATGTTCAGGACACCGAAGGCAACGTGGTTCGTTGTCATATTCGCCGTACCATCGAATCGGTGGTATGTGGCGATGAGGTGCTGTTTGCCCGTTCCGAAGTCCCCGACGAAAATATAGGCGGGGTTATCGAGATTGTACAGGATCGGCGCACCGTGCTGACCCGCCCGGATTTTTATGATGGGGTAAAACCCATTGCTGCCAATATCGACCAGATTATCGTGGTGTCATCAGTCAAGCCAGAATTGTCGCTGAACATTATCGACCGCTATCTGGTGGCCTGTGAAGACACCGACATTAAGCCCTTGCTGGTGCTTAACAAAGTTGAGCTGTTAAGTGATGAAGAGCGCGATACCGTGAGTGCCTCGCTATCCATTTATCAGCAACTTGGCTACGAGTTACTGCTAACCAGTTGTAAAAGTGGCGAAGGTATTGCCGAACTCCATGAACGCTTACGCGATAAAACCAGCGTGTTTGTGGGTCAATCCGGAGTAGGTAAATCCAGTATCATCAATCAGGTACTGCCCGATGCCGACGAATTAGTGGGTGAGATTTCCGAAAACTCAGGTTTAGGGACACACACTACTACCGCCGCAAAATTATTACCCATCCCTTCCGGTGGGGAGTTGATCGACTCTCCGGGAGTGCGTGAATTTGCCTTGTGGCACCTGCCTCAGGAACGCATTACCTGGGGCTTTGTGGAATTCAGGGATTATCTGGGTGGCTGTAAATTCCGCGACTGTAAGCACCTCAACGACCCGGGCTGTATCATTCGTCAGGCCGTGGAAGAGGGAAAGATCAATCAGCAGCGCTATGATAATTACCATCGGATCATCGCCGCCATGGACGAGCAACGCCCTGCATATGCGAACCGTCTTATATCAAACCCTGATGAACCATAACCTTATGTTGGTATGTTTCACCGCAAAATCGGCTACAATAGGCACCATTAGGCGCAAATAGCCCTCAGGCCGTGCCAGACAACATGTAATTAGGAGCATTCACTTTGTTGAATTGGTTTAAAGTCAACCTGCAGTATGTACTGCCTAAACACCTTATTTCACGGTTAGTCGGTAAACTGGCCGCCGCAGAAGCAGGCGCCCTGACCACCTGGCTAATCAAGCTGTTTATTAAACAGTTTAAGGTCAACATGGACGAGGCGATGTACTCTCAGCCAGAGGACTATCGTACCTTTAATGCTTTCTTTACCCGCCCGTTAAAGCCCGGTGTACGCCCTATAGAAGAAAATGACGACGTGCTGTGTCATTCCGTAGACGGCACAGTTAGCCAGTTTGGTGATATTGTTGGCGAAGATCTTATCCAGGCAAAAGGCCACAAGTTTACCTTATCGGCTTTACTGGGTGGCAACCCGGATCTGGCCCAGCCATTTAAAGGCGGTAAGTTTGCCACCATCTATCTGTCGCCCAAGGACTATCACCGTATTCATATGCCCATTGAGGGCAAGCTCACCGACATGGTGTATGTGCCCGGAGAGCTGTTTTCCGTTAATCCGCTGACCGCCGAAAATGTACCGGGCTTGTTTGCCCGCAACGAACGGGTAGTAACCATTTATGATACGCCGGTGGGCAAAATGGCTATTGTGCTAGTGGGTGCAACGATTGTAGCCAGCATCGATACCGTGTGGGCCGGCACCGTTACTCCTCCAGTTGGTAAGCATGTCACTCACTGGCGCTACGAAGGCGACGAAGGGGTTACTCTGGCGAAAGGTGAAGAGCTTGGTCAGTTTAAGCTGGGCTCAACCATTGTGGTGTGTTTTGAGCCGGATAAGGTGAACTTTGCCGATCTGGCGCTTGAACAGGTTACCCGGTTAGGTCAGCCTTTTGCGACCAAAACAGCCCCTGCCGCTGATTAATGGATCCCGTTAAAAAGAGCCTTGTTACCCTTCACCTTGCGGTTGTTCTGTTAGGAGGTACCGGGCTCTTTTCCAAGATCATCCCGCTAAACGCCATCGACATCACGTTTGGGCGTAGTTTGTTTGCCTGTCTGGCGTTGTGCTTATTTGTACGCGCCGGCAAAGAGCACCTGCGCCTGGAGCGCCGTCTCGATTACTTTATTGCCATTGGGCTTGGCGTGCTAATGGCTGCTCACTGGGCTACCTACTTTGCGTCTATGCAGTACGCTGGTGTCTCGGTGGGTATGATTGCAATGTTTACCTTCCCGGTCATTACAGTCTTGCTTGAACCGCTGTTTGAGAAAACCCGGCTTGCCTGGCAGGACATGCTTAGTGCCCTGGTGGTTGTTATCGGTATCGTGTTAATTGTGCCTGAGATTTCATTGGATAATGATGTCACGCTTGGCGTGGGACTCGGTGTGATTTCAGCAGTCCTTTATGCAGTACGAAACCTATCCTTGAGAAAGTACTTTTCTCACTATAGCGGTGCCCGTTCCATGGCCTGGCAAACGCTGATTATCGTTTTATGCCTGCTACCGTTCAGTGACCTGACAAGTACCCAGCAGAACACCAGCGTATGGTTGTTGCTGCTGGCACTGGGCACGGCATTTACGGCGCTGCCTCATGCGCTCGTGGCGAATAGCCTGGCCCATCTGCGTGCCAAAACCTTTTCACTAATCGCCTGTATGCAGCCTTTTTATGGCGTGATTTTTGCCATTATCCTGCTTAACGAGTCGCCGGGGTGGCAGACGCTGTTAGGCGGAATTTTAGTGACCTCAGCGTCAATTTATGAAACAGTAAACACCCATAAATCAGCATCTGCCACCAATGAGTAATCGTTATGTGGATCTTAGGTCATCGCGGCGCCAGCGCAGCAGCACCTGAAAATACGCTGGCCGCTTTTTCTCTGGCCATGACGCAACAGGCAACGGGTATCGAACTCGATGTTTATCAGGTCGAAGATGAAATTGTAATAATTCACGACCGCTGGTTAAACCGCACTACCAACGGCAAAGGCATGGTTACCAGCCATCCACTGTCTTATTTGCGTAGCCTTGATGCGGGCAACGGCGAGGTTATTCCCTTTTTATCCGAAGTTTTTCAAATTTTACCTTCACACACTGTGTTGAACGTGGAAATTAAACACCTGAGTAATGTGGATAGCTGGCTGGATAAAATTCATCAGGGCCTTGCTCAGAGCGGCTTCCCTGCTGAAAATCTGATTATCTCTTCATTTAATCACCGCTGGATCCGTCAGATTAAGGCCGCCTGGCCGCAGGTGCACATAGGTGCACTCACTGCTACCTACCCAGAGAATGGTCTGGGTTTCGCCCACGATCTGGATGCCTTTTCGCTCCATATGGCACTGGATGTAGTGGATGAATTCTATGTCAAAGAGGCCCGCCAGGCAGGTTTAAAAGTACTGGTGTATACCGTGGATTACCCTGAAGATATGCTGATGCTGAAAGCCTGGGGCGTCGATGGGATTTTTACCAACGTGCCGGACGTAGCCAGACAAGTACTTAGCCCCAGGGAAGAATCTTAGCGGTGATTACTGGCCAGATGCTGAGAAACCACTTTGCCTTTGCAGCATCGACACTTTCGGCACAAGCGCAGGTTTAGCCAGTGGCCGAGAATAATCAGGCCGGCACCAAAAGCGATAGTAAAAGGCTCGCCGGACTCACCAAACATATCCTTAAACCAGTAAATCACCCCGCCACTTAGCAGTAGCAACAACGGGTAGTATTTACCATGGTAGCGCACGGCACCACTGATAAGCGCGACGCTACCGATAAGAATGGATAAGCTTAATATGGTCCGTTCAAACCAGGTTTGGCCAAACATACTGGAAGCCAGCAATGGCAGCAGCGGGATCGCCAGACAATGCAAAGCGCACAGACTTGAGATCCAGATCCCAAGCCGGTCTAAAAATGTTGGATTGTCGATGGGTGATTGCATAACTACCTTACCTTCAGCTGATGTTATAATATAACATTCCTGAGTTTTTTCAAGATCACATCAACGATCTTCATGCAATTAGCGGCAAATTACGACGAATGACATAGGGTAATAGCTTAAAACCTTGCTAAGAGCGATTGCTTAGTTAGGCGCGGCAACACTTACCTGAGTGCTACTGGCGTATTCGCGTTGCGGTGCATCAGGTTTGTCGAAGTAATCGTGCATCGATTTTAGCGCGAAGTGCTGTGCCGGCAGGTCAGCGAGTTTTTTCTGCAGAAACTCGATGGTTCCCGGGTGGGGATGAGCAATTATAATTACTTTAGGGTGCTTACGGGTTAGCGCTATCGCCCGCTGCCACTGTTCATTCATAAAGGCTTCAGTTTGTTCATGATCCAGAAACACATGACGTCTGGCATTGGGGATCTGTTTCTCACGGGCCACCTGTTGGGCCACGGTAAAGCGAGTAGTGCGACTATCAACAAAAAACAACCCGGTATGTTTAATCACATTCATCAGCGGCTGTAACGCCTGACCAGAGGCCGTGAGCACACTGCCCATGTGATTGTTAACGCCAATAGCATAAGGTACCGAGGCGAGAGCTGCCTCAAAGGTGGCAGTAATTTCATTGGCATACATTGTAGAGGTAATGGCCCCGGGCCCCAGCGGTTTGTCGGATTGCGCCTCCATTGGCAGGTGCAGCATCACATCTCGGGATTGGGCATGTGCTCGCTCAGCAAAAGCCTGACCCTGCGGTGTATGAGGTAAAATGGAGAACGTCACTGATTCAGGCAGCGCAAATGCCCGTTCGTCGGTGGCACGATAGCCCATATCATCAATGATGATATAAAGTTCTGCAGGTGCCTGGGATGGCTGATACGCGGTTGCACGACTGGCAGCCGTTGTTGTCTGGCTAACCAGCATCCCCCACACAATAACGCAATAAATACCGAGCTGTTTCAAGAGCGCACTTAAACCTGATTATTTGTAGTTGTTATGGCCGCTAGCATACCAGCCGGGATCTCAATTACCAATATCAACTGCCATCAACCGCCTTATCTGCATCCATACTGGTCTGGCTTAAGCTATACGAATAAGCTAAATATCCAGCCACTGTAACGGGTTAAGTGCTTTACCCTTATGGCGTATCTCAAAATACAAATTAGGTGAGGACTGACCGCCACTCTGACCCAGTAATGCCACGGTCTCACCTTTGGCCACTGCATCACCGGCAGACCGAAGCAGTGCCTGATTGTGCCCGTAAACCGACATATAACCATCGCCGTGTTCGATAATAGTCACCAGACCAAAGCCTCGCAGCCAGTCAGAATATATGACCCGGCCATGGGCAATGGCTTTTACCGCACTGCCTTCACGGCCATCTATCATAATCCCTTTCCACCGCACCTGGCCCTGACGGCGCTTACCAAACAAACGCCGCAATGTGCCGCTGGCAGGTTTAAGTAACTTTCCCTTTTCGCCCGACAAACCAGTTAACTCCTGCGGCACCTGACTGGCCCGCTGAGCACGCTCGATGGCCTCAACAAGTGCCTGTTCTGCTTCTCTTAACTGCGCGATCCGGGTTTCCTCGCTGGCAATTTTGCTACGCAGCTTGACCAGTGTTTGTTGGCGATCCTGCTGGCGGGCAACCAGTTCATTTTGCTGACGCTCCTGATCGCTTAGCAGCGCAGTTAATTCCTGAGCCTTGATCTGCAATTCGGCATTAACCTGCTCCAGCTCCATGACGCTCGCCTTAAACTGGGTGATTTCTTTTTGCCGGGCTTCATTAAGGTATTTGTAATAAGTCAGCACGCGTTCAAAGCGCGCGGCATCCTCCTGGTAAAACACCATTTTGGCATAGTCGTAGTTGCCAGAGATAAAAGCGGTTCTTAGCTGACCACCAAGCAGTTCCTGCTGCTGAGCAATCGCTTGTTCAAGCTCATCACGCCGGCTTTTGAGGCCTTCCTGCTGATTGCGGTTTTCGGCCAGCGCGGTTTTTGTGTTATTGAGTCGCCGGGCCACTGCACCAATATCTTTTTCTGATTGTTCCAGAACTGCTTGCAGTTCCTGGGCATCGGCTTTACTGCCCTGCAGTGCCTGTTGACGGGCTTTTAATTCTTCCTGTAGCTCCGCCAGTTCCTGCTCGGCATCATCACTTTGCGCAAAGACAAAGCCAGCAGGCGATAGCCCATACAACAATGCCACCAGCACAAGGCTGGTGGCACAGTTTTTCAGCAACATTACCAGAGGCTGCATATCTCTATTTAGGATTTAAGAGTCATGATGGTTTTGCCGGTCATTTCTTCTGGTTGCTCAACGCCCATCAGATGCAGCATGGTAGGCGCTACATCGCTTAGTGTGCCGCCCTTACGAGGCTCAGCATCACGACCAAAGTAAATAAACGGCACCGGTTCACTGGTGTGAGCGGTATGGGCCTGGCCAGACTCGTTATCTACCATTTGTTCCGCATTACCGTGGTCAGCAGTGATCAGGCACTCGCCACCGGTTTTCTTAAGCGCTTCAATTACTCGACCAATCGATTTATCTACCGCTTCACAGGCTTTAACCGCCGCGTCGAAGTCACCGGTATGACCAACCATATCGCCATTCGGGTAGTTACAGATGATCACGTCAAACTTACCGGATTCAATTGCTCCAACCAATTCATCGGTAAGTTTCTCAGAGTTCATTTCCGGCTGCAGATCGTAGGTGGCTACATCGGGTGATGGAATAAGAATACGCTCTTCGCCTTTGAACTCTTTCTCAACACCGCCAGAGAAGAAAAAGGTTACGTGGGCATATTTTTCCGTTTCTGAAATGCGTAGTTGGGTTTTGCCCTGCTTCTCCAACCACTCGCCTAACACGTTTACCAGTTTCTCTGAAGGAAAAGCTACCGGTGCGTCAAAGTCTGCTGAGTACTGAGTCAGCATAACAAAGGCCGAAAGCTCTGGTTTAACCGCCAGCTCAAAGCCATCAAAGTTTTTATCCACAAATACCTGGGTCAACTGACGCGCACGGTCAGCACGGAAGTTCATGAAGATAATGGCATCGCCATCTTCTACACTCACGCTGTCGCCAATAACAGTTGGTGGCACAAACTCATCGTTTTTACCTGCCTCGTAAGAGGCTTTTAATCCGGCAACCGCAGAATCCGCGCTAGCCTCACCTTTCCCCTGAGTTATCAGGTCGTAAGCTTTTGTTACCCGATCCCAGCGCTTGTCTCGGTCCATAGCAAAGTAGCGGCCGATGATAGTAGCCGTTTTACCACAACCAATCTCAGCGAATACCGCATCGGCTTTTTCCAGCGACGCTTCAGCGCTTTGAGGCGGCGTATCACGTCCATCCAGAAAAGCGTGTAAGTAAACTTTTTTCGCACCACGGTGAGCGGCCATTTTCAGCGCTGCAAAGATATGGTCTTCGTGGCTGTGCACACCACCTGGTGACAGCAGACCCATAATATGTACCGCTTTATCTTTACTTACCGCGTCGTCAATGGCTTTTACCAGCGCCGGGTTGTGCTCAAACTCGCCGTCGGCAATAGATTTGGTTACTTTGGTAAAGTCCTGATATACCACACGGCCTGCACCGAGGTTAACATGGCCTACTTCAGAGTTACCCATTTGCCCCTCGGGTAAACCCACATCCAGCCCGGAACCGCTGATTAACGTGTTGGGGTAGGCTTTGGTTAAAGCATCCAGATTTGGCGTGTTCGCGGCCAGGATGGCATTTTGATCTGCATCCTCACGATATCCCCAGCCATCGAGTACGATTAGTGCCAGTGTCTTCTTGGATTGCGTCATGGGTTCTCCTGTAAAATTTCGTTGCCCTTATCAGGCGATGCTGTTCGGGTTAGTTATCCGCTTGCCCGGCTTATTATTAGGTACCGATATTGTCAGGCTTTGGATTGTTCCGTAGGGCGAGGCACACATTTATATTACCAAACCCTAGAGGGGATTGAAGAGCATATGTTGAAAAATACCTCAATCAGTTTAATTGATTATGTGAATTAACCAACCGAAGTACAGTAATTTAGCGCGCTTCGCGTTGTATTAACTGGGCTTCCTCCGCGCAAAGCTGGTTTCTGTTGTTTTTTTCTATATACTTTGCACTCTTTTTTTAACAAACCGATGCATTGGGAAGACGTAATGGATCAACTCATCGAATTTGCCAGCAATAACATTATACTGGCGGGTATCTGGCTGGCGCTGGTTATTATGCTGATTTACAGCTATGTCAGCGGTCTGATTTCCTCTGTCAAAGAAGTCAGTGTGCACGAAATGACATTGCTGATTAACCGTGAAGATGCAGTGGTTCTTGACACCCGCCCTGCCAACGACTTTAAGGCAGGTCATATCACCGGTGCCCGGCAGATCAAGCCGGAAGAGGTTCGTGAAAAGAACTTCAGCAAGCTTGAAAAATACAAAGACACGCCCATTATTGTTGTTTGTGCCATGGGTAACAGCGCACGTGGCGTAGCTGCTGCAATGACGAAAGACGGTTTCAGTAAAGTAAACGTATTGAAAGGCGGCATGAACGCCTGGTCTCAGGCCGGCTTACCCGTTGCTAAATAATCCACCAAAAGGCCGCTATTGTGAGTAAAGTTGAAATCTACACCAAAGCTTATTGCCCCTTTTGCACCCGGGCTAAAGCCCTGTTCCAGCAAAAAGGTGTTGAATATACTGAGTACGCCATCGACGCCGAGCCTGCCTTGCGCGATGTTATGATTGAGCGCGCAAATGGCGGTTACACAGTGCCGCAAATATTCATTAACGACCAACACATTGGTGGTTGTGATGATATGTTTGCGTTGGAAAGACAGCAAGAACTCGACCCACTGCTGGCCAGCTAATTATTCTTATAAAATTTAAAATTACACTTAGGTAAAAACATGTCTGAAGAAAATCAAAGCAATCAAGAAAACGCCGCTGCCGGCCAGGGCCAAGCGCCACAGTTCAATATCCAGCGTATCTACACAAAAGACATTTCTTTTGAGTCTCCAAACGCACCAGGTATCTTCACCAAAGAGTGGAAACCAGAAATCAAACTGGATATCGATACTTCTACTGACAAACTGGATGGCAACCTGTTCGAAGTTGTTCTGTCGGTTACCGTTACAGCCACGATGGGCGAAGAAACGGCATTCCTGTGTGAAGTAGAGCAAGCCGGTATTTTCATGATTGGTGACATGCCAGAACAAAACAAAGCACACATGCTGGGGTCTTTCTGTCCGAACACGTTGTTCCCATATGCTCGTGAAACCATTTCTAACCTGGTTAATCGCGGTACATTCCCGCCGTTAAACCTTGCGCCGGTAAACTTCGACGCGATCTTTGCTGCATACATGCAAAAGCGTGCGCAGGAAGCTCAGGCATCTCAACAACAACTGGACGCCTAAACAGCTCATGAATGATGCGTCGGTTACCGTTCTTGGAGCAGGCTCCTATGGCACTGCTCTGGCTATTTGTTTAGCCCGTAATAATACGCCCACCGTGCTGTGGGGCAGAGACGCCAAGCAGTTATCTGTTATGGCTGACAGTCGCCAGAACGAACGGTACCTACCCGGCGCCCCTTTTCCCGAAGCGCTGTCGGTTGAGAGCGATTTAGCCACAGCCGTTGCGCGTAGTCGCGACATTCTGGTTGTGGTACCAAGCCATGCCTTCAAAGGCATGCTGGAACAATTAGCACCTTTACTGCACGACGCTCAGCGTATTGTGTGGGCCACCAAAGGCCTTGAACCGGGCAGCGGTCGTCTGTTGAAAGAGGTTGCTTTAGAAGTGCTGGGTGACAAATACCCGCTGGCGGTGTTATCCGGACCAACTTTCGCAAAAGAAATGGCGGCGGGATTGCCAACGGCTATTTCCCTGTCTTCCACTGACGATGAGTTTATCGACGCCATGGCAGCCAAACTGCATTGCGCCCGTTCGTTCCGGGTTTACAAAAACCCCGACTTTACCGGTGTGCAACTTGGCGGCGCGGTTAAGAACGTAATTGCCATTGGCGCCGGACTGGCCGATGGGCTGGGCTTTGGTGCCAATGCCCGAACTGCATTAATTACCCGTGGACTGGCTGAACTTACCCGTTTGGGCGTTAAGGCCGGCGCACAGCCAGAAACCTTTATGGGTATGGCCGGATTAGGCGATCTGGTGCTTACCTGTACCGACAACCAATCCCGTAATCGCCGCTTTGGTCTTGCCTTAGGTAAAGGCACATCGGTGGACAACGCCATGGAGGAAATCGGTCAGGTAGTAGAAGGTTACCGCAACACCGAAGAAGTGGTTATTCTGGCCCGTAAGCTGGACGTGGAAATGCCCATTTGCGAACAGATTTTTGCCGTGCTTTACGAAGGTAAGTCGCCTAAAGACGCCGCTTTGGCCTTACTGGGCAGAGAGCTTAAATCTGAATAACAAGCCTTAGCTTGTTATTCACTCGTTAGCGTGCGCCGTCGTAACCAAACTGGCGCCAGGACTCATACACAAAAACCGATACCGCATTCGACAGGTTCATGCTGCGACTGTCTGGCAGCATAGGAATGCGCACCCGTTGCCCGGGAGGCAGCGAGTCGATGATTTCATCGGGTAACCCGCGGGTTTCCGGCCCGAACAACAACGCGTCGCCCTTTTTGTATTGCACATCAGAGTGAAACGCTTTGCCTTTAGTGGTACACGCAAATACCCGTGCTGGCTGGCGCTCTTCGAGAAAACGCTCGAAACTGGTATAGCGCTTTACGTCAGCAAACTCATGGTAATCCAGCCCCGCCCGACGCACCCGTTTATCATCCCAGTCAAAGCCCAATGGCTCGATAAGATGCAGTGCATAACCGGTATTGGCACACAGGCGAATAATGTTACCGGTGTTAGGTGGAATTTCTGGCTGATATAACACGATGTCTAACATGCTGGTTCACTCTTTACTAAGTCGGGCGGCATTATGAGAGGTTTCGTGCAGCCGGTCAAAATTCGCCGCTAAAGAAGTCGAATATGCGCTTCATCACCGGTTGGCGAATGGCATCTGTCTCAATCAGAATTTCATGGCGGGCACCCTCTACCAGAATATATTCGGCGTCAGGCATGGTCGCTACTACTCGTTGCTGGCGCTTATTGTCGACCACGGTATCTTCGCCGGCTCCGAACACCAGGGCAGGCAATGTTATTTGCTGCGCATGTTGTTCCACCTTCCACATAGCGGCACTGGCTGCGGCAAGCCATTGCGGTGTTACTCCGCCTAGCTGAATTTCGGGCTGTTCAGCGTACAGGTTTCTGAATAACTGATACCGTATCTCACTACTGGTAAGCCGGTTAATCGTAAAATCATCGGCATGATAATCGCGCTGACCAAAGAAATAGCCCGAGCTCCCCGGCAGCAGCCTGTTAGCACAGAGGTTAAGCCCGATTAAGGACTTTGCCAGCCATTCGGGTAAAGCCGGACGAATCCCAAACATCGGTGATCCGAAAACCACCCGGTTAAACTGGGTGGGTCGTTGCAGGATGGTTAACGCACCAATAGCTGAGCCCATGGAATGGCAGAGCAGATTTAGCGGCCCCTGCTGCT
This sequence comes from Gammaproteobacteria bacterium, assembly GCA_018222405.1. Taxonomy (GTDB): domain Bacteria; phylum Pseudomonadota; class Gammaproteobacteria; order Enterobacterales; family Alteromonadaceae; genus Alteromonas. Next base: position 90,405 of record JAAFAI010000007.1, on the reverse strand, counting down.
GTGGCGTAACAATCTCATCGATAAAATGGCACATGTCATCCACATAGTGTTGAAAATCGTCGATGTATCCCTGGTGAGGATTAACCGTCATACGGCCAGACAGCCCCTGTCCCCGGTGATCCAACACAAATACCGCAAAACCATTGCGGTATAGCTCATAAATCACTTCTTTATATTTAAGCAGTGATTCAATGCGACCAGAGCTGATAAGCACCGATTGCTTAGCTTGCTCAGGAACACAGTAGGCATAACTTACTCTGATATCGGCGTTTCCCTGAAAACTTCCCAGGCGCACATGCTCCTGCCAGAACGGTGCAATGTAATTTGTGAATTGTTGTTCCAACCGGGATTCGGTACACAGGTACCAGGTATGCTCTGTCATAGGATTTACAGGGATGTTGCCAAATGGTGTTCAGCTTGAATTAATCCCCCCCTGATGGCAATGTAATTTTGGTTATAGCTACATTCACGAAAAAGGAAAATCGAATGAACAAAGCAATCAGGATGCTGGGATTAGGTGCGTCAATAACGTTTTGTAGCACAGCCTGGGCAGCCACCCAACCGCCCGATAAGCCCCCACAATGTCTGCCGATGATATTGAGCTGGCCGAATCCAATTTAATTGTCCGTATTAACCCCAAATACCCGTCTCAGGCCGCTCGCGACGGCCTGGAAGGTTGGGTTATGCTGTCTTACAACATCGATAAGCATGGCAGCGTTAGCGATATTGCGGTGCTCGACGCCAGCCCCAAAAGGATCTTCGACCGCGAAGCTCGCAGGGCACTGGCTAAATGGCGCTATAAACCCGTCGTTAAAGGCGGCAAAGCACAGGCTGTGCCCGGCGTAATGGTGTTACTGGAGTTTAACCTTAGCGACTAAATGGCGATGATTACTTACCGTAATCCGGCACCAGGCGCTGGTGACCGGCATCGCTGAACAAAGGTGAAGTAACCACCAGATCGGCGGTAGCCGGGGTACAGGCCACCGGTACATTCCATACAGAACACAATCTCAGCAACGCTTTAACATCCGGGTCGTGAGGCGCCGGATTAAGCGGATCCCAAAAGAAAAACAGCGCATCAAGTTTATTCTCTGCAATGAGTGCCCCGATTTGCTGATCCCCGCCGAGCGGCCCGCTTTTATAACGATGCACTGGCAGGCCAGTTTCGTCACTGATTAATTTCCCCGTTGTGCCAGTGGCAACAAGATTAAATGGGGCCAATAACGCCTGATGATGTTTGACCCATTGGAGTAATTCGGCTTTTTTATGGTCGTGAGCGACCAGAGCAACAGTGCGGGCTGTCATGGGATATCCTGCTTTAATTTGTATGATTTTTGGCGAACTATGGCAAATCCTGCTACATCCGGCAAGAAATACAACATAAATTGTTGAAAAACCGTAAAGCCATTCATTTCTTTTAAATATTTATACAAAATTATTGCATAAATATGCCAAGATTGTATCATTACCAGCAATTAAGATTCCGCACATTGTTTGTGCCTGACTAAACTATCAGTGTAGCGGAAGAAAATGACAGGATTAGGACATGAATATTAAAACCAACCGGCATCTTCCTGCGGTTGCTTTATCACAGTTTAGCTCTCCCCTGGCTGGCTACACTATGCAGTGCCTGTGGCGACGATGGAGTACATCAACGCCGAAGAAGTAATGCACTAGTATGCGTAGCGCACTTTTTACCTTTGTGGTTTTATCGGCCTGCTCACAAGCACCAACACAAAGGTAAAAAGTGTTTTTTTAATTTTGTAACCAATCAATTTCAAACGATCAGATTATGTTTAACGTAGCAGTGATAGGCGCCAGCGGCTATACCGGGGCGCAGTTAGTGAGTTTAATCAGCGGACATTCACACATGACCTTGCAGCATGTATTAGTGTCTGAAAACAGTCAGGATGCCGGCAAGACGATTGCCCAGCTGCATGGTAACCTAGCACACCTGACCCAACACGTACTTGAGCCATTAGCCCCGCACCGTCTGGCCGAACTGGCAGATTCAATGGATGCGATATTCCTGGCCACCCCTCACGAAGCCAGCCACGACTGGATGGCTGAGTTATCTGCCGGTAAAGCTAAAGTATTCGATTTGTCTGGCGCGTTCCGCCTCAAAGACACCGAAGTGTTTGCCAAACACTATGGCTTTGCGCACACCTCCCAGGAATGTCTGGCCCAGGCGGTTTATGGTCTTGCTGAATATAATGCCGATGCCATCAGCCAGGCCAGTATTGTGGCGGTTCCAGGATGTTATCCAACCGCTTCTCTGCTGGCGTTAAAACCTTTACACGATGCCGGTCTGCTGGACAACAGCGTACGCCCAATCATCAATGCCGTTTCCGGCGTAAGTGGTGCCGGACGCAAAGCCAGCCTCGGCACCAGTTTTTATGAAGTGAGCCTGCAGGCTTATGGGGTACTGGGTCATCGTCATACGCCGGAAATCGAACTCCACCTGGGCACGCCGGTAATCTTTACACCACATCTGGGTAATTTCAAACGTGGGATCCTGGCCACGGTTACCGTTAAGCTAAAAAGTGGTACCAGCCAATCGACACTGGATAATCTGTATAGCCAAGTGTATGGTGACCAGCCTGTTGTGCGTTTGCGCGAAAGTTTCCCTAAAATTGATGATGTTGCGCATACGCCGTATTGCGATCTGCACTGGAAAGTTGACGAGCAATCAGGCTACGCCGTGATCACCAGTGCCATCGATAATGTAATGAAAGGCGCGGCCTCACAGGCCATGCAGTGTGCCAATTTAGCGCTGGGTTTCCCGGCGACCGAGGGATTAATCAATGGCTGACATATCATCGCCGGTGGTTATAAAAGTGGGTGGCGCTCTGCTGGAAAATCCTCAGATTGCCGGCCAGTTATTGGCTGAGATCAAAACACTGCAAAGCCAGCGTCCGGTAATATTAGTTCATGGCGGTGGCCCGCTGGTGGAAACCTTACTGGCCGCCATGCAACTTACCAGTACCAAGATTGATGGTTTACGGGTAACCCCCGATGAACAAATGCCGTTTGTTTGTGGCGCACTGGCTGGTAGTGCCAATAAAAGTTTATGCGGCCTGGCTATTGGTGCCGGTATCACACCGGTGGGACTATCTTTGCTGGACGGTGGCATAACCGATTGTAAAGTACTGAATGAAAAGTACGGCGCAGTGGGCGTGCCGGCTGCCGGCAATCCAGAGTTGCTTAATCAGCTGCTCAGCGCCGGCTTTCTGCCCGTTATAAGCTCGATTGGCAGCAACGCCGAGGGGCGTCTGCTCAATGTAAATGCCGATCAGGCAGCCACTGTAATTGCTGAACTGATGGGCGGCGACCTGTTGCTGCTGTCAAACGTTGACGGCGTACTTGATGGCGACAAACAACTGATACATGAACTCGACCAGCCACGGCTTGATGAAGAAGTGGCTAAGGGCGTGATCAAAGACGGCATGTTGGTTAAAGTGGCAGCAGCAATGCAGGCCGCCACCGAACTGGCTAAGCCGGTAACCATTGCAAACTGGTCAGCGCCGCTGACAGCAATATTGGACAATCAAACCGGAACCCGCGTAATTCCGGCCTCCCAGACATCTGGAGTATAAAATGAAGCAGGATTTATTGACGTTTGCTAACTGGACACCAGAGCAAATGCAGGAGCTATTGTCATTAGCGGTACAAATTAAACAGGCGCCACAAGCTTATTCACAGGCGTTGGCGGGCAAGTCCATTGTTGCCTTGTTTGAAAAACCATCGCTGCGTACGCGCGTCAGCTTCGATATTGGTATTAACCGTTTAGGCGGACACATGGTTTACTTAGACAGTCAGTCCAACAAGCTGGCTGGTCGTGAGGACTCAGTAGACGTTGCCGCTAACCTGGCTTGCTGGGCAGATGCCATTGTTGCCCGGGTATTTTCTCACAGCACGCTGGAAACCTTTGCTGAAGCGGCCAAGGTTCCTGTTATCAATGCGTTGTGCGACAAGTACCACCCTTGTCAGGGCCTGGCCGACTACCTCACCCTGTTCGAAAAGTTTGGCAGTTGCGAAGGCTTGACCATGGCTTACGTGGGCGATGGTAATAACGTTACTCATTCGCTGCTCATCGTGGGCGCGCTGCTGGGTTGTCATCAGGTTGTTGTGACCCCTGAAGGCCATGAAGCCAGCCCGGAGATTGTTGCTCAGGCCAAAGCTATCGCCGCAAAGACCGGCGTAAAAATCATTGAGTCAAATGACGTTGCAGCAGCCAAAGGCGCCAACGTGATTTACACCGATACCTGGTTATCAATGGGCGATGACACGCCACTTGAAACCATTAAAGACAAATTCATGCCGTACCAGGTGAACGAAGCATTAATGGAATTGACCGGCGCAACCCACGTGTTGCACTGTCAGCCTGCTCACCGTGACCTGGAAATTACCGGCAGCCTGATGGACAGCGATGCGTCGTTGTTAATGCAGCAGGCTGAAAACCGGATGCACGGCCAAAACGCAATTTTAACCCATTTACTTGGAGCCTAGTCAGGACACTCATTATGCGCAAAATCAATAAAGTTGTGCTTGCCTATTCAGGCGGTTTAGACACATCAGCCATCATTCCCTGGTTAAAAGAAAACTACGACTGTGAAGTCGTTGCTTTCGCAGCCGATGTTGGTCAGGGTGATGAAGAGCTCGAAGGCTTAAAAGAAAAAGCCATCGCCACCGGTGCCAGCGAATGTTACATCGTTGACCTGAAAGAAGAATTCGTTAAAGAATATATATTCCCAACCATTACTACCGGCGCAATTTACGAAGGTGAGTATCTGCTGGGTACCTCTATGGCCCGCCCTGTAATTGCTAAAGCACAGGTAGAAATTGCCCGTAAAGTCGGCGCCGATGCGCTATGTCACGGCTGTACCGGTAAAGGCAACGACCAGGTTCGTTTTGAAGGCGCATTCAACGCGCTGGCTCCTGATTTAGCGGTTATCGCGCCATGGCGTGAGTGGGATATGGTATCCCGTGAAGACCTGCTGGCCTATCTGGCCGAGCGTAATATCAAAACCACTGCATCAGCCACCAAAATTTATAGCCGTGATGCCAACGCCTGGCACATTTCTCACGAAGGCGGCGAACTGGAGGATCCATGGTGTGAGCCTAGCAAACAGGTCTGGACCATGACCGTTGATCCGGAAGAAGCGCCGGATCAGGCAGAGCGTATCAACCTGAAGTTTAACGAAGGCGCGCTGACTCACGTAAACGGCAAAGAAGTTTCACCGTACGAAGGCCTGGTTGAGCTTAACAAACTGGCAGCCGCCCACGGTGTTGGCCGTATCGACATCGTTGAAAACCGTCTGGTTGGTATGAAGTCGCGTGGTTGTTACGAAACTCCGGGAGGCACAGTACTGCTCAAAGCTTATAAAGCGCTGGAAACCATGGTACTGGACAAAGCTTCACTGAAATACCGTGAACAACTGGCGCTGGAGTTCTCTCACGTAATGTATGACGGCCGTTGGTTTACGCCGCTGAGCGATGCCCTGATTGCTGGCGCTGCGTCTTTTGCCAAGTATGTTACCGGTGAAATCGTGGTTAAGCTTTATAAAGGCCAGGCTACGGTTACTCAACGTCAGTCACCAAACAGCCTGTACTCTGAAGACTTCGCTACCTTTGGTGCCGACGACGTATACGACCAGAAGCACGCTGAAGGCTTTATCCGCCTGTTCAGTTTATCAAGCCGTATTGCGGCCTTGAAAAAGCAGGGAGAGTAATCATGGCATTGTGGGGAGGCCGGTTCGCTGCCGGCAGCAGTAACATGTTCCGTCAGGTCAACGACTCATTGCCGTTCGACCAGGCCATGGCCGCGCAGGATATGGAAGGCTCAATCGTATGGTCACGGGCACTGGCAAAAGCCGGCGTGCTGACCAGCGAGGAACAGCAGCAGCTCGAAGCTGCACTCAGCGAATTGAAAGCCCAGGCGGAAGCCGGTGAAATCGACTTTAACGCCAGTGGCGAAGAAGACATTCACAGCTTTGTTGAAGCAGCCTTAATTGACAAGCTCGGCGATGTGGGACGTAAGCTGCACACCGGCCGCAGCCGCAACGATCAGGTTGCCACGGATTTCCGCTTGTGGTGCCGTACCCACATTGAGTCATTAAAAGCCGATGTGACGGCAGTGGTTCGCAGCCTGCTGCATACCGCCAGTCGTCACCAGCAAGCGATTATTCCCGGCTATACGCACTTACAGCGCGCCCAGCCGATTCGTTTCCCGCACTGGTGCTTAGCCTATGTGGAAATGTTTAAACGCGACCTGAGCCGGTTAAACGATTTACATGAACGCATGAATCAGTGCCCGCTGGGCTCTGGTGCACTAGCCGGTACTACGTACCCGGTCGACCGTCATGAAATCGCCGATCAACTGGGTTTCAGTGGCCCCTGCTTAAACAGCCTGGATGCGGTATCAGACCGTGACTTCGTGCTGGAGCTGCTATTTACCGCCAGCACCAGCATGATGCACCTGTCGCGACTGGCTGAAGATTTAATTTTCTATAACTCTGGCGAAGCAGGCTTCCTGCAACTGGGCGACAGCGTGACCTCTGGTTCATCACTGATGCCGCAGAAGAAAAACCCCGATGCGCTGGAATTACTGCGCGGCAAATGCGGCCGGGTATTTGGCCACTTGCAGGCGCTGCTGGTCACCATGAAAGGTCTGCCTCTGGCGTATAACAAAGACATGCAGGAAGACAAGGAAGGCGCTTTCGATGCCGTAAATCAATGGCACTGTTGTCTGTGCATCGCTTGTGAAGTGCTCGACAGTCTGGCGCTCAACGAAGAGCGCTGCCGGATTGCCGCCGCCCAGGGCTATTCCAATGCCACTGAGCTGGCCGATTACCTGGTAGGTAAAGGCATTCCGTTCAGAACAGCCCATGATATCTCTGGTCAGGTAGTATTGCTGGCGCTGGAGCAAGACGCGCCTATTGAAGATTTATCACTGGCACAGTTGCAATCAGTGTGCAGTGACATTGATGAAGATGTTTACCCGGTTCTCCAACTCGAATATGGCGTGGATAAGCGCAATATTCTGGGTGGAACCAGTGCTGAAACGGTCACCAAGGCACTGTACGAAGAACTGGAAAAACTGGATAAGTTAGGATAACTGCAAATGGTGCTATCGCATCACGAAAGTATTGGATTATTCAGAAGCTCGGCGCCTTACATCAATGCACACCGGGGTAAAACCTTTGTGCTGATGTTTGGCGGCGAGGCCATTGAAGACGATAACTTTCCCAATATTATTCAGGATATCGCGCTGCTGAGCAGTCTGGGGGTACGCCTGGTGCTGGTGCACGGTGCACGCCCGCAGATTGATCAACGGGTGGCCCTGCGCAAAACCGAGGCGCGCTTTAGTCACGACGTGCGTATTACCGATAAAGAAACCCTGGAATGCGTAAAAGACGCCGCTGGCTCGGTGCGCTGCCATATTGAAGCGTTGCTGACCATGGGTTTACCCAATTCACCCATGCACGGTGCGCATATTCGCGTGTGTACGGGTAATCTGGTGGTCGCCAAACCTATGGGTGTACTCGACGGTGTGGACTTTGAAAATACCGGTCAGGTGCGTCGTATCGACACCACCGGTATTAACGATCACCTTAATGATGGCTCCATCGTGCTACTGTCGCCGATGGGCTACTCCTCTACCGGTGAAGTGTTTAACCTGTCTCACGAAGATGTGGCAACCCAGGCGGCCATTGCGCTGGAAGCCGATAAACTGGTGGTATTCTCCAACTATTCGGGCATTTTCCGTAAAGACGGTAAGCTTATTCGCACCATTGAGCGAAACCTGCTTGAACAGTTACACCACGACGATGAACTGATGACCGAAGCCACGGTTATTCGCGCGCTGACTACCAGCGTGGCAGCGGGCATTCCTCGCGCTCACTGTGTAAGTTATGAAACCGATGGTGCGCTGCTGCAGGAATTATTTACCCGTGACGGTGCCGGTTCACTGGTCATGGAAAACCATTACGAGCAGCTTCGGGAAGCTACCATCGACGACGTGGGCGGCATCCTTAATCTCATCAAACCTCTGGAAGAAAGTGGAGTATTGGTAAAACGTTCCCGTGAACGACTGGAAAACGAAATTCATCAGTTTATTGTAATAGAACGGGATGGCATGATCATCGCCTGTGCCGCGCTTTACCTTTATCCTGATGACGGCTCAGCCGAGCTTGCCTGTGTAGCAACTCACTCCGATTACCGGGGCAAAAACCGTGGCGAGCGGATCCTCGATGAAGTGCGCGAACGCGCTATTGCCGCGGGTATTCAGCGCCTCTTCGTATTAACCACTGTGACCGGTCACTGGTTTCTGGATCAGGGTTTCAAGGCGGCGGATGTTGATGCGCTGCCGGCTCAAAAGAAAGAGCTGTATAACTTTCAGCGTAAATCAAAAGTCTACACCCTCGATTTATAGCTGTAACCTGCACTGTAGCCGGGCTCTCCGGTTGCAGTGGCAGTATCCCGGAATATCCCCCTCTTTCATATTGTTAAGAGTTCGTTATAATTGGCTCAAACTGGTTAGACCAGAAGGTCATTTATGCTTTCTCCCCACGCTGTCACCATTGAGTGTACAGACGATATTGCTTTATCCGGCTTACTATACAAGCCTTTAAATACACCTGTTGCGGCGGTAATGATTGCACCGGCTACAGGCATCAAACAGGGTTTCTATACCCGCTTTGCCACTTTTCTGGCCGAACAGGGCATTGCTGTGCTCACCTTTGATAACCGGGGCATCGGAGACTCGCCTAAAACCCGCAAAGTGATGCGCGAAACACGTTTACAGGACTGGGGCCAGAAAGACATGCCGGCAGCACTGGCATTTTTGCAGCTACACTATCCCAATCAGCCACTGCACCTGATTGGCCACAGTGCCGGCGGCCAGTTGGCTGGACTAATGCCCAACGCCACCGAGCTGACCAGTATTATTACCTACGGCAGCTCATCCGGCTGTTTACGTAACTTTACCGGTGCCTATAAGTACCAGGCGCAATTTTATATGAACGTGTTTATTCCACTGACCAATGCGTTATTTGGCCGCACTCAGTCCCACTGGATGGGTATGGGCGAACCGCTGCCGAAGGGAGTGGGTGCTCAGTGGCGGCGCTGGTGTAACGGCCAGGGGTATGCCAAAACTGAGTTTGGCAGTCATATTCAGCAGCAGTACTATGATCAGCTTACCCAGCCAGCATTATGGATACGCGCGGTTGACGACCAAATCTCTCCCCAGATCAATATGGAAGATATCCTTACCGTTTATGAAAATCTGAACGTTACACGCAAGATAATAGAACCTGCTGAGCATGGTCTGACACACCTTGGTCATATGCGTTTCTTCTCGAAACACGGGTTGCCATTCTGGGCGGATATTGTGACCTGGGTCGTGAAACACTCCTGAACCCAATCCACATAGAAGTTTACAAAAAAAGAGGGGGCACTCCATCGCCCCCTGAGGATCAAAAGAAGGGAACAACAAGCGCTTCATCCATCCGGAATGACGCCGTTGTGACACATCTGAAAAGCAATGTGCAATGCATGCCCTAGTGAAGCAAATACATTACACTTTAGTATAATCAAGAGCCGTGCCAAAAAGACTTTATCTATATTTTACATATAGTTAATTAAATACAGCGGAAAAACAGGCGGATACAGGGCGGGTAAATGTTGCAAAACGATAACAGTTTTTACCGACTGCGCAGCTGCGCAGCCGGTAATCGGGCCAGAATCAGATACTGACCCGCTTGTAGGGGCGGTATTCTGCGCGCCAGTAGTTTTTCTCAATGCTGGCTAGCAGGTTGTCGTCAGTTTGCTCCAGTGCCAGGCCTTGCTGCATTGCCACCTTGGCAACATCAAAGGCAATCTGGCGACTCAGGGCCGAGATCTTACGCAGTGGTGGTAACAATTCACCCTCACCAGTATTGGCCAGCGGTGAAGCATTGGCCAGCGCGTTACTGGCAGCCATCAGCATTTCGTCACTGATCAAGCGCGCTTTGGAGGCAATCACGCCCAGGCCAATCCCCGGGAAGATATAGCTGTTATTACACTGGGCAACCGGGTAAACATTGCCTTCGTATTCCACAGGCTTAAAGGGGCTACCGGTAGCAATCACCACTTCACCTTCGGTCCATTCAATCACCTGTTCCGGACGGGCTTCCACCTGGCGAGACGGATTACTCAATGGGAAAATGATAGGCAGTTCTGTATGCCGTTTCATGGCGCGTACTACATGCTCGGTAAATAAGCCGGGCTGACCGGACACACCAATCAGTACATCGGGCTGAGCGCAGTTAACCACATCCAGCAATACCGGATATTCACCACTGAACGACCATTCGGCAATTTCTTGCTGGGTATGTTGCAGGCGTTGCTGGAAGTCCCGCAGGCCTTCTTGCCCTTCCATGACCAGTCCGTAACGGTCGACCATAAATATTTGCTTACGCGCCTCTGCATCGCTGAGGCCTTCAGAACACATTTGCTGGATCAGCATTTCGGCAATACCGCAACCGGCTGAGCCTGCGCCCACAAACACCACTTTCAGCTCCGAGAGTTTGGCCTGCTTCATGCGACATGCCGCCAGAATGGTCCCTAAGGTCACAGCCGCAGTGCCCTGAATATCATCATTAAAGCAGCACACTTCATTGCGATAACGATTTAACAGTGGCATTGCGTTAGGCTGTGCGAAGTCTTCAAACTGAATCAACGCTTCTGGCCAACGACGGTTCACCGCTTTGATAAACAAATCGAGGAATTCATCGTATTCTGACTGACTGATGCGCGGGTGACGCGCGCCCATATACATTGGGTCATTGAGCAGTTTTTCGTTGTTGGTTCCCACATCGAGCATCACCGGCAAGGTGTAAGCAGGTGAAATACCACCGCAAGCGGTATACAGAGAAAGCTTACCGATAGGGATACCCATACCTCCAATACCCTGATCGCCAAGGCCGAGGATGCGCTCTCCATCGGTTACCACAATGACTTTGACCTTACGTTTAGTTGCATTGCGGACAATGTCATCAATCTGATCGCGCTCTTCCCAGGAGATGAACAGGCCACGTGAACTCCGATAGATATCGGAAAATTGCTCACAGGCATCGCCCACTGTGGGGGTGTAAATAATCGGCATCATTTCTTCAATGTGCGATTGGATCAGGCGGTAAAACAGGGTTTCGTTGTTATCCTGAATGGCGCGTAAATAAATATGCTTATTCAGGGGCTCATCGAAGGAGTTATATTGCAGGTAAGCCCGCTCCACCTGCTCCTCAATAGTTTCGTAGCGCGGGGGTAACAGACCAGTAAGATTAAAACGCGCCCTTTCTTTAGCGCTAAACGCACTGCCTTTATTGAGTAAGGGGGTTTCCAGCAAAGACGGGCCAGCATGCGGTATATACAAATATCGCTTATCGTCATCAGACATTGTTATTAACCAGTTTTAATTTTGTTTTCAGTATAGACGTTAGAAGATTTCCTCTACGTCAGGCGTTGAGTCTTCCTGCTCAGCCGGGTCCATGACTTCATCATCTAAGACATACACGCTCGGCTCAGTGCCCCTCAGGAAATACTCGAATAGTGTGGTATGGTCTGTCCGCCGGGTCAACTTCCCACTGGTACGATCAATCCGTACCCGCACAATATCATCTGGTACTGACATAGCTTCTTCCGGCTCGTCCTCAAGCGCCACCTGCATAAAGCGAATCCAGGCTGGCTGTGCAGCCATGGCACCACTTTCGGTGCCCACCATGGCGTTACCCATCCAGCCAAACCGATCCGGATCGCGCTTAGCCAGTGGATTGTTGTAAGCCGCGCGGCCCAGCTGTCTGGACATATCATCAAAACCAACCCAGGCAGTAGCTACCAGGTTACGACTGAAGCCACTAAACCAGGCATCCCGGGAGTCATTGGTAGTACCGGTTTTACCGGCCAGGTCGGTGCGCTGCAGTATGTTTCTCGCCCGCCAGCCAGTACCCTGCCAGTAGGTTTTTTTATTCCAGCTACCATTAGCTCGTACCGCAGTGCGCATCATATCAGCAACCAAAAAGGCGTTTTGTGGCGTAATTACCCGGGGCGCTGCCAACATTTTATCGCTATCGGTCTGCACCGGAAGCGACTGGTTTAACTCTGCTGCCAGCAGAGCTTCGATATCCGCCTCCTCGCTGACTGGTTGCGGCTGTGCAGTGTTAGCCTCATCACAGTCGTTGCAGGCAACAACCGGATTGGTTTGCCATAACACCTCACCCGTGTCATTGAGTACCCGGTCGATAAAATAAGGTTCAATCAGAAAGCCGCCGTTGGCAATAGTGGCCATGCCGCGCACTACTTCCAGCGGCGTATGAGAGCTCGAACCCAACGACACGGTCTCATCGCGGTGAATATCGGCCTTATCGAGACCAAACCGGGTGAGGTGCTCAATAGTGTTATCCAGCCCTACGCCACGCAGTAAGCGCACTGATACCACGTTTTTCGATTTACCCAGTGCCACCCGCATTCGAATAGGGCCGTCATATTCAGCCGGTGAGTTTTGCGGACGCCAGGCCACACCCGTTGCTTCATCCCATTCGTTGATAGGCGCATCATTTATAATACTGGCCACAGTGTAACCGTTGTCGAGCGCCGCAGAATAAACGAACGGCTTAATGTTTGAACCCACCTGACGCTTAGCCTGTGTAGCGCGGTTAAACTGGCTTTGGTAGAAACTGTAGCCACCTACAATGGCCTGCACCGCGCCGTCATGGGGGTCTATTGCCACAAAGGCGCCACTAACCTGTGGCAACTGTGCCAGACGCCACTGATTATCCTGTTCCCTGATGTAGACAATGTCGCCCGTACTAACAATATCAGAGGCCTGCGAGGGCGGCTGTCCTTGTCGGCTATCACTTAGAAACGGCCGCGCCCAGTCCATACCTTCCCACTCAATTACCCGCTCGATGCCGGTTACGTCACGGGTGGTAAAAGATTGTTCATCAACACTGATAACAGCCACCGGAAAGACAAAGCCAAAAGCTCCTGCGTTATCCAGTTGGCTGATAATAGCTTCTTCGGTCACTTCACAGGGCCAGTCGGGGTAGAGTGGCTCACTATTACATTCCGTTGATGTTTCCTCGGGATTTGGCTCTGCGTTGTTCTGCTCCTGTGGCCATAAACGTGCCACAGCGCCGCGATAACCGTGGCGTTCATCATAATCGTGAAGATTCTGTTTCACCGCATTTTGCGCGGCTTGCTGTAATTCAGACGAGACCGTCGCGTAAACCTGATAACCGCCGGTTTCTGCTTCTTCCTTACCGTACAGCGTCACCATTTCTGAGTAAATCAGGTCGGCCAGATAAGGCGCGTCCAGTTCTATTTCGGCACCGTGTTTCTCAGCTGTCACCGGCGCACTGGCCGCTTCCTCAAATTGCTGACGGGTGATATACCCTTCATCCAGCATACGCAGCAACACGATGCGACGACGCTCCACAGACCGTTGTGGGCGGCTGACCGGGTTTAATACCGATGGCGCCTGGGGCAGTCCGGCCAGCGTGGCAATTTGCGCCAGCGTTAGCTCGTCGAGCCGCTTACCGTAATACACCTGAGCAGCAGCACCAAAACCAAAAGACCGATGACCCAACTCAACCTTGTTTAAATACAATTCGAAAATTTCGTCTTTGCTGAGCTCTGTTTCCATGTGCAGAGCAATAAAGACTTCTTTAATTTTGCGAATATAGGTTTTCTCCCGGGTTAAAAAGAACCCCCGGGCCAGCTGCTGTGTGAGAGTACTCGCGCCCTGACTTTTCTCACCGGTCAATACAAGGTTAATGAAAGCCCGGGTGATGCCGATAGGATCAATACCAAAGTGTTCGTAAAAACGATTGTCCTCGGTGGCCAGAATCGCTTTTTGCAGCAGCTCCGGCGCCTGGTCCAGGGTAACCGGTATGCGGCGTTTTACACCATACTGGGAGATGAGTTTGCCGTCATGAGTATAGATACGCATAGGCGTTTGCAGCCGCACATCCTTGAGGATTGCAACGCTGGGCAGGTCCGGCTTGATATAAAAATAAATACCCGTGAGTGCAATACCGCCGAGCAGTGCACCGACAAATCCGAGTAATAAGAAGGTTTTGATATACTTCACAATAAGAATAAACAGGGCTTTTTTGCCAAAATGACTTATATTTTATACCTAAGTGTATTTATTAGAACCATTAAATAGAAAAATTTTAAGTAACATCTTATGTTAGAAATTGATCGCAAGTAAATGAGACTCAGTTGATATGCTAAAATCGCTGTTCAAGAAAAAGCAACCCCCCATTGTCGGACTCGACATTGGCACCCGTTGCATCAAGGCAGTTGTGCTGGAAGGCGCTGAAGGCGACTACACGCTGACCGCGTTTGCCTGCGAGCCGATTATTAAAGATGCATTCAGAGAGCGAGAGATCACCGACTTCGACGCCGTGAGCGTAGCACTGCGTAAAGTTCGTCTGGCACTTAAGAATAAAATAAAGCCAGCAGCCATTGCCGTAGCCGGCACCTCCGTGATCAGTAAAATTGTTCATATGGAGCCGGATCAGACCGACTACGAGCTGGAAGGTCAGATCGAAGTAGAGGCTGACAGCCTGATTCCCTACCCGCTGGAAGAAGTTTATCTGGACTTCGAGGAAGTGGGTATGAGTGAAACCCATTCTGGCAAAGTGAACGTGTTACTCACCGCCGCCCACCGCGACGTAGTGGACAGCCGCTCCACGCTGGTACGTGAACAAAGCTTCGAGCCGAAAGTGGTAGACGTGGAAACCTACGCTATGGGTAATGCGATTGATTACTTTTATCCCCATGGCGAAGAAGCCCAGCGAATATGCTGCATTAATATTGGCGCATCCCTGCTGCAAGTTTGTGTTTGGGAGGATGGCAGCACTATTTATACCAAAGAGCACACCTTCGGCGTTGATTCGCTGCTGCAGGATTTGTCTCTGGTACATATGCTTGACCGTAAAGACACCGAAGAACAGTTAATTAACAACACGCTGCCAAGCAACTGGATCAGCGACACCCTGCCTATTTTTGCGGCAAACCTGCAGCAGCAGATTAATCGTGCCTTACAAATGTACATGACCACGATGCAGGCAAACCGGCCGGAAAAAATCGTCCTGGTAGGTGCTGGCGCAGTCATTCCGGCACTGGTAGATACCTTACAACAGGATCTCGGCATTGAGGTGGAAGTCTTTAATCCATTTGCCAATGTCAAAATCAGCGACAAGCTAAATACTGAGCAGGTCGAGCAGATTGCGCCATTACTGGCCATTGCTGCAGGCCTGGCCAGTCGGGGGATGTCAAGATGGCACATGTAAACCTTCTGCCCTGGCGTGAACAACGCCGTCAGCAGCAGAAACAACAGTACATTGTTGTGCTGGCGTTTGTGGCCATTATGACGGGTTTGCTTTTCTGGTTAATTGGCCAGATTATCGATACCCAGATCAGCAATCAAAACTCACGCAACCAGTATCTGCAGACCCAGATTACCGCTCTGGAAAGTCAGATTGCGGAAATCAAACGGATTAAAGAAAGTAAATCGGCCATCGAGCAACGCATGGCTCTGATTGAACAACTGCAAAGCAGCCGTAATCTGGCCCCTCAGGTGCTCGATGAACTTGCCCGTATAGTGCCACAGGGAGTCAGCTTTAATTCGCTCCAACGCACCGGCTCCAGCATGCAGGTACGAGGCACCAGTGAGTCTAACAATCGCCTGGCAGAATTTATGCGCCAACTGGAAACATCAAAAGTGTTCACTTCCGGCGAGCTGTCTTCTATCGTGGCAAACACCAGTGCTACCGATTCAGTTAGCGAATTTACCCTGACCTTTTCGATTACCGAACAGGTTGCCATGGAAAAAGAACAGCAACAAAGAGGTGGCAAATGAAGAAGTTTGACTTTGCCAAATTAAAAGAGATTAACGACCTCGATTTTGAACAAATTGCCATCTGGCCGTTTGAGGTAAAAACCGTTGTTGCCTTGTTCATTGTTATTGTGGTGTCTGGTATCAGCTATTTCGGAATTGTTAGTCCCAAGCTACCGCTGCTGGATCAGGCTGAAGCCAAGGAAGCCGAGTTAAAAATGCAGTTTCAGGCAAAATACCGCCTGGCGGCTAACCTTTCGGCGTACAAAGAACAGCTGGCGCAAATCGAAGAAGATTTTTCCTCGATGTTAAAATCGCTGCCCACCCGCAACGAAACGCCAGGACTGCTGGATGACATCACCTATGTAGGAACCAGCGCAGGTCTTACTTTCCGGCTGTTAAACTGGGAAAAAGAAATTCCTAAGGAATTTTACACTGAACTACCTATTCGCATCGAGGTATCCGGTGGCTATCACAATTTTGGTGAATTCGTGTCCAAGGTGGCCGACTTACCGCGAATAGTGACCATGCACGATTTTGAAGTGCACACTGACCAGGGCGGTTTACGCCTAAGTCTGCTGGCCAAAACTTACCGCGCCGCCAACACAGAGAACAAGGAGAGTAAGTAATGTCGCAATTTACTCGCCTCCTGGGGATCGCAGTGGTAGCCTTGACCTCGACAGGTTGCGCGCCGCATATTGACGATCTGGTGGCTTACACCAACGAAGTCCGACAAAACACCAAACCCAGTATCGAACCATATCCGGAATTTGAACAAAAACCGGTGTTCGTCTATGACGCACAGGGGTTTCGTAGTCCGTTTGTCCGCCCGAAAGCCAGCCGGGCGCCTGTGGTTGCTCAGGTAAAGGCGAATTGTTTACAGCCTGATGCCAACCGTACCCGTGAGCCTCTGGAAGCCTACGGCATCGATGCATTGTCACTCACCGGTAGTTTCCGCTCAAACGGTGACACCTGGGTGTTATTCAAAACAAATGATGGCGGGCTTTACCAGGCTAAAAAAGGCAGCCGACTGGGTTTGTTCTTCGGACAAATCATCAGTATTGGCAACGACAAAGTGATTATTGAAGAGCTTGTTCCTGACGGCACTGGCTGCTGGCAGAAGAAAGAAACTACGCTAACGATGAAGTCGTGAGCAGGAGATTATTAGATGTCTAAGCGATATATCTTTAACGAAAGACTAAATCGGCAAACCAAACGCCGCTGCTGGGTAGCTGGCGCCGTGGTCACGTTTTTACTGTTTAATGTAGTTGCCGCTGAGCTAAGAGCTCAGGAATCTCCGCAATTAATTAATCCGAATGCCGAGGCCGAGAAGGTCTTTAAGTCGACCCTGAAAGACATCGACTTTACCCGTGGCGCTAATGGTCTGGCGATTACCACGCTGACCATGAATAACCGTGATGTGCAACCTCAGGTGATAGAAGCCAATGGTAAGTTAGTACTTACACTACCAGCAACCGAGCTCGCTGAAGATCAATTAATCGAACTGGACGTAACAGCGTTTGGCACGCAGGTTACCACCATCGAGACCTTTCAGGAGCAAGACTCCTCACGCATTGAGTTTAATTACGCCGGTAACGTAATGACCAACACTGAACAGGACGGAAAAACTCTGACAGTGACTATCAGCCCGATGAGCCAGGAGCAAATGGCCAAGCTGGAGAAGAGTCAGTATGAAGGTGAGCCAATTTCCCTCGACTTCCAGGACGTTCCGGTTCGTCAGGTATTGCAGATTATTGCCAAAGTGAACGGCTTTAACCTGGTTACCACCGATACCGTTACCGGTAATGTATCGATTAGCCTGTCCGGTGTGCCATGGGATCAGGCGCTGGATATGATTTTAAAAATTAAGGGGCTGGATAAACGCCAGGAAGGCAATATTTTACTGATCGCCCCCAGCGAAGAACTTTCTCAGCGTGAAACCCAGAAACTGCAGTCAGACCAGCAGGTTGCGCAACTGGCACCGCTAGCGTCCGCGAGCATTACGGTTAACTACGCGAAAGCGGCTGAATTATCGCAGATCCTGAAAGCCGAAGAGGGTGCCGGTGGTATTCTGACCGACCGCGGCACCGTTACGGTAGACAGCCGTACCAATACTATTCTGGTTCGTGACACGCAGGCCTCTATCGATGAAGCCCGCCGGGTCATTGAATCACTGGATATTCCGGTGAAACAGGTGTTAATCGAATCACGCATGGTAACCGTGCGCGATAATGTGGACGAGCAGTTGGGTGTGCGCTGGGGTTTTTCTGACCGCCAGGACGACAACGGCGTGTCAGGCTCACTCTCAGGAGCGGAAACTATAGCGGGCGGCAACGTTCCGGCTTTAGGTGATCGCCTTAACGTTAACCTGCCGGTGGCCAGTGCCGCAGGCAGTATCGGTTTTCAGATTGCGAGTCTGGCTGATGGCACCATTTTAGACCTTGAATTATCGGCTCTGGAGTCAGAAAACAAAGGTGAAGTGATTGCCAGCCCGCGTATTACCGTGGCTAACCAGCAGGAAGCCTACATTGAACAAGGTACCGAAATACCCTACTCACAGGCCACTTCCAGTGGTGCTACCTCGGTAGAGTTTAAAAAGGCCGTGTTAAGTCTTAAGGTAACGCCACACATTACCCCGGATAACCGTATCATTCTGGATTTGATTGTTACCCAGGATACTCGTGGTGAAACCGTGCAAACCGCTACTGGTGATGCAGTGGCCATCGATACCCAGGAAATTAAAACCCAGGTACTGGTAGAAAATGGTGAAACCATTGTCCTTGGCGGTATCTTTCAGCAGGTTAACAGCAACGATGTGAGTAAAGTGCCACTGTTTGGCGATCTGCCGGTGGTTGGTGCACTGTTCCGCAACAGCTCAACCGTGTATCAAAAACGTGAGCTACTGATTTTCGTAACGCCTAAAATCGTTACCGAAGCACTGTAATTTTTTATGCCTCAGGCTGGAAATCCCTGTCTGAGGCAATAATTTTCGTCTTTTCTCCCCTCAATCTGGTTCTTAATCCTTTGGCTAAGCTCCATTTTTGGCGCTTTCACCCTAATCCCTGCAACAAAACTTGCATAGCGGTCTGAGAAACTGAGATAATCCCGCTCTCGAAATTTTTACGAGGTTTTGTGTATGTGCTTATTAGCGACAAAATAAGCACGTGTGAACGGGTGGTTGAGGAAAACAGAACATTCTGCCCTTAACATAAATAAGTTGTGAAATAAGCAAATATGGCTGAAAAACGTAATATCTTTTTGGTTGGTCCAATGGGAGCAGGTAAAAGTACCATTGGTCGTCACTTAGCAGATGAGTTACACCTCGAGTTCTTCGATTCCGATCAGGAGATTGAACGTCGTTCTGGCGCAGACATTACCTGGATCTTTGATCTTGAAGGTGAAGATGGATTCCGCAAACGCGAAGAAAATGTCATTAATGATTTAACTGACAAACAAGGTATTGTGCTGGCCACTGGCGGTGGTTCTATTATGACCAAAGCAGTGCGTAACCGCCTGTCAGCGCGTGGTATTGTAGTATATCTGCAAACCACCATCGACAAACAGGTTGCCCGTACCCAGCGCGACAAGCGTCGCCCCTTGTTACAGAAGGATGATCCGGAAAAGGTATTAAGAGAACTCGCTGAACTGCGTAACCCACTTTACGAAGAAGTGGCCGATTATGTGGTAGAAACCGACGATCAGTCAGCGCGAGCCGTTGCTAACCAAATTATAAGCAAGATTGGGTTATAACATTTAAAGGAGCTACAGGCGTGTCAACCTTAACCGTAGAACTTGACGAGCGTAGCTACCCTATTCAGATTGAAGCCGGACTGTTATCACAGCCCGGCTTTTTTGTGCCCTACATCAAGGGGCAACGTGCTGTTATCGTCACCAACGAAACTGTGGCACCCCTTTATCTGGAACGGGTACTGGCGGCTTGCGGGGAAAAGCAAATCGATGTCATCACTTTACCGGATGGCGAACAATATAAAACTCTTGAGCAATTTGAAGTAGTAATGACCCGCCTGCTGGAAATGAACGCAGCCCGGGATGTCACTCTGATTGCCCTGGGCGGCGGTGTCATCGGCGATCTGTGCGGCTTTGTCGCAGCTACCTATCAGCGGGGCGTACCTTTTATTCAGGTACCTACTACTTTGTTGTCGCAGGTAGATTCATCCGTAGGCGGTAAAACCGCGGTAAATCATCCTCTCGGCAAAAATATGATTGGGGCGTTCTACCAGCCTGTGCTGGTAGCTATTGATATCACCACGCTTAACACCCTGCCAGAGCGTGAATTTGCCGCCGGCATGGCAGAAGTCATTAAGTACGGCATTATTTATGACGCTGCGTTTTTTGACTGGCTGGAAGCCAATCAGCAAGATCTTAAATCACTCGAGCCCGAGGCCCTTGGCAAGGCGATTTTCCGTTGCTGTCAGATCAAGGCTGAAATTGTGGCTCAGGATGAACGCGAAGGGGGTATTCGTGCGCTGCTTAACCTTGGCCATACTTTCGGCCACGCAATCGAAGCCGAACAGGGTTATGGCAACTGGCTTCATGGCGAAGCGGTAGCGGCTGGTATTATCCTTGCTTGTAAAACCGCAGAGCACCTTGATTGGTTAACACCGTCAGAAACCCGTCGTGTTGAAGCGCTCCAGCAGCAATTTAAGCTGCCGGTTGCCGGCCCCGACAGTATGTCTGTGGCTGATTACATGCGCCATATGGCACGCGACAAGAAAGTCGAAGCAGGCCAGATCCGTTTTGTTATCCCCCAGGGAATTGGCAAAGCGGTGGTAACTAAAGACGTTACCCAGCCTATTCTGGACGCGGTATTAAGTTAATCGGGTAATATAACTGGCCGTTTAATGAGGACACTACCGTGGCATCTGAGCTGCACAGCAGGCTTGAATATTTAGTCAACTACTCGTCTCAGCTGATTTTTGTCAGCGGAGACAGTATTGCTGAGCAGCAACGCACGCTGGAATCCTTTGTTTTTCAGCAGTCCGACAACACCGAACTGGCGTTTATTACCGCCGAGCCGGATTTGCAGGTCACGGATTACCGTGGCACCCTCTGCAAACAACTCCTTGGCCAGGTAGTAGGCAGCTATATCCGGCCGTTAAATGAATTACTTGCCGGTCTTAATCATCATGATGGACCGGTACTCATCACCATCACTCAGGCGCAATACATTCCCAACAGCTTCCTGCAGGAATTGTGGGATTTGGTTTTACAAAGCCGGTTTGCCAATAATAAACAGCACCTTAATGTACTGCTATTTGGTGAAAGTGACTGGGCCGAACAAGCCAAAGAGTGGCTGCCGGCTAAGAATACCAACACGCCCCTGTTAATTAGCAGCCAGTCAGTATCTACCCAACAATACAGTAACGATGTGGATAAATTACTGGCCGAGCGCCGCGCTGCTTTTGAACGTTACCGTCAGGAACGCGGAGAAGCAGGCGCTCCCCCGCTCACCGATAACCGTTTACGTTCTCCCTGGTTGTGGATTGGCGTTACGCTGGTGTTTTTATCCTGTTTTGTTGCAATTATGGGCTGGCAATACGGTGCTACTATGACCACCCTGTTTGACCCGCTCGATAGCAACCAATCAGGCACCATGCAAAACACAACCGGAGAGCCGGAAGCGCTTATCAAGCCAACCCGAACACTGAGTATTGTAAAGCAGGATAATACCGGCACCAGCGACCAGCAGTCGCTAACAGAACCTGCACCGCCGGCCGCACAGCCACGCGTTATGGCCAGTTTTAATGATGCAATTAAAGCGATTCCGGCACCTGCCAACAATCAGGTTGCTAACGATAAACCAATTACAGAGGAACCGACCGCTGCTACGGATGTAACAGAGGCCTCTTCGGCAGACGCCGCCACCGCACAAGACGCTCAGCCACAGCAAGTTACTGCACCAGCTGAAACAGTAACTTCCTCAGAGCCTGCTGAGGTAGCCAACGTTCAGGATACGCCGCTGGAAGCATCGCTGAATACCGTGGCAGTTCAGTTAGCCAATGATCAACTGGCCAACAGCGTTGCCGGTCAGTACTGGATTCAGATTGCCGGCATGAAAGACCTGGAGCTGGCCCGGGATTTCTTAACCGATCATCAGCTCACCAGCCTGGTCACTGTTTACAAAACCTATCGCTACGGTGGTGACTGGTATGTCATTCTTTGGTCAACGCCCGCGGGTTCTTTGCCAGCCGCTCAGCAGCAACTGCAGGCCTTACCGCAATTTCCTGGCAGCGACAAAGCATTCGTTAAAGCCGGTAACCAGGTAAAAGCAGAAATAGCCAGTCTTCCCTAATAATTATCGATTTCTGGCTATTGTCGGTTGTCGAGATCCGCGCTGACAGATACAATCAATGATTCGTTAAAGTTGAATGCCACCCAAGGGTAACCTTCCCGGGTGCGGGATGCTGGGCATTGTGGCGGTTGTTCACAATATCCCCAATAATAAAAATCATAGCGTCAGTGAGTAGTTACCAACATAATGGCCGTCAGTAAACACCGGGCTTTCCTCAAATGGGCAGGAGGCAAATACAGTCTGGTTGAACAAATCAATGCACACCTGCCAGAAGGAAAGAAGCTCATCGAGCCTTTCGTTGGCGCAGGGTCGGTGTTTCTCAACTCTGACTTTAAGCACTATGTGCTCAATGATATTAATCCGGACCTGATTAATCTCTACAATCTGCTAAAAGCACAACCTGATCCGCTCATCAATGACCTGAAAGATTTTTTCTCACCGCACCATAATAACGAAAAAATCTATTATGGCCTGCGTGAAGAATTCAACCAAACCAGCGACCAGTATTACCGCGCTTTGTTGTTCGTGTATCTGAATCGGCATGGCTACAACGGCCTCTGCCGCTACAGTCTGAAAGGCCGGTTTAATGTGCCATTTGGCCGCTACAAACGCCCCTACTTTCCGGAACGCGAGATGTTCGTGTTCGCCGAAAAGGCACAAAAAGCCAGATTCACGTGTTTACCTTTTGAGAAAGTGTTTCAGCATGCCCGCAGAGGCAGCGTCATATACTGCGATCCGCCTTACGCGCCGATCAGCAAAACTGCCTTGTTCACCAGTTACGCGGCCAAACAGTTCAGCTTATCCTGTCAGCACAAACTGGCCACTCTGGCTCAGCGCGCCGCGTTTAAACGAGACATTCCGGTGTTGATTTCAAATCATGATTTACCGATGACACGGCAGATGTACTATGGCGCTCAAATCACTACATTAAATGTAAAACGCTCAATCAGTCAGAAAGGGAGTGCTCGCAAGCCGGTAAGTGAGTTGCTGGCGTTATTTAAGCACAAGCCTGTATATCCAATTACCGCAGTAGACGACGAGTAGTCACCACAGTTATAAAGCAAGCTCAGGGGGTGAGCCAGTTCACCAGGCCAATCAGCCCGAGTACCAGTAGTACAACAAAGATAATCCCCACCACAATGTAAGGGGCGATTGTTGTTTGTGAAAAATCCTGCTGGTATTTTTGCTGACTCTGAACACCAAAAGCACTGGCCAGTACGCTTTGTACGACTTTCAGAAAACCTGGTTTATTTGCCACAACACTTAAACCAGCGAGGAACTACTCGCTGTCTTTGCCTTTGTGACGTGACAGTAATTCGAGAAGATCGAGGAAATGAAAACGGTAGGATGTGGAACGACCTGTCAACCAGCTGACCCAACTGACTTGCTCAGCTTCATCAAGTACATTAGCCACTCGGTTTTCCAGACAATCTGCCTCTGGCGATCCTACGCTGAGGTTAAAACTGCCCACGGTTAAAGCCAGAGCAAATACTGCTCCTGCGACCCGCCAGTTCAACCTTTTCTTTAGCTTTGTCATACTGAAAACCATTCCAGAATAAAATCCATTGATGTAATTATAATCAGTCTGTTACATCTGGCAATGAAAATTTTAACCAAAAGTACAAAGGCCACACTAATGTGTGGCCTTTGCGTGCACAAAACATAAACACTGTAAAAGTGTTAGAGGTCTCTTACAGTTCGAAATCTACTGAGTAAGAAACAGTGTACTTGATTGAGTCGTTGTCACGCTCTGGCGTGTTTGCAAAATCATCGTTGTCATCTAAGTCAGTACCACTGATCATAAACGCAAAGCCATCTTTAGCAATGGTTACACCGTAATCAATGTAAGCGTCAGTAACACCGTTAAATGATTCAGCAAAATCACCCTGGTGGTGACCTAAGTGCAGACCAATCTCTGTACCGCTCTCCAGCGCAATGCCGTAATCAAGTGAAAGGTAAGTTGCCTGGCCGAAACCGAAGTCTTCACCCGGACCTTCATCTGGCTCAGCATTCGCTAATACAGATAACGTTGCACTGAAGCTGCCGTAACCAATGCTTCCGTAAACTTCACCAAAATCATAACCCGCATTTTCATCGTAGTTATAATACAGGTAACCTACGTCGTAGCTGATATCACCAGCTTCGCCAGCAAAACCAAAGTAAACGTCATGCTCGTAGGAATAAGCGTCAGATTCTTCATACTTAACGTTAGATGCCCAGGTACCCGCGTAGAAGCCGCTATCGCTGGCGTAATCGATACCGCCCTGAACCGCTGCTTCGTTCATGGTCTGAGTCAGACCACGCCAAATGTAGTTGTTAGTTACGCTTACGTTACCAGACAGGCTATCAGCCAGTACAGCTTGTGACGAAAGACAAGAGCCAACAACGGCTAAAGTTACCAGTGTTTTATTAAATTTCATGTGTGTTCTCCGTATAAATCACGCATAAGTGTTTTTATTTAAATCACTTTTCTGTCTGTATTTTTATTTTTGTGATGTCGGTATACGCAAAACTAGTGCCCAATGTGTCGACACTTGCCAACGGGCCACATAAACTTAATAAATTACTGTTTTAAATGAATTTTTATTCACAATTTTTACAGCATAAAAATCTTTAAAAGCGCTTTCGCACAGTCAATTAGCAATAGCCTGCACCAAAAAGAAGCGAAATCACCGTTAAGGTGCGAGATAAAACCTTTTGCCAGTTACGATAATCCGTTAAAATATCGCTCAATAAATACGCTGGCCAAGTGTTTGTTTTGTCGTACATATCACATAACAACAGCGCTTCTCATCACTCGCCCGGCATTACTCTGCTTCCCTACACCGTCTATAAGGGTTAATCATGCAACGATTCCTGATAGCACCGTCGATACTTTCGGCGGACTTCGCCCGTCTGGGTGATGATGTACAGCGTGTGCTCGATGCCGGCGCTGACGTGGTTCACTTTGACGTGATGGACAATCACTACGTGCCTAACCTGACCTTTGGCCCGATGATTTGTTCTGCGCTGCGTGACTATGGCATTACAGCACCTATAGATGTGCACCTGATGGTTTCGCCGGTGGACGACTTAATTACTCAGTTTGCCGATGCGGGTGCCAGTTATATCAGTTTCCACCCGGAGGCCAGCCAGCATCTCGACCGCAGCCTGCAATTAATTGCTGATAAAGGCTGTCAGCCGGGCCTGGTATTTAATCCGGCCACACCACTGCATTATCTGGACTATGTGATGGATAAACTGCATCACATCTTATTAATGTCGGTTAACCCCGGTTTTGGTGGCCAGTCATTCATCCCTGGTACGCTCGATAAGCTCAGGGAAGTCAGGTCTCGTATCGACGCTTCTGGTCAAAACATCCGTTTGGAAGTTGACGGCGGAGTTAAAGTCGATAATATCGCAGCCATTGCCGCTGCCGGCGCTGATATGTTTGTCGCCGGATCAGCGATCTTCAATCAGCCGGACTATGCCGCAGTTATCCAGCAAATGCGTGACGAACTGGCTACAGTGTCTTCTAAGTAATTAAGTGTGAATAGGTAAATAAGTAATGAGCGCAAAACCAATCGTATTAAGCGGCTGTCAGCCATCCGGACAGCTTACCCTGGGTAACTACATGGGTGCGCTGAAGCAGTGGGTCTCCATGCAGGAAACTCACGACTGTCTGTATATGATTGTGGATTTGCATGCCATAACGGTTCGTCAGGACCCGGCCAAACTGAAAGAAGCTTGTCTGGATGGTTTGGCGTTGTATCTGGCCTGTGGTATCGACCCGACCAGGAGTACGCTGTTTTTACAGTCTCATGTGCCTGAACACGCGCAGCTTTCCTGGGTGTTAAATTGCTTTACCCAAATGGGTGAACTGAACCGCATGACTCAGTTCAAGGATAAGTCGGCCCGCAATGCCAGCAATATTAATGTAGGCCTGTACAGTTACCCGGTTTTACAAGCCGCCGATATTCTGCTTTATCAGGCTAATGAAGTGCCGGTAGGTGAAGACCAGAAACAACATCTGGAGCTTACCCGCGATATCGCTACCCGCTTCAACAACATTTACGGCGACACTTTCCGCATTCCGGAGCCTTACATTCCTGAGTTCGGAGCCCGCATCATGAGCTTGCAGGAGCCGGATAAGAAGATGTCTAAATCAGACACCAACCCGAATAACTTTATCGGCTTGCTGGAAGAACCTAAAAAGGTAGCCAAGAAGATCAAACGCGCAGTGACCGACTCAGACGAGCAGGCGCGCATCTATTTTGACTGGGCAGAAAAGCCGGGCGTAACTAACCTGCTAACCTTATTATCACTGGCTACCGGCAAAACAGTGGACGAGCTGGTACCCGCTTACGAAGATAAAATGTACGGTCATTTAAAGTCTGACGTGGCGGATGCAGTGGTAGCACTGATTGAACCACTACAACAGCGCTACAATGAGCTGCGTGCCGACCGGGCCTATCTGGATGAAGTAATGCACCAGGGCGCAGAAAAAGCCCAGGTACGAGCGGCTGCTACGCTCAAGGCCACCTACGAGGCGCTGGGATTTATCGCTAAGCCCTGAGCAGTCGATTAAACCTTGATACTACTGATCGACAATTACGACTCCTTTAGTCACAACCTGGCAAGATATTTTCAGGAGCTGGGTTGTGAGTTACAGGTCGTGCGTAACGATGCTATTGCAGTGGCCGATATCGATCCGGCAAGGATTCAGGCAATTGTCATCTCGCCGGGCCCCTGTACACCCAATGAATCCGGCGTCAGTCTGGAGGTAATCCGTCAGTTTGCCGGAATCATCCCAATTATGGGCGTGTGTCTTGGTCATCAGGCTATCGGCCAGGTGTTCGGCGCGGCAGTAACCAATGCCCTGCAAGTTCGCCATGGCAAACTATCCGGCGTTAAGCATAACGGGGATAGTCTGTTTACTAATATTCCGCACCAGTTTGTGGTCACCCGCTACCATTCCCTGGTTATCGATCCGGCTTCTATCC
The DNA here is from genome assembly GCA_018222405.1 of Gammaproteobacteria bacterium. GTDB lineage: Bacteria > Pseudomonadota > Gammaproteobacteria > Enterobacterales > Alteromonadaceae > Alteromonas. The sequence continues at coordinate 63,227 of JAAFAI010000007.1, read as the reverse complement.
CCGACTGCTTGCAAGTAATTGCATGGAGCGATGACGGCGAGACACCCGAAATCATGGCCGTGAAACACAAAGACCTGCCGATATGGGGTGTTCAGTATCACCCGGAGTCGCTGCTGACCGAATATGGCCACCAGGTTCTGCTAAACTTTCTGCTACTGGCTAAGGTTGTCTCAGCAGATGCCGATATTAATTGTGTATCAGAATTCAACGGTCAGTCCGTTACACTGAATAAAGCGATGTAAGGCACTGGTTATTTTAACGGTCTGATTGCCTGAACAAACACAAACATGTCCTAGCCTTAGCATTGCAAAACAGATAAGGTTCGGGTATTACATGGATAGAGCGGGACTTCAATGGTAGAGCGGTTACTGGCCCCACCAGCTTTTGCTAAACGATTTAACTATTTACTGCTGGCGCCTGAGCTTGCGAAAGCGATGGTTGGCCGTCGTGCACCTGGTGAAGTCAGCTATGCCGAGTCTGAGCAAAGCTTTACCCGCCGTCAGCTGCTTAAAGTTGAAAAGGACGCCATTAAGAACAAGTTGGAAACGGCGAAGATTCAGGCTAATTATGTGCAGCAAATTAATCAGCAACTGCATACGGTTATCGATAAAAAGCTGTTACAAACACTGGCCGACACCCAGGATGTATGCGAAAACCTGCTGAACTGGTCAGAACATACTACTAACCTGATAGACTTACTCGCCACACCATCAGCCACCATCAGCAAGGTGGAAGCCATTGCGGTAAATATCCCCTGGCTGGTTGATGAGCTGCTTAAACAGGTAAACCAACCGCAATACCGACGCCGCGATGCCCGCGGTGATGTGATTGCCGTAGATACCCTCAAAACCGCCCTGAGCTTTATTGGTATCGATAACGTAAAGCGGGTCATTCCTGCCCTCATTTACAAACAGACCTTGCCGTTAATAAGCGATCCGTTTCCGCAAATAAAGCACAAGGTCTGGGAATACAGCCTTATCTGCGCCAGAACCGCCGAAGCCATTGCTAAAAGTCATAAGGTAAAGCCCTTTGAGGCCTACACCCTGGCCCTTTTTAGCCAGTTGGGTCGAAGCGCTATTATCAAACTGTATTTTCGTCTGTTCGAACAGGTGCATCTGGACTTTTTACGCCATGCGCAAAAAGCAAAATTACGCAATCTGCACTCGGCGCTGGTTCAGCTGGTACCAGATCCCAAACGCCTGCTGCCTTTAATCGATGAACACAGCGACAAAGCAGCCCTGCATTTGTTTGAATATATGGTATTTAAGCGCGTTGGCTATACCAGCGCCATGCAACAAGTGTTGCAGGACGTATTACCAGAGGATGCGGATCCGCTCACCCAAGTATTGCAACAGTCCCGTTATTACGCCAAATATCGCATGTTAAAAGACAATAACCTGTTCCTCGATGACGAAAATGACAAATTCATCGCTGGCTGTGCTATTGAGTCCGATTTGCTCCAAAAACTGCATAGCCAGACCCTTCATCAGCTCCCCATACTGACCGATCTCTGAACAAAACAGCGGCGAATAAGCCGTTGTGAAGACCAAAAATGCGCTTTTTCAACCGATTCATAATCATTCAGCCGTAAAGCCTGTTTTACAGGCAAAAAACTCACTATAGCCAGCATGGCGCAGAATCCGTCGATATTTTTGCCCGGACTAGCGCATATTCACATATATGGATAGTTATTCACATTTTATGCAATAAGTGCCAGACCCCTTGATTTTACTGCCTTTGAGGAAAGGTAATAGACAAGACAACAGCCATTTATGGTGGCATACTGGAGCGCTTAAAAATGAATTGAAGCCATAAATTCGCCAGCCTGAAAGTCGCGGGTTTATGACGATAACTAACAGTTAGAGGTGAAAAAATGCAGGTAACCCGCGAAATGTTTGATCAAGTCATGGTTCCTAACTACAACCCGGCCAAAATGGTACCGGTGCGTGGTCTGGGCTCGCGAGTTTGGGATCAGGCAGGTAACGAGTTTATTGATTTCGCCGGCGGTATTGCCGTAAATGCACTGGGCCATTGTCACCCGGAGCTGGTTAATGCCTTAACTGAGCAGGGTCAGAAACTATGGCACCTGAGTAACGTTTTCACCAACGAGCCAGCATTGCGACTGGCCAAAAAGCTCACCGACCATACCTTTGCTGAGCGTGTTTATTTTGCTAACTCAGGCGCAGAAGCTAACGAAGCCGCACTCAAACTGGCTCGTCGTTACGCGCTGGAGCAATTTGGTGAACACAAGCAAAAAATCATCGCTTTCACTCAGGGCTTCCACGGCCGTACTTTCTTCACCGTAACAGTAGGCGGCCAGCCAGCTTACTCTGATGGTTTCGGACCAAAACCGGGCGCTGTTGAACACTGCGATTACAACGATCTGGCAGCATTTGAAGCACTGATTTCAGATGAAACCTGTGCGGTAATGATGGAGCCGCTGCAAGGCGAAGGCGGTATCATTTCGCCGGATCCAGCCTTTGTTAAAGGTGTTCGCGAATTGTGCGACAAGCACAACGCACTGCTGATTTTCGATGAAGTCCAATCAGGCGTAGGTCGTACCGGTCACCTGTATGCATACATGGGTCTGGACGTAGTGCCGGATATCCTGACCACAGCCAAAGCACTTGGCGGCGGTTTCCCGGTAGGCGCTATGCTCACCACCACGGCCATCGCCCAACACCTTAAGCCGGGTACTCACGGCAGCACCTATGGTGGTAACCCCTTAGCCTGTGCCGTGGCCGAGCGTACTTTTGATATTGTTAACGATCCGGTTGTACTGAACGGTGTTAAACAAAAGGAACAGCTGTTCCGTGACACCCTGGAAACCATCAATGCCAAGCACAAGGTGTTTGCTGAAATTCGTGGTAAAGGGCTGCTGCTGGGTTGTGCATTAAACGACGACTTCAAGGGTGAATCACGTAAATTCCTCGACGCGTCTACCGAACAGCAACTAATGTGTCTGGTAGCCGGCGCTAACGTTGTTCGTTTTGCTCCGTCTCTGGTTATCCCGGACGAAGACATTGCCGAAGGTCTGACTCGTTTTGAACGTGCTATTGCGAGTGTGGTAGCGGCTCGCTAATCAACCGGGAATTGCTCATGTACATTATTCGCCCTATCCGATCGAGTGATTATGACGCCCTGTATGCAGTAGCAGAAGAATCCGGCATCGGCTTTACGTCGCTGCCGGTCAACGAAGGTCTGCTTAAGCGTAAAATCGGCAAGTCACTGGAAGCGTTCAGCCGCGATGTGTCTGCGCCTGGCAATGAATCCTACCTGTTCGTTATGGAAGATATTGTTACCGGCGAAGTCGTCGGTACAACCGGTATCGAAGCCGCGGTAGGCACTGACGATGCCTTTTACCACTACCACCTGGGTAAGGTGGTTCATGCATCCCGTGAACTCAATATCCATAACACGGTTGAAATCCTTACGTTCTGTAATGACTACACCGGCGTCAGCGAAATCTGCACGCTGTTCTTGCGGGAAAATGCCCGTAAGGGCGTAAACGGCCGGTTCTTATCCAAAGTACGTTTTTTATTTATGGAAGAACACCGCGAGCGTTTCGCCGAAATCGTGATTGCAGAAATGCGCGGTGTCAGCGACGAAAATGGCCGCTCACCTTTCTGGGAGTGGCTCGAGGAGCACTTCTTCTCTATGGACTTCCCCACCGCGGATTACATGACCGGCATCGGTAATAAGGTTTTCATTGCCGAGCTTATGCCGAAATATCCGATTTACGTCAATCTGCTCAGTCAGGAAGCGCAGAACGTTATTGGCAAGGTTCACCAGAAAACCGAACCTGCCCTTCGTTTATTGCAGGAAGAAGGCTTTAGTTGCCGCGGTTATGTCGACATATTCGACGGTGGCCCAACGGTAGAAGCTCGTTTAAGTCACATCAACACCGCGCAGCGCAGCCGCCGTGCAACGGTGCATATTGATGACCAGTCAGCCGCCCAGGACGGCGAACTTTGCTACATCATTAATACTAAAATCGCCGATTTCAGAGCGGTTGTTGCCGATGTCAGTTTTGATGAACAGACCGGCCAGGCAGTGCTTTCTCACAAAGCTGCAGCGTCATTAGACGTGGAAGAAGGCGACTCAATTCGGTTCGCGAGCGTTAAACCCCGCAACTGATATCAATACACAATTACAACAGCATCAGGACAGAAATCATGCAACAAGCCATTCATTTTATTAATGGGCAGTGGGTTGCCGGAGAAGGTTCTCCAATTACTTCGGTCGACCCGACCAAAAATCAAACCTTCTGGCGCGGCCAGGCCGCCTCGGCTACTCAGGTAGACAGCGCCCTCAACGCTGCCCGCGCGGCGCTCCCTCAATGGTCAGCCAAAACCGTTGAAGAACGCCTGTCACTGATTAAAGAATTTGCCGCATTGCTGGGCGAAAACAAGCAACAACTGGCAGCGCTGATTGCACAGGAAACCGGTAAGCCACTGTGGGAAACCGCCACCGAAATTGGTGCCATGATTGGCAAGATTGCCATCTCAGAAAAAGCCTACTTCGAGCGTACCGGCACAGTAGAAAACCCCATGCCAGTGGGCAAAGCTTTCATACGTCATAAGCCTCACGGTGTCGTAGCGGTTTTCGGCCCATATAACTTCCCGGGTCATCTGCCCAACGGCCACATCGTGCCAGCTCTGATTGCCGGTAATACCGTGGTGTTTAAACCCAGTGATTTAACCCCGGCAGTTGCGGAAGCGACCGTTAAGTTATGGGAGCAGGCAGGTATTCCGGCGGGCGTTCTTAACCTGGTGCAGGGTGAAGTGGAAACCGGCAAGGCGCTGGCTTCACACCCGCAAATCGACGGTCTGTTCTTTACCGGCAGCTCGCGCACCGGGAAAATTCTTCACGAACAGTTTGCCGGCCATCCGGGTAAGATCCTGGCGCTGGAAATGGGTGGCAACAATCCGCTCATCGTTACCGAAGTAGCCGACACCAAAGCCGCCGTGCATGACATTATCCAGTCTGCATTCGTCACCTCAGGACAGCGTTGCACCTGTGCCCGTCGCCTGTTTATCCCGGCCACTGCCGCCGGTGATGCATTAGTTGAAGCTCTGGTTAATGCAACCCGCAGGATTTCGGTAGGTCATTACGACGCTGAGCCGCAGCCCTTTATGGGCGCTATGATCAGCGCCGCTGCAGCGAAAGGTATGGTAGCAGCCCAACAGCAGCTGCTGGACGCTGGCGCCACAGCACTTGAACCGCTTAAACACCTTGACGTGCAAACGGGTCTGGTGACACCGGGCATCGTGGACGTAACCACAATTGCCGACACCATGGAAGATGAAGAACACTTTGGTCCGTTACTTAAGATCATTCGCTATACCGATTTGGATACCGCTATTGCTCAGGCAAACAACACTCGCTTTGGCCTATCGGCCGGACTGTTAAGCGACAGCGAAGCGGATTACCAGCATTTCTTTACTCACATCCGCGCCGGGATTGTAAACTGGAACCGCCCAATTACCGGCGCCAGCAGCGCCGCTCCCTTTGGCGGTATTGGTGAAAGTGGTAATCATCGCGCTAGTGCCTACTACGCGGCAGACTACTGCGCATACCCGGTTGCCTCAGTTGAGCTGGATAAAGTGACTTTACCCGGCACCCTGAGCCCTGGATTAGAATTAGAATAAGGACAGAAATTCGTTATGCATAAGACAACCGATAGCCTGTTTTCGGCGCTCTGGAAAGATTACGTTAGTATTACCCCCAGTGCGCTGCGCATTCATAAGCTGCTGGCCGGTGAGGAAGACAGCCCGCAGATCGTCAACGACCACGTGGCGTTTCGTACCTATGCGCTGGATAAAACCCGACTCTCTCACTTAGCTGAGCTTTTTCTGGCACTGGGTTACGAAGCTAAGGGTGACTACGACTTTAAAGCGAAAAAAGTCACCGCCCAGCACTTCGAGCACCCGGATCCAACGGTGCCCAAAGTGTTCATCAGTGAACTGCGGGTAAATGAGTTTTCTGCTGAAACACAGCGCATTATCCATGCGCTGGTAGAACAAATGCCTGCCAGCGTAGTAGAAGCCGAAAACTTTCTTTACTCTGGCCGTCACTGGCAGATTTCCACTCAGGAATACCAATCGCTCATCAACGAATCTGAATATGCCGGCTGGCTGGCCGCCTGGGGCTTTAGGGCCAATCACTTTACCGTGAGTGTAAACCACCTGAACAACATCGACACCCTGACCGATGTCAACACCCTGCTGAAAGAAGCCGGTTTCGTGCTGAATACTTCAGGCGGTGAGATAAAAGGCGGTGAGTCTGTCTACCTGGCCCAGTCATCAACCATGGCAGATGAGTACAACCTGGCGTTCAGCGATGGCAGCCTGAATATTCCCAGCTGCTTTTATGAATTTGCCCAGCGCTACACTATGCCGGATGGCAAGCTTTATCAGGGTTTTGTAGAAGCGTCTGCAGATAAGATTTTCGAAAGCACCAACGCGCGTTAATCTTGTAAATACGGTCGGGACAGTAATTCCCGACCGCGTTTACTTAATCATACGCCATCCCTGGGTATGCTTTAATATAAACTGATCATAAGGTAATGGTTTTTCAAACAGGAACCCCTGATAAGAATTGATGCCAATATTTTCCAGCAGTGGCAGATAAGCAGAATTGTCCACCCCTTCAATAATGACCTCCAGGCGCAAGCTTTCGAGCATTTTAAAGATCCCATTTAACAGCGATCGGGCCCGTTCAGAACTATCGATCTCTTTTACCAGACTGCGATCGAGCTTTATCACATCAAAGTCAAACTTGCGCAAATAACTCAGCGACGAAAAGCCGGAGCCAAAGTCATCCAGCGCGATAATAAACCCATGCGCTTTTAAAGCCGCCAACCCTTTAATAGCCGCCGCTTCATCCTGAATGAAAATAGACTCGGTAATTTCGATTTCCACCAACTCAGGCGATACAAAATGTTCGGCACAAATGGCAGCTGCATCTTCGGCAAAGGATTCACTCAATAACTGATTCGCACTGATGTTCACCGACAGTGGCAGGCTAATGCGCTCTGTTTCCAGCATGCTGATATATTCACAAGCCGATTCCAGGGCCACCAGACCGATATCCATATCCAGACCATGTTGCTCCGCAAGCGGGATAAAGACTCCCGGGCTAACAATACCGTGTAGCGGCGAAAACCAGCGGCATAACAATTCAGCACCAATCAGACCGCCAGCCACGTTATATTTGCCTTGCAAATAAAACTCCAGCCCCCGGTTACGGATGGTCCGGCGTAAGTCGCTGAGCATGGATACCTGTTCTTTGACATGTTCAGTCAGGCCATCGTGGTATTCATATACCCTGCCCTTACCACCCGTTTTAGCCCGGTACATGGCCACATCGGCATTTTGGATAATCGTCTCGATACTGTCGCCGTCCGCAGGATAAGTCGCTATGCCTATACTGGCTGACACGGTCAATTCGGTTTTGCCGCTTTTAAAGGTCTGGCTTTCGAGGGTGTCGATCACTTGCCGATTGAGCTGATGAAAAGCGGTTTTATCGGTCTCGGTGCTGGCGATAATAAATTCGTCGCCGCCCCAGCGGGTAACAATCGCAGAGGCGGGAAAGGTATTAATCAGCAGGCGCGCCACAATTTGTAAACATTCGTCTCCGAGCTCGTGACCCGCTATATCATTGATTTGCTTGAAGCCATCCAGGTCGATGAAAGACAACACGAAATGTTGTTGTCCCTCCACCAGCTCTTCCAGTGCACTGCGCAAGCCCAAGCGATTTTTCAAACCAGTAAGATCGTCATGATTGGCCAGCACGCGAAGCTGTTGTTCATTCTTCTTGCGTTCACTAATATCACGCAAGGTGGCAATTAAGTAAGAAGAACTCATGTGCCTTGTTTCGAATATCGCGAGTGAAACGTCAACCGCAATGTCCTGACCATCCCGGGTAGTGAGCTCGGTTTCAAACCTTTCCTGACGGGTCTGATTAATTCGCTGCAGTGGTTCCTGAGCATTGTTTAGAAAACAGTCCAGCTGCAACTTCTCGACAGTCTCAGTATCACTGAGTCTGGCTAACCGCCTGAACGCCTCATTACACTCGGTAATTTGCAGACTGGTAGACAGCACCAGCATGGGTTCGCGGGAACTGGAAAAAGCCGAAGCCATAAGCTGAAAAGACTGCTCAGCGTGATGTTCACGGGTTTTATCCTTAGCCATACCTACGATGTAGGTGGCGGTACCGGTTTTATCTCGCTCCAGTACCTTGCCACGGGCGCGGGTCCATTGGTACCCTCCCACCCCACGGATCCGGCAAATCAATTCAATATCGTCGCTTTCACCATTGACCGCCATAGACCAGCCCAGCTGTACCTGGGGTAAATCATCGGCATGTACCCGGCGCATCAACGCGATGGCATTTTGTTTAACCTCACGCAGTTGCTTGTGGCGTAAGCCGAAAGAGCGGATGATGAAGGTATCCTCCTCTGCATGCCACTCAAAGTAGCTTTCCTGACTGGCCCATAGCGCCAGTTCGAGCTTTTCCTTGTCACTACGACTTGTGGTCAGTGCATCGTAAAGGGCCCGGCTCTTTTCCGTAAGCAGGGTTTCAGCTTGTTTTCTGGCCGCCTTTTCCCGCTCCAGCCGTCGGCTCAGGCTGGCAACACTGGCTGCGGAGGATGACATATCATTCACGATGCGATTAATTTTACGTCTATATGATAAGTGTGCTGCAATTCGGTTGGCGTCACGAAATGCTCAACCTGTTGCGAAAAATACGCCGCCGCGCCGTCGATAAGGCCTTCAGCCAGGGCGTATAGGTCGTGCATGGAATGATATTCCATTTTTATCGTCTCGGGAGTACGCTCCAACACCTTAAACGAGGGCAGATCGGCATCGGGGTATAACTTTCTTACCTGCACATGAATATCGTCATCCAGGCAATCGAGAATTTCCAGTACCGACTGGCGATTGGCCATCATCTCAGCATGACCTGCTGACAGTACCGTAAACAGGTACTTGCCATAATCATAGAGTAAATCGTCCAGCGACCGGCCGGTCTTATTTACCAGCACCACCATAATTTTTTGCAGCTCACTGAAAGGATAATAACCCACAGCGTTAAAGCACCATCGTTCTCCAGGTTTGCCTCAACCAATACTTCGTCGGCAAATTCAGGTGAGATATTGTCCTCGAGCATTTCCACCAGCGACGTGAACACAATTCCAAGCATAAAGACTTTCCATAAATCCTGTGGCGATTGGTATTAAGTGTAGAAGAAGTCGCTGAAAGCACACACAAACTGCCCAATAAAATCAGATTTTTAGACTGTAGGTGTTAGCACTGGGAGAGGTTTTGCAGAAAAGCCTGCGCCCTGTGGAGCCAGGGCGCATTAAACAGCTAAATTTCGATGTCGACCTGGTCGACACGCTGTAACCCGCGGGGGAGCTTATTACCGCGACGACCGCGCTCGCCCTGGTAGTGCGCCAGATCTTCCGCGCTCAGGGTCATACTCCGTTTGCCCGCAGTAATTTTAACTGCCGCGCCTTCCGGAACAACCGCAAGCACTTTGACATACTCTTCATGGGTTTGCGCTTTGGCCGATGGGATGCTGATAAGCTTATTCCCCTTACCTTTACCCAGACTCGGCAAATCCCGCAATGGAAACAGCAACATGCGGCCTTCGTTTGAAATAGCCATGCACCAGTCGGTATCCAGGTTATCCACCCGCTGCGGGGCGAGCACTTTGGCACCAGTCGGCAGGTTCAGGTAGGCTTTACCCGCTTTGTTCTTACTGATCATATCAGTAAAGGTGCCAACGAAACCGTAGCCAGCGTCAGAGGCCATCAGATACTTTCCATCATCGGCGCCCATCACTACATGACTAAACTGTTCCCCGGCCACTACACTAAAGCGACCTGTCAGCGGTTCGCCCTGACTTCGGGCCGATGGCAAGCCATGCGCATCACAGGAGAATGCCCGCCCTGAAGTGTCGAGAAACACCACTGGCTGATTGCTGCGCCCCTGGGCACTGGCAAGGTACTTATCGCCTGACTTATAACTTAAGGCCTCGGCATCAATATCGTGCCCTTTGGCACACCGAGCCCAGCCTTTTTCAGATAGCACTACAGTAACGGCTTCACTGGGCACCAGTTCTTTCTCGCTCAGAGCCTTAGCTTCGGCTCGCTCAACGATAGGAGAACGGCGGTCGTCACCATAGGTTTCAGCATCCTGCAGAATTTCTTTCTTAATCAGTGTTTTTAAACGGCGATCGGAGCCGAGCAACTGCTGCAGATGGTCACGTTCTTTTTCTAGCTCTTCCTGCTCACCGCGAATCTTCATTTCTTCGAGCTTGGCAAGGTGGCGCAGTTTTAGTTCCAGAATCGCTTCGGCCTGCTTGTCACTCAGACTAAAGCGGCGCATTAACTCCGCTTTGGGTTCATCGTGGAAGCGAATAATTTCAATCACCTCATCGATATTCAAAAAGGCAATCATTAAACCTTCAAGAATATGCAGGCGAGCCAGCACTTTATCCAGGCGGAATTGCAAACGACGGGTGACGGTATCTTTTCTGAATACCAGCCACTCACTCAGGATAGTCCGCAAATCCTTGACCTGCGGCCGGCCATCCAGGCCAATCATATTCAGGTTAACCCGGTAGCTTTTTTCCAGATCGGTCGTGGCAAACAGATGCTGCATCAATTGTTCGGTATCAACCCGGTTAGACCGTGGCACAACCACCAGCCGCGTGGGGTTTTCATGATCTGACTCATCGCGCAAATCGCTGACCATAGGTAACTTTTTAGCCTGCATCTGACCGGCAATCTGTTCCAGAATTTTCGCACCGGAGGATTGATGTGGCAGTGCGGTAATAACCACATCACCACTTTCTTCATGATACTTGGCGCGCATCTTAATACTGCCGCGCCCGGTTTCGTAGAGCTTACGAATATCGCTACGCGGGGTAATAATTTCGGCGTCAGTGGGATAGTCAGGGCCCTGAATATCCTCAAGTAATTCATGTAGCTCGGTTTTGCTGTTATCCAGCAATCTGGCACAGGCATGAGCAACTTCTCGCACATTGTGCGGCGGAATATCGGTGGCCATCCCCACGGCAATACCAGTTACCCCGTTTAGCAGGATATGCGGTAATCGCGCTGGCAGCACCAGCGGCTCGTTCAGCGTGCCATCAAAGTTAGGGATCCAGTCAACGGTTCCCTGGCCAAGTTCTGACAACAGCACTTCACTGAATTTAGACAGCCGCGCCTCGGTATAACGCATGGCAGCAAATGATTTCGGATCGTCCGGCGCTCCCCAGTTGCCCTGGCCGTCGACCAACGGATAGCGATAAGAGAAAGGCTGGGCCATAAGGACCATAGCTTCGTAACACGCAGAATCACCATGAGGGTGGAATTTACCCAGTACATCACCCACGGTACGGGCTGATTTTTTGTGCTTTGCCGTGGAGCTCAGGCCCAGATCGGACATCGCATAAATAATCCGCCGCTGTACGGGTTTGAGGCCGTCACCAATATTGGGTAAGGCACGGTCCATGATGACATACATGGAGTAATTCAGATAAGCGTCTTCAGTAAATCGTCGAATGGGGAGCTGTTCGACACCGTCTTGGTTAATGGTAATTTCGTCGCTCATGGGTACTGTTTTATTCTCGTCTTATTATTTACACCAATCCGCCGGGGGAGTGTGAGTTGCCGCAATGATTCTCATCCCATTGTGAGTTAATCCGCCATGAAGCGCAATAGATCATCTCCGTCATCCCGGACAGATTAATCCGTATTCAATCAAGCTTTTGCAGAGGAGCCAAAGTTAGGGTTTAATAAGCGTTCGGCAACCGCCAATCTGTATTTAAAGGCGCAATCATTTTGATCGGCAAATTCTCCGTTATCCTCTGGTTACTCCTGCTTACCTGGCTCAGCCTGCCAGTACACGCCGGTGTGCATCTGTATGACGGTGAACAAACTCAACTACTGGCCGACAACTTCGCTATTCAGCATGAGCAGTCCTCGCCCTTTACTATCAGTGAAATCCTCAAACGTCGTCATGAGTTCATTTATCAGGCTGACAACAACCCCAACTATGGTTTCAGCGATAAAGGCCTGTGGCTGCATGCTGAACTGTCCAACCTCTCGCACAACACCGACTGGGTATTTTCATTAAACTTCAGTCAGCTCGATACCGTCGATTTTTACCTGGTAATTAACAACGAGGTGGTATCACAGAGTCACCAGGGCAAGCTGCAACGCGAACAGCTTTACCGCGTGCCGACCTTTAATAGCAGTATCCCTGTTGGTGAAGAAGCCGAGCTGTTTATTCGTGTACAAAGCGATTCTTCCAGCCTGATTGCGCCGATTTATGTCATGTCTGAGGCGGCCGAAATTCGCATCAGCCAGATAGATAACCTCATCTGGGGCCTGTTTTACGGCGGACTGTTCATCCTGGCTATCTACAACCTGGTGCTCTATTTTGGTTCCCGTGAGCCAAGCCTGATTGCCTATGTGGCTTACATCATTACCGTGCTGGTCTGGCAATTTGTGTGGGGCGGTCATATCGACTTTTTCTTTGCCGATACGTTGTCACCACTGCTCTCTCCCTACACGTCGCTGATATTCTCTTTGATAGGCATCAGTTCCGGCATCTTCTCGCTAATATTTCTGGAAACCAAAAGCAACTCACCCTCCATGCATCCGGTGGTCGTGGGCTTTTTATGGTTACAGGGCTTTATGGGGCTGGCTACGCTGGTCGATATCTTCCCACCGGTGTGGGAGCATAATCTGGTGTATGGCATTGGCATGTTGTCGATCACCAGTTACATCGCCGCAGGTTTTGAAGCCTACGGCAAACGCTACCGACCGGCGCGCTACTTTATCTTTGCCTGGGGTATTCTGGCCACTGGTGCCATTGTTGGCATGCTTAGTCTGGTCGGTATTTTGCCGTCGAATCTGCTTACCACCTATTGTTTTCAGGTGGCGGTATTCTGTGAAGCCGGCCTGTTTTCAATAGCACTGATGGAGAAAAGCCGCAGTCAGCTTGAGAACGAAGTCAGCCAGGCGACCGACGAACTGCGCCACAATATGGAGCTGATAGAAGAGCAAAATGCCAGGCTCGACATCGCCCGTAAAGACGCCATTAAAGCCAGTAATGTTAAGTCACAATTTCTGGCCAACATGAGTCACGAGATCCGGACACCTCTGAACGCCATTTTAGGTTTCAGTAAAGAGCTCACTAACCTGACCCTGCCAGTGGATAAAATGGAACAGGTTCGGATCATCAACACCGCGGCCGACAACCTGCTCACCATTGTGAATGACGTGCTGGATTTTTCCAAAATCGAAGCCGGTAAACTGCAAATTAACAACCAGCCTTTCTCCCCCAACTCTTTGATTGAAGAGATGGTGACTATTATGTCGAAGTCGGCGCATATGAAAGGGCTGGAGTTTATTCTTGAACTGGGTCCGTTACCGGAAAAACTGATTGGCGATGTTTTCCGTATCCGGCAAATCCTTAACAACCTGCTAAGTAATGCCCTGAAATTTACCTCGTCGGGCTATATCAAACTGGCCGTTGAAGGTAAGGCACTGCAACACGGAATTCATGAGCTGGAAATTAAAATCGAGGATACCGGGATTGGTATCAGCCGCAAGGATAAGAACAAGCTGTTCAGTGCTTTTTCACAAATCGATGACGCGCTTAACCGCAGCTACCAGGGAACCGGCCTGGGCCTGGTGATCTGCCAGGAACTGGTTAAGTTAATGCGCGGCCACCTGACACTCAAAACCGCACCGGGACAAGGCAGTACCTTTACCGTTGTGCTGCGAACCAACCAGTTAAGCCAGCGTTACGCGCTCTCACCATTACCAGAGTGGCTTAACAAGCGGGTATTAGTTTTTGATCCGCATCCGGAGAGTCGCCGCGCCAGTGCGCAAATGATGATTAGTCTTGGAGCCAGGGTATATTGCGTGGAGTCCATTGCCCATGTTACGTCTATTGAAGAAGAGTTTGACTACCTGTTTGCCACCCTGCCAACGCTGAAAAAAGCCGCTCGTGAGCAAATGCTCGAAGCCTTGTGCGTCTTTAACGCCGCCAAACGCATTCTATGGTACTCAGGTGAAGAACCGCTGACCGACTTTCCGGCCTACATCGAGGATTTTGAAGCTCAGGTAAGAATGCCACTCACCATTACCAAACTTGATGGCATTGTTCATGGCAACATTAGAGAGAAAGCCTCATCCCAGCAGAGTAAGCTTAATACATTGCCCAAAGCCCGCATTCTGGCTGTGGACGATATGGACATGAACCTGAAACTGCTGGATACCTGGCTGGCTGACTCACCGGTGCAGCTCACCTTATCCACCAGTGGTCAGGACTCAGTGAACCGTTGTAAAAACGAAGAATTTGATTTGATCCTGATGGACGTTCAAATGCCCGGAATGGACGGTATTCAGGCTACACGTCACATCCGCAAAACGTCCCTTAACGCCGGAACGCCAATTATTGCCGTTACAGCTCATGCGTTTAAGGAAGAGCAGGAGCGCCTGCTGTCATCCGGCATGGAAGACTATCTGCCCAAACCCATTGAGTTTTCTACGCTTATCACCCTTATCAAACGCTGGTGTCAGGGCGTAGACAGCAGCGCGATGGCGTTGCCAACGCTGGACTGGCAGCTGGCCCTTAAGCGCGCGAATCAGAACCGGGACCTGGCGATGGAACTGCTAGGTGAGTTTATTGCTCATTTACCCCAGGCGGCAGAAGTGATCAGAAGTGAATGGGATGCGCGCCATTACAAAGGCGTACAGGATGAGATCCACCGGCTGCATGGGGCTTGCTGTTACACTGGGGTGCCAAAACTCCAGGCGCTGGCCAACGAGATGGAGTCCGCCCTGAAACTCGGCAATCATTATGAGGTGGCTGAAATGCTGCCGACCATTATTCTGGAATGCGAAATCGCTGCCGCCCAGGCCGACAAATTTATTCAGGATAACGGAGCCTTTACCCACTAAGCCTGTTCACGTAACCGCGCCACCTGACACTCGCGCAACAGCCCGACAAACTCGCCCGGCTCACGGTCTAATTCACTGGCAGAAATAAACACGTCATAGCCCAGCGCATTTCTCACCGCCGTCATACGATTAGCCAGGATAGCCTTGATGCCGGTTAAGGTCTCGCCGTTTTCCAATACAAAAGGTTTATCTTCGAACAAACTACTGCTGTAGCAGCCGCCGGTCGAACAGGACTTATCCTGGGCGTGTACCATCAGTGGCCGCTGCTCAATAATAATATGGGAGGCCAGACGCGGCGAGATGGTCGTTAAAAATTCGTCGTAGCGTTTTAGTTTAAAGCCCACCAGCTCCAGAGTGTCATGGTTCAGCCCGCGACTCACCCGGGGGCAATCCACCCGCTGAATATCATCCCAGGCAATATGCCATTGTCCGCAGCGATGCTGGTAGCTCACTTTATCGCGGCCAATGGCCAGACTATGCGGCGGTTCCCGCAATTTAAACCAGCCCACTAATATGGTAACGATACCACCACTTACCGCAAATATAAGAGGTAAAAACAACCAGTCAGGACTAAGGTTTAACGCCACTGAAGCAATCAGCAATACGGCTACGCCAATCAGCAATGTGGTGAGGCCGTTGCGTTTAGCGGTAGAGCGGATAAAAATGTAATCATCGCTGGAAGACATAGAAATACACCACAAACATTAATATTGTCCAAATCACATACAGGCGCATACGCTTACAAAAAGGGCAGTTCGTTGACCACCAGCCAGTTTTGTTTTGGCTCCCCTTGCCGGAGGACTCAGTCTGGCTCTGGTTCGTCATTTTGTTAGGCTTGGGCATACGCTGTACTGTTCATTTAAACGACGGATTTGAGTAAATAGTTTATCATGCCCCGGTTGCAACGCTGAGGGAATATATTTAGCACGCCAATCTTGGCAATGTTTACGCACAGGGATATGATCCCGCGCAACGATAATCCGCACGGCAGTTAGCGATTTTTGCTACACTAGCCACAAATCAATGAGGCCGCAGCTAAATCTATGTCGAGTTTCACCGGTAATCATATTCTTTCTGTCTCTCAGTTCGATCGTGATGCGATAGAACTGGTCTTTAGTGTCGCCCAAAGCATGGAACCCTACGCCAGGCGTCAAAAGAGAACCACTGTTCTTGAAGGCGCAATTCTGGGTAACCTGTTTTTTGAACCCAGTACCCGAACCCGGGTGAGCTTTGGTACAGCCTTCAACCTGCTCGGCGGTGAAGTGCGGGAAACCACCGGCATGGCAAACTCCGCGCTGGCTAAAGGGGAATCCCTTTACGACACAGCCCGGGTACTCAGCGGCTATTCCGACATTATTGCCATGCGCCATCCGGCTGCCGGCTCAGTTGCTGAATTTGCGGAAGGCAGCCGGGTACCGGTGTTAAACGGCGGTGATGGTGCCAATGAGCATCCCACGCAGGCCTTACTTGACCTGTTTACCATTAAGCGAGAACTACAGTTCAATAACAAAACCATTGATGGCCTGCACATCGCCATGATTGGTGACTTACGTTATGGGCGAACCGTGCACTCCCTGTCTAAACTGCTGTGCTTATTCAAGAACGTTCGTTTTACTTTGATATCTCCCAAAGAGCTGGCGATGCCGGACTACATACTGGAAGCTATTGAAAATGCCGGTCACTCATTAAAGGTAACCGATCAGCTCGAAGGGAATATGGACGCCGATATTTGTTATCAGACCCGTATTCAGGAGGAACGCTTCCCTTCGCAGGATGAAGCCAATAAATACCGCGGAAAATTCCGTTTAAATCAATCAATTTACACCCGGCACTTTCAATCTAAAACCGTTATTATGCATCCGTTACCGAGGGATTCCCGTACAGAGGCTAACGAGCTGGATAACGACCTCAATCTCAACCCTAATCTGGCGATTTTCAGACAAACCGACAACGGCGTATTAGTGCGCATGGCGTTATTCGCTCTCACGCTCGGCGTGGAAAATCTGGTGAGTCAATACGAAAAGCCTGTCATCTGGTATAGCAATAAGAGCTAAAAACATTATGCAACGATCCGAACAACTATTTGAGCGCGCCCAACTTTCTATTCCCGGTGGCGTAAATTCACCTGTGCGAGCCTTTAAAGCAGTCGGCGGAACACCGCGCTTTATTGAAAAGGCAGACGGCCCGTATATCTATGATGTGGATGGCAAGCGTTACATTGACTATGTGCAGTCATGGGGTCCTATGGTACTGGGCCACAACAACGACAAAATCCGCGAAGCGGTAATCCATGCCGCGGCTTCGGGTTTAAGCTTCGGTGCCCCCACTGAAGCCGAAATTATTATGGCCGAAAAAGTGCGTGAGATAGTGCCATCCATGGAAATGGTCAGGATGGTGAACTCAGGCACCGAAGCCACTATGTCAGCCATTCGTCTGGCGCGTGGTTACACCGGCAAAAATAAGCTGGTGAAGTTTGAAGGCTGCTATCATGGCCACGCCGATTCCCTGCTGGTAAAAGCCGGTTCCGGCGCTCTTACCCTTGGCGTACCGAGCTCGCCGGGCGTACCAGCCGACGTAGCACAGCATACCTTAACCGTTGAATATAATAACCTCGATAGCGTTAAGCAGGTATTTGCTGAAGTGGGCGACGATATTGCCTGTATTATTGTTGAGCCGGTTGCCGGCAACATGAACTGTATTCCCCCCGTCGATGGGTTTTTACAAGGCCTGCGCGATATTTGTGACGAGCACGGCGCGGTACTGATTTTTGACGAGGTAATGACTGGTTTTCGGGTAAGCCGCGGCGGCGCGCAGGAGCGCTATGGCGTCACTCCCGACCTGACTTGTCTTGGCAAAGTCATTGGTGGTGGTATGCCGGTGGGTGCATTTGGTGGTAAAAAATCCATTCTCACCCATATTGCACCAACCGGCCCTGTCTATCAGGCAGGTACCTTATCAGGTAATCCTATCGCCATGGCGGCGGGTCTGGCAGCGATGGAACAAATTGCCGAGCCTGGCCTCTATGAACCTATCTTTAACAGCACTAAAGCGCTGGTTGAAGGATTTCAGGCCATCGCTGATGAGCACGGTATTCCATTTACCACCAACCACGCCGGTTCAATGTTCGGCCTGTTTTTCACCGACGTCGATAAGGTTGTGAACTATCAGCAGGCAATTAACTGCAATCAGGAGCGCTTTAAGCAGTTTTATCACGGCATGCTCAACGAAGGTGTTTATCTGGCTCCGGCCTCTTATGAGGCGGGCTTTGTGTCTAAAATGCATACGCAGGACATTGTCGACGCTACACTTGAGGCGGCGCGCAAAGTGTTTGCCAACCTTTAAGTTAACGGACGGATCAGGAACAATGCAGGGATGACGCTGCTTTACACAGCCTTTGTGTGCGTAACGGTACTCTACGCCGGGATTGTTACCCTGCTGCTTATCAGGCAGAGAAGGGTTACCCTTCGTATTGCCCGGGCCGCGACCCGCGTTATTCCTGAACCGGTCATTCGTAACGATGATAGTGAACAACGCTTTTTGGAAAAGGCTGATGAGGCCATGCGGCTGAATCAGACTTTCCAGAAGTTTGTACCGAAACAGTTTGTCGACCACTTTGCCAAACATGGTATCGACACCCTCGAGCTCGGCCGCGCCGACGAAGACGAAGTTGCTATTCTGTTTTGTGACATTCGCGGCTTCACCGGGCTGTCGGAGAAAATGAAACCCCAGGAGTTGATGAACTTTCTGAACTCCTATTTTTTGCGCATGAACGACCCCATTCACCAGAATGGCGGCTTTATCGATAAATTCATCGGCGACGCCATTATGGCCCTGTTTGACCACCCCGGCGGAAATGGCACCGACATAGCGACCGATGCGGTGAATGCGGCACTCGACCTGCAAAAAGCCCTTAGCGTGTACAACAGCCACCGGGCCAAATCCGGCTATGAAGGTATTCGGGTTGGCGTGGGCGTTCATATTGGCCCGGTTATCCTGGGTACTGTGGGCAGCGATGACAGAATGGATACCACCGTGATTGGCGACAGCGTGAATATCGCCTTTCGACTGGAAGGACTGGCGCCGAAGTATCATGCCGATATTGTTATCAGTGCGCAAACACTCAAAGCCATTAGCCATAAACAGCAAATAGAGTCCAGGGTACTGGATGTGGTCAGAGTTAAAGGTCGTCAGGCCCCGGTGCGGGTTTATGAAGTCCTTAACCACCTGAGCGAGGATACTCGTAAACAAAAGCTTATCGTGGCGCCCTACATTCGTGATGGCCTCGCTTGTCGTATTACCAGAGACTTTCAGGAAGCGCTCAGTCATTTCAATAAGGCTTTGCTGATAGCCCCCGACGACCGACTGCTGCATTATCACATTCACACCATTGAAACTTTGATGCACACCGACCTCCCGGCCGACTGGGATGGCGCTGTAGCACATTAACCAACAGGAAGCCGAAGTGAGTAATTACGATATACAGACTATTTTTCAATGGCTAATCCCCGTGGCTATCATCATGACCGTGGTGGGGTTTATTTTAGGTAAACGCAAGACAGACAAACCCATACTGACCGCGCTGTCTCTGGGTATTTCTGTATTCGTGCCGATTGTGGCGATTGTGTATCTTATCTACCTGCTTAATAAACCTGATCAGGCTACCGCAAAATAAGCTGTTTTTGCCAAACCAAATAAAAAAGCCAGACGGGAAGTGGAAGCCCGTCCGGCCAAAGCATTCAACCATCACCGGGTAGCGATGGTTGGGTGACTAATCAAACATGCTCATTAGAGCGTAGCGCCTGGATCCGCTGTTCCAGCGGCGGGTGACTCATAAACAATTCTGAGAAGCTACGTTTACCAGCAATACCGAATGCCATCATCATACCTTCCAGCTCGCTTTCCCGGTTAGACTTGAGTCGCTCCAGTGCAGCTATCATTTTTTGCTTACCCACTAATGAAGCGGAGCCCGCATCGGCACGAAACTCACGCTGACGAGAGAACCAGAACACCACCACACTGGCCAGTGCACCAAAGATCACTTCCAGAATAATAACCGTGAACATATAAGCGAAACCGCCTACTACCTCACCATCCTCATCGTTTTGCATCAGATTGCTGATTAAGCCTGCAACCACGCGAGCCAGGAAAATCACGAAGGTGTTTACCACCCCCTGAATAAGCGCCAGGGTAATCATATCGCCGTTGGCCACGTGCGATACCTCGTGGGCCAGCACAGCCTCAGCTTCTTCCTGCGTCATGTTGTGAAGTAAGCCTGTCGACACTGCAACCAACGCGTTATTGCGATTGGCACCCGTGGCAAAGGCATTGATTTCCGGCGAATCATAAACCGCCACTTCCGGCATGCCGATACCAGCTTTCTGGGCCTGGCGTTTTACGGTCTCCAACAGCCATTGCTCAGTCGCATTTCGCGGCCGTTCTATAACAACAGCGCCGGTTGAGCGCTTTGCCAGCCACTTCGACATTAACAGTGAAATAAACGAACCACCAAAACCAAATACAGCAGCAAATATCAGTAAGCCGCTCATACTCTGGCTGTTAATACCCAGCACGGCAAATACCACACTGAGCACAATCCCGAGTACCAGTACCACGGCCAGGTTTGTGATCAAAAACAGCACTACACGTTTCATAAAAGCCTCGCTAAACAAGAAACGAAAATTAACACAGTGCATTATATAAGGTCATTCACTGTAAGTTAAAATCGTATATAACTTACATTTAGTCAGGTAATTCCTGATCAAAAATTATTAGATGCCGGTTTCAGCTACGCAGGGCTTTTACCAGTTGCAGAACGGCAGGATGAGTGAGTTTACGCTCCGGAGAAATCGCGTAGAGCTGCTCGGTAACACGGTTGATCACGCCTACTTTGAGCAGAGCAAATTGCTTTTCCAGCTGAGGCGCCAATAATAATGGGGCTGAGAAAGCCCCCAACCCTTCCTGGGCAAAAGCCAGCATCAACGCACTGTCGTCAAATTCTGCCGTGATATCAGGCTGAATATCCTGGGTGCTGAACCAGCCTAACAACTGTTGTCGAATTAACGACTTTTTGCCTTGCAGCAGAAAAGGGGCGTTATGCAGTGAACGGGGGAAATCCTGACTGAGTATGTCGTATTTATCGGCAGCCGCATACACAGCCATGGGCGACTCAGTGATCAAGTGGCTGTATGCCTTAATGTGACTACCAGTTTGAATAGGCTGATCGGATAACACCATATCCAGACGGTTAACCGCCAGCTCGCCGAGCAACGAGGTCAGTTCTCCTTCCCGGCACACCAGTTTCACCGGTAACTGGAGGACCGGCTTAAGCATCTCGTAAACCAGAGTTTTGGGCAGCACATCGGTGATCCCCACGGTAAAACTCTGCCACTGGTTGTGCTGCTGATTAAGCACCGACTTGAGTTCTTCTCCGAGCTGAAAAATATCTGCCGCATAGCCCTGCACCAGTATCCCCAGCTCCGTAGGTATCAACCGCCTGGATTGGCGGGTGAATAACGATGCGCCAATAGTGTCTTCCAACGCACTTATCTGGCCACTGATAGTTTGCGGTGTGATATGCAGTAATTCGCTAACCCGGGCAATAGAGCCGTGCTCGGCCACCATGTAAAAGTAATACAGCTGATTGTAGTTAATTGGCGTCATGAGCAGATGGTGTGATCAGAGCTTGGCCTGGGCTTTAATAAACGCGATGGACGGTGCAAAAAAAGCGCAGCCTGTCTCAGCAGCGGTATAGTCCAGCCAGCGATCGTACTCGCCGTCGCCACTGCCGTATATCTGACTATGTAACATACGTTTAAAGGGTTGTGAGCTGGCCGCACAGATAACCGAAAACATACCTTGCGATGTCATATCGCCGTAAGGCATGCCCTGCTTGAGCAAGTCCGCCTTACCCTGCTCTGTAGCAATAATACTGGCCCTGACGCTATGAGAGGATGGATTACACTCTACACTGGGTAGGTTATGCTCTTTGGTAGTGCCCATGATCTGTTCCTGCTGGCGTTCAGACAGGCTCAACCAACGGCGTAAATCGTGCCTGAAGCGCTGTACATGCACATAGCTGCCACCAGCAAAGCCGTTGTCATCGTCTTCGATAACGGCAACTTTGGCTCGCTGCAGGCCCCGGGGATTGTCCTGGGCATACAAATAGCCATTGAGATCGCGACCATCCAGATAGCGGAAACCCTGTATCTGTTCCACCAGCTCTACGTGGATCCGCATTAGCTCCATGATCTCCAGGCCAATGGCATAGCAAATATCGATGCGATCAGCGCGGATTTGAATAAACAGATCGCAGGGCGTGGAGGGTGCAACACGGTCTTCACTTTGCATATCAGGAAACGGCGTCAGTTCAACGGGGATAGGACCCGGATACAGTTCACTCCAGTAATTACTGCCCACGGCAATAACCCCTGACACCATGGCTTCATAGTGTTCATTATCGTAATGATCAATCACTTCCAGTGCCCGGCCCAGCTTGGCCCGGACTGCCTGTGAATCGTCGTCAATCACATTGAACAACAAGTACTGCGCATGCAGATTGGGTTCAGCACAAATACCTTTTTGTGGTTGCGACATAGTCTTCCCGTTATTTTTATCGTTATCGACCGGTGTTGTTATTTAATATCCGGCAGCCTGACCATCTTTGCGGCTTTCTGATGCGCCATAGTATATCTGCTTATCGGCATCATACATAATCGCTTGATAGCCACCATAAATCCCCAGTTTATTTTCCAGTTTGTGACCTCTTTCCAGCAATTCCCTTTCGGTGCTCAGCGAAAAACCGCGTTCCAGACTAATTGAGCCACCGTCTTTCATTAAGGCACCGGTAGGACTGCTTGAGCCACTGTGGATAAACCGGGGCGCATCACCAGCCTCCTGCAAATTCATACCAAAATCAATAAGATTGACGATTATTTGCGCATGCATCTGGGGTTGCGTGGCCCCCCCCATAACGCCAAAGCTTAACCAGGGTTTATTGTTGCGCGTGACCATGGCCGGAATAATGGTATGAAAGGGGCGTTTACCCGGCTTATATTCGTTACTGTGACCGGGCTCCAGAGTAAATAGCTCACCTCTGTTTTGCAGAATAAAGCCGAGACCTGGCGGGGTCATGCCGGAGCCCATGCCGCGATAGTTACTCTGAATTAACGACACCAAATTGCCGCGGCTGTCGGCAACAGTCAGATATACAGTGTCGCCGTCGATAACCCCGGCATCATAGCGGTTTGCCGCCTTTAGCGGATCGATAAGTTTACGTCGCTCCCGGGCATATTCTTTACTGATCAGCGGTGCTACCGGGATATCATTAAATGCCGGATCGGCGTAGTACTTAGCGCGGTCCTCAAAGGCCAGTTTTTTTGCTTCAACAAAGGTGTGAATATAATCGGCAGAATCCCATCCCATGCCTTCAATGTCGTACTGTTCCAGAATATTGAGGATCTGCAGCGCCGCAATGCCCTGACCGTTAGGCGGTAACTCCCAGACATCGTAGCCACGATAATTAGCCGATACCGGCGTCACCCAGTCAGAGGTGTGAGCAGCCAGGTCTTCATAACTCAAATACCCGCCCTGCTCTTTCATATAAGCCGCAATCACCCGGGCAATATCGCCTTTATAAAATGCATCACGGCCGCCGGTAGCAATTTTTTCGTAGGTCGCAGCCAGCCCCGGATTCTTAAACATATCGCCCTTTTGCGGCACTTTTCCACCGGGCATGAAAGTGGTTGCAAATCCCGGGTAATGACCGATTCGGTCTACATTCATTTGCCAGTAATAAGCTACCAGCTCACTTACAGGGAAGCCGTTGCGAGCGTAACGAATTGCCGGCGACAGTAGTGACGTCATGGGTAAGCGGCCAAAGCGATTATGCAGTTCAAACCAACCGTCTACGGCTCCGGGAACGGATACCGGCAACGGCCCGAAGGATGGAATCTTAGTTAGCCCAGCGGCGGAAAATATCTCAGTAGTCAGCGATTTGGGCGACCGTCCTGACGCATTCAGCCCGTATAGCTGTTTACTCTCGGCATCCCAGACAATAGCAAACAGATCGCCACCAATACCGCTCCCCGTAGGCTCTACTAAACCCAGCATGGCGTTTGCTGCAATGGCTGCGTCTATGGCGCTGCCGCCTTGCTTAAGAATATCCAGACCTACCTGGGTTGCCAGCGGCTGGCTGGTCGCCACCATCCCTTCCCGGGCAATCACTTCGGAGCGACTGGCAAAAGGTTTACCGGTAATTCTGTCATAAGCAATGGCAGAAACAGATATCGCCAGTCCCATAACCACACAAGTCAGCTTAATCCCCGTGCCTTTTACTAAACTCAACATCATTATTATTACGTTACCCTTGTTACTGTGAGTGTCTGGCTGTCTGTAAGAATTACCAGCCCGGCGTGAATGCTTTGCCTAAGATAACATATTATTACAATCCTTCACTTTTTGCTGAAAAACCAAACACCTTTAAATACGCGGGCTGCGCAACCATCAGCGGGCGCAGACGAATTGGAATCATGTTTGCAATGCTGTTGGTAATAATGAATTGAGTTGCTATGAACTAATCATCTGTCCCCTCGCTTGCAGTACCAGTGGACCATTTTTTCAATTTGTCTTGTGAGACATCCAACCGCAGAGAGTCAGTACCATGAGCACAGAATTTAGTATCGTTACTATTGTGAAGCATCGCACCCAGCAGTTATCTAATTTGCTAAGCAGTATTGAGCGTTCTTCAGTTATCCCCAAAGAGGTGGTGATTGTATGGATGACCTCGCCCAGTGACGAGTCGCTATTAAGCAGTGAGCACTTTGACATTCAGCATTGTTTCACCACGCATTCAGAGTTACCCATAGCCAAAGCCCGTAATCGTGGCTTTGAAGCCTGTACCACCGCAAAGATTATCTACCTGGATGTAGACTGTATATGTCCGGCAACGCTGCTGCAGGAAATGACAGCGCCATTGGTAAACGGCAAAGTGACCACCGCAAACATCACTGACCTGCCGTGTAAAGCCGAGGAAGTCTCTGAAAGTGTGTTACAAGACCTGGCAACAATACCCGTTCAGGCGCCAAAAGAACTTCCTTTTGTTCATTTTGATGCCACAGCATTTGCTATCACCAGCGATGATTTTGAGCGTCTCGGTGGCTTTGATACCGACTACGATGGCTATGGCTTCAGCGATGTGGATTTTGCCATGCGTTGCAGTCAGGCCGGCCTTACATTAGTGAATACCGGCCGCCACGTCTTTAAACAATTTCATATGCATTTTAATCCGCCGCTTAACCACCTGTGCGATCTCGTTGCCAACGCGGAGCTGTTTAAACAAAAGTGGAGTTGTTATCCCTTCTGCGACTATTTCGAGAAGTTTGCTGAGCTTGGCTATGTGAATGCGGATTATGAACAAGCCGGGATCCGGGTTACCCGCATAGCTTCAGAGGAAGAGTTGGAAGAGTTTTTCATTGAACAGCCCTGCGAGGAACAACCGGAAGTTGCTGAAGAAATGCGGCAAACCGCTTAAGACGTAAGACATTAAAAAGCCCGGTACAACTCATGAAGTGAACCGGGCGTTTTTGCATTTAGCTAACTTATTTGTCTTTCAGCGGTGTGTCTTCGGTTACCGGTACCGTATTCACATCGGTATCCAGTGACTCAACGGCTTCTCTAACGCCTGCCGCATAGTCCGGGTGGACCTTTTCCAGTACCGCATACCAGCGTTCTTTTACCCCATCTGAGCATGGTCCCATGGCCGCGGCGTAATTTTTGCATAAGCGGGCCTTTTGTTCGTCGGAAAACATTTCATACAGTGCTCTGGGCTGCACGTAATCAATATCTGCTTCCTCCTGATTGTATCGGTCGGCGTCGCCGTCGATACGCAGCGGTGGTTCGGGGTTTTCCACCTGCGCTTGTGGGCCGCTATGCTGATTAGGTTCGTAATAGGCATCCGGGTTATCAAAATCATTGGTAAAGAATCGCATGGCGCCATCTTTGTGATAGTGATTCACCTTAGCGTTCTTTGGTGCATTAGCAGGCAGGGCTTCATAGTGCGTTCCGAGTCTGTACCGGTGCGCATCTGCATAAGAGAAGATTCTTGCCTGAAGCATTTTATCCGGACTAAACCCAATGCCTGGCACCACATTAGAAGGGCTGTAGGCGGCATTTTCTATCATCTGAAAATAATTTTCCGGTACCGTATGCATTTCCAGTTCACCTACCTCAATCAACGGATAGTCTTTGTGCGGCCAGACTTTGGTTAAATCGAAGGGATTGTAGGCCTGGTTACCGGCTTCTTCTTCAGGCATTACCTGAATGTACAGCGTCCACTTGGGATAGTTACCCTCATCAATGGCGTTGATGAGGTCTTCCTGATATGACTCCCGGGTTTTGCCGATAATGTGCTCTGACTCTTCGTTGGTGTAATGCTCATGACCCTGCTGGGTTTTAAAATGGAACTTCACCCAAAATCGCTCGCCCTTAGCATTCCACATACTAAAAGTATGAGAACCATAGCCATTCATGTACATCGGGTTTTTAGGAATACCGCGGTCAGACATTAAGATTGTCACCTGATGCACGGATTCGGGTTGGGCAGCCCAGAAATCAAACATCGCTTCCGGGCTTCTTAGGTTGGTTTTGGGGTGACGTTTCTGGGTGCGAATAAAGTCGGGAAATTTAAAGGCATCGCGGATAAAGAAAATAGGCGTGTTGTTGCCCACCATATCCCAATTACCCTCTTCCGTATAAAACTTAAGGCTGAATCCACGCACATCGCGTTCAGTATCGGCTGCGCCGGACTCGCCAGCTACCGTTGACCAGCGGCTCAACACGTCGGTTTTTTTGCCTATTTCAGAAAATAAATCGGCGCAGGTGTATTGAGTGATGTCATGGGTAACGGTAAACGTGCCTTGCAATCCCCACCCTTTTGCATGTACTGCCCGCTCTGGAATACGTTCGCGATTTTGATGGGCGAGCTTTTCGATTAGCTGATAATCCTCCAGCAGAACCGGACCACGACTGCCTGCCGTTTTTGAAGTGGAGTTTGACGAAACCGGAGCGCCTGCGGTGGTGGTAAGCTTGGGTGCTTTAGCCATGTTCTATCCTTTGATTATGAGTTTCTAAATTGCTACGCCTGAAGACTAAAAAGCGACCAATCGATTTTAACGGTCAATCGTTACGGATAAAGCGATTCACTCGGCCAAACTGCTCACATCGCAAGCGACTTTGTACGCAAATTTGCCACCACCTGTTAAACTTTGGTAGTAGCCAGTTATCGTTTCCTAACCCCAACTGACTGTTTAAAGGAAAGAAACAGACACTGGCCATCTACCCCGTTTCATGGCCGCTGCACAGGATCTAGTTAATGACAATATATTTTGTGACCGTTATTACACTCAACCTGGTTTGTTTTCTATTCATCCTACTCTCCGGTATTCAGCACAAAAAACATCATTTCTACTCGCTGGCCATCGTTAATTTACTGCTGGTGGCTTACCATGTTTTGTCCTGGCGGTTTCACCAGGCCGCAACGGTTTCCGAAGCCATTACTCTCAGCAGGCTGCATACCAATATCATCATCCTCGGCTGGCCATTTATTATTTATACCTTTGGTCACTGGTGCAGATTCCGCTATACCAACCTCATGGTACTGGCCTTTGCTACCATCGCGGCCATTTTCTCTCTGTTTAACACTTTTTCTGATGCCGTTCTGAGGCATGGCAACAATCCGCAACTGGTTAGGTTTGATAACTTATTTGGCGAACCTATGTCCCTGCTGGTTGGTGAACCCAGTACGTTTTTCTCCCTGTTCCATGCTGGCTTTATTGTTATGGCGATTGTGCTGCTTATGTTTGCTATACGTTTTTATAAGCAACAAAACAATTTTACCTCACTGGCTCTGACCGTTTGCCTGGGGTTGTCGGTAGCCACGAGCTTTTTGAGTTATCAGATTGACAGCAGCAGTGTCCCACTTTTTTATACCGGTGGCCTGCCCTTTACTCTGATATCTCTGGCTTTCGCCTTAATGCTCAGCGTTTCATACAGGCGCAATGTCAGAGAGCTGGATCTTCAGCTTAAACGTCAGGGGGAGTTCGAACTTGCCCTCAGACGCCTCGCTACCAGCACGGCAGGCGACGACGCCGATCATTTTCACGTCGAAATGATTGCAACCCTTTATCAACTCTCGCCGGCGGAATTCATTTTTGTTGGTGATGTATATGCAGACGATGTGACGAAGATAGAAACCAGGGCTGTACTAAAACACGGGCAACCATGGCCAAACTTTACTTATCAAACTGAGGGCACACCCAGTCAGGAGGTGTTAAACCGGGGCATGCATAGTGCGAAGCACATCACCGCCGCCAGCTTTAATGGTCGTGAAACCAATGAGGCACCAGCCTTTGCCAGCTACACCGGCATACCCATTGTAAATAGCGCCCGTGAGAATACGGGCTTAATTATGATGTTCTTGTCACGACCCGATAGCATTGATAATGCCTTGCAACAAGCCCTGCAGGTCGTCTCATCCCGGGCTGCATCAGAATTACAGCGCGATCAACTCGAACAAAAACTGCGTTCCATGGCTTATTACGATTACCTGTCGAATTTACCTAATCGCGCCCGCTTACTCGAGGTGCTCAATGCTACCTACCTTGATGCCATCAGGCATCGGCAGAATGTTTTGTTAGTACTGCTCGATCTGGATCATTTTGGTGAGATTAACCGAAAGTACGGCTACGAGATTGGCGATCAAGTGATCCACATACTGGGCAACCGATTTGCTGCCTATCGCTCTGCAGATGTTTTTATAGCTCGTAATGGCGGCGATGATTTTGCCATTCTGCTAACCAACCTTCAGGCCGACTACACCGCGCTGCTGAATGTTCACTGGGCCGCTTTGAAAGCCATAGTCAGTGATGAAATTATCATTGGCCGGCGTAAGATATCAGTTCAATGCAGCGCCGGCGCCGTATTGTTCCCCGAACAAATTGAAAACCGTTTTGACGTGATCAGCTCTGCCGAACACGCGCTGCAACAAGCCAAAGAGCGTGGCCGCAATCAGTGCTCACTGTTCGCCCCTGAAATGCTGGCCATCAAGGATGCTGCCCGTGAGCTGGAAGAAGACTTGTCCAGAGCGTTACAAAATAACGATGAACTCTCAATGGTTTATCAGCCAAAGGTGGATACCTATGGCAGGCTGACCGGCAGTGAGGCGTTGCTGCGCTGGCACCACCCGCTGAAAGGCTTTATCTCACCGGCACATTTTATACCCATTGCCGAAGAAACAGGCCTTATCCATGAGTTAGGCAAATGGGTGTTACGCCGCGTTTTTGACCAGATCCGCGACTGGCAACAGCGAAACGTGCCGCTTTACCGGGTATCTATCAATGTAACGGCCTCGCAATTTGCCGAAGGTGATTTTATTCATTACCTGCTGGCACAACGGACTGACTACAACATACCGGCCCAGCTTATCGAAGTTGAGCTGACTGAATCGAGTTTATTATTCGATAGCCACAAAGCCATTGAGCAACTAAAAACCTTACAGAACATAGGTATTTCGGTAGCACTGGATGATTTTGGTACCGGCTACTCATCACTCTCCTATCTGCGCGATTTACCGCTAAACGTGCTCAAAATTGATAAGTCCTTTATCGACAATATCGACCATCAGCAAAGTAAAGAGCTGGTCAGGTCAATTATCGCAATAGGTAAACACATGAAGCTGCTCACGGTCGCAGAAGGTACAGAAAGCAAGGAACAGGTAGACATGCTCAGGGAGATGGGCTGTGACTATTTTCAGGGTTACTACTTTAGCCGCCCGCTGAGTGCAGAAGCTTTTGAAGCATACGCAGTGGGATAGAGCGCTTGGTACGAGCAAGAAAAAACCCCGCATAAGCGGGGTCTGAGTCGAAGTGATTTAGGCTTATTATTGTTAACTTAGGTGCCTAATCAATAATGTGTCCGAAGATTATGAACGGCCACCAGTGAAGTCAGGATAAGCTTCCAGACCACATTCACTGATATCAACACCTTCAAATTCTTCTTCTTCGCTAACGCGTACACCGATGACTGCTTTGATGATTAACCAAACCACTAAGCTAGTTACGAATACCCATACGAAGATAGTCAATGCACCGATGATTTGACCAGAGAAAGTCGCGCCACCAGTAACAGGAACCAGTAACAGACCTAACAGACCAACAACACCGTGAACAGAAATAGCACCTACCGGATCATCGATTTTCAGTTTATCCAGAGTAACGATGCTGAATACGACCAGGATACCACCCAGAGCACCGAACAGAGTCGCAGTCAGTGGCGTAGGAGTAGAAGGTTCAGCAGTGATAGCAACCAGACCAGCCAGTGCACCGTTAAGAGCCATTGTCAGGTCGGCTTTACCAAACATAATGCGAGCAACAATCAGTGCAGCAATAGTACCACCCGCTGCAGCAGCGTTAGTGTTCATGAATACTACGGCAACCGCGTTTGCGCTTTCTACAGTAGCGGTAGCCAATACTGAACCACCGTTGAAACCGAACCACCCCATCCACAGGATGAATGTACCCAAAGTAGCCAGTGGCAGGTTTGCACCAGGGATTGCGTTAACTTTGCCATCTGCAGTGTATTTACCTTTACGGGCACCCAGTACCAGTACACCCGCTAATGCAGCCGCTGCACCAGCCATGTGAACGATACCAGAACCAGCAAAGTCAGAGAAACCAAGGTCGCCCAGTGTGTACATGCCGAATACAGACGCGCCACCCCAGGTCCAGGCACCTTCCATTGGGTAGATGAAACCAGTCATCACTACCGTAAAAGCAAGGAACGCCCACAGTTTCATACGCTCAGCTACCGCACCAGATACGATAGACATTGCAGTGGCAACGAATACTACCTGGAAGAAGAAGTCAGCTGATGGTGCATAGGTTGCAGGTTCATCAGCAACGCCAGTTGCGCCGTCGCCTACGATGCCGCCCAGGAAAGGTACCCAGTCACCACCGCCGTACATGATGCCGTAACCGCAAATCATGTACATAGTACAGGCAATCGCAAACAGTGCGATGTTTTTAGTTAAGATTTCAGTTGTGTTTTTAGCACGTACAAGGCCAGCTTCCAGCATGGCAAAACCTGCAGCCATCCACATTACCAGTGCGCCACAGATCAAAAAGTAAAAGGTATCTAACGCGTACCCTAATTCAAAAGTTGTTTCCATTATGCTTATCTCCGCAAATTTCTCGTCGACTGCTCTTACAGTGCGTCGGTATCTGTTTCGCCAGTACGAATCCGGACAGCGCCTTCAAGGTCGTAAACGAAGACCTTGCCGTCACCAATTTTGCCGGTTTTCGCAGCACCAGTGATGGCTTCAACCAAACGCTCCACCTGATCATCCTGAACTGCTATTTCCAGTTTGACTTTCGGCAGGAAGTCGACCTGATACTCGGCTCCGCGGTATAATTCTGTATGTCCTTTTTGACGTCCGAAACCTTTCACTTCGGTTACGGTCAGACCGTCAATACCGATTTCTGAAATGGCTTCACGAACATCATCCAGCTTAAATGGCTTGATGATTGCTGTGACTAGTTTCATGTGTTGCTCCCAAAATAATAGTGGTTTGCTACCAGTGTTCATGTTGTGCGAGATTGACTAGAACAAGTCCTATGCCATAAATTAAAATCCATAAAAATCAAAGACTAAATTAAAAATTGTTATATTTTCTTACAATTTTACGCACCATTTAAATGCATGAGACTCGGTTTGCACCATTTTGGTGCCACAACATTTCATCCTGTCAGCAATGTCGTTTATCGCAGGGAACTTAGCGTAAAACAGCCGGTCTATCTGGCATGGAAAAAATGGACTTAGCCTTTACCGGGCCCACGCGTTTTCAACCCGTTGAACCAGCCCCGAAGAAGGCTGGCAGACTGGTGTGGCTGATTGTCGGCTCGGTGCTGATTCATATTGCAGTACTAGCCGCGTTATCGTTTCCGCCGCCTGCTTCGCCACCGGTTAATTCCAGGCCGGTGCAAGCAGTGCTGTACACGCCTGTTGTGCCTGCACCAACCCAACCGACCGCTACAGAATTGCCAGAGCCCGTCGTTACCGATATTCCACCTGAAGTGCCTGGGATAATCGAGTCACAGCCAGAAAACCAACTATCACAACCCCAAGCCGCGCCCCCGCTACCGCTAGCAGAAGAAATTCCAGATACTGGTACCGAAGCCTCTGCGCCGACCTCAGGTGAAATACTTACTCAGGCAGAGGACAGCCCCGCACCGCCCTCACGACGTCTATCGAACGCCGTCAGCCGGGGGATCGCAGGACTACAGTCACAAAAACAGCATGAACTCGCCGAACAAGTCACACGGCAGCGCCGACTGGAGCAGAAATCACCAGATTTACGCATTGGTGAGTACCAACCAGCCGAGCAGACAGTCGGTGAATATGCCGTGAATTGCGAAAAGGCAATGAATAGTACTGTGGCAACAGTTGCGCGACTGTTTGGAGGCAATGTAAAGTGCAATAGTCGCAACGAATTCCAGCAATTCATCGACAAACGACAACATAAACAACCAGAACAATAAGGGACTGCCCGTGGCCGGAGCCAACCTACTTGCACTCATTGATGATATAGCCACTCTGCTAGACGATGTCGCCATGATGTCGAAAATGGCAGCCAAGAAAACTGCCGGTGTGCTGGGCGATGATTTGGCACTGAATGCCAATCAGGTACAGGGCGTGAAACCCGACCGCGAAATCCCCGTAGTATGGGCGGTGGCTAAAGGCTCCTTCCTCAATAAACTGATCCTGGTGCCTGCCGCATTGTTGATCAGTGCGTTTGTACCGGTACTAATCACCGTACTGCTGGTACTTGGCGGACTCTATTTGTGTTTTGAAGGGGCTGAAAAAGTGCTCCATCGTTTCCTGCCCCATGCCGACAGCGCCGGGGAAGCCGATGAGCGCCTCAATAACCTGGCCGATGCATCCATTGACCTGGTGCAAATGGAAAAAGACAAAATTAAAGGGGCGATACGCACCGACTTTATTTTGTCAGCAGAAATTGTCGTGATTACCCTCGGCAGCCTACAGGGTGCCGACCTTACCACCCAAATTCTGGTCCTCAGCGGATTAAGTATCGCCTTTACCATTGGGGTTTACGGTCTGGTGGCCGGTATTGTAAAAATGGATGACCTGGGCTTATACCTCCTGCGTAAATCACTCACTGGTGGCTACAACAGTGCGCAGCGTATAGGCGGGCGTTTTTTACTGACAGCGGCACCGATTCTGATGAAAGTACTGTCATTTGTTGGCACCATCGCCATGTTTTTGGTCGGCGGCGGTATTCTGACTCACAGTATCCCGTTCTTACATCATCTCGCTGAATCGGTAACTCAGCTGATACCGCAGATAGCCCTCATTCTGAGTATTGCCGCCGATGGTATCGCCGGATTAGTCGCGGGCACAATTCTGGCCTTGGTTATTCAGGCATGGCAAAAAATCAGGGGGTGACTTTAAACTCCCCCTTCATCATTACCCAGTGACCCGGCACTGCACAGAAAAAGGCATACTGCTTTGCAGGATCTAATGTATCCACGGGTACACTGATGGTTACGGATCCTCCACCACCGATGACCTTTGACGACACTATTACCCGCTCGTCTCCAGGCTGCACATAATTATTATTCAGGCCAGCCTTGCTGCTGTCAGAAGCAATGCCTTTTAAATCGCTTTCCAGCGCAATCACAATATTGTGTCCCATAGCAGTCACCGGCAGTTTACCGGTATGTGTAAGCGTAATCGACACGGATTCGCACTGCTGAGAGACCACTAGTTGCTTAGTGTCGAACTGCATTCTGTCATTAGCGCTCAATGACAAAGCACACTCAGATGTCGCTGATGCCTGAAAAGACAAAATGGCAGTAACTAAAAAAATCATATATCGCATGGCTAATTCCCCCTTTTGGAGAAGTTAACCACGCTTCTGGTCATTCTGACTAACCGGTAAAATTAATCGGTTTAGTTAATTTTTTTCATTGACTGTAGTGTCAGTGCAAAACCAGCATGGCAAAAATCACTAAGCAGCGGTAAATTTCACCTCATTTTAGTTTTTTAGGCTACTCCATCTTTTATAAAAGATTCCCCAATAAATTAAAACCTACTTAATATCAAAAGCTTAAAGAAATTTCACCGTACTGGCACAACTATCGCTAACTATTCTGCGACTTAGACTAACAGACAGCCTGCTCGGCGAGCATGATGAGGCTCTGATTGGGTACAGGGCAGTGAGCGTGAATCGCTTATTGGTGTGCCCGTAACGAACAGCGAGGTTCAAGATTATGATTACTTACAGTTTTTTAATTTGGCTTTTATTAGGTCCGGTGCTGGCCTATATCGTTGCGCTGGGGATTTTTAACGGGATTCGTTACCTGTTTACGTCAGACTCGTTACTGCAATAAAGGCTTCCCTCATTTGTATCCCTGGACACTCCCGTAGTGCCACTTCTCAGGAATTGCAGATCTCTGCAATCTCCTGAGTTTTTTATCTGCTAAAGACTAATCACTCCCAGTTACTTGGCTATAGCAAGCTAGCAGCCTCTTTTCTTCACAACAAACTTATTTTTGCTATAACGTTCACTTTAAATACGATAGATGTCTTGGCATTTTGTCGGGGTGCCGACAGCACCAAGGGGCGTTATGCGACGCCCCTTGACCCCCGCAGTTCTTACTCACGAAAAGCATACTGTCATCGGGCAGGTAAAACCTATCGACCAGAGAGGGCTCCATGCCCTCGCTGGCCGGAGGCGTCGTCCATGACGCCTCTACGCTTTTACTTCATCTGCCCAATGACAGTATCTCGCTCAATAAGAACCAAAAATAAGGATGTATTGCACTCTGCTTATAAACTTCACCAACCAGGAAGTTTTAGCCAGGTTTTATTAGGCTATCAACCACCAAACAAGCGTTCCCACCAGGACTTTTCTTTTGCCTTCTTAGCCGGTGTTTTGTCTCCCGGCTGACCCGCACAGCCTTGTGCAGGGGGGAGAACATCTAGTACTGCTGGTACACTCATACTGTTCTGACATCCGGCCGTTACTACCGCTCCGGTTGAAGGATCGAAATGCGCGATCCCCAGGCCATTAGGAAAACGTCGGGACAGGGATTTAGGTTCCTGTAACTGCTGATAAGCAAGGAACACCGGCAGTGCACCAGTAGAGCCGGTCAGCCCGGTTGAATGGTTTTCATCATTGCCTACCCAGACCGTAGCCAGATTATTGCGGTCATACCCGGCAAACCAGCTGTCGCGGTAATCATCGGTGGTACCGGTTTTTCCCGCCATGTTGATGTTGTCGAAGGTTCTGCCAAGGGCTTTTGCCGTACCTTCGGTGACCACCTTATAAAGCGCGTAATTAAGCAGATACGCTGACTCCTCGTTAACACGCTGCTCGCCATATTCCGCGTGACGCCACATTAAACGGTTATTCACGCTCACAATAGCACTCACCGTATGTAACGGTCGGTACGCACCATTGTTAGCAATCGTCTGGTATATCTGATTGGTTTCAAAAGGGGTCAGTGCTACCGCGCCCAGGGTAAGCGCAGGGACTTGTGGAACCGGCCGTTTAACACCCAGTTTTTTTAAAGTGGCGGCAACATTATCGATGCCCAGCTCAAGCCCCAGGTTAACCGTAGGCACGTTAAGCGACAAACTAAGGGCATCAATAAGCGGCACCGAGCCACGGTAAGTTTTATCAAAGTTTTGCGGCTGCCAGTTATCACCGTGCTCATCGCTGAGAGATAATGGCTTATCTTCAAGTGGGGTAGCCAGATTATACTGCGCCGGTTGCTCCAGTGCCGTCAGATACACAGCCGGTTTTACCAGCGAGCCGATGGGCCGTACCGCATCCAGAGCGCGGTTAAAGCCAGCAAAGCTGACATTGCGTCCGCCGACCAGTGCGCGCACCTCACCACTGCCAATGTCTGAGACTACCATCGCGCCTTCCAGGGGCGCTTCGCGGCCGGGTTGCAAGCGGTCCAGAGTGCTGGTTAGCGCCTGTTCAGCGCGCCGTTGCGCATAAATATCCAGGGTGGTGAACACCTTCACCCCCGACTCCCGGATGTTAGGATCGGCGAGAATGGTTTGTAGTTCTTTACGCACCTGGGTCATAAATGCCGGATGTTTGCCGGTCGCCAGGCTATCGCCGGTCGCAATGCCCACCGGCCTGGAGACAGCCATTTCGTATTGCTGCGGGGTTAACTCATTGCCTTCCAGTAACAAACGCAGCACCAGATTGCGCCGTTCGACGGCCCGTTCAGGATATTTGCGGGGATTATAATAAGAAGGCCCTTTTATCATCCCCACCAGCATGGCGATTTCGGTTTCGTCGAGTTCGTACACCGGGCGATCGAAATAAAAATAACTGGCCAGGCCGAAACCGTGTACAGCCATATCACCGCTCTGACCGAGGAACACTTCATTCAGATACGCCTGGATAATCTTGTCTTTGCTGTAACGGGCATCAATGATGATGGCCATCAGCGCTTCTTTGATTTTTCGTTCCAGCGAACGTTCGCGGCTCAGATAGAGGTTTTTAACCAGTTGCTGAGTGAGCGTACTACCGCCCTGAACAGTGCGTCCGGCTGCGATATTCGCCAGTAGCGCACGGATGATAGACAACGGGGCGATACCGTGATGACTGTAAAAATCACGATCTTCGGTAAGCGTTAATGCCTTTACCAGAAGCGGCGGCACATCTTCCAGTGTCACCAGCATGCGGTCTTCCTGACTGCCACTGGCAAGACGGGTTACCAGCCACGACTCCAGCCTGACCTGCTGCAATGACTGGTCAGTTTGCAGATCAGTGATTGAGGTGATGCGCGCACCATTCCAGCGGATAGATAACTGTCTCAGAGGCTGAAAGCCATCAGGAAAATGGAACGCCCGGCGGTAAATATTAATGCTGGCCTGACTAACACTGTATTCGCCACTGCCCTGAATCTGATTCACCCGCCGGTAGCCCAACAGTTTTAGCTCGTCCAACACTTCTTTGCGAGTAATCTCCTCGCCCTTTTGCAATTGCAGCGGGCGGGCATAGATTTGTGCAGGCACCTGCCACTTATTGCCTGAAAAGTGATGCTTAATCTGGGCATCAAGATAAATGATGTAGGCCCCAAACAGGACCAGCAGAATTAAAGATAACTTCCAGAAAAACCGCCAGAGTCGGCGTTTTCGGTTAGGATTAGAAGTAGGCTCGGCTTTTTTTGATGTCACAACGCTTCCTGTAAATACTTTGCGGGTACGACCGGTTGCTGGCATTCAGACCGGGCAAGGGACACAGTGGTTTTGTTTGCGCTGTGTCAATTACCTGTATGCAACTTTAGGCTCATCAGACTAGACAAGTGATTGTTCGCTTTTTACTCTGTAAGTCTATCAGCCTTTGGGAAAGCCATGATACTGGCTAAAGTAAGGAGTTTACCATGAAAATTACCGTCGATATCGATCTGTCACCGTCAGAAGCTCGCGAACTCTTAGGCTGGCCGGACATGACCAAAATCCATGAAGCCACCATTGCCATGTTTACCGAACAATTAAAAAACGGTAATCAGGAAACAATGATGACCCTTCTGAAACCCTACCTTGATGGCAGTCAACAGGCCTTTTCTTTCTACCAGAAAATGATGGAAGGCATTGCCACCAGCACCGCCTCAGGCAAAAAATAACAACTTCAAGGAGCACTTGTGGAGCAACAGGATAAGCAGGAAATTCTGGACACGCTGAACCAGTATGCTGAGCAGTTTAATAGCATGGTACAGAAAATTCTTACCCGTCAGGCTGATTCGAACGACGCTGCAAAGATGTTCGACCCGCAGCACTTGCAACAGCTACTGACCACAAAACTGGCCGATAAGGTAGAAGTAGATACTTCTAAGCTGGTTGAAAACCAGATGGAGTTTATGCGCCAGCAAACCGAGCTCTGGCAACAGGCAAGCAGAGCCATGTTTGGTGAGAAGGCCGAAGCAGTAGTCAGTGAGTCACGTGGTGACAAACGGTTCAGCCACACCGACTGGAATGACAACCCGGTTTTTAATTATTTAAAGCAAGCTTATCTGATCAACTCCAAAATGCTGCAGGGCATGATGGACTCCATGACGTTTGCTGACCCTAAATCTGCTGAACAGGTTAAATTTTACACCCGGCAATATATTAACTCGGTCGCACCAACCAATTACCTGTTCTCAAATCCGGATGTGTGTGAAGAAATCCTCAAGTCCAAAGGGCAGAGCATGCTTAAAGGCATTGAGAACTTCATGCGCGACCTGGAACAAAGCCCCCTGGAAGCATTTAAGATTACGCAAACCGATATGTCGGCTTTTGAGCTGGGTGAAAACCTCGCCACAACCGAAGGCAAGGTGGTATACCAGAATGACCTGATCCAGCTCATTCATTACACGCCGAAAAAAGCCAAAACCTACGCACCACCGGTTTTGTTTGTACCGCCGTTTATCAACAAATATTACATTCTCGACCTGGATGAAAAGAAATCCGCGGTAAAAGGGCTGCTCGAAAACGGCTTTAGTGTATTTATGATTTCCTGGGTTAACCCGGATAAATCCCTTGCCGACCATGACTTCGTGAGTTACATGAAGCACGGCCCGCAGGCCGCACTGGATGTGGTATGTGAGATCACCAAACAACCCAAAGTTAACATGACCGGGTTCTGTGTGGGCGGCACCTTGTCTGCCGTAACGGCAGCTTACCTGCGCGCCCAGGGCGATGAGCGGATCCAGTCACTTACCCTGTTAACCACCCTGACCGACTTCAGTGAGCCTGGTGAAATTGGTAACTACCTGACCGAAGAAAGCCTTAATGCTATGGAGCAGAACGCCGACATTAAAGGCGTGTATGACGGCCGTATACTGGGGCTTAGCTTCAGCCTGTTGCGCGAGAACAACCTGTTCTGGTCGTACTTTATCAATAACTATTTAAAAGGCGAGGATCCTGCTGCCTTTGATATTCTGTTCTGGAACAGTGATGCCACCAATATCACCGCCGCCTGCTTTAAACAGTATGTGCGCACCATGTACTGGGAAAATAAACTGCGGGAACCGGGTGGTATGGTGATTGACGGCGTACCAATCGATCTGAGCAATATCGATGTTCCGGTTTACTTCCTGGCCACCATTGCCGATCACATTGTGCTCTGGCAAGCCGCCTATAAAGGCACACAGCTGGTGGGCGGTGATACCCGCTTTGTCCTGGCTGGTTCCGGGCACTTAGCAGGGGTAATTAAC
This sequence comes from Gammaproteobacteria bacterium, assembly GCA_018222405.1. Taxonomy (GTDB): domain Bacteria; phylum Pseudomonadota; class Gammaproteobacteria; order Enterobacterales; family Alteromonadaceae; genus Alteromonas. Next base: position 23,942 of record JAAFAI010000007.1, on the reverse strand, counting down.
CCTCCCGCCAAAGGCAAGTATCCTCACTGGATCAACGAAGACCTGCCAGCAGATGCCGCCGCGTGGTTTGATGGTGCCACCCAGCATGAAGGCTCCTGGTGGCCGGACTGGTACAATTGGCTGCAGTCACACAATGATAAACAGGTTACCTCACCCAAACCGGGTAAACATAAGTCTTATCCGATTATTGAAGACGCACCTGGCAGTTACGTTAAACGACGTCTCGGCTAACGATAAACCGCCCGATATTTGCTCTGTCGGCCTGTTCTGCGCTACATTGCAGAATAGCTGACAGGGTTTTCTAAACCTGCCGGCCCTGCATCGGGGCCCTTTTTGGTTTTTTCATCACTCTGTAAACCAGATTCTGAGGTTGCCAGTACCACTGCCGGGCAGTGACCAACAGCCCGGCTGAGCAGCAGTTATGGCTTTTCACTCACGTTCAAACAAGATAAGCACAGGTTCCGATGGTTACTATTAAGAAATATCCAAATCGCAGGCTTTATGACACGTCACGCAGTCAGTATGTGAACATGGATTACATTAAAACACTGGTCAATGAGCGCACCGATTTTAACGTGGTCGACTCAAAATCCGGTGACGATGTGACTAAAACCATCCTGTTACAGATTATAAGTGAGTCAGAAACCAATGAGCATCAGTCGCTGCTCACGAATAAACTCCTCAAGCAACTTATCCGTTTTTACGATTCTGATATGCAGTTATTCCTCCGCGAATACCTTGAACAAAGCCTGATTAGTTTTATGGAACAGCAGGACAGTTTGCAGGGAATGATGAAGAATATGGTAGATACCAGCCCGCTGGGTATGTTCAGTAAAATCATGGAACAGAATATCGACGCCTGGACCAAATCAACAAAAGATCAGAAAAAATAGCCACTTGCTGCACCGCAGCATAAAAAGTTGTATGGTTATTCTATATTGTTCTAGTCATTTTGCTGCATTGCAACAAAATACCCCTTGACCATTCCGCCCTCTGCTGTCTAATATATAACCAACGAATGCTGCAACGCAGCAAGTATAAACTTCGAACGGGAGTGTTATATGTTTGGCAAATTTTCAGAGCAACTTAAGAAGTCTTCCAAGCCGGTAAATTCATGGATGGCCGTGAATGCAAAAATGCTGGAAGACTTATCGCAAAACCAAACCGAGTTGTTTACCGGTTTATTGAGCGATAGCGTGAAATATCTCGAAACCGTGTCGGTGCAAACCGAAGCGAAAGGTGTTTTTGCCGCAAATTCTGAATTTGCTGAAGCCATGCGCGACCGTTTGGCTGTTGCTTCTAAAGGCGCTTATTCAACATTAAGTCACTTACAGTCTGACATGAAAGACGTAGTGAAATCATCGATTGAAGATAGTGCAGAAGCCGCCAAAGAAGTCACGAAAGAGGTAACCAAGGCTGTTGAAAAACCAGCAGCCAAGGCGGCACCGGCAAAAGCGCCTGCGAGGAAAGCAGCGCCAAAGGCCGCAGCAAAGGCCGCTCCTATTCCGGCCCCGGCGCCAAAAGAGGAGCCAGCCCCGGCAAAGGAAGCTGAAGCAGCGGCGAAACCTGCTGAAGCTGAGGCAAAGCCTGCAGCTAAGCCGGCTGCAAAGAAAACCACGCGTACGCGTAGAACAACTTCGACAGCTAAAAAGCCTGCAACTAAAGCGGCCGAAACCAAATCAACCAATTAATTAACGACTCTTTAAGGAGAGACTAATGCTAGAGCAAATGACTGAAAAATTTCAAACAGCAATGAAGCCTGTAACTGAACTTGCGACTTTGAACATGAACACCATGCAGGAATTAGCTGAAAAGCAAAATTCTCTGTTCTCTACCCTGATGTCTGACGGTATGTCTTTTGTTGAGACCGCCAGCCAGCAAAAGGACCTGATGAGCCTTGCTGAAGCGCAAAAAGCGTATTTAGAAAGCCTGCAGGAAAAAATGACTGAGTCTGCGAAAAGCAGCTACACGCTGATCACTGAAACCCAGCAAAAGGCGGGCGAGATGATGAAAGGCATGAGCGAAGAGTTCACTACTAAGTTTACTGCTAAGTAAGACTCCGCCAGGCTAAAAATGCCCGCAACACTTGCTCTGAAAATAGAACAAAAGTGTTATGCGGGCCCAGAAAAAGGGCTGTTATACTTAATAGCCCTTTTTTGATATTTGTATTACATTTTTTTGACATCTGTGGAACCAAGGGCGTTTTTGTCGGTCCACATATCACTCAAAAAGTAGTACCTCCGGGAGTGAAACAATGAATTACCAAGCATACGACTACATGGCTCGCGGTGCGCAAATCATGCATGAAGGGTTTAGTCTGCTAAACGATATTGCCAGCCACCCGTCGAATCCATTTTCCCACACTATTCCAGGCCGTGTCAGCCGTGCGAGTCTTGAGACCGCCATGCGACTCACCCGCCGTTACGAGAAAGTTGGCTTTAACATTGACGAGATCACCATTGATGGCAAATACCACGCCGTTAAGGAAGAAGTTGCAGTATCCAAACCGTTTTGCGATTTAATTCACTTTAATCGCGTAGGTGTGCACGACGATCATAAAGTATTGCTTGTTGCACCGCTCTCCGGCCACTTTGCTACATTACTAAAAGGCACGGTAGAAGCACTGTTGCCAGACCATGAAGTATATATTACCGACTGGGCGGATGCCCGCGAAGTGCCCCTGGATGAGGGCCCTTTCAGCTTTGACTGTTATGTTGAATACCTGATTAACTTCATGGAGTATCTTGGTCCGAATACCCATTTAATGGCTATTTGCCAGCCCACCGTTCAGGCATTGATTGCCACCGCGGTAATGGCCGAGCAAAAAAGCCCGGCTACGCCTCACACGCTAACGTTGATGGCGGGCCCAATCGATACCAGCAAAAACCCTACCCGGGTTAATGAGTTTTCCAAGAAACACCCGATGTCCTGGTTCCGTAATGTTGCCATTATGACTGTTCCGCACGGTTATCCTGGCGAAGGGCGTAAGGTGTATCCTGGCTTTATGCAACTTGGCGGTTTTATCAGCATGAACCAACAGGCACACATGCAGAAGTACATCGATTTTTACCAGAATCTGTTTCTGGGTGAAGAAGAAGATGCCGACCGTTTCCGGGCATTCTATGACGAATACCTGGCGGTACTGGATATGCCGGCGGAGTTCTACCTGGAAACTATCGAACGGGTATTTAAAAATAATGAAGTGGCTCGCGGCGCCATCACCTATAAAGGTCAACCGGTTAACTTCGAGTCTATCGAAAATACACCGCTGTTAACTGTTGAAGGGGCTAACGACGACATTTGTGGTTTGGGTCAGACCGAAGCAGCTCAGCATTTATGTAAGAGCATTCCAAAATCTAAACGTAAACATCACGTTCAGCAAGGTGCCGGTCACTACGGTATTTTTAGCGGTTCACAATTCCGCAAACATATTCGTCCGTTGATCACCGATTTTATTCATAAATTTGCCTGACGTTATCTCGCCCATGCTAGCAACTTAGGTTAGCATGGGTGCTCTTAATTTCAGGGAGATTTCTATGCGCTTTTTTTCCCGTTGCACATCCGCTAAAGGTCAGCGTTTGTTCCCACGGTTAACCTCCTGTTTTATGCTGTCAGTGGCAGCGCTGAGTTTTCAGCCGGCGGCTTTTGCCCAGCAAAATACCGATGAGCAACCCTCAGCTAATGTCGATCCGGTTCAGGCATTTAACGTCTGCAAGCAAAGCCTGCAGCAATCAGCCTTAGAGGCGGGTATTACACCAGCCACTGCCGAACAGGTGTTTGCCAATATCAAATATCAGCCCAGAGTCATTGAGCTTGACCGCAGTCAGCCAGAATTTGTGCAAACATTTCCCGGTTACTTCAGCAAACGGGTCAATGACTGGCGAATCAACAAAGGTCGCCAGCTTGCCGGCGAGCACAAAGCGCTACTGCAGGGTTTGGTAAAGCAGTACGGCATTCCCGCTCAGTATTTGCTGGCGTTCTGGGGCCTGGAAACAAATTTCGGCGGCTATAAAGGGAAAATGCCGGTACTCGATTCTCTGGCAACCCTGGCCTGTGATCCGCGACGCAGCACATTTTTCACCCGCGAATTGCTCACTGCCGTAAAGTTGCTGGAAGAGCAGTCTTTAGAGCAGAAAAAAATGGTGGGATCCTGGGCGGGTGCCATGGGTCACACCCAGTTTATGCCATCAGCCTATGCTAACTACGCCATTGATGGTGATGGTGACGGGCAAATTAATTTATGGGATAGCGAGGCAGATGCGTTAACATCAGCGGCCAATTTTCTGTCTCAGCTGGGCTGGCAACCCGGGTTTCGGTGGGGCAGAGAAGTCAAACTGCCGGGCGGTTTTGATTACTCATTACTGGGCTATTCTAAACGTCGCACCGTGACCGACTGGAACGAACTCGGGGTGACCCGTGCCAACGGTGAAGCACTGGGTAGCAGTGATATGAATGCGTATTTAGTCATGCCTGCCGGTCATGAGGGGCCAACCTTTCTCGCCTACCCTAATTTCAGGGTGATCATGCGCTGGAACAATTCGGAGTTTTACGCCATTGCGGTGGGCCGACTGGCAGACAGAATAGCTGGCGACGGTGAACTGGTTGCATCCTTGCCTCCTTTGCCGAATTATCGTCGCGACGATATCAAAGCCATGCAGGAACAGTTAAATCAGAAAGGAATTGATGTAGGTGGCGCAGACGGTATTTTAGGGCCGGCTACCCGCGAGGGCATCCGCGAATTTCAGCGCCGTAGTGACATGATTGCCGATGGTTTTCCTTCGCTGGCCGTCATGCAGGCACTGGGAATAGAAGTTACCCCCACCTCTTAACTGTATTGGATGAAAAGAGCCGGACAGCGCTTTCTAATCAAAGCATGCCCGGCTTTTTCGGTTTAGTACATGTGCTGACCGCCGTTAATAGACAGCGTTGAGCCTGTGATAAAGCTCGACTCATCTTTAATCAGGAACAACACACCGTCTGCGATGTCTTCTGGCTTACCTAAACGGCCAACCGGGATTTTCGCAACAATTTTCTTCAGTACGTCTTCTGGTACTGCTCGTACCATATCAGTATCAATGTAGCCTGGAGCGATAGCGTTTACAGTAATGCCTTTCGCAGCGCCTTCCTGTGCAAGAGCTTTGGTAAATCCATGTATACCGGATTTGGCAGCAGCATAGTTTACCTGACCATACTGACCCGCCTGACCATTAATTGAACCAATGTTTACGATACGGCCAAATGAACGCTCGCGCATCCCCTCGATAACCGCACGGCATGTGTTAAAACACGAAGCCAGGTTAGTCTGAATAACCGCGTTCCACTGTTCAAACGTCATACGGTGCATGGTACCGTCACGAGTAATACCGGCGTTATTGATCAACACATCTACCGGTCCGAAATCCGACTCGATCTGCTCGATAGCGGCTTTTGTCTTCTCAAAATCCGACACGTCAAATTTCATCGCAGCGATACCTGTTCGCTCGGTAAATTCCTGTGCCGCCTGATCATTTCCGCCATAGTTAGCCACTACGGTATAACCCGCATTCTTCAGTGTCGTACAGATTGCTTCACCAATACCGCGTGTTCCACCTGTAACGAGTGCTACTCTGCTCATGCTATTTCCTTCTTGTTTGATAATGCTCAACGTACAACTGATTACTATATAATCATCTATAGCTTGAATATTCCACCGTGAAAATCAGACGTTGGTCTATAAACTATTCTCCAAGTCAATAGCCTATTCGGTCTATATGACATTTTAATAATAGTATTCAGTTACTTATTCTTCGTTGTTTTAACAGAAGGAATTGCAGTGGTCGGATCTTCAGGCCAGTAATGTTTGGGATAACGGCCCTTCATATCTTTTCTCACCTCAGCATAACTGCCCTGCCAGAAGCGCGGTAAATCATTGGTGGTCTGAATCGGGCGGCCAGCCGGTGATAACAACTCTACCGTAACCATCTGCCGCCCCTGAGCAACGGTCACTGGTGCAGCACTGCCATACATTTCCTGCATTTTGACTGACAACACTACCCGCGATTCGCTTTCATAGCGCAAACGTCGTGTGGTGCCACTGGGCACTTTAAGACTGGCAGGCAACAATTGCTCGATGACCTGAAGCTGAGGCCAACTCAATGCTTGCAGCAATACATCCGCCCATTGTGCTTTTTTAAGCTGACTAAGTGACGTACACCGGGCAAAAACGGCATGCATCACCTCCTGGCCAAGTAACCAGCTCGTCGATACGTCCGGCCAGGTCGCATCGCCGTCAAAACCACTGGCCACAAGATTGTGTGTTCGCGCCATGTTAAGTCGGTTTAGAGTCTCTTCAAACTCGTTAAAGAATGGCCAGTCTTTAATATCTTTTTCGCCTAACCAGTCTTGCCAACATTGAATACGCTGGGTTTCGCCCAGTTTGGCAAGTGGTTTGCGGGATAGCAGGATTTGGTTAAAGTAACGCCGCTCTTCGGCTTTCATTGTGTCGCTTTGGGCGTCATAAAAGGCAACCTGCTGTGATGAAACAGAAGCGGCGAAATGCTCACTGATAAGCTGCTCTTCGATTGGTTGTGCTAAACGAATCAGTAAATTAGTGCCTTTACGTTGACCGGCTAATACCGCCAGCCAGGGATATTCTGTCGCCGCAGGCTGAACCAACTCTGCACCGGTTCCCATCGCCAGCTTAAATTCCTGTAAGTTGCGCGCCCGGGCAATCCAGCCTGGCCTGGCCAGACTTATTGCGAGGCCAAGATAGTGTTCTGGCACATTCAGTCTGGCGTCTATTTGTGCATCGCTGCCTAGCAAACGTGCATACCTTGACGCCTGACGGCTTACCGATTGTCTGACCGAAGGAGGTAAAGAGCGGAGAACGTCGCTCACCAGCCAGTGTTCAGTTCGGGGCGCTTCTTCGGCGAGGGCAGTCACCACGCAACCAGCAGTCAGCAGTGTCTGGTCATCTGTTAACTCTCCTTCCTCCTTTAGCTGTAACAGCATACTGGCGAATTTCGCATCGACCGGTAGTTTAAGACTGTCTTTGCCAAGTGGCGTAATCCGTCCGGTATTATCCAGTAATCGCAGTTCCTGCAGCGTCTGAGTCGCCGCATTCAATTGCGCTTCACTCGGCTTGTCCAACAGTGGCAGGGCATCAAGAGAAGTGCCCCAGTCAGCACTGTGTAACACCAGAGACGTGATGTCTTCAGTGCGTATGGCGGGTAGAGCGAATTCTGCCAGTCGGCTGTGGGCTTCTCTACTCCATAGCCGGTAACATGTGCCCTCCTGTACCCGGCCAGCACGACCTTTACGTTGCTCAGCTGAGGCCTGTGAAATCATTTTTAATGACAGCTCGGTCATGCCGGTTGTCGGATGAAACTGAGCTACCTGCTCCCGGCCACTATCAATGACCAGGCGGATACCTTCAATGGTTAAGCTGGTTTCTGCAATATTAGTAGCTAGTATGACTTTTCTTAAGCCCTCTACATGAGGCCTAAGAGCTGACTGCTGTTGCTGAAGTGGCAAGGCACCATGAAGAGGAAGGATTGCCACTTCTTTTCCCTCTATGCCAGACAGAGCACCCAACACCTGATTAATGTGTTTTACGGTGGGTAAAAACACCAGCATATCGCCACACTCTTTAGTGAGCACCTCGGTAATCAGGGCGCCAATACGCGGGCTTAGCTGCGAAAGATGACACTCGCCCACATACACTTCTTCCACGTCGAAGCGGCGCCCCTGGCTGGATAATACCGTAGCTTCCGGCAACAGTTTACGCAGAGGGGTAACGTCCAGCGTTGCTGACATCACAACCAGGCGCAGGTCATCACGCAGGGTTTGTCGCACCTCAGTGGCGAGCGCCAGACTGAAGTCGCTGTGCAGGCTGCGCTCATGAAATTCATCAAACAACACAATATCCACGCCGGCCAGTTCGGGGTCCTGCTGCAATCTGCGGGTGAGGATCCCTTCGGTAATAATTTCCAGACGGGTAGCCGCACTGGTTTTCTGCTCGCCGCGAATACGGTAGCCGACCGTCTCACCGACCTCCTCGCCTAACTGCCGGGCCAGATATCCCGCCAGTTGCTTCACCACCACACGGCGGGGTTGTAATAGCAAAATCCTGGCAGAGGTTGACCGTAACAAGGCCATGGGTACAGCGGTGGATTTACCGGCACCGGGTGGCGCACTGAGCAACACATCAGTGGTATCCAGAGCGGTAAGTAAATCAGGTATTATGTTTTCTACAGGTAATAGTTTCGACATCAGAATAACTTTGGCAACGCACTAAAGAATAGCTGTTCTTTAATTATTTACACTACAGTTGAGTGCATAGGGGCAGTATAGCCATGGCCGGTTAAGACATAAACCTGTCTTGTTCTGCGCCGGATAAACTGCCAACATATAATACCAATCTGCATAGAAGTTTGCCCACTCAGCAAGACTGGCAGGTTTTGTGGCTAGGCTTGGTTGCACAGGTTTGGTGGTTCCAAATCAAGCAAGCGTAGCCAGAAAGCCTGCCAGCTCACCCTCAGGGAATTGCCCGAAGGGAGTGGCCAAAACGACTTACATCTGTGTTGCGTCCTCTGGACATAGAATAACTATGCCGCAGAGAACGCGTCGTGATCTAAGTCGTTTTAGTCTAGCCCTCAGGGATCACTCTGAGAGGGTAAACTTCTATGCAGATTGGTATAACCTTTGAGCTTAACAGGCCAGGACGTAACATGCGTTATTTTATTGGATTGGATTTATCGCCAGCGAACAAACTGGCCTTGGACAGCTGGCGGGAGAAAAGCCTGCCGGAACTTCCGCGCGTCAAAATGCCGCTGAATACTAAAGCGCCCAAAAGCCAGCCGCGCCCGGTGCCAGCAGCTAACTTTCATATTACTCTGTGCTTTTTAGGGTCTATCTCACCACGTCAGTTGGAAGCGGTGACTGAGCGCCTTGCTGAAGTGACCTCGCAACCCTTTGAGTTATCGCTCGATACCACCGGTTTTTGGTCGGGGCCGAAGATTTTCTATGTTGGCCCCGAACAGGTTCCCGAACCGTTGTCAGATCTGGCCGCAAAAGCAACTGCCGCCGCCCGTCAGGCAGACATCGCCGTCGAGAAGCGCGACTATCAGCCTCATGTTACGATAATTCGCAACGTTAAAGCTGACTTTCCCCCACCGCTTTTTCCGCCGTCAGTTGCCTGTCAGTTTAGTCAGTTCCATTTATTTGAATCGGTCTCTACCCAATCTGGTGTAACATACCCTATCCGCCAGAGCTGGCAGCTGCGCAACAGCAATTCAGTACGCGAAAAATTACTACGCGGGAATTTTTAACCTTTGCCTCTTTACAGCACTGTCGCTGCTCGGTAAAAAGACACATCACTTTAGAGAACACCAGTAACATGCACCAAACTTTCAGACTTATTATAGATTGCCCGGACCAGGTTGGCCTGGTTGCACGCGTATCTCAGTTTCTGGCTGACCATGATGCGTCAATTCTCGAAGCCAGCCATCATACCGACGTTCAGACCGGCCGGTTTTTTATGCGTCATGAAATCAGCACTGATTCATTAACGCTCTCTTACGATCGTTTTATTGAAGAATTTACCCCGCTGGCGAATGAATTTCAGATGCAGTGGAAGGTAACTGATTCATCCAAGCGCCAGCGCGTGGCACTGCTCAGCAGTGTTGAATCCCATTGTCTGGTGGATATTTTGCATCGCTGGCATACCGGCGAGTTGTATTGCGATATTCCCTGTATCATTGGTAACCACCCGCAAATGAAGCAATTTGCTGACTGGTACAAAGTGCCTTTTCACTGGGTAGACTTTAAAACGCTGGGGAAAGAAAACGCATTTAAACAAATTGAAGTACTGCTCGATGAATATGCCATCGACCTCACGGTACTCGCACGCTTTATGCAGATCCTGCCCGACAACCTGTGCTCAAAACTGGCCGGCAGAGCAATTAATATCCATCACAGTTTTCTGCCCTCCTTTGCCGGGGCTAAACCCTATCAGCAAGCCTATGATCGCGGCGTGAAGCTCATTGGTGCAACCTGCCATTACGTTACCCGTGACCTCGATGAAGGCCCGATTATTGAGCAAAGCGTTAAACGCATCAGCCACAGTGATACAGCTGCCGACATGGTGCGTAAAGGTAAAGACTGTGAAGTGAATGCGCTGGCTACCGGTGTCCGTAACCACCTCGAAGACCGGGTCATTATTCATCACAACAAAACTGTGGTTTTTGCCTAGTTCTTTTGTCGCTGGCAGTGAATACGACGCCAGCCAGTTACATACCTGAGAGGCAAAGCACTACAAAATATAATTCAACAATAAAAATGACAGGAACTCTATGCTTACAATAAAAAAGACGCTCACTGCCGCCGCCATAGTGCTCGCACTGGCAGGCTGCTCTGACGCACCATCAGGCAACGAAACTACCGCTTCAGGTGCAGCCGAAACAGCAAGCCAGACAGTTGAAAACACCTTACTGCAACCTTTTAAAGGCCCTTATGGTGGCGTACCGGCATTTGAGGATATGCAACTGACCGACCTGATGCCGGCCATGGAAGCCGCTATGGCTGAACATCTGGCCGAAATTGATGCTATTGCCAATAATCCCGAAGCACCTGATTTTGCTAATACGATTGTGGCTTATGAGAAGGCCGGCGACACCATTGGCCGGGTTTACACCTATTATGGTATCTGGAGCTCTAATGTATCCAGCCCGGAGTTCCGTGAACTGCAGCGGGAATTATCCCCCAAGCTGTCAGCCTACCGTTCCAAAATCAATCAGAACAGCAAGCTTTTTGAGCGCATTAAAGCGGTTTATGAAAGTGACGAACTAAATACTCTTACTGACGAAGAGCAGCGTATCACGTGGCTTATCTATAACAGTTTTGCCCGCAATGGGGCTACCCTTGAGGGTGAAGCTAAGGCTCGTTACGCCGAAATCAACAAAGAGCTGGCGAGCCTGCATACCCGTTTTTCCAATAACGTACTGGCAGACGAAGAAAATTACGTCACGTATATTACAGCTGAGCAACTCGACGGCTTACCGGAAAGCTTTGTTAAAGCAGCTGCCGCTGCTGCCGCAGACCGCGGTAAGGAAGGCATGTATGCCATTACCAATACGCGTTCATCAATGGATCCTTTCCTGACCTACTCAACGCAGCGGGATTTACGCGAAAAAGTATGGCGCACCTATTACGACCGTGGCGATAACGGCGACGAGTTTGATAACAACGACATCATCAAGCAAATTCTTACCCTGCGCCATGAACGCGTTCAGCTGCTCGGTTACGATAACTACGCCCAGTGGCGCCTCGAAGACCGCATGGCGAAGAACCCGGAGAATGCCATGGCGCTGATGATGAAAGTCTGGCCAGCGGCACTGGCCCGGGTAGAGGAAGAAGTGGCCGACATGCAGGCCATTGCCGATGCCGAAGGTGCGGACATTAAAATTAAACCCTGGGATTATCGTTTTTACGCCGAAAAAGTTCGTCTCGCGAAATACGATCTCGACTCCAACGAAGTGAAACAATACCTGCAGCTGGATAAGTTGCGCGAAGCCATGTTTTATGTGGCCGGACGCCTGTTTAACTTTGACTTTAAACCGGTTCCGGCAGGCACAGTACCGGTATTCCATCCTGATGTAAAAGTGTGGGAAGTGGCCGATAAGGATTCCGGTGAACTGGTTGGCCTGTGGTACCTGGATCCGTTCGCTCGTCAGGGTAAACGCTCCGGCGCCTGGGCAACTACCTATCGTAGACACACCACTTTTGATGGTGACAAAAACGTTCTGTCGTCTAACAACTCAAACTTTGTGAAAGGACCTGAAGGTGAGCCAACGCTGATTTCCTGGGATGACGCTGAGACGTACTTCCATGAGTTTGGCCACGCGCTGCACTTCCTGTCGGCAAACGTTAAATACCCGACTTCACACTCTGGTGTCAGAGATTACACTGAGTTCCAGTCGCAGTTGCTGGAGCGCTGGCTGACCACTGATGAAGTCATTGATGAGTATCTGGTACATTATGAAACCGGTGAGCCCATTCCGGATAGCCTGATTGCTAAAATCAAGAAGGCATCGACCTTCAATGAAGGGTTTAAAACGACCGAATATATGGCGTCTGCCATCATGGATCTGCTCTATCACACCACAGATCCTGCCAATATCGAACCTGATACTTTTGAGCGTGAACAACTCAAAGCACTGGGAATGCCTGAAGAAATTGTGATGCGTCACCGTACGCCTCACTTTGGCCATGTTTTCTCTGGTGAGGGTTATTCAGCGGGTTACTACGGCTATATGTGGGCAGAAGTATTAACCGCGGATGCAGCAGAAGCCTTTGAAGAAGCGCCGGGCGGTTTTTACGATGAAGAAGTGTCAGCCAAGCTGGTGAAGTACTTGTTCTCGGTACGCAATGCCATGGATCCGGCTGAGGCCTACCGTATGTTCCGTGGCCGCGACGCTAACGTTGAAGCGCTTATGCGTGACCGTGGCTTTCCGGTAACATCAGAGCAGGATAAATAACCGTCTCGGTTAATAAAAAAAGGCCAGCCGCAAGGCTGGCCTTTTTGTTTTCAGCCCGGTTTACTCGGGCAACTTCACCTTGATGAGCTTTGCAGCACTGAGTGGCGAGCTTTCCTGAGTTAGCCAGATTGTATTATTTTCGCGAACACACAGACCTTCGACCTGCCCATAGCCGTTTAGCTTATAGGTACTGATTAAGTCAAACTCAGCTGACAGTGTGGCAATAAAAGGCTTAAACATGCCCAGTGCATTACTGGTATAGCCAACAATCACATAGCGGTTATTTTGTGCGTCAAAATCAGCACCTGTCACCACTCCGGGGATCCCTGATACCTCAGCTACCGGCGATAAAAGCGGGGTTGTCTGATCTTTGTTGAGATAATAAACCTTCACCACGCGAGTTAGCCAGCTTTTGGAGAACAGCACCAGGTGGTCGCCCCGGGAGACCATCGCTTCTGCATCATAATCGTGCGCATAGTACTCGTTTTTGGCGATGTCATAGTTTTCATAATTGACAGGCAAAGGCATAATAACGCTCGGGTCTGCCCTGCTGATCTTTAACACTGCCAGGTCACTGCGTTTACCGGCATTGTTACCAAAATCACCAATGTAGAAGAACTCGCTGTCTGCCGTTACCGACTCCCAGTCTGTATTTTTAAGCGGCAATCGCTCACTTTTCACAATCGTGCCAGTCGTATTCAGAGTAAATAAGTCGGGACTGTTGCCCGAATCATTAATGGTGAAAATGTTATTGGCATCACAATGTAAGCCCGAGGTTTCCACTAACTGTTCGTCTAAAACAATGTCTTCGAGTACTTCGATACCGCTGTCGATGCCGGAATCCGTGCTGCTGCAAGCGGCCGGAAGGAATAACAGGCTCATTACAAATGCTTTTCCAGCACCTGCCATAAAAGAAAAATTTTTCATAACTCAATTAACGCGGTGAAACGTTCCATTTTTTGCCGCTAATCAGATTGGCGATTTGTACTGACCCGGCAAACAGCGATTTTGTCTGCCGGGTATATCAGCTGGCCCTGTAAGGTTTAGCCGAGCTTTTTACGGGTAAGGAGCAGCAGCCCCAGAGAAAGCAACGCAATGCCGGCAGGCGCTGGAACCGGTTCACTGTCTGTACAAGCGGGGTGATCCGGGTTTTCCGCACAGAAATCCAAGGTTTCCTGTAATTTCACTTCGGCGAAATTAGTGACGAAATCATCGATTTCACTCTGAACGGTGGTATTCAGCTCGTTTAAATCGAAGCTGTTACCGCCATTATTCAGGGCTAAATCAATCAGCTCGCCGAATTCACCACCCAATACCACATTAAACAACGCAGAATTGTCTTTTAACACGCCATCCAATGAATCTGCATCGAAATAGTTGTCGCCATTACTGGCCTCGTCGGCAAACAAAATCAGATTTTTCACCGCATCGTCACGGTAACTCAGTCCTGGTTGTTCTGAAGGCAGCGCCTCCAAGGCGTAAGCAGTCGCATCATAAGCGGGTTCATCAGCGCCTACAGGCGTGATCCCCGTCATAGCACTGGCAAAGCCCGCCGCATCAACGAAATCAGACAGAAGACGGATGCTATTACCAGCAAAGCCGTACCCTATCAATGCAAACTGAGCGTCCAGCCCACCGTTTTGCAAAATACTGGCAAACGCACCAATGCTGTCACGAAGGTTATTGTGAATAGTGCTCATTGAACCACTTTCATCCACCAGCATAACAATATCGGTTTTAATAAGGGCCGCATTAGCTGGGGCCGTAACAGTGAATAAACCAAACCCGAGCATAACGGCGGCTATCAGGGCTGACCACGTTTTTCTGTTCTGTCTTTTCATTTTTTTACTACGGTAATGCGTTGTTATAAAAGAAAAAATGCAATAATCATTCCATTTAAAAAAGTGGCTCTAGATCATTGATTTATCAAAGTCGAAGTCAACATTATCATCATGTTTGTAAAAAACTTCGACATAATTATACCGGTATCGGTAAAGCCGTTTCCAGAGCGGAAAGTGAACACATGATACAATTCTGGTGTATAACATCTGGTAGGAATCTAATTGCTGTCATTTTAAATAACAGCCAAACAATAATAAGGACTCTTTGAGTGTCAGATCCAACTATTGCTCTGGTCGCCGTAGGCCTGCTTTCAATCAGTTGTCAGTATTTAGCTTACAAAATCCGTTTACCGGCCATTTTGCCTCTGTTAGTCGTAGGCATTCTGGTTGGGCCGGTTTTCAATGTGTTAAATGCAGACGCCCTGTTTGGTGATTTACTCTTTCCGGTGGTGTCGCTATCGGTCGCCATTATCCTGTTTGAAGGCGCACTAACCCTTAAATACAGCGATATTGCCGGTCACGGTAACATGGTCAGAAATCTCTGCAGTATCGGGGTTCTGGTCACCTGGATCATCGCTGCCACAGTAGCCCACTATGCGCTGGACATTAGCTGGCAGCTATCGTTCTTATTTGGTGCCATCGTCACCGTAACCGGGCCCACCGTTATTGTGCCGATGCTACGGACCGTGCGCCCGCAGACAAACCTTGGTAACATACTGCGCTGGGAAGGGATTATTATTGATCCCATCGGTGCATTACTGGCGGTACTGGTCTACGAATACATCATTTCGTCGCAGAGCGCCGTGTCTCACACCCTGGTCGCTTTTGGTAAAACCCTCGGTATCGGGCTTGGCCTGGGTATGGCGGTAGGCTACTTCCTGGGGATCACCCTTCGCCACAATCTGGTTCCCCACTACTTACGCAACACTGCGGTACTAACTATCATCCTGGCAGCCTTTGCCGGTTCCAATTACTTTGCCCACGAGTCCGGCTTGCTAACCGTTACCGTGATAGGCGTCATGATGGCCAACATGCGTGATGTAGACGTTGAGGACATCCTGGAGTTCAAGGAAACGCTCAGTGTCTTGCTTATTTCCGGGCTGTTTATATTACTCGCTACCCGCCTCGATTTAGGTGCTGTGGCCGATGTAGGCTGGGCAGCAGCGGTGGTTCTATTCTCGATCATCTTCATTGCCCGTCCGCTGGCGGTATTTGTCTCATCCATCGGCACCGGACTTAACCTACGCGAACTCGCCCTGCTTAGCTGGCTGGCTCCACGAGGTATCGTTGCGGCGGCTGTGTCCGCTTTGTTTTCACTTAAACTGGAACAACTCGGCTATGCCCAGGTAGAAATCATCGTGCCACTGGTTTTCCTGGTGATCATTACCACCGTGGTGTTACAGGGCCTGACAGCTAAGCCCGTAGCGGCGTTGCTTAAGGTGCGGGCCCCGGTGCCTAATGGATTTCTGCTGTTTGGTGCCAGCGAATTCAGTCGCATGCTGGCCAAGGAACTGATTAAGCATAAGGTGCCGGTTAGAGTAGCCGATACCAACTGGGATGCTATCCGGGCGGCCAGAATGCAGGATATCCCGGTGTATTTTGGTAATCCCACGTCTGAGCACGCCGCCATTCATCTGGATTTAAACACCATAGGTACGGTACTACTGTTGTCGCCCTATAAACAGCTAAACCCGATGATTGGTTATCATTTTGAGTACACGTTGGGTAAGGATAAAGTCTGGGGCTTAACCAATAACGAACTGGCCACCCGGCCTAGCCATCAGGTGTCTAAGGACTATGCTAAAAAACTGTCGTTGTTTGCTGAAGGCATCACCTACGGTTACCTGGCCAGTGCGGTTAGTCGCGGAGCGCAAATTAAAACCACGGCACTCACGCCTGAGTTTACGTTTAAGGACTATGTAGAAAAATACGGTGATGCAGCCACACCGCTGATGTACATCAACGAAAATAACCGCATGCATGTGCTGCTCAGTTCAGATGAAACCATTCCGCGTGCTGGCAGTAAGCTGGTTAGTTTGGTGGAGGCTGAAATGCTGGATTCAGAAAAAGTCGTGAAGCCGTCTAAGGACTAACGGAATAGCACCCTGTCTGTGGACAGGGTGCCTCTCCCTGGAAACAACGAGCAATTAGATGGTGCGTTAGGTGCAACCTTTTGAATTTTTGTTTTGCCTAATTACAGCGTCGCTTGGTTATAGCAATCAGCAGGCCAACTTTAGCATAATTTATAAGCAACTGAAATATTGGAACTTTATAAATCAACCTCGCTAATTTCACCAAAAGTATGCGCTTACAAAGCACCACAATAAAGCATAATATGCTTAAGCGCACCAAATTGGTTAACCCGCCAGGCACGATACTCAATCGCGCCCGGCGAACGCGTATCAACCTACGCTGACTCCTGCTCGATCATTGATTTAAGGATGCGTCTTACCCGCACAGGGCCCGCATCGCTACTGATTAACACCGGTTCAAGAGCAAGAAAATCGTTGGTTTCCATCTGGTCCTGAACCGCATCCAGGATGGGGCCGTCTTCATCCTCAAACGCACCATGCATCCCCTCAATCTTAATTTTATTAAACTCTGCGTCCTCCACGTTATGGTTCCGACGGGTAGCAAAGAAATAGTGGGTGCTGTATTCCGTCTCCGGCGTACAGGTATGCAGGTCATACTGCGAAATAGTGCTGTCGTAATCCATTGCTACACCATCCTGGGTGGCACCCACCGTGAGCTGGATATGCGATGGATGTGACCAGGTCACTTCAACAAAGTGGGCTGCAGGCTCGCCTGGCTTTGGCTAAAAATTATCATAGTGATGTTTCTTTGCACTTCCATCATAGGACTACTCCGTTTTTTTTCTTTGGGCTTGAAGAATAGTGCTGAAATCGGCCCTGTGACAGGGATCTCAATACCCCGGAGCATGCCGTCAATGGCCCTGGCGACTAAGCAGTGCATACATGGCAAAGCTACCTAGCCAGTGTATTCCTACATAGTGGTTATCCACAATAGTCGGTAGTGCCGCATTAACGTGCGCATCGCCGATAACTTACAGGTGACCGTATTCCGCAGGAAAAGCTTTGGCAACCCCATACAGCAACCACGCCCGGCTGAAATTAAGCCCATCCAGGTGAACCAACTTACCATCGGTGCGATCGCTTACCCGGGCAGGCTCCCAAGCAAGTGGACACTGCTTATCATTAAGGTACCAGTGCAAGGTACGCGTTCTGATGAGTTCGGTCAGAGCATCGTTACCTGTAGCCACGGCAAAGTTATACGCCATAGAAAGCCCGAATGCGGTAGTGGGGTGTTCACCGGTGCGAATAGGATAGATTAGTTTAGGTAAAAAGGTTTCGTACTTACTTACCATTGACTCGGTTAACGGTTGTAGGTTTTACTCCAGCTTTCTGGCCAGCGCGTTATCCCAGCTATGCAGTTCAGCTGCCAGGGTTAGTAGCCACGCCCAGCCGTAAGTGCGTTCGTAGTTTTTATTGCCGGGGGTCACAAAGAAAGCCACTTCTGCTGCAATTTTCTCTGCCGTCAGATTAGTTTTCAGGATTGCCTTAATGGCCTCTCTTTCGGCCAGATCCGGAAAGTTGCGCAGCAGATTGATCATCATCCAATGACCATGCACACTCGAGTGCCAGTCAAAGCAGCCATAAAAAGCCAGGGGTAGTGCTTTGGGTGACTTCAGATACTCGTCACCATCCAGCACCTGATTGAGTTTATTAGGATACTCCACCTGGGTATATTTAAGCGGTAGAGAAGCCAGACGGCTAGCCTTTTCAAGGGGAAGTGCCGGGGTGCTGGCCTGACTATACGAAGACCAGATGATCAGCGAAATGGCGAGCAGCATCGTTGGCAGTCGGAAAATAACCTTGATCTGATTTTCCTTTTTATTTTTGATGGTTATCAGACATGTTCTGCAATTCATGCCGGTAAGTAAAGGCGTTTTACTACAAGGCTCAGTAGGATATTTGTACCGCAGTTATTGAAGTAGCGCAAAATATCATCAGATACTTCCTGCTCCTGTATTTGTCGAACCAAGCCGGATAAGTCAGCCTGACAGGAGCCGTCAAGTAGATATCTAAGTCGATGCCACGGCAAGTAGCACTAGAAAATACGTTTTGAAGCCCTTACCGGCGGACACATCTTTGCGGAAACGCCCTGGGGAGAATTCACTACAGAACTTAGCCTATCAGTTGTTATATAACTCAACAACTTTCATTGTTTTATCCAGCGCACCACTATTTTGAGCCAGTACAGCGTAACCGGCAAGGCCGGCCTGCACAGCGGCATCTGCATCATTGCACCAGGAAAGGGTAAGTTCGGTCATGGCATCGGCATCCTCAACAATAAACAGTCCACCGGATTCTGCTAATTTGGCACAGATCACCGGGTTGTTGTAAGTATTCGGCCCCATCATCACCGGCAGTTTTCTGGCTGCCGGTTCAAGCGCATTATGCCCGCCCCGGTCGGCAATACTGCCGCCGACAAAGGCAAAATCGGCCACGGTATACACCGCATTAAGCTTACCCATTTCATTTACCAGTAACACGTCACAATCATCGGGTAAACTGTCGGCCGACGCACTTTGTGTCATGGTTAAGCCGGATTTCTGTATCAGTCGGGCTACCGTCTCGAACCGCTCAGGATGGCGGGGAACCAGTACCAGCAGAAGTTGCGGGCAGTGCTTTTTCACCGCCTGGTAGGTTTGCAGCAATATCGTTTCCTCAGGATCATGGGTGCTTCCTCCCACAAGTACTTTCCGGCCACTGTGCTCCAGTCCTAAAAAGCCGCTTACCGAGGCATCCAGGGCAGAGGCCTGGTCGAATTTAATATTATTGGTTAGCGTGAGCTTACTTTCCGGCATGCCTAGAAACCGGTAGTTCGCATAATCCCTGTCGCCCTGCGCGCATACATGCGCCAGCTTGTTAAGCATTGGCTCAAACAGGATGGGGAACTTCGCATAACGTCGTGCCGAGCGGTCGGTCATTCTGGCATTGACCACCAGTACCGGAATGTCACGTTTCCAGCAGGCATGGATCAGGTTAGGCCAGAGCTCAACCTCAGTGATAAATACCACGCTGGGTTTAATCCGTCTCAACATGCCTGCCATGGCCATATGTAAGTCATAGGGCAGGTAAAAGTGATGCACCTTATCACCAAAAATTGCGCGGACCCGGGCCGAACCGGTAGGCGTAGTAGTGGTAACAGTTATCTGGCGTTCTGGTTGCTCCTGCATAATGCGTTTAATCAGTACCGACGCCGCGACCACCTCCCCCACCGACACACAGTGAAACAGATAGCCATTGGCCTTTGGTGCGTGAGCTACGTAGCCAAACCGCTCAAAGCGGCGGCGGTTATAGTCTTTCTGGCGGGTCATCCCGCGTTTAACGAGAGTGAAAAAAGCAAACGGAATGAGCAATGCCAGAATACAGGAGTAGAGCCAGCGAAAGGCGTCCTGATACCACTTAGGAGAATATGTTGCGCGTTGCTTGCTCATGTTGCCTTGTTCACCGTTATGCTGGCCGTCATCAAAATGTCGTGAAGTTTTGTTTCACTGACACACAGGTTTTCTCGTTTACTTTTATTGCATGTCATCAAGTGTCACCAAACCCGCAGTGCTCATAATCAGGTTAAGTGCAATGGGCGATATTGTAATGGCCTCAGGTCTGCCGTCCAGCTTAAAACAGCATTTTGACAACGATGTGACCATATCCTGGCTGGTTGAAAGCCCTTATGCCGCTCTTGTAGCAGGCCACCCGGACGTAGATAACGTTATTACCTGGCCTAAACAGGAATGGCGGGTACTGGCTAAAAAACGACAGTATTTTACGCTGTTTAAAGCGCTGCTGCGGTTTCGGCGCACCTTAAGAGCGTTAAGGTTCGATTTGGTTGTTGACGCCCAGGGGTTACTTAAAAGTGCACTGTTAGCCTGGTTTACCGGCGCGCGTAAACGGGTGGGGTTCAATAGTAAGGAACACAGCCAGTGGTTTTTAACCCAGTCTTTCGATAAGCCCCTGTCAGATGACATTAGTAGCGAGTACAAATTTCTGGCCAGTAAGTTTAGTAACTCACCCTATCAACTTTCCCTTGAGGTGAGCGAAAAAGATCGGACAACTGTGCATAATCAGCTTAATCAAGAAGGCTTTCACGGCAACTTTATCGTCATCGCCCCTTTTACAACGCGCCCTCAAAAACACTGGTTAATACCGTACTGGCACGAGCTCATTGCTATGCTGGGGAACAATGGATATCAGGTGATAATCCTTGGTGGGCCGTCCGATAAGCAAAGTGCTGAACATCTTGCCAGCGGCAATCCACACTGCCTTAACCTGGCTGGCTCATTGAGCTTAACCCAGAGTGCTGCGGTAATTGAGCAATGTGCGGCGCTCCTCGGCGTTGATACCGGCCTGACCCACATGGGCATGGTTTATCAACGGCCCACAGTAGCTATCTTTGGCTCGACCCGGCCGTATACCCAAACCCAGAACCCGCATGCCCGTATTCTGTATGCAGATCTAAGTTGTGCCCCCTGTAAGCGTCGCCCTGTCTGTGATGGCCGCTTTGACTGTATGCAGGCAATAACACCGGGGCAGGTGTTCACCACATTGCAAGGATTGCAATAGCCATGCGTGTAATGCATCTGGAACTGGGCAGGCATCTGTATGGCGGTGCCAAGCAGGTGGAATACCTTATTAAAGCCATTGCTTTACAAAGCAACGCTGTTGAACAACATCTGGTGTGTGCTGAGGGCAGTGATATTGCCGCTTTACGCCTTAGTGAATGTGAAACACACGCCCTGCCCTATGCGGGTGAACCGGATCTCAGTATTTTGTGGCGTCTGGCCGGGTTGGTCAGGGCATTACAGCCTGACATTCTGCATGTACACAGTCGTCGTGGTGCCGACCTGTGGGGCGCAATAATCGCCAGATATACTGGTATACCAGCCATTTGTACGCGGCGGGTAGATAACCCGGAGTCTGTCATAAGCCGCCGCAAATATGCGCAGTACAAGGCCGTTATCAGTATCTCCGAAGGTGTACGGAAAGTCGTTAAACAGCGTTGTCCTGCATCGGTATTTCAGCAGGTTATCCATTCGTCGGTGGACTTGTCGGAATTTCACTATGCTGCAGACCCTGACTGGTTTCGCCGTAAGTTTGCCATACCAGAGGGTTACCGGGTATTGGCAAACTTCGCCCAGCTTATCGAGCGTAAGGGACAGCGCGACCTCATTGCGGCAATGAAGCTGATTGTTGCAAAGCAGCCTAAAACCCTCTGCTTATTGTTTGGGAAAGGCAGTCTGGCCGACGATTATCAGCTTCAGATAGACCAGACCGGGATAAGCGATAATGTCCGCCTGTGCGGCTTCACCGAACAGGTAGCCAGAATACTGCCTAATATTGATTTGCTGGTACATCCGGCATATGCCGAAGGCCTCGGCGTTATTTTGTTGCAAGCCGGTGCCTGTAAGGTACCGGTGATCGCAAGCCCGTCCGGGGGTATTCCGGAGATTATTAAACATGAGAAAACTGGCTGGCTGACCCCTGCTGGCGATTCAGACAAATTGGCCGCGACAATCAGCGCTGCCCTGCACAATGACGCCTTAAGGCATGCCTACGGCGACTCTCTATTTCTACATGTAAGCACTCACTTCTCGACCGAAGCTATGGCAAACGGATATGTTAGTCTGTATCAGCAAATTAAGGGATAGGCGGCTGGAGCACAGAGTTAAACCCTTTTATACTGACGGGGACCAATTAAATTAAAGGTTCCGTTGTGAAGATATTCTGCCGTTTATTGTTATCACCGCTGCTACTGACTTTGGTATTGCCTTTTATTCCTCAGGTTTATGCTAAAACACCGCCCTATGCTCCAGCTGAAAAAGAATTAATGGTGCCCGTTGAAGGCGGCAAGGTATATGTCAGACTAAATGGCTTAGACCATAAGGCAGCCACACCGGTTATATTTATTCATGGCGGGCCGGGCGGCACACACAATGGCTTTGCGGGGATGACTGGCCTCGCTGATGACCGCATGGTAATCATGTACGACCAACTCGACAGCGGTAAGTCTGAGCAAACTAATAATCCGGACAACTGGCGCGTAGAAAGGTTTGTGGAAACTATCGAGACTATTCGCCAGCACCTGAATATTTCTCGCTGGCATGTGGTTGGTCACAGCTGGGGGTCGGCTCTGGCGCTGGAATATACCGCGAAGTACCCCAACAATGTAGTATCCACGGTGCTTGGCGGCACGTTTATCTCTACCCCACACTGGATCATGGATGCTAACTTGCTGGTAAAAGGGGCTCCCGAAGCAGTACAGCAAACACTGCGTGAGTGCGAGTCATCTGAGCCGCCGGGCGAAGACAAATGCAATGCAGCCTATACCAAGTTGTATTCCGCTTACTACACGCCGGGCAAGGCTTCAAAGGCCAGGGAGGAGTATTATAGTAAAGTCGGCGGAAATGGATTTAATCCGGTGATTTATAACGCTATGTGGGGCCCAAGTGAATTTTCTTCCACCGGAGTATTAAAGCATTACGATGCTACCCACTTACTCAGCCGTATTACCCCGGAGAAAACCCTGTTTATGATTGGCCAGTACGACTCAGCCCGCATCGACACGGTTCAGGATTACCTCGCCTTAACCCCGGGAGCTGAGCTTGCTGTAGTGCCGGGTGGTGCGCACGGCTTTTACGGTGACCGACCGATAATTACCCAGGCAATATTAACCAGCTGGCTTAACCGGCACGACACGGATTAGACCACGCTACCGCTCTTCTGCTTCTGAGTAGTCTGACAATAGATTTCATGAAAGTTATCACGATTGAGCCAGCCGCCAGGTGCATTGCTTCAAGCTATATCCTTTTGCCAGGCTTCGCGCCTGTGTATAGCTAACTATCAATGTATTAACGAGATAAATAGAAAACTGAGTAACTGTTTATTTTTGACACAGTTTAAAAAATCATAATTTTAAGAGAATAAAATCATACTATTCATGAGGATAGAAAACATTTTCAAAATCAATTTCATACCTCACTCTGCAAAAATGGTTGCTGTATTGCTTTGAATGGCAGCTCGACTTTAACACGCTGATATCAAACTTAAAGATTCACTTAACACAGTCTAACCATAAACTTAACTATAAAAAGACCTCTGGTAAATCCCGTTTTATCAGTGACTTAATTTAGTTATGACTTATTTAATAAGGCATTAACTGACAATCCAGCTTAAACACCATATTCCATAACTCTACTAGCACTACAGAGAATAAAAAAGCCGCTCATAAGAGCGGCTTTTTTTAAACGCTTAGAAAGTAGCGATTAAACGCCAGCTTTCTCAACAACGTCAACCAACATCCAAGATTTGTTCTTAGAGATTGGTGCACACTCGCGTACAGTAACTGTATCGCCTTCGTTGCACACGTTGCTTTCGTCATGAGCGTGCAGTTTAGTAGTACGCTTGATGAACTTCCCGTAGATAGGGTGTTTAACAAAACGTTCTACCGCAACAGTAATGGTTTTATCCATTTTGTTGCTAACCACACGACCTTGTACTGTACG
>JAAFAI010000006.1 GCA_018222405.1 Gammaproteobacteria bacterium | reverse complement strand
CCTATTAGGATAAACTCTGTTTATGCTGATAGGGAGGAGGCTCAATGAGTATCAAGGCACTTAAGGCGCAATCCGCTAGAGCGGCTTGCTGGGACACAAACACGCAGGCTGCTTCGCAGTATAGCCTGCGTGTTTATGCCCCTTAGTTTAGTGTTAGCTATTTAAAGGGAAACCATGGGGTTAGCGGACTGGTTTAGTACGTTCTGTTCAAATTTGACTACTCAGAAGGGAAGTTCCATATCAAATCGATATAAAGCGATTACTCGACGTCTAAATACCGATTTTTGGAATACGACCTCGAACACATCTCATAGCCTGTATGTCGGTTCTTATGGCAGAAATACCGCTATCCGAGGATTCAGTGACTTAGACATGGTATTCGAATTACCGTCGGCATTGTATTATCAGTACGACGCTTACAGCAGTAATGGGCAATCTGCACTGCTACAAGCTGTTCGGTCGTCAATGAAAAAAACCTACTCAACATCCAGCATAGGTGGTGACGGACAAGTTGTAGTGGTGAGTTTTCAGGATGGAGTAACCTTTGAAGTAGTTCCTGTGTTTAATAATCAAGGTGGCAGTTACACTTTCCCTGATTCGAACAATAGCGGTTCCTGGAAAACGACAAACCCAAAACCAGAAATACAAGCCATAAAAAACAGGAATACTCTTTGCAACAACAATCTCATCCCGCTTTGCAGAATGATGCGGGCCTGGAAAAAGAAATGGAACGTGCCTGTAGGCGGACTCCTGATTGATACATTAGCGTATCAATAGTACCTTTTGAGGGCGACCGCGAAGTCTTCAATGTTCGACCTACGACGTACTCGATGAACCCACCGCGAGCTGATATCGCACAGAGTGCGTTGATTTTGAGATTTACGGGTGTTAATCAAACTACAGTGGAAGTTAAAGGAAAAATCGAAAAGACACTGGAAGATATTGAATCCAATCTTCAGAATTTGCGTGGCACTGCAACACGTTTCAATAGTTACATTGAACAAACTGCACGAGATGTAATCAATTCACGTCGCGAGAAGCTACTTGCGAACCAAAATTTAGTTTCATCACTTGGTTATCAATT
The DNA here is from genome assembly GCA_018222405.1 of Gammaproteobacteria bacterium. Lineage (GTDB taxonomy): Bacteria > Pseudomonadota > Gammaproteobacteria > Enterobacterales > Alteromonadaceae > Alteromonas. The sequence continues at coordinate 207,288 of JAAFAI010000006.1, read as the reverse complement.
AAAGCAAACTTTAGATATACCTCAGACATACTCCGCACCGAATGTCAGGCGTAAGCTTCGTCCTACAGCTCCCACAGCAAGTAAAGCGCCGTACACACCTGAACCAGAGCTAATGATGGAAGACTATGAGCATGTTTTAAATGTGATTCATAACATGGCACTCGTGATGGAAAGAAGCCCATCGGCGTTCAAACGTATGGATGAAGAAGCTTTGCGCACGCACTTTCTAGTACAACTCAATGGACACTACGAAGGCGAAGCAAGCGGCGAAACTTTTAACTATGAAGGGAAAACCGACATCCTAATAAGGTCTGGTGGTAAGAATATTTTTATTGGCGAGTGTAAATTTTGGGGTGGGCCTAAACTATTAAACGACACGATAGACCAACTGCTCGGTTACAGCGCTTGGCGTGATACCAAGGTGGCTGTCCTTGTTTTTAATCGAAACAAGGATTTAAGCAAAGTCATTGAGTCGGCGAAAGAAGTGACACTGAGGCATCCAAATTGTAAGCGGTTTATTGATCAGAAGTCGGATACTCATTTTCGATACATTTTCGCGCATAGAGATGACGTGAATAGGGAGATGACACTTTCTTTAATGATATTTGATGTACCACATTAAACTTTAGATACTGAACAATGGATAGGCTGTACTAGCTCATTAAGAAATAAGACCGTTGGATAAGAAGGACTTGAACTTAGCTATAGCCTTAGCCCTTTCACCACTGCTTACGTCTGCTATTCGCTCAAAGCTGTCGTGGGCAGTAAGCTCAAATCTTACCGCTTCAATAAAAACAGCCCGCATTAAGCGGGCTGATTAATCGTTAAAAAACGGCTTTATATCTCGGCAGCGGCGAGTTCATCCTCTAGCTGTCTTGTTTCATCGGCTCTTGGTTTGGTAAAACGCGCTAGGCCAAGATAGATAACCGGCGTTAGGTAAAGGGTAAAGATTACCGCGATACCAAGTCCACCGAAGACAACCCAACCAATGGCGTTACGGGCTTCCGCGCCGGCACCGCTGGATAGGATGAGCGGCAGGCCACCTAAAATAGTGGAAACCAGCGTCATCATAATCGGGCGCAAACGCACTTTACCGGCTTCGACAATCGCTTCGTATACATCGTAGCCACGGTCACGCAACTGGTCGGCAAATTCAACCAGCAGGATGGCATTCTTGGCCAGCAGGCCAATCAGCATCACCAGACCAATCTGCGAGTACACATTGATTGAAGTATTCGTGAGGTAAAGGGCATAAATTGCAGCAGCGATACCAAAAGGCACGGTCAGCATAACAACCACGGCGCTGTTAACACTCTCGAACTGTGCGGCCAGTACCAGAAACACAATGACAAACGCCAGGATATAAGTCATGGCGACTTGTTGTGAGGTTTCCTCATAGGCCTGTGCCTCGCCAAGGAAAATTGTACCAATGCCCTCCGGTAATACGTCATCACCTATGTTTCTTAGCTTCGTCACGGCATCATTGATGGTGATATCTTCCGGCATGCTCATGTCGAGTTTGATTGCTCGGCGTTGGGCCTGACGCTCTAGCTCCGCTGCCACACCTTCCTCAGTAATATAGGCGACGCTGGATAAGGGTATAAGACTGCCGTTATCCGACTTCACATACAGGTTGGTCAGGTCAGATGGATCGCTGGTGTTTCTGTCATTGGTTTGCAGAATAATAGGGATAGCCTGGTCGCCAATATTCAAATCAATGATGTCATTACCACCGATAGCGGCCCGCAGAGTTGAAGAAATATCACTGAGTGGTACACCTAACTCATCTGCCCGGCGGCGGTCGATGTTAACCCGCAGTTGTGGCTGGGTGGGTTTATAGCTGATGCGGGGGGCTCCCAGCTCTGGCATCTGCTTTTCAATGGCGGCAGCATATATCAGGGCAGCATCATAAATACGCTCGTAGGTGTCACCGGTGAGCGCCAGCTCAAGGCCGCCACTCTGACCACGCAGGTTAAGGCTGTTGCCACCAAAGGCATTACCCGGTGCGCCTGGCACTGATTGCAGTTTAGGGCGTATTTCACCAATGATTTCCTGGACTGATTTGTCACGTTCATCCCAGTGCTTTAAATCGGCGGTAATAAATACGATGTTCGGATCCCAACTGCCTACCACGGTGTAAATAGAAGCGATTTCCTCGCTTTCCACATACGGCATCAACAGGCTTTCCATACTCATGGCCTGGCGGTCCATAAAGTTGCGTCCTACACCGTCTGGTCCGCGGGCAAATATCCGAATGGTGCCACGGTCTTCGCTGGGCAGTAACTCGTTTTCAATGCTCTGTGACGTGAAATAAGCGCCACCAGCAGCCACTAAACACAGTACCAGCACTAGCCAGGCGTATTTTAAAGACCATACCAATGTAGTTTTGTAAAATTGCAGGCAGTAGTGGCCGAGTCGGCCCAGCGTGGAATCAAACAAGCTACGTTTATTGGCTTTTTGTGATTTCACCGGCAGTCGGGCGGTAAGCGCGGGTACCAGTGACAAAGCCACAAAAGAGGAAATGATCACTGAGCCGGCCAACACACCGCCAAACTCACGGAATAATCGCCCGGCCGTTGAAGGCAGAAAAGCAATAGGAATAAATACCGACGCTAGCACCGCCGTAGTCGCGATAACCGCGAAAAATACTTCCCGTGTACCAATTACGGCTGCTGCTCTGGCACCTAAACCCAAGGCACGGCGACGCTGAATGTTTTCTGATACCACGATAGCATCATCTACAATCATGCCGGTGGCCAGTACCAGTGCCAGCAGGGTTAAGATATTAATAGAAAAGCCCAGCAGCCAGATGATTGCCAGGGCACCCATCAGAGATACCGGAATGGATAACGCCGGCACAATGGTTGCTCGCCATGAACCGATGAAAAACAACAGAGTGAAGACCACCAGAATAATGGTTAAGCCCAGAGAAAAGGCGACTTCCTCAACGGAGTCGCGAATAAATTCTGCATCGTCGGAGGTAACCTGAATTTGCATTTCAGGAAAACGCTCATCGAAGGTGTCGACCATGGCCAGAATTTCATCAGAAATCTCAATAGTGTTTGAGCTGGCCTGACGGATAACGCCAATGCCAATAACCGGTTTGCCGTCGAGGCGCACTGCGCTGGTGGAGTCGGCCGGGCCGAAATACACACTGGCCACATCACCAATGCGGGTATCGCCGGTGATCACAATGTCTTTAATGTCTTCGGCGGTAAGCGAGGTAGCATCGGCCCGTACAATGAGCATCTGATCGCTTGACTGAATACTGCCAGCCGGTACGTCAAACGGGGCAGTGCGCAGCACATTAGCTACGTCTGTCATCGACAACCCAAAACTGGTTAGGCGCAACGGATCCACAGAAACCCGTAACACTCGTTCGCGGTCGCCGTTGAGGGTGACATCGGCCACGCCGGGAATACTTAAAAATAACGGCGCTAAATCGGTATCTACCCGTTCGGTAAGGGTTTCGGCATCGAGTGTTTCACTGGAAATGGCCAGACTAACAACGGCCTGAGCATCGTTGTCTGCCTTGATAATAGAAACCTGTTCCACTTCATCGGGTAATTGCCGTTGTACGCGGCTGACCGATTCACGGGTTTCGTTGGCGGCATCGTCAAGGTTGATGCCGGGTCGAAATTCCACCCGCACCCGGGCAGAGTTTTCCTCACTTTGCGCGTATATATTTTTCACACCGCTAACCCGGGCTACCGCACCTTCAAGGTGGGCGGTGACTTCTGCATCCACGGTTTCTGGTGACGCATTCGGATACTGCGCACTGACCGTAATGGTTGGCGTATCCACATCGGGCAGTTCACGTACTTCGAGTCCGTTTAAGGCGGCATAGCCTGCAATCGCAATCAGCAGGTTTAAAACAATGATAAGTACCGGACGGCGAATCGATAACGACGGCAGGTCGTTATGATTGTCAGCAAGGTTACTCATTGCTGTCTCTCCGCGCCAATGAGGTAGTAATAGACTGGCCTTCACGCAGCGACTGAATACCTTCTGCAACCAGCAGATCGCCGTCGGTTAAGTCGCCGCTTACCAGAATGGTTCCGCGCAAACGCTGATGCACACTCACATCTACACGTTTGGCTTTGTTATCCACCGCGGTGTAAATATACGCGCCGGTGGCGCCCCACAATAAGGCGGCTTCAGGAATAGCGGCGTAACGCTCACCCTGCAGATTGAGCTTAACCCGGAAGCTCATGCCCGGGCGGTAGATATCACGCTCGTTGGGCAGTAGAGCACGGGCCGCCATGGTGCGATCGGTATTATTAATACGCGAGTCCAACTGGGCGATATCGGCGGTTAGCGACACATCCCGTGAGGCCCAGGGCTGAAGGGTCACAGAGGTCTCCGACATCAACAGCGATACAGCAGACTCCGGGGCACGGAAATTCACGTATAAACTGGTGCGGTCATCAAGGGTAGTAATTACCGTTGTAGTCGTTACCCGGTCGCCCACTTCCACGTCAGTTAAGCCCACATAGCCAGAAAAAGGCGCCTCGATGTGGCGGTCTTCCAAATCGGCTTTGGCTTCGTCAAGGGACACTTTTGCCAGGTCGCGGGCGGTGCGGGCGATATCGATTTCACTTTCTGCCACTGCGCCCCGGTCGCGGCTGTCGACCAGGCGCTTGAGCGCACGCTCAGTATCCTCAAGCTGTAATTCAGCACGGCGCACCGCAACTACCTGACGGCGATCGTCCAGGGTCAGCAGAATATCGCCTTTATTGACTTTTTGTCCCGGCACGAAATTTACCGCGGTCACCTCATCAGCCACCGCGGGGTAGAGGGTGACAGACTTAACCGCTTCGGCGGTACCCACAGCCTCAACGTTTTTCTGTTCGTGCATAAACTCAATTTTATTGAGGACTACCAGCTTGGCACTGTTGCCCCTGCCACCCCAGCTCTGAGCTGAGGCTGGCGCTGTGATTAACACCAGGTGTGCCAGGGCACCTATACAAAGCATTCTTTTCAAATTTTTTATCATGTCGCTTCCTGAATACCTCCATCATCAACTGCTACGTAGTTAACACAAAGAGGGAGCATTATTGTTTTATTGTTAATAATTCGTATTATCGCCAAAGGTGTGTTGGCGGGCTAGGGAATGAGTTGCAACTCGGCGTACTCCTTATACAGGGTGTCGCTTTTGATTAATTCCTCGTGTTTTCCCGAGCCTCTGACCGTACCGTTATCCATTACAACGATGCGATCGCACATTTGTACTGTGGCCAGACGGTGAGCGATCACCAGTGTGGTGCGCCCTTTAATAAGGTATTTAAGTGCCTGCTGGACTTTATGCTCACTTACCGCGTCGAGCGCGCTGGTGGCCTCATCAAGCAGCAGCACCGGGCGGTCGGCGAGAAATGCCCGGGCAATTGCAATACGCTGGCGCTGACCACCGGAGAGTTTTACGCCGCGTTCACCCAGTTGAGTGTGGTAACCGTTGCTCAGCTCATTAATAAAGTCATCGGCAAAGGCTTGTTTTGCCGCTTCAATAACTTCGGCTTCGCTGGCGGTGGGCCGGCCATAGCGAATGTTTTCAATTACGGTACTGGCAAAAATAACTGGTTCCTGAGGCACCAGAGCAATTTGTTGACGCAGGCTGTCGAGGGTGAGCTCGGTGACCGGGCAATCATTGAGTTTGATGGCGCCGCCCTGAATAGGATAGAAGTGCTGGAGTAATTGAAATAGAGACGATTTACCCGCGCCGCTTGGCCCTACCAGCGCCACGCACTCGCCTGGCTGCACCTGTAAGGAGAAGTTTTCGAATAAGGTGGCGTGGTCGGTATATCCAAAGTTCACCTGCTCAAAACTGATTTGCGGTGGCGAATCGAGTGTTGGCAGCACTACCTGGCCAGAATTGTTGTTAGCTTTTGTGGCCAACAGTTCCAACAGCCGTTCACTGGCTCCCACACCGCGCTGAATATCTCCGAGGACTTCGCTGATGGTGGCAATACTGCTGCCGGCCAGCACTGCATAAAATAAGAATGCAGAGAGTTGGCCTGCGCTGATTTCGCCGCTCATGACCTGCCGGATCCCCAGCCAGCCGATACCAATAACCGATAACATGCTTACCAGCATAATAACGCCGATTAACATCGAGCGGTAATGAATGCGGGTGGCAGCGGCCTGCAGGGCAGAGCTAACCTTCTGGGTGAATTTTTGTTGTTCGCCGGACACTGCATTAAAAGCCTGCACCACCATAATTTCATGCAGGGTTTCATCTATTTGAGAGCCCATATCGGCAATGCGGTCCTGACTCAGACGCGAATAATGCCGAACCTTTGGGGCAATGAGTTTGAGCGGCACCAGAATAAAGGGCACGGCCACCAGTACACACAATGTCAGCATGGGGCTGGTAAAGGTCATTAATACAAGTGCGCCGACAAATCCCACCAACGAACGCAGGGCCATGGATAAACTCATGCCCACAACGGTTTGAATCACACTGGTATCGTTGGTAAAGCGGGAGATCACTTCACCGGTGCGGGTTTCGGCAAAAAAGCCCGGTGTTAGCGTGAGCAGATGATGATAAACCTGAATACGAATATCGGCACTGATACGCTCGCCAAGCCAGGTCATCAGATAAAAGCGAAAGTAAGTTGCCAGACAACCAACCACGGCAAATAATATAACCCAGCCAATGGCAGCATCCAGCCGGTTAATGTTGCCGGCGCTCAGGCCTTCATCAACAGTCAGCTTAATGCCCTGACCGAGTAGCAGCCAGGCGGCAGCCGCAACAGTAAGTGCGATAACCGCACAAACTACTTTAACCTTATAGGGCTTTAGCAACTGAGCCAGCCATATCAGTACGTCTTTGGTTGATATCAACGAAAATGCCACAGCAGTGATTATTCAGTGCATGGCATTATGGGTGAGAGACCGGCAAATGCCCAGTCAAGATGAGTTAAGAAGTGTAAAGCACCAGCCAGGTTACTTTCGAGCTTGTTTTATTCCGTCGGTATAGGGCAATTAATCGCTGATAAGCCTTGCAATTTCATTGCGTATACGTATAATTCCGCGGCCTTTCGCCTTGTATGTATTTCATTCAGGGTTTGAAAAGGTAAGTTAACGGTAACGCTACAACGAGTTTGAGGCATTTATGGTTACTATTCGTTTACAGCGTGGTGGCGCCAAAAAGCGTCCATTTTATCAAGTAGTGGTTGCAGAAAGCAGCCGTGCAAGAAACGGTCGTTTCATCGAAAACATCGGTTTCTTTAACCCAACTGCACAAGGTCAGGCTGAACGTCTGCGTTTAGATCTTGAGCGTGTAGAGTACTGGGTTGGTGTTGGCGCAAGCTTATCTGAGCGCGTTAACAGCTTGGTAAAAGAAGCTAAAAAAGCGGCAGCATAAGCTGTCCTTAATTCTGGTAGGTTTAGATGAGTCAAGCGTCTGACAAAGTGGTTATTGGCAAAATCGGTGCGCCATACGGTGTTAAAGGTTGGGTCAAAATCAACAGCTATACCGAGGTACCAGAGGGTATTTTCGACTACAGCCCGTGGTTACTGGCTGATGGAAAAGAATACCAGATTGATCAATGGCGACCGCATGGCAAAGCCATCGTAGCGAAGCTGATTGATATCGATAGCCGGGATGATGCCGAGCGCATTAAAAACCTGGATATCAGTATTGATGCTGAGCAGCTCCCTGAACTGGGTGACGATGAGGTTTACTGGCGTGAGCTTAACGGCATGCAGGTGGTAACTACGCAAGGTTATCAGCTGGGTGTGGTTAAAGAAGTATTTAATACCGGCGCCAACGACGTGATTCGCGTTAAGGCAAAGGCAAATGATGCTTTTGGTCAGAAAGAAAGACTTATACCGTTTGTATTCGACTCTGTCGTACAAACAGTAGATAAAACCGAGCGGGTGATTACGGTTGAATGGGATCCGGGGTTTTAAGTGACCGCGGAAAAATGGTTCGGCATTATCAGTTTGTTTCCTGAAATGTTCGCACCTTTTACTCAACAAGGAGTAATAGGGCGGGCAGTGAAGAACGGCACACTGGCAGTTGAACACTTTAACCCACGAGACTTTACACACGATCGTCATCGCACTGTCGATGATCGCCCTTATGGTGGTGGTCCTGGCATGCTGATGATGGTTAAACCGCTAACTGACGCAATTACCGCAGCCAAACAGGCGGGCGGTGAACACAGTAAAGTGATTTACCTTTCTCCACAGGGTAAACCGCTAACCCAGGCTGGCGTTAAGTCGCTGGCAGCCAACGACAAGTTAATCTTGTTATGTGGCCGGTACGAAGGGGTGGATGAGCGCGTAATTGAAAGCCATGTTGACGAAGAATGGTCAATTGGTGATTACGTGTTAAGTGGCGGCGAACTGCCTGCCATGGTGATGATGGACGCAATTGCACGGTTAGTGCCGGGAGTACTCGGTCACAGCGATTCTGCAGTTGAAGACTCATTTACCCATGGTTTGCTGGATTGCCCACACTATACCCGCCCGGAAGTACTCGACGGTAAAGCGGTACCCGGTGTGTTAAGAAGCGGTGATCACGAAAAAATCAGACAGTGGCGTCTGCAACAATCTTTAGGTAGAACCTGGTTGCGTCGCCCTGAGTTATTAAACGACCTAGCTCTGACTGAGGAGCAACAACGGTTACTGGAAGCATTTCAGGCGTCGTTGCAGCAAGATGACAGTTAACTAGGATGAGAGGATATGATGAGCAAAGTCAGTCAAGATATCATCAAAAAAATTGAACAAGCACAGCTTAAAGCTGATGTTCCTGCGTTCGGCCCAGGTGACACAGTGATTGTTAAAGTTCGTGTAACTGAGGGTGACAAAGAGCGTCTTCAGGCATACGAAGGTGTTGTTATCGCTAAGCGTAACCGTGGTCTTCACTCGTCTTTTACAGTACGTAAAATTTCAAGTGGCGAAGGCGTAGAGCGTGTGTTCCAAACACACAGCCCGGCGGTATCTTCTATTGAAGTGAAACGTCGCGGTGCAGTTCGTCGCGCCAAGCTTTACTATCTGCGTGAGCGTTCAGGTAAGTCTGCACGTATCAAAGAGAAGCTTAACTAAGATTACTAATCCTTGCGTTACTGTTAACTTCGAAAGCCCGCACTTGTTGCGGGCTTTTTTGTGGCTTACCATCGGGGAATATTCATTTAACCGACCTTTCTATGACCCATTCTCAGGATGCTATTTGGCAGCAGGTATACAGCAGCCAGTGGTATCAGACCCATCATCCACAATTAGTCCAAGCGCGCGAGCTGGCTAAGCGTTTATGCAGAGAGCTTAATCAATTACCGATGAGCGAGGTGGCAAAGCGCCAGAAGCTTCTCAGCCAGCTGTTACCCAACGTTAAAAATATTGATATAGGCAGTGATTTTGCCTGTGACTACGGGATACATATCTATACCGGGGATAACGTTACGATGGGCAGTAGGGTAGTGATCCTGGATGCAGCGCCCGTGTCTATCGGCGCAAACGTTACCATTGAGGACGGCGTTGTGATTGCGTCGCTCACGCACCCGCTGGAAGCGGCAAAACGCAAAGCCGGCTGGCAACAGGCCAGCCCCGTTAAAATTGGCGATAACGTGGTATTGAGTGAAGGTTGCACGATACTGCCGGGCGCAGTTATCCCGGCAGGTGCGGTTATCGAACCGGGTAAAGTGGTTACCCGGTAGTTAGCGCCTTAAGCTGTTTGAGGTGTTAGTCGTACTGTGTGAGTTTATTAAAGTTAATCATGGAACGGAGCTCTTTGCCGTACTCCTCGCCGCGCTCTGAGTAACTATTTAACCCGTGACTAAGTTCAATACCGGTAATATCAGCATCCTGTTTACGCAATGACTGGCGTATGTTTCTTAGCGAGCGATAGGCATCATGACTATTCAGGTTCATCATATAGCTGGCCACGGAATCGCGGGGTGAGCGGAAATCCGCTACTTCATGCACCTGGTCCTGACCGCGATCGTTAGGCACGATGCCGCAGCCTTTCACAAAACACCACTGACCAAAAAAGTTATTCCCCATTTGAGCAAACCGTGAGGTGCCCCAGGCGCTTTCGTTTGCGGCCTGTGCCAGTGCCAGCGAAGCCGGCACTATATCTACTCGGCGCAATAATACTGTGCACAGTGATTCTGATTCAACATCCGTTTTATCCACCCGGTATTTAACTGCCAAATCGGAAAGGGCTGCGTTATTTTCGGCGTCCGCTGTACATACTTCTTTCACTTGGGCTCTGTCGGCCAGAATTTCTTTGTTCACATCGGCCACCAGGGGTTCAAAGTAGGCAAAAAATGCCGTTTTACGTTCAGGGCCGGCCTGGTACTGAGAGAAGTCCGGGGGCGTTACCCGGCTAAAGAAGGCAAACCACAAGGCAATTGCCACAAGGATGACAACCAGAGTCAGCAACACTTTGTTATTTTTAAGATTAATCATAGTTTCCCCGTATAGCTTTTATCAGGCGCGAAAATTCAGATCGCTAGTCATTGATAGCAGCCAGAGGCTAAAACAGATCATTATTAGTCTGTACTGGCGGTTTGTCTGCGTTGGTCGACGATTTTCAGAATGCGCCGGTAAATGATGTCACAAATCAGCCAGGGGTCATCGCCGCTGGTGTTGGCAAACATTACCACCACAGTATCGCTTGGTTCATCATAACGCGCAAAACTTAAATAGCCCGGTAACCAGCCATCATGGCTATTTACGTAGAGGCTGTTATAGAGCACTTGTTCTTTTTCAGTAAGTAATGAGCCATCATTAAGGGCTCTGAGAAAAATTGCCACGTCTTCAGCGGTGGCTACCATTGCGCCGGCAGGGCTCATAAAGGCAAGGTGTTTGAGATCATCGTCGTAACCTGACACATAGCCACTCATTAATGAGGAGAGTAACGGTGCACTTAAAACCCCAAAGGTATGATGTAATCCCAGCGGCTGGAGAAATTCTTTGTGGATATAGTCACGGTAACTGTACCCCAGCGTTTTGTCCATTATCCGGCCAAGCAACAGATAGTTAGTGTTGGAGTAGGCGTAATCTGTTCCCGGCTCAAATAAAGCAGGCTTATCATTAATCAAAATAAGGCTTTGTTCGGTAACACTGGCTTCATCAAACGGTTCGAACCAGTTAAATGCCGGATCGTCGGTGTAATTGGCAATGCCACTTCGATGCTGCACCAGCATACGCAGGGTAATATTTCCGGCATTGGTTATCCGGGCAGCTTGTTGTGGTAAATATTCGAGCAACGAAGCGTCGGGGTCCAACTGACCATTCGCCGCGAGGCGTGTCACTGCCGCCGCGACATACAGTTTACTTACACTGGCTATTTTAAACAGTACGTCGGTCTGCGCTGGTTGTTGGGTTTGCCTGTTATGCAAGCCCGCAGCATAACTTTGCGGTAATGTACCTCTACCAGCGTCTACATGAACGATCATGCCCGCAATGCCACTATCGATGGCGCGATCGAGCTCGGTCTGAATATCTTCGCCCAGTGGCGCCAGATAAATGAACAGAGCATTAACTGGCGCGAACAAGGCCATGCTGGATATCACAACAACCAGTGCCAGTATCCGTAAGGCATTAACGGTTCTACGTTGCATTGCCGTATATCTGTGTATTGAGTTAAGTAAGAATAGCCTAAGGCTAGTTGTGGCGGATTACCAGCAGCCTTTGTAACAGGGTGTTTTGGGCGGTTTTTTGCTTAACATTCTGATTATGCTTGCTATATTGGATTAGCAAAGCGAATAACAATATTACCGGGCCGCGGCTTCTCAGGCATTAATTGCGCCCAACAAGTCAGTCAAAGCACATAAGGAATGGAAAATGACTCAGCAACCTGATTTACCCTGGATATCCGGATTCTGGCGGCGAATTGTCGCACTGATTGTCGACTCAATACTATTGGCGCTGGGCGGATTTGCGCTGGGGGTGGTGCTCGAATCGGTGTTTATCCAACTGGGTAGCTGGTCGGTATTCGTAGGCTTTTTTATCTCACTTGGTTATTTCGGCGTGATGAACAGCCGCTAAGCTGAGGGCCAGACGTTGGGTAAAAAGCTTTTGGGAATTCGGGTTGTCGATGGTAATAATCAGACGATCTCGCTGGGTCGTTCACTGCTGAGATATTGTGTTTACGGTATCCCTATTGCTTTACAGGTTGATTTTCTGCCGGAAGACGGGTCCTATTTTTGGATCCTGTATCCCATAGGGGCACTACTTATAGGCGGTACCTTCTCGATATTGTATTTGTATGTGTTTAACCGGCGAACACGGCAATCCCTGCACGACCTGGTTGTTGGTACTTATGTGGTTTATGCAGGTGCACAACAGGAGGAAGTCAGAGAGGTGTGGAAGCCACACCTGGTGATCGTCGCACTGTTGTTCATAATTGGTTTTATCAGCCCTGGATTTATCTTCATAGTTTTCTCCTCCGGCGAGTTTGAACAGATGCTCGCAACGCGGGCCGCATTAATGCGGGAGCCAGGTGTTAATAACGTAGGAATAATGAACAGCTCAACCAGCTATTACGCCGAACCCACGGATCAGGGAAATACTGCGCAGAAAAGCGTAGATCTGGCGTTATATATCGATTCTAATCGTGTGGATGATATGGAATATGCCAGGGAGTTAGCTGAAAAAGTGTTAGCGCATTATCCCGACGCGATGGACAAAGATGTTATCTCAGTCGATCTTTATTATGGCTACGATATCGGTATCTGGTCGAGTTGGGATGTAGGTAGTTATGAGTTTAATCCGTCCGGTTTGTGAGCCGGAATCTTCTAAACGGTATTTTTGAGTGAGCAAAACTTTTCGGGAGATACCGGATAGCGACTAAAGCCGCTTCCGGCATGAAGGTGAGGGTTAGCGTGGTTTGCTTTTTATTTGGTTCTTTGTATCGCGAAATACTGTCATCGGGCAGATCAAGTAAAAGCGTAGAGGCATCATGGAAGATGACTCCGGTCAGCGAGGGCAGGACGCCCTCTCTGACCGATAGATTTTACCTGCCCGATGACAGTATGCACCTTCGCGATTAAAGAACTGGGAGGTTTCCAAAGGGGAGCCATCTCCCCTTTGGGTGCAGTCGGCACCCCGGCAAAATGTGGAGAGTGCCAGCGTTATCAATCAGTAACTTTTACTGAGTAAACTTGTTTAAGAGTCTACATCGGCCGCCGAGCCGGTATATTCTAAAAAGGCAGTAATCTTATTGTGTGAGTAAAACTTTTCAGGAGATACCGGATAGCGGCTAAAGCCGCTTCCGGCATGACGTGTTAAGGCGAGCCCTGCGGGAGATCCCGGTCTTTGTTTTACAAAACCGGGATAAAAATAAGCTTATGCTTATTTTTAATCTGAATGGAGGGCGTCTATTGGGTTTAGTTTAGAGGCTTTTATGGCCGGGAATACGCCAAAGCCAACACCTACTAACAAACAAATCGATACTGATAGCACAATCGCTGTCAGCGACCAACTTACCGCCCAGTCAGAGTAGAAACCGATAATTTCGGATAATACCAGGCCAAAGAAAATGCCCAGCAGGCCGCCGATCACTGAAATCACAAAACTCTCGGCAATAAACTGCAGTTTAATATCCTGCTGCGTAGCGCCTACTGCACGCAGTAAACCAATTTCTTTGGTACGCTCCAGCACGTTGGCCAGCATAATGTTCATAATGCCGATACCACCAACTAATAATGAGATACCAGCTACGCACGCCATTACAATGTTGAAAATGCGCTGGGTATTTTCCTGTTGTGCTAACAGTTCCACCGGAATGATCAGGCTGTAATCGTCAATGCCGCCATGGCGTTGAGCAAGTAACTGGGTAACGGCTTTTGCCGCCAGTACAGTAGAGAAGTCCTCTTCGACTTCAAACTTCACCACATCAAGCTCGCTGGCGAGAGGTTCCATGTTGAGCTTTTTCTGGCTGGTGGATAACGGGATAAACACGCGGTTTCTGTCACCGTTAATTTTCACGCCCTGAAAGGCTTCCTTATTAAATTCCGGTGCCGCAATCACGCCTACTACTTCAAACCACACATGGTTGATTTTGAGAAACTGGCCCAGTGGGTCTTTATCGGGGAACAGGGTGTTGGCTACATCCGCGCCGAGAACCGCAACTTGCGATACATGTAACTCATCATCATCGCTGAGTAACCGGCCTTGGGCAGCGTTCATACTAGCCAGATCAAAGTAGCTACTGGTAACGCCCACGGCAGATGCATCGGCTTTGGCAAAATCGCTGTAGAGGGCAAAGAGTTTTATTTGTTTTTCACCACTGTAGTGAGTAATGAAGGGCAGGGTCGACATAGCGGCTTCCACATCGGCCAGATTGAGACCGAGCGACTCTTCGCGGATATCTTTCAGCTCTTCGGCGGTGTAGCTTTTGGATTCTACAATCAGGTTTTGTAACCCCATTGAGCCAATCATTTTGAGCGCTTCCTGCTCGGCACCTTTGCCAATGTTGAGCATCGCGATTACTGCGCCAACACCAAATATCATGCCCAGCAGGGTTAAGAAGGTGCGTAGCTTTTGTGCCAGTAGTTCATGTAAGGCGTCGCTCACCAGCAACCGGGTTTTGGTTATCGTAAGTTGGTTTAACATTAAATAAGCTCCCGGTACGACAGGGCAATACTATCGCCCTCACTGAGGCCGTTGGTGACTTCCACAAAGTGCAGGTTTTTCTGGCCAATTTCAATTTGCTGGCGGCTGAAGCTGTTACCATCTTTACGGAACACGTAGTTGACTCCCTGTTCGTTGTAAATAGCCTGAATCGGTACCATCAGCTTGCTTTCGCCTTTGGATACCTCAATCCGGGCGTTTAATTTGCGCCCCGGAGAGAGAATAGGGGAGTCCTGATCGTCAATGTCAATGGTCACCTCAAAGTACTTGGTGGGATCGTTTCGCGCGATGGTTCTGGAGAAACCGGAAACCTCTTTTAAGGTGCCGGTGAATACCTTGTTAGGGTAAGCTTCCAGAGAAATGGTAACTGGTTGGCCTGGAGCCAGGCCGATTGCCTGTTTATCCAGCACATAGCCTTTAGCCTGCATTTTCGACAGGTCGGGGAGTTTAGCGATAGGCCGCCCGGGAAAAACGGTTTCGCCCACCGATGGCTTCTCGCCACGCCAGTTAGATTCGTATACCAGCAGGCCGTCGTATGGCGCATGAATTTCCAGCGTCTCAATGGCCGACTTAATCTGATTGTACTTTTGCTCACTGCCTTTTTTGCGAATGCTTAATACGTCTATGGCGCTGGAGTTTTGCTCAACCACGCTTTCTTTTTTCCAGTCAAGGTAATTGTCTTTAGCGCCAAGGTATTCTTTATTTTGCATGTTTTCGATAATTTCAATGCGCGAATATACCCGTAGATCATCAATGGTGAATTCGTCTGCAAAGGCAAATTCCTTAACCACCAGGGCCTTGTCCATTTCGACGTCGAGCTCTTCCTGAGTCAGGGTAGAGCGGTTCAGTTTCATGTCTTCCTCAAGGAGCATCATGGCCAGCATTTCTTTGCGCATATCGAGGTTGAGCTGTTCAGCATCAAAGCGGGCAATTAACTGGCCTTTTTTAACGTTGGTGTACTCTTTTTCCAGCCACGCTATGGTCATCGGGCGGCGGCTTGATGCGCCAATGGCCGTTGCACTGGCGGCTTCCAGCTCGCCCTTTACCGGCACCATCAGTTCGAAAGGCTGACGTTCAACCTGATAGGTGGGGGTTGTTTGTTCTGTTTCGCCGCAACCGCTCAACACTAGGGCCGCCGCAAGGCAGGTAAACCACTTAGGCGTCATGATAAGTTATCCTCCTGAACTTCGATATTTGCTTTCATGCCCGGGCGCATCCGTGTGGGGTCGATTTTTTCCAGCTCAATTTGCACATCAAACACAATACTCAGGTTGGTGGAGGACTTTTCTTTATAGGCTTCACCAAGGGAGACTATTTTGCCGGAGTAAGGCACTTCCGGGTAGGCGTCCAGCGTCACTTTCACTTTTGAACCGATGCTGAGTTTAGCCGTGTCTGCCTCATCAAACTGGGCTTTAACCGCCAGCTTATCCAGTGAAGGAATGGTCAGAATGGTTCGGCCCATAAAGACGGAATCGCCCACCGCCACCTTTTCGCCATCCGGCGCCGCTTTGTACATTATCAGGCCTGGCTTAGGCGACTTAACCGTGAGCTTGGCAATGTCGCGCTGAGTTTGCCCCAGCTTGGATTGCAAGCGGTTAATTTTGCTTTGCGCCAGTTGCTCATTGAGCTCCCGGGTTTCGGCAAACTGCTTGGCCTGCTGGGTGGCCTGGCTCAGTTTGGCTTTGGCTATTTCAAACTCTTTCTGCTGCTTCTCTTTTTCAACCCGCTTGGTGGAAATATCAACAATTTCCGCGAGGCGCTTTTCTTTTTCGTAATTCATCTGCGCTTCGGCCAGTGCCAGTTTTAACTCCTCGGCCCGGGCTTCATTTTCGAGCAGCTCTTTCTCAAAGTTCTTTTTTTCAGCATCCAGCTCACTCTGTTGCTCAATCAGCTTGGTTTGCAGCTGCTGGCCATCAAACTTGAGCAGCATATCGCCTTCTTTCACATGGGTGTTTTCCGGCACCAGAAACTGCACTTTCATCTGCCACATACCACGAATAGAAGGGGGCGATACACTGGCGCTGTCCAGCGACACAATTTCACCTGATGCGGTAAGCGGCGCGCTCAGCGATTTTTCAGATGCTACTTCAACCGCCTGATCGTTGCTGCAGGCGCCGAGCATAAATGCGGCACACAGCAAAACAGAAAACTTAACGTGCATAACTTAACTCCTGTGCCGCAGGGATAACCACCCGAACACTCATTCCCGGCAGTAATTTTTTGTCGGGCATATCGGTAAACGACAGCTCAATCTGGTAGTAAGCGCTGTCGCCCCAGCCGGCTTTCTTCTCTGGCTGAGAGACCTCGCTGGTGACCGTGGCAGCATAACTCTCGCCAGGATAGGCATCCAGAGAGACCAGCGCCTGCTGGCCCACATCTACGCGGTCGGCATCTATTTCGTGTACCCAGGCATCCACTTTAAAACCATCG
Source organism: Gammaproteobacteria bacterium (assembly GCA_018222405.1). Taxonomy (GTDB): domain Bacteria; phylum Pseudomonadota; class Gammaproteobacteria; order Enterobacterales; family Alteromonadaceae; genus Alteromonas. Next base: position 190,275 of record JAAFAI010000006.1, on the reverse strand, counting down.
ATATCCTGTACTTCCATTACTTTCATGGCGGCCTGTAAGGTGGTGCCAGCAGTAATTTTCTCGTTGGTCCAGGGATGGTACATATGGCTGACAACACCAGTGATAGTCGACTCTACTTTCAGCCGGGTTAACTGATAACGCTGGTAATTGATGTTCTCTTCCAGCTTGGTGATTTCAATTTGTTGCTTTTGCAGCGTGTTTTCCTGCTCTATGAGCTTTTGTTCCAGTGCCTGTTGGGCTTTGAACTGTTCCACAAGCGCACGCTCCAGAGCGAGTTTGTACTGACCCTTGTCGTACTCACTAACGTCTTTACTGTCAATTTCGGCTTCAATGCGGGCTTTTTCGACTTCCAAATCGGCAATTTTTAATGCACTGCGTGCATCGGCCACGGCCTGAGCCAGTTCAACCCGCTTACTTTCCATTTCCAGGGTCTGGGTATTCAGTGAATCTTCATTTTGTTCCAACTGGGCATCCACACTGCCCGAGTCGAATAGCGCAATGGTATCGCCTGGTTCGACAATGCTGCCTTCATCAACCATCCACTGGATCTGAATATTCCAGCGGTCGGTACGCGGTGCGGAAACAACCTGAACATTGGAGGAGGTGACCTTGCCGGTCACTATCAGCTGACTGGCAGTGTTCTCTGCTCTGGCACTCAATGTCGCCATGCTGAAAGTGCAAATCAATAAGCAAACAATTGATGGTTTCATGAGTTGGTTTTCTCGCTGATGATTTGGCCGTCTTTCATGGTGATCACTTTTTGTGCGTAGTCGGCAATGTTTTCTTCGTGGGTCACCATCACAATGGTTTGGCCTTGTTGGTGTAATTCTGTGAGCAAGGCCATGATATCGTCGGAGGTTTTACTGTCGAGGTTACCTGTGGGCTCATCCGCCAGGATCATGGTGGGGCGGTTAATCAAGGCCCGGGCAATGGCAACTCGCTGGCGTTGTCCGCCAGACATTTCAAACGGGCGGTGGTGCATGCGGTGACCAAGGCCTACTTTTTCCAGCAGTGCCTCGGCACGTTGGGTAGCCTCTTCCTCTGACACGTCGCTGTATCGCAGGGGAAGCTTGACGTTGCCAATAGCATCCAGTTTGGGAAGCAGGTGGAAAGTCTGAAAGATAAAGCCGATATGCTCATTGCGAATTTTCGACAGCGCTTCATCAGTTAACTGATTCACGGCATTGCCGTTTAACAAATATTCGCCGCTGTCGGGTGTATCGAGGCAACCAAGAATATTCATCATGGTTGACTTGCCGGAACCTGAACTGCCCATAAAGGCTACAAATTCATTTTCCTGAATGGATAAAGAAACATCGTTGAGTGCTACGATGGTTTCCTCACCATTGGTAAAACTCTTACGAATATCCTTGAGTGTAATCATCTGTCTTCGCTCATTATTATTGTGTCGTAGATAAGATTCCCAGACATCGGAATGCTACTTTAGTGGTGTCTGCGTTGTCATACAACCCAATAAATACGCCACATGAGCTCTGGTAACAGTTCGTTACAAATAAGTATAAATTTGGAACTTTCACTTGCTTCGCTTATAGAATCTTGGTAAAAAGTCAACGCCTGAAAACAATGTAGTAATGTTTCATTGTAAATATAAGTTTACATCTGTGTTTTTTGCCCGGCTCTGCTTTAATTAATAACAAGGCTGAAGCCTTGTCAAAGCGGCATTGAAATGACTTTTCACCAAATAAGAGCGACCCTATGATTAAGGACACTATTAACAATATTCACGTTAGCGCAGAGAAGGTACTGGTAACGCCAGACGCGCTGGCGGCAGAACTTCCGGCCTCAGAAAGAGGTCTGGAGGTTATTCGACAATCCCGTCAGATCATTTCTGACATTATTCACCGTCGTGATCATCGCTTACTGGTAGTGTGCGGACCTTGTTCTATTCACGATATTGAAGCGGCCAAAGATTATGCACTGCGTCTGAAAGAGCTGCACGAGTGCTATAAAGACACCCTGTATATTGTCATGCGGGTGTATTTTGAAAAGCCCAGAACCACTACCGGCTGGAAAGGGTTAATTAACGATCCACATATCAATGATACCTTTGATATTGAAACCGGTTTACGTAAGGCACGTGAATTACTGATTTGGCTGGCTGAGCTTGAGCTGCCGGTTGCAACCGAAGCTCTGGATCCTATCAGTCCGCAGTACCTGGCGGAGCTGTTCAGCTGGAGCGCTATCGGTGCGCGTACCTCAGAGTCACAGACTCACCGCGAAATGGCCAGCGGCCTGTCAATGCCGGTAGGCTTTAAAAACGGCACTGACGGCAGCCTGGATATTGCGATTAATGCTCTACGCTCAGCGGCGTCATCTCACCGCTTCATGGGGATTAACAAGCAAGGACAGGTGAGTATTATCGAAACTGCCGGTAACCCTGATGGCCACATTATTCTGCGTGGTGGTAAGCAACCAAACTATGATTCGGTTTGCGTATCTGAATGCGAAGAATGGATGGAGAATGCTGGCCTCACAGCTGGTCTGGTAGTGGATTGTTCACACGCTAACTCCAACAAGGATTATCGTCGTCAACCGCTGGTGGCTAAGAACGTGGTCAATCAGATCCTTGAGGGCAACCAGTCGATCATCGGTATCATGCTGGAAAGTCACCTTAAAGAAGGTAATCAGAAGTCTGACGGTGTCGATTTTAAAGATCTCGAATATGGCGTGTCGATTACTGATGGCTGTATTGACTGGGAAACCACAGAAAGCCTGTTGGATCAAATGCGTGACAAACTTATTACTGTGCTACCATTGCGTCAAAACAAGCGTACGGAATTAGCCTAATCTATGTCACAGAACGACCACGAACAGTTTGCTCAGCAACTGAGTGAATTACGTCATGGCATTGATGAGCTGGATACCCAGCTCATCGACATTCTCGCAAAACGCGCCGAACTCACCAGTAAAGTGGGTGAAGTTAAAGCCAAAACCGGCATGCCCATTTATGTGCCGGAACGGGAAGCGCAAATGCTTGAAAAACGCCAGGAGCAGGCCGCAAAACGCGGTGTTTCCGGGTCGCTAATTGAAGATCTCATGCGCCGTATCATGCGGGAATCCTACCATACTCAGAACAATCGCTACCGGTGTATAAACCCGGGTATAAAGCGGGTTGTAGTTATCGGTGGCGCGGGCGCACTGGGTAAAGTGTTTGTCGGTCTGTTCGAGCGCAGTGGTTACAACGTAGAAATTCTCGAAAAAGACGACTGGAGCCGGGCAGACAGTCTGTTTGCTGAAGCCAGTCTGGTGCTTGTGTCGGTGCCGATTAACCTTACTGTCGACGTGGTGGCCAAACTTAATCGTCTGCCTGAAGACTGTATTCTGGCTGACATCACCAGTATCAAAGCTAAACCGCTGGAAGCCATGATGCAGGCTCATAAGGGGCCGGTAGTCGGATTACATCCCATGTTCGGGCCGGATGCGCCGGGCATGATTAAGCAGGTTGTGGTGGTATGTCACGGGCGCGGAGCGTCACATTACAGTTGGTTACTGGGGCAGATGCAAACCTGGGGGGCCACGCTATTTGAGGTCACGGCGCAGGAACATGACAAAGCCATGGCGTTCATTCAGGTTATGCGCCACTTCAACACCTTTGTTTACGGTGCCCATCTGGCCGGTGAAAATCCCAACCTTAATCTGCTTACTCAGCTCAGTTCACCTATCTACAGGCTGGAACTGGCGATGGTTGGACGACTTTTTGCTCAATCCGGGCAACTTTATGCCGATATTATCTTTAATAATCCTGAAAACTTTTTATTATTAAAACGCTTCCACCAACGTTTTGGCGAAGCACTGTCCATTTTGGATAAAGGAGACAAAGCCGAATTTATTCGCCAATTCAACGAAATTGGTCAGTGGTTTGGCGATTATGCAAAAACTTGCCTGATCGATAGTAAACGCCTTTTGCTAAAAGCTGATGATGACCAAATGCTGAGAACCTGATTCTAAACAGCGTAATATTCTGGCCGGCGAAAGATACCAAAGTACGTCATTATTGTTTTATTTTGAGTGGATGTGTTCGCCATGACATTAAAGTTACGCTTATTACTGACTATCATTCCCCTGGTAGTCGTTGGGATCCTGATTATGGCAGTGGTCGCACTGCAATTAGGTGTTAATGAGTCCCGTCAGGCACTTACGACTGTCGCTGAGGAAAAACTCAGTATTGAAAATCGCCAGACCGGCGATGCCATCAGGCGTTACATAGATACCGTCGACAGCCAGATCCGCATTATGTCGTCTGAATCACAGGTAGAACAAGCTGCCAGCGCTTTTATCAGTGCGTTCGACCAGTATACCGCGCAGCGTGGCCCCCTAAGCAGCACCCAACAGAATTCGCTCAATGCCTACTACAGTGAAGATTTTGCCAGTCGTTACCAACAGCGCAATAATCAGGCCCTGCCACGGCCGTTGTCCTTAGTTGAGCCACTTACTGCAAACGCCCGTTCGCTACAGCATGATTTTATTGCCGCTTCGGACTTTCCGATTGGCGAAAAAGACAGTCTTTACAACCTGTCTAATGGCACCGAATATGCGGTCCTGCACGACCAGTATCATGACTACTTCAGAACCTTTTTAAACGAGTTTGGTTATTACGATATTTTTATCGCTGATGCACAGACCGGCAATATTGTCTATTCGGTGTATAAGTAACTGGATTTTGCGACTAACGTAAAAACCGGTCCCTATGCCAATACCGGTATTGGTGATGCATTTCGTAAGGCATTGCAGGCGGGTACTGCCGACAGTGTTAAACACAGTAGTCTGGATAGTTATTTGCCATCCTACAATGCTATGGCAGGCTTTGTTTCATCGCCAGTAGTAGACGCCGGAGGTAATACCATCGCAGTGCTGATTTATCAGATCCCGCTGGATGTAATCAGTCACATTATGACCCACGGCGAGGAATGGCAGAGTGCTGGTCTCGGAGCTTCAGGTGAAACCTATATTGTGGCGAGACAAAATACTCTGGTTACAGAGAGCCGTTTTTTTCTGGAAGATCCCCAGGGCTATTTTGCCGCGTTGCAAACCAGCCTGCCAAATGTAGCGCAACAGGTAAAACAATCCGAAACCACCGTGGGTATCCAGCCGGTTACCACGTCTGCTGTGAGTAAAGCATTGGCCGGCCAGTCTGGCTTCGACAAGATCACCGATTATCGTGGTGTGGAAGTCTTCTCTTATTATTCGCCTATAAATATAGGCGAACATAATTATGCTTTGCTGGCTGAGATAGATGTTGCAGAGGCATTGGAACCGGCCGTGTCGCTGCGTAATAAACTGATTAGCGGTACTGTATTTGCGGTGATTATGATTGCCGGTGTGGCGGCTATCCTCGCTATCTGGCTGGCCGGGCGTCTGGTTAAACCGCTCAACAAGGTGGGTGATGCCTGCGAGGCATTAGCGTCGGGCGAAGGGGATTTAACCATCGTGCTGGATAAGTCGAATATCCCCGAAATTAACCGGATTATCGAGCCATTTAACCACTTTATCGGTCAAATTCGCGATATCGTTGCTCAGGTAAAAGACGATGCGGATTCATTGGCTTCAGCAGCCGAAGAGCTAAGCGCTGTTACTCAGCAGTCAGAACAGAATGCGGTAGATCAGGTGCAACAAACCGAACTGGTGGATGAAGCCATTGCACAATTATCCAGCTCTGTGGCCGAGGTGGCGAGGTCTACAGCCAAGAGCCGGGACCACGGTGTCGAGGCCACTTCCAGCCTGTCGGAAAACCAGGAACGTGCTGATTATGTGGCCGATAATATTCAGCTACTGGTTAAGCTCATTAAAGACTCTTCCCATGTCATCAGCTCGTTGAAAGATGAAGTGGGCCAGATCACCGATTTGCTAAACGTGATCACCAGCATTGCCGACCAGACTAATTTGCTGGCACTCAATGCTGCCATTGAAGCTGCGAGGGCAGGCGAAGCGGGCAGAGGCTTCTCGGTAGTAGCCGATGAAGTTCGCGCGCTGGCTAACCGCTCTCAGGAAAGCACCCTAGAAATCGGCCGTCTGGTGGAGAAAATGAATCACTCATCGGTAAAATCCGTTGAGGCCATGGAAAAAGCCGAAGCGGCGGCCAGCGGTGGTATCCATCTGGTGGAACTGGTGACAAAAGCCATGAAAGAGTTAAGCGCAACCATTGATCAGGTGCAGGAAATGGCAGATCTGGTGGCGCAGGCAACCCATGAGCAGGATGAAACCTCGCGTATGGTGCTGGGCAGTGTCAGCAAAGTGAACGCTTTATCTACGGAAGTACGTTCAGGGGCAGCGCAAATCAGCAGTGCGTCTCTGGAGCTGGCCAGTATTGCCAGTCACACCCGCACCATGGTGTCGCGCTTTAAAGTGTAATAAGGGTGAAAGCAGCGCACTCTGCAGCGCCAGAGTGCGTCGTAACTTAGGAAAATTAGCCCGCCGTCAGCGCCTTTGAAGCCGCAACCTTGGTAGGGTTAATTTCTTCACTGGGGTAGCAACCCAGCACTTTCAGGTAACGGGTGATGCGCTTAAGTTCAATCAGTGCGCTCTGTACCGGTCCATCCTGAGTGTTACCTTCCACATCAATATAAAATAACTCTTCCCATGGGTTACCCGGGATCGGACGGGATTCCAGCTTGGTCATGTTGATGTTATTTTCTTTAAGTACCATTAAGGCCTCTACCAGAGCGCCCGGCTTTTGCACGGTTGACATAACAAATGTGGTTTTAGCCGGTACCTGTAACGGCACTACCACTGGCTGTTTGGCCACCACGATGAAGCGGCTGTGGTTTTCTTTCTGGTTTGCCAGGTTCGACTTGATAGCAAACAGGCCATACAGATTGCCGCCGGCTTCGCTTCCAATGGCAGCGACATCGTCACGGTTCAGCTCACTAACCTTCAACATGGCCGACGAGGTCGCATCCATGGTTTTTACTTCAACATTGCCCAGCTCCGCCAGGAAGTGGCTGCACTGAGTGAACACCTGTGGGTGAGCATAGAGCGTTTTGATATTGGCCAGCGTGGTTTCTTTGGCTACCAGCAGGGAATGCTTGATGGCGTGAGTCAGTTCGCCAATAATGCTTAATTCGGTATTCTGCAGTTGGTCATAAACCTCGTTAATACTGCCGGAGGTGGTATTTTCTACAGGCAGTACCGCGTAATCAGCTTCGTTGTTTTCTACTTTACCCACCACTTCACGGAAGCTCTGGCAGCCCAGCTCTAACAAGTCGCCGGGTCGACGGGAAAAGTACTTCTGGGTGGCCAGGTAACTGTATGAGCCGCGATCACCTAAAAATGCCACGCGGTTCAGGGGCAGGGCGCTGCCAGGGTTGGCCCGCTCGGCCAGCATCGCCTGTTGGTTTAGTACCGAGTCTTCAATGATCACATGAAAAATCTGCGTGATGTAGTGGGCATCCAGTCCTTTTTGCTGACCTTCTTTAATCAGCCGAATGAGCAGTTGCTCTTCGCGCGCCTGATCGCGCACCGGAATATGGTGTTTAATTTTGGTTTCAGCAACCTGGTTGGTCAGGCCACGACGTTCAGATAGCAAGCTGAGTAGCTCGGTATCCAGCGCAGTGATGCGCTCTCTAATTTGATCTAATTCAGGGGCAGACATAATTTCTCTCTTAACACTTCAGGCAAAAAAAAACCTCCCGTAGGGAGGTTTATTCGCACGCGCTACGTATCCTCCCTCAGATGAAGGTGATAAACACGAAGAAGCGGGCGATGATGTTTGGATTACATAATTTCATACCGGTACTTTATTTCGCCATTCGCTTACTGTCAACCCATTTTTACGGGTGAGGTAAAATTAATCATGGATGGTTCTTGACAGCGTTAGTCGCTTAACAGCGCGGCTAACATAGTTCTCACTTCCGCCGGTTCAAAGGGTTTGTCACACAAAGCGTTAACACCGGTTTGCTGGATATTGGCCATATGAACACTGTTAGCGGCTTCGGAGGTCACCATAATAATGGGGATATGCGACGTTTCCGGATTGAAACGAATAAATTCCGATAATTCACGGCCGTCCATCTCCGGCATGTTGTAATCGGTAACCACCAGATCAAAAGGCTCATCTTTAATCAGCGTCAGAGCCATAGCGCCATTTTCTGCTTCTTTAATTTTTTGCAGGCCCATGCCTTCCAATACCCGGCGAATATGATTTCTGGCCAGCTTACTGTCATCTACCAGCAGTACGCGCACTTCATGGATGTCAAACAGGTCGAGTTCGAGTTCGTCGGTGTTGAGTAAATCCAGGCTGGCATTCAGTGCCCGGTGCAAATGAATGGTTTCAAAAGGTTTCGGCAGGATAGCGGCCACGCCGGCTTGTTTAAACTCTTCAAGCTTGCTGGTGCGTGACTCACTGGATACCAGCATAAACGGAATGTGCTTGTAGGAAGCATGTTCTTTGGTAAATTTGAGTAAATCCAGCGCCGTGCCGTCTTCAAAATACATGGCGCTGACAATCAGGTCGGCACCGTGCAGCTCTACCAGTTTTCTGGCCTCAGCAATATTGGCTGCGGTGTCGATTTGCTTCACATTTTCTTTGGTGAGCATGCCGGAAATAATCTTGCGCTGTGTATCGGAAGGCTCTACCAACACGATATTCAGGTCTGAGATTGATAACTTTTCCATTCAAATTCTCTTCGTTGTTTGTTCTGGTTGTTATTCTGTTGGACCTTGAGGCTTGTACTAGCCACCCGCCACTTTGGATTTGATGCCTTGCTGTTCGAGTAATTGCTGAATTTTATCCCGGGCGTCAGTTTGCAGCTCAATGGTGCCGGCCTTTACCGCGCCACCACAGCCACATTTTTTCTTCAGTACAGTACATAGCGCTTTTAATTCATCAGCATTTTGGTCGAGCCCGGTAATAATAGACACACCTTTACCTTTGCGACCTTTGGTTTCGCGCTGAATACGGGCGATGCCATCTTTACTAACAGAGCGGGTGTCTGCTGCTTGCCGGGACTGATCGACTTTACCGCCATCAGTGCTGTAAACGAGTCTCGAATTTTGCATACTTTGCTGTAACTCTTTAAAACTGGACTACAATCAAATAAGCCGAAGTGGTTGTAACAACTTATTCTGCAGTGGATAAATTAACGCGTTGCTAGTAGTAATAGTAGCAAACGCAAGTTGTGAGTGGGAGCACAAATGAGTATAAAAGCTGAAGTAGTCAATGATTCGACCTTCAACATTACAATTGGTGAGCGGTTCGACTTCTCGCTGGTCACCGAGTTTCGTAATACTTACGAAGATCTCGACCCCCGGGTAAACCAAATCGACATTGATTTATCAGCCACACAGTATATGGATAGTTCGGCTCTGGGCATGTTACTGAATATGCAAAAAGTACTGGCAGAACGCCAGTTAACCTACCGCATTCTCAATACCCGGCCGCAAATTGCGCGGATCCTGCAAATTTCGCGATTTAATAAAAAGTTTGAAATTCAGTAAAAGCGGGTAGTGTCCTCTGCATGGTAAAAATCCTGATAGTTGATGATGAAGAGATCAACCGCATAATGCTGCGGGAAATACTTAGTGAAGCGGGCTACAGTGATTTTATCGAAGCCGGCAATGGCCGGGAAGCGGTTGAAGTTGCCCGGCAGCATAAGCCGGATATTGTCTTGCTCGATGTGATCATGCCGGGGATGTCGGGCATTGAAGCCGCCCCGCAAATCAAAGCTTCATCACCGGATTGTTATTTACCCATATTGTTTATTACCAGTCTGGATGATGAACAAAGCCTGGTAAAATGCCTGGAAAGCGGCGGTGATGATTTTATTTCCAAACCCTTTGAGAAAATCATCCTGCATGCCAAGGTAAAAGCTCATGAGCGAACCCGGCATCTGAGCCTTGAAATTCAGGATAAAAATCAGTCACTAACGTATTTCCAACTGGAAGTGGAAAGAAATCACCATATTGTTGAGCATATCTTTGATAATGCTATTGGTCGCAATCCTATAATCACAGATTATTTCGATTTTTATACCCAGCCCGAAGCACAATTCAACGGCGATCTTTTTTTGTGTGAGCAAAGCCCGTCGGGCGGGGTTTATTTGTTTATTGGTGATTTTACCGGTCATGGTCTGGCTTCGGCAATTGGCGCTATACCGGTTGCCCAGCTGTTTACGGCCATGACATTAAAAGGCCTGGCTGTGGGCGAGATGGCCTCCAGGCTTAATCGGTTGCTGGTTAACTTATTACCCGCTGATATGTTTTGCGTAGCCAGCATCCTCGAGATTCATGCTAACGGCAAAAACTTCACCTTGTGGAGTGGTGGCTTACCCAGGCTGGCGGTGAAAACTCCTGAGCAGGAGATTCGACTGTTAATCGACCCTCAGCATATGCCATTGGGCATTCTCGAAGAGCACGAGTTTGACAACCAGACACAGTATTTTGAAACTGAGTGGGGCGATACATTATTGCTCTACACAGATGGTCTTATGGAGAGCCATCATAAAGAGTTAGGGATGCTTGGCGAAGAAGGGGTGGAACAGTGGTTTACCCGCAACAGCCAGGTAAATGCCCAATTATTGGTCGATAAGGCAGAGCTCTATCGCGCCGGTGAGGCGGCAGAAGATGATATTACCATTGTCTTGTTCAGGAGCCGGCCATTCCAGTTTAAACTCCCTGAGCTGCTAGCTGAGCCCATCCCGTTTAATCTGTCATTTCATTTAACCGCGCAACACATTAAAGACGCGGAGGTGATCGACCAGGTCGTTGCTATCGTAAACAGTATTCCTGGTCTGGCCGCCATACGTTCTGAGCTGTTTACTGTTATCACCGAGCTTACCAACAATGCCATCGAGCATGGCATTCTGGGCTTATCATCAGAACTGAAAGCCGAACCGGAAGGGTTCATTGAGTATTATGAACAGCGCAGGGAAAGGATTGAGCAACTGGAGCAGGGCGATATTTGGATCACTGTGCAGCGGCTGATGCCAGATAACGTATTGGAAATTAGTATGCAGGACAGTGGCCCTGGTTTTGACGCTGCATCGCTTAAAAATTGCGAAAATGAAACCTTTGGCCGCGGCTTCGTTCTGATACGCGAATTATGTCAGTCCTTGCAAATTTTCGATTCTGGCAAGCAAATCAAAGTGATACTACCCATCGCTCCCATTATTGACGATGCCGATATCACCAGTTAGGTTCAGTGCTACAAAACGCAGGATTAACAAAAGATTTCCTGGCTCAGTTCGCGGTCAAATTAATGAACTAATGGACAATAGCAAAGTGGAGTAAAGCATGTTGAAATCCATCCTGAATTTGTTTAAAGATTCACCAGAAGTCAGCCAGAGCCCCCATCAGGTGGAGATCGCTACAGCGGCATTACTAAGTGAGGTGGTCAGAGCAGATGGCCTGTCCGATGAGCATGAATTAGCTACACTTAAACAACTAATTCGCGAAAACTTTGATCTGACTGAAGAAGAGATAACAAATATTGTCAGTGTGGGTGAAAAACGTTCTGAAGAGGCCGTAGATTTAGTACAGTTCACTAAAGCATTAAATGAGGGAATGAGTACTGAACACAAGGAGCGGGTGATGAGAGGGTTATGGCAGGTTGCCTACGCAGATGCAACGCTAAGCCCGGATGAAGAACATATAATACGTAAGATTGCCGACCTGCTCTATATTCCTCATAGCCGTTTCATTAAGGCAAAGCTGGAAGCGCAATCCACGCAATAAAATAATGATGAGATAAATTATATAATGTTCAGCAGTATCCGAACGGCGATGGCCGTGATATTGAGCATCGTTGTGATGACATCTTCAACATGGGTGCTTTGGCTCGCTGTTGCTGAACATGAAGAACTGTTTCTCGAATCGCAGAAGAACAACCTGTTCGCGCTAACCCGTAATATGGCAAACGATCTGGTGCCCTACATGGAGCAGACCGAGCGGGATAGTTTTGCGCTGAGTATCGTATTGCTAAGGCTTGAGCCATATAACAATGTGATAAACGCCACCATTTACGATAATGAGTATAACCAGGTAGAGCATTACGTAGGGCGCGGCGCACGCCGCACTGAGCAGGGCTTACAGGGTCCGCCTATCGATCCGTCGGTTTATGAGCTGGGAATTAACATTGAACAGGGCAAGCTGATTAGCCTTGAACGCATCGGTGAACAGGCATTCCCGGTTGGCTATTTGTTGATCGTAAACGATTTGAACACCAGCCTGGCAGACAGCCGCCGTTCGTTAATTTTCAGAACAACACCCTGGGTGGTACTGCTTCTTACTACTACCATTTTTCTCTCTTTAATAATGCTCCGGCGCTCATTTAAGCCGCTGGAGCTGTTGTCCCGTTTTACCCAAATGGTCATCGACTCCAAGGATTATACCTCTCGACATGATGTGCAGGGCACCTCAGAAATCAAGCGTCTTGGTGAACACATCAACCGTCTGATGGCGACCATTGAAGATGAGTTATCCATTAACCAACAGCAAACTCAAACGTTAATGGAGCAGCAGGTCACCATGACCCGGCTGGCCAATTTTGACAGCCTTACCGGACTGCCAAACCGACAGTTTGTCATGGACACGATTAGAATTGAACTGGCTCGCGCAAAGCGTGCAGACAGTGACCTGATCCTGATGTTTTTCGACCTTGACGGCTTCAAGGGTATCAACGACTCATTAGGTCATGAAACCGGTGATATGATCCTTATCGAAGTGGCTGAACGGGTGAAAGCTATACTTCGCGACGGCGATATTCTTGCCCGATTGGGCGGCGATGAGTTTTTGATCATTCCGGACCGCGAAGTCACCGAACTGAATATGGCCACCGTATCTGAACGGGTACTGTCGGCATTTGTGGAACCCTTTAAACTTAAAGGCCTGTCGCTTCGGGTTGGCGTAAGTATCGGCGTGGCGAAAGCCCGCGAAGCCGGTTACGACCTCAGTCAGCTGGTGAGTAATGCCGACCTTGCCATGTATCGTTCAAAGGCCAGAGGGCGGGGTGTTTATACTATTTTCGACCCTGAAATGTCGGAGTCACACAAACGTAAGATTCTGATTGCAAATAGCATTGAGGCAGCAATAGAAGAAAACCAGTTCAGTTTGTATTATCAGCCTAAGATTAACATGAATGGCGAAATAGACTCGCTGGAAGCGCTTATCCGCTGGCAACATCCTGAGTTAGGGCCGGTCATGCCTTCTGAGTTTATCCTGGTCGCTGAACAGGCGGGAAAAATTACGTCTATAACCCAGTGGGTACTCAACCAGGCCAGTAAAGAGCTGGCCGAACTGATGATTGTTTATTCACCCAAAATTCGCCTGGCGATAAATTTATCGGTGCACGATTTGCGCCACAGCGAGTTATTTGACTGGATATATAATGCTTTTCAGGCTCATTCGGTTAACCCTGAGAACGTCGAGTTTGAGGTGACTGAGTCTGCCTATCTGGACAACTTTGAAACCAGCGAATCATTATTTAAGCGCTTGCACAACCTCGGCTGTACTATTGCGCTGGATGATTTTGGAACCGGCTACTCTTCTTTAAGTTATCTGACCCGGATAACGATAGATACCCTCAAAATTGACCGTCAGTTTGTGATGGAACTGGATACCTCTGAACGCAGTCGTTTAGTGACTATCTCGATTATCGATCTGGCGCGACGGCTGTCATTGAAGATCTGCGCCGAAGGTGTAGAAACCATTTCGCAGTGGGAATACCTTAAAGCATTAGGCTGCGACACGGTACAAGGATATCTGTTCAGTAAACCCCGGCCATTAGCTGATATCAAAAACCAACCGGACTATCAGCGTCAGGCAGGTTAATTATTGCGCAGAGCTGCGATAAATTATCTTAATATCTTCCGGTAACGGCGTGCCCTCTGGCAAATATCCAATGGTGTTTACTGAGGACGCTATCATGAGTATTAATTCATTTATGCTGTCTGCGGTCTCTGGCCGTTGTTGCCGACCGCTGAAGCGCATTTGTGCCCAGTAAGCCTGGATCCGTGACTCGGTGAGTCCGATAACCCTGATGTTAAAAATCGAGCGGGCCATTTCTCCGGGCGATAGTGCTATAGGCGTTACGTCTGGCAATGCCAGATTACCCATAAACAGGTTTCGCAACTGGGATTTACTGATGGTATTAATAGATGAGTCCTGACGGGTAACAACCATAACATGATCATTGCTTTTCGCATGAGCCGCTAAGCAATTGACTAACAGACAAGTTAAAAGAAGCAGACGTTTCATCAGAATACCCACTCCAAAGCCACCTGATAAAGCGTGGCAGAATTGTCGAAGTCGGCATTTTTCACTTTAAAAAAGGCCCGTTGCTGACCTTGACCACGCAAGAAAGAAATGTCGCCTTTGATGGCAAAGTGGGCATTAAAGTCGTAGCGCATGCCAATGGCAAGACTGTTCAGGGAATCACGATTAAACTGGTCAAATATCGATTCATATGTTGTCGATAATACGTCTAACTCAGGTGAGAGACCCAGGGGGATCTCGTTAGTAGGCTCCGGATATGAAACCGACGATGTCGCCAGAGTTAAATGGTAAGTCATGGGGGGGCTGTAAATGCCGGCTGTCAGGTAGGCGCTAAGCATGTCCGGAAATGCCGATGGTTCACCCACTAGTTTCATCACCTCGGCTTCCATAAAATAGTCAAAACTGTGATAAGACAGCCCGGTGGTTAGGACTTCTACCTTCCCTACAGGCGATAGCGAATCAGCTGACACGCTGTAGCCGACTGCACGAAGTATCGATATAAAGTCGGTAAGCTCTTGCAGGGTGACATCAATATCACCTCGGTGAAAAGCCAGCGTAAACTGGAGGTTCTGACGATTTATTCGCCCGATAAAACCATGCAGATCAGTGACATCAGGTTTTATCTTTACATCGGCAATTTCGTATTCATCGTTATAACTGCCCCAGTACGCTTCAATGGATGCCTGAATTTCTTCGTTACCAAAGCGATAATTAACATTCACCCCTTCATAGGTAGGGAACAATACACCGTTATAAAGTTGCTGAGGTGGGTTTATCCAATGATAAGCAAAACCCACATTGCGCACGTCGGAATAGTGAAAAAAGGGAGTGCGTTGTTTTCCGGCACGGATCTGCCAGTTGTCGTTAAGTTGATAGGTCAGATATAACCACTCAACACCAGACTCCCGGGCAGAGTTAATATGAGCCAGTAACTGCGAGGTAAAGCTGAGTTTGTCTGTCGCCTGCCAGTCTATCTGCAAGGCCGCCAGTGACTGACTGTCAAATTTGATCTCATCGGTATAATCAAGATAAGCGGCATCGCCGGTATCAAGGTAGCCGCCGATAATACGGCCGAAGCCGGACACCTTAAACCCGGAGGCTAGCTCCACGTCTGCCTGGCTTGCAGCGGGGACAAGCATAAAAAGGGTACTGAGCAGGCAGAAAACAGGAGATAAATGCTTTTTAAACAACATTATCATTTACCAAACAGACTAATGCATTAAAAGTAATCCAAGCCTTGGTTTTTCACAAGTTTAAGAGCAGGTTTATTTGCTGCATTGACAGGACAATTTGCGTTGAAACGAACTTAGTGACTTTACAGTCATTACAAAAAACACCGAAATCAGCGAGCTTTTCTAACAAAGAACTGTTGCTTAATAGCAACAAATAAGTCTATTTAGAACAGCATAATATCCATTTGTTAAACTTAACTTGTTGAAATTAAATTAAAATAACGTTTTGGTACGAGTTCTGCTCTAGTCAGGTGACATAACCGAATAAAGACAATAAGCGGAGACAGCCATGCGTACTATTATTCTGGCCTTAGCAGCGGTAACGACCTTTTCAGCAGCAGCGATTCCAACCAGTCAGGAGTTTATGGAAAAAATGGACTCTGACGATGATGGATTTATTACCCTACGTGAAGCCGTAAAAAATACCGATTTGTTGCGCGAGTTTGGTGACATTGATATTAACGAAGATGGAAAAATCAGTGAAGCTGAATTAATCAGTTCAGATTATGGACGTGAAGTACTGTCGCTGTCGGTCTGAATCAGCGTTTTGCAGCCATTTAGTCCGGTGAATTTGCCAAATAGGCGTTAACACGTTGTCGAACTCTCAACGCTATGCGATGCTTGCGTCACGATTAATTGATAGTGGTTCGCTCTTGCGTTTAGGGTCGTTACGTCAACTCATTATTGGCAGCTTTTTAGTTGCTCTCATCCCGTTGGCCGCATTGTTGTGGCAGAGTCACACTGACTTAACCAGAGTCAGTCGGATGACAATTGATGAAACTCAGCAAATCGCGGGGATCGTCTCTAAAGTGCAACAACTTGAAAGTGCCAGTGTTGTGCTTGAGCGAGCCTTGCGTCAGTACCAGATACTTAAAAACGACGTTGCGGAACGATTGGTACAAAATGCCCTGATGCGTTTTAATGAACGCTACGCGGCGCTTTGTGATGCTAAAGTGAGCGTCGATGGCTGTGAATCGGTTAACTCAGTGTTGGCCGAACTTAAATCTTTTACGGCTTTTACCAGCGAAGCTGATTTAACGCCCGGGCTGGGGCGTTTACGTACAGCGTTGGTGGATGTTCATGAAAGTGTTGATGATGCCATTGAAGCGCGCTTAACGTTACAGCGGCAGGACGTGGCGGACATGCAGGCCAAACAGTCTTGGTTGAGCGCATTGTTAGTGTCGGTATCGCTGGCGCTGATTTTGTTAGGCAGCCAGTTGGTTATCAACCCGGTGCGTAAGTTAAAATTAATTATCCGCATGCTTGCCAGACAACAGGGCAGATTACCTCCGCTGTCGACCCGGGCACCAAAAGAGCTGGTGGGTGTAGAAAAAGATCTCCATTGGCTGGGGGAACGACTGGCGCAGCTTGAGCACATTCGCACTGCACTACTAAGACACGCCGCCCATGAATTAAAAACCCCTTTAGCGAGTATAAAGGAAGGGTGTGCATTACTTACCGATGGCACGGTTGGGGCATTATCCGACCCCCAGCAGGAGGTAATGAGTTTGCTGGCCAGCAGTACGTCGCGGTTAAATACGTTGATCGAGAAACTGCTGGATTACAACCTGCTGTTGCAGCAGGCCCAGGCCAGTTTTACCCGTGTGGATGTGGAACAAATGGTTAGTCAGTGTATCGAAGATTATCAGCTGGCTTTGCAGAATCATAAATTAGTGGTGAATATTGAAACTACCACCATCAGCGCTGATGCTGAACTGTTGCGCCGGATCTTCGATAATTTATTGTCTAATGCAGTGGCACATGGCGCGTTAGACAAAAACATTTATATCCGGGTGGCTGTTGAAAAAGACACCGCGTTTATCGATGTAGCGAACCACGGTAACAAAATACCGCCGGAAAAAATTAGTAATTTATTTGAACCCTTTGTGCGGGGCGATGGTGCCCGGAACGATAATGTGATCGGCACCGGACTTGGATTATCCATTGTGGCGGATTGCGCCAGGATCATGCACGGAGAAGTTAATGTGATTGACGTAGATTACGCCGAGGTTTGTTTTCGGGTTGTAATCCCTCAGCAGGAAGACCAATAACAATGAAGCACTTTGCTGCACTGAGCGCAGCTCTTATTTTAACCGGTTGTACTTTGACTCCGGAAAAGGAACCTCAGACTCAGTCTGATAACTATCAGCCGGCTGTGGAGTCGACTACCAACGATTGTGTGTTTCAGTCTGACGCGCAGCTAGATCCGGCCCGCTGTGATTTAGGCTTCTGGCTCGATTACTGGGCGCAGGTCGACCAGATGACCTGGCCAAAGCGGGAATCACTGATTGAGCAGCTCGGGGATGCCCCGGATATGTTGTTGCAAAAAGTGATTTTGTCGCAGCCGGTAAATACACCTTATAAAGCCAGATTGCGCGCTCAGCACTGGTTTGAACAGCTATTGCCAGCGTTATCGCCAGCGAATCAGCAGCGCATGAAAGCGATTATTCATAAGCCGAGTGAACACATGCTGGAGTTTGAGTCGGCAGTGACACTACTCAGTAAAATGAATAACGGCCAGGATAAAACCATTGAGGCCCAGGAAAACCAAATTAATGAGTTAAAAGCCCAGCTTGAGGCATTACTCAATATCGAATCAAACCTGATGAGTCAGGAAGAGGAGACACAGCAGTGAGTGATAACGCAGAGCAGCCATCGCATATTCTTTTGGTCGATGACGATCAGAGTCTGTTACGCTTGATGACTATTCGTCTGCAAAGCGAAGGGTTTCAGGTTACTGCGGTTGAAGATGGCCAGGCAGCCCTCAAAAAAATCAATACCGGCACCTTTGATCTGGTGTTAAGTGACCTGCGCATGCCGGGACTGGACGGTCTCAGTCTGTTTGAAGAGATTATGGCTGTCCGCTCCGATATTCCGGTGATCCTGATGACTGCCCACGGCACCATTTCCGATGCCGTTGAAGCAACCCAGCGCGGCGTATTCGGCTTCTTAACCAAACCGGTGGATCACGATAAATTACGGGATCTGTTGGGCAAGGCGCTACAACATTCAAAAGCCGCCGAGCCGGGCGAATGGTGTAAGGAAATTATTACCCGCTCACCCGAAATGCTCCATGTGCTTGATCAGGCTTACCGAATTGCCAAGCGGGAAGTCAGTGTGCTGGTTACCGGCGCAAGCGGCACCGGTAAAGAGCTGTTAGCCAATGCCATTCATCGCGCCAGCGACCGCTCGGATTATCCGTTTGTGGCAATAAACTGTGGCGCGTTGCCGGAAAACTTGCTCGAATCAGAGTTGTTCGGTCACGTAAAAGGCGCTTTTACCGGCGCTGTTACCGCCAATCAGGGCCTGTTCAGAGAGGCCCACGGCGGCACCTTATTCCTCGACGAAATTGGCGATATGCCTATGACTCTTCAGGTCAAGTTGCTACGTGCACTGCAAGAACGTCAGATCCGCCCGGTGGGCAGCAGTAAGTCGGTAGATATCGATGTCCGGGTGATTTCTGCCACGCACAAAGATTTACACAAGGAAATGGAAGAGGGCAGTTTTCGGGAAGATCTGTTCTATCGCCTGAATGTGGTTAACCTTAAATTACCAGCTCTCAAACAACGCAGTGAAGATATTCCGCTGCTGGCCCGAAATCTGTTAAAACAAAGTGCTGAGCGCCACGGCGTAAAGGTGACCCAGTTTTCTGAAGATGCCATGCAGTTACTGGTTAAAAGTGACTGGCCGGGTAATGTGCGTCAACTGGTAAACGTGGTGGAGCAGTGTGTAGCCCTTACGCAAACGCCTGTGGTGCCATTGCATCTGGTGGAGCAGGCCCTGTCTGCCACTCGTCAGAGCTGGCCAACCCTGACCGAAGCCCGCGATGCCTTTGAACAGAAATACCTGTTTAAGTTGCTGAAAATGACCGACGGCAACGTCACCCGTGCAGCAGAACTGGCCGGTCGTAACCGCACCGACATGCACAAACTTATGAAAAAACACAACCTCGACGCCGGCGACTTCCGCTAGGCTAATATTGTCTGGTCACGCCGGAGGATATTGCTTTCTCCGGCTTTCCTGGCCCGCCATCCGGTAGTTAATAAATCGTAAACAGTGTCCATTTTTGGGTTGGCAAAGTGAGTTAGTCGTGGGATAGTGTGGCGATATTGGACGATAACTAACTTTTGACCGCTAGTGATGGAACCACGTATTAAATTCTGGATTATTGTAGCAAGCTTTATTGTTATGTTTTGTGGGCAGCCTGCCCAGGCTCAGGCAATGAAGGAATCACAGATAGTCGC
The DNA here is from genome assembly GCA_018222405.1 of Gammaproteobacteria bacterium. GTDB lineage: Bacteria > Pseudomonadota > Gammaproteobacteria > Enterobacterales > Alteromonadaceae > Alteromonas. The sequence goes on along the minus strand of JAAFAI010000006.1, from coordinate 170,573 downwards.
CCGGTTAAATGATATCATCCGCGCAAAAAATACGCCGGCAAATCAGCAGATCGATCAAATTAACGAATTACTCGCCAGTGCCAATGCATTGCACGCTGACGCAGCCGAAAACGCTATCCTGGCTTATAAGCTATTAATCACTGCCGAACAGGAAAACTTCGAACCCGTTCGCAGCATGGCCGATGAAGTGCTGACCGCAGCTGTCAGGCGTCAGGATTATCGTTCACAGGCTTTTACGTTGCGAGCTAAACTCCGCTATCAGGCCATCGCTTCCCCTGAAGACGTTGAGTCGAGCAAACAACAGTTGCTTGGCCTGCTATCACGTCGTTTATCCGATGAGGATAAAGCACAAATACTGTTTGATATTGGTCGGGCAGATATTCAGACCGGCAATGTCATGTCGGCGCTGGACTATTTTAATCAGGCGCAGGAAGCGTTTTGGACACAAAGTAATTACGTTAGCTGGCGTGAAGTGGTTAATCAGCAGATTGAATTACTGGTAGCTATGCAATGGTTTGACCGGGCACTGGAGAAAGTGAGTCAATTAGTCGACTTTTCAAAAGATGTCGGAGGCGAAGCCGGCATTGCATTGCACGATAAGTTGCTGGCCATAATGGCAGCAGATAATCAGTGGCAGGATATGGAGAAGGTTGCTCTAACGCTGCTGGAAGAAAGTGCGGAAAGTGGCAGTATTAAAGGCCAGTTTATTGCTGGTTACTGGCTGATGCACGTTAATGTACAGCAACAGAACATGGATTTGGTGGAGCGTTGGAATCGTAAAATCGAAGACTGGCTGGAAGAACACCCACAACTGGTTGCGCCTAAACTTTACACCCTCAATAAAATTACCCATTTGATTGAATCCGGTAACCTGCCGGCAGCAAAGGCGCTGCAAGAGTCGGTGACGGTTGACAGTGACGAAGACGTGTTAATTTCTTACTTAACCACCCGCCAGCATTTGCTCAATCAGGTTGGTCTCGCCGCAGCAAACAACAATATTGCCGGTATTACAGCTGCCTATGAAGAGCTGATTGCCTGGATGGACGCAGAGCGCAGCCGCGTATTAAGCCTCACAATGGATCAAATCTCGCAGGATTTTGCGGCCATGCAGCGTAGCACTCAGCGAGAAATTCTGTCGCTTAATCAGACGCTCGAGAATGAGAAAGAAGCCGTAGGCAAAGAAGCCACATTTAATAACCTGTTAATTGTTATTGTTGGCTTACTGATGGGGATTATCGCCGTATTAAGTTACTTTTATATCCGCCTCAAAAACCAGAAACAATCCAGCCGTAGTCGGCGTAGTTCGCGCTCACGTACTTAAACGCTTATCAGAAGAGCTGGCTTTGCAGGTCGTCCTGGCTGGGAGCAAAGTGAAGTGCCGGTAAAGGCGAATCCGGAAAACGCTGATTATATGCAGCAATAAACTGTTGAGCCAACCAGGGCGCGTCCTGATTGTCGGGACGATGAAAGAATAAATAGCATGATTTCCCCTGTTCCCGCCATTGCTGACACTTATCTACCCAGGGGTGTAAACAGGCTGCATTGTCCTGATCGTTATTGTTACCCACAAAGCGCATCACCGGCTGCTCTGAGGTGGCAATAACATTGACTGGCACCCGTGGCTTTTTGGTACGTACTTCTGCGGTCAGCGCATTATTCTCTGGACCGGTGAACAAAGCCCGGGTATCCATTATCACGCGATTAACACAATGCTCTATGAGCAGCCTGTTGAGGGCCTTTTCTTCTTCACCCTTCGCAAAGAATGTCAGATGACGAACCTCTACAGCATAGCTGAAAGCTGGCGATAGACGCTTAAGGAATGCCTCGAGAACCGGCAGTTGAGCGGGCCCGAATCCGGCGGGTAACTGCAGCATCACCTGGCCCAGTCGATGCTCTAAGCGGGCCAGCAGGTTAAGTTGCTCGGTTACCAGTGTGTCGCAATGCTGTAAGCTGCTTTTGTGACTGATGTCACTATGAAATTTAAACGTGAATCGAAAATCTGTAGGTGTTGCCGCAGCCCAGTTATCCACGGTCTTGGGCGAGGGTAGATGATAAAACGTGGTATTCCCCTCAACACTGTTTAACTGCCTGGCGTAATCGAACAGTTGAGTGCCGGACCGGTTAGCAAACCAGCGTTTTGGCCAGCTACTGTGCTGCCATTGAGGAAGACCGATAAAAACAGGGCCTAATGTGCTTGTTGAGTGGATATTTGTCATTGGGCTTTGGGTAGCATTTGTTTATACTATGCGGCCTTAAATTTAAAACATAACAGACGCGTTGGCGGTCATTATCCTCATGCCGGTAAAGCAGGTAAAGGAATAATCAGGTGATTATCGGTAGATTCAGCTCGGTATAGCCAGCACCTTCACGCAACGACAAAATAGCTAACAAAGTAATTAGGGGTCGAAGACCATGCGCACAGATTACTGTGGGAAAATTAACGCATCTTATATTGGACAAGAAGTCACGCTGTGTGGCTGGGTAAACAAACGCCGCGACTTGGGTGGCCTGATTTTTATCGATCTGCGCGACCGCGAAGGCTTAGTACAGGTCGTTTTTGACCCTGAATTACCTGAAGTGCAGGCGCTGGCCAATACTCTGCGTGCCGAATTCTGTATCAAGTTAACCGGCACAGTGCGCGCTCGTCCTGAAGGTCAGGTCAATAAGCAAATGACCACCGGTGAAGTGGAAATTCTTGGTACTGGCCTGGAAATCTTTAATAAGTCGGCCGTATTACCACTGGACTGGAACCAGGAAAACTCTGAAGAACAGCGTTTACGTTACCGTTATCTTGATCTGCGTCGCCCGGTCATGAGCAACAAACTGCAGTTTCGCGCCAAAGTTACCGCAGCCGTTCGCCGTTATCTTGAGGGCGAAGGTTTTCTGGATATCGAAACCCCAATTCTGACTAAAGCGACGCCGGAAGGGGCTCGTGATTATCTGGTGCCGAGCCGAACCCACAAAGGTGAATTCTTTGCTTTGCCGCAGTCACCACAATTGTTTAAGCAATTGCTGATGATGTCGGGCATGGACCGCTACTACCAAATCGTTAAGTGTTTCCGTGACGAAGACTTACGTGCCGATCGTCAGCCGGAATTTACCCAAATCGATATCGAAACCACCTTTTTAGGTGCCGATGGCGTAATGGCTATTACCGAAGGGCTGATCCGCGATTTGTTCAAGCAAATGCTCGATGTGGACTTAGGCGACTTCCCGCAAATGACCTACGCCGAAGCGATGAAGCGCTATGGTAGTGACAAGCCGGACTTACGTAACCCGCTGGAACTGACCGATGTGGCAGATCTGCTGGCCAACGTTGACTTTAAAGTGTTCAGTGGCCCGGCTAACGATCCCAAAGGACGCGTTGCCGCTATCCGTGTGCCGGGTGGTGCATCGCTGTCGCGTAAGCAAATTGATGAGTACACCAAGTTTGTTGGTATCTACGGTGCGAAAGGCCTGGCCTGGGTCAAAATTAACGAAAAAGCCAACGGCCTGGATGGTTTACAGTCGCCAATCCTTAAGTTCCTTAACGCTGAAATCGTTTCCGAAATTCTTGCCCGTACCGGTGCTGAAGATGGCGATATTCTGTTATTTGGCGCGGATAACGCAACGGTTGTTACCGAAGCCATGGGTGCATTACGCCTGAAACTGGGTGAAGATTTTGAATTGTTGGAAGGTGAGTGGCGGCCGCTATGGGTGGTTGACTTCCCAATGTTCGAAGAAACAGATGGTCAGTTACATGCGCTGCACCATCCGTTTACTGCACCGCGCAACTTAACGCCGGAGCAACTGGCTGAAGCGCCTGCAACCGCTTTGTCTGATGCCTATGACATGGTGTTAAACGGTGTTGAGTTAGGCGGTGGCTCGGTACGTATTCACGACCAGACCATGCAATCAGCAGTGTTCAGCATTCTGGGTATTGATAAAGAAGAAGCCGAACTGAAATTTGGTTTCCTGCTGGAGGCCCTGCGCTACGGTGCTCCACCACACGCCGGTTTGGCATTTGGCCTGGATCGGCTGGTGATGCTGATGACCGGTGCTACCTCCATCCGTGATGTGATGGCGTTCCCGAAAACCACTACTGCCGCTTGTCCGCTAACCGATGCGCCGAGCCCGGCAAATCCGCAGCAACTGGCCGACCTTGCTATCGCAACAGTGAAGAAAGACGCCGAATAATGGCTTATAAGCGTCCCGAGTCGGTCCTGGTTGTGCTCTACAATGAGCACAACCAGGTGCTTATTATGCAGCGCAATGATGATGCGGATTTCTGGCAGTCGGTAACCGGCACCATCGAAGAAGGCGAACTGCCGCTCGCGACAGCTTATCGTGAAGTCGCCGAGGAAACCGGTGTTGTGTTGTCTCCCGAGTCAGGCGATATTATTGATTGCCAGCACATTAATCAGTATGAGATCCGCCCCGAGTGGCGCTACCGCTATCCACCCGATGCCTTTGTTAACACAGAATACGTGTTCGTAGTACAAATCAGTAGTCAGGCACCTATCATTTTAACCGAACATTCCGCTTACGAATGGGTAGAAAAATCCGTTGCGGCAGAGCGTGTTTGGTCACCTTCTAATCAAGCTGCCATTCTGGCATTTGTACCTGAGTCAAAATAATGGTAATACTGGGTATAGATCCAGGTTCTCGCGTTACCGGTTATGGTTTAATCCGTCGGCATCAGGGCAAATTACATTATGTTGCCAGCGGTTGTATTCGTTTAACCGATAAACCGCTGGCGCCCCGTCTGGACAAAATCTTTATTGGTGTGAGTGAGTTAATCGAGCAGTTTAAACCGGATTGCCTGGCCATTGAACAGGTGTTTCTGGCCCGTAACCCGGACTCAGCGTTAAAGCTTGGGCATGCCAGGGGAGCTGCGATGATTGCCGCAACGCAGGCCAGTTTAAGTGTGTCAGAATATTCCGCCCGGCAAATAAAGCAAGCGGTGGTAGGCACTGGTGGTGCAGATAAAACCCAGGTGCAGCACATGGTGAAACACCTGTTAGGGTTATCCGGCACACCACAGGCCGATGCAGCCGATGCGCTGGCAGTGGCATTATGCCATGCCCACAGTGAGCAAAACCTGGTGAAGTTAGCCGGGCAGGCCCGTAAAACTGTACGCGGCCGGTTGCGGTAAACGCCTCACAGCAGGCATAGCAAAACGGAGTAAAAGAATAACATGATTGGACGTATTCACGGCCAGCTATTGGAAAAAGCACCACCAGATGTGTTGGTAGATGTAGGCGGTGTGGGTTATGAGCTGCAACTGCCCATGACCAGTTTTTATCAGTTACCCGCAGTAGGAGAAACCTGCACCTTATATACGCACTTTGTGGTGCGTGAAGATGCCCAGCTGCTTTTTGGCTTTGCCGATAAACTGGAACGCGGCCTGTTTCGTGAACTCATTAAAGCTAATGGGGTTGGTCCAAAACTGGGATTGGCCATTTTGTCAGGAATGTCAGCCAAGCAGTTTTTACAGGTGGTTCAGCACGAAGATGTAACCTCGCTGACTAAGCTGCCTGGGATCGGCAAAAAAACCGCAGAGCGATTAGTGGTAGAGCTACGGGACCGACTGGCCAAGTTTACCCAGAATTTAGAAACCTCTGGCAGTGAACTGCTGGTTGCTGGTGGTATCGACAATGGCGGCGAAAACGCTATTGTGGCACTCAGCGACGTAAAAGAAGAAGCCATGAGCGCATTGGTAGCGTTAGGTTATAAACCGCCGCAGGCAAGCAAAATGGTGAATGCGGTTTATCAGGATGGTATGGATAGCGAAGCCCTGATCCGTCAGGCGCTAAAAGCCGCTCTGTAAATGCCAGTCAGTGGCGTAGTGAATTCATCAATAAGTATCAGCAGTGATAGAGAGAACAATAAATGATTGAAGCAGACCGTCTAATATCTGCCAGTGAAAGCGACGAAGATGCCGTGATTGACCGGGCGATTAGGCCTAAGCTGCTGCAGGATTATACCGGGCAACAACATGTCTGTGATCAGATGGAGATCTTCATTGAAGCTGCCCGCCGTCGTGAAGACGCGCTCGATCACCTGCTGATTTTTGGCCCGCCGGGATTGGGGAAAACCACACTGGCCAACATCGTGGCCAATGAGATGGGCGTAAATATAAAAACTACCTCCGGGCCTGTACTTGAGAAGGCCGGGGATTTGGCGGCACTGCTGACCAACCTCGAGCGCAACGATGTGCTGTTCATTGACGAAATTCACCGCTTGAGCCCGGTGGTGGAAGAGATACTCTATCCGGCCATGGAAGACTATCAGTTAGACATTATGATTGGCGAAGGGCCGGCAGCCCGTTCCATCAAGCTGGACTTACCGCCTTTTACCCTAGTAGGCGCGACCACCCGGGCTGGCTCACTAACTTCACCGCTAAGAGATCGGTTTGGCATTGTTCAGCGACTGGAATTTTATTCGGTAAAAGATCTCACCGACATCGTTGCCCGCAGTGCCCACTATATGCAGCTGGAAATGGACGAAAGCGGCGCGTTTGAAGTGGCTAAGCGGTCACGGGGTACGCCGCGTATCGCCAATCGACTGCTGCGCCGGGTGCGGGATTACGCCGAAATTAAATCTGATGGGACGGTAAATGGTCAGGTAGCGGCCGCTGCACTGGATATGCTTGATGTGGATAAAGAAGGCTTTGACTACATGGACCGCAAGCTGCTGAATGCCATTATCGAAAAATTTGATGGTGGTCCGGTGGGCCTGGAAAACCTCGCTGCGGCCATTGGCGAAGAAAAAGAAACCATTGAAGATGTTATTGAGCCCTTTCTTATTCAGCAGGGCTTCCTGCAGCGCACCCCGCGCGGACGCATAGCCACCCAACGCGCTTATCTGCATCTGGGATTTCAGGTGGGCAGCTAAATTGCTGCCCAATAAAACCAGAGTCTGAATTTAATCAATATTTAATTTGCCAGCGTATCTACTATAACGATGACATTATCGTATCAGTGGAGGATAGCGTATGAGCGCAAACGTTGGTGGCATAGATAAAGTTAATACCAATCCGTATAGTAGTTTGCCCACTCAGCAAGACTGTCAGGCTTTCTGGCTAGGCTTGGTTGCACAGGTTTGGTGGTTCCAAATCAAGCAAGCGTAACAACGCCAGAAAGCCTGACAGCATTGCCCAAAGGGAGTGGCTAAAACGACTTACATCTGTGTTGCGCCCTCTGGACATAGAATAACTATGCCGCAGAGAACGCGTCGTGATCTAAGTCGTTTTCGTCTAGCCCTCAGGGATCACTCTGAGAGGGTAAACTACTATGCGGATTGGTATAAGGGTAGTGTTTGGGCTACTCATCATTTCGGCTGGCGTGTATTACCAGTCCTGGTGGGGCGCAGTGGGTGCAGTGCTCCTGATCACCGGCATTATTAACTTTTGCCCGTTATACCTGCCATTCGGCATTTCTTCCTGTAAAAAAGAATAATTCGCTAATCTCAGGAGCCATTTTATAACTGAGCAGACCACCGTTTTGTGGCTTTGAATCACTGTGCGAAAAAATTAAATAATCTGAAAAACAGGCAAAAAAAACCCGCTTCAGAGAAGCGGGGTGAGAACAACAAGTGTTGAAGGAAAAAATCCAGGGAACTCATGTCTAACAGGCAATAAATAGAGAACTCATTCATCTGTCGACTTGATGAGGCGTATTATAGAGATAATTTATTTGCCGACAATTGAGAATATTTTAGATTTAAGATTAGAAAAACTAATCTGTAAATGAAATGTTAATTGCGCCACATTTTCTCCCGAAGCTAGTATTGTTAAGCTTTTGCGACAGATCTCTGGTAGTTGATGCAATTCATCTTGCGATACATTTATTTGGTCGTAGTTCTCAGGCGCTATAGACAGCCAACAGCCTTTTACCTACCATGTGCAGCATCTTAAATAACAGGGATTTCACGGTGCACACACTCAGTATACGGGTCTATTACGAGGACACCGACGCCGGTGGCATAGTGTATTACGCCAATTATTTAAAGTTTGCGGAGCGGGCCAGAACCGAGTGGCTCAGAGATTTAGGATTCGAACAAGACGAATTACTGGAACAAAACATTGCCTTTGTCGTCAAACACGTTGAAATGCACAATAATGCGCCTGCTCGCTTCAATCAAATGTTGAGTATTCACTCGCACATTGTAGAATTGAAGGGCGCTAGCATGACATTTAAACAAGATATTATAAATGCACAGGATCAGAAGCTTCTGGTTACCGTGCAAGCAAAAATCGCCTGTGTGGATTTGGCCAATATGCGGCCGCGTCGGATACCAGAGGCAATGTTAGGGGAATTTTCGCGTGTCATCTGATTTAACCTTTATTGGCTTGTTCTTACAGGCAAGCTTCGTAGTACAACTGGTTATGTTATTGCTAATCAGTGTTTCCATTGCCTCCTGGGCGTTCATTTTTCAGCGTCAGAAAGCACTTAACGGTGCACGCAGTGAAATGAAGAACTTTGAAGATGAGTTCTGGTCGGGCGCCGATCTTAACCGCTTATACCAACAACTCTCCAGCGAAGAGCAGGTGAGTGGTATGGGCCATATCTTTTGTGCCGGTTTTAAAGAGTTTGTGCGCCTGCGCAAAAGCAATACCAACGCTAATGTGGTCGTCGACGGTACCTACCGGGCGATGCGCGTGGCGTTATCCCGCGAAGTGGACAATCTTGAAAGCCGTCTGTCATTCCTTGCCACAGCGGGTTCTATCAGCCCCTATATCGGCTTATTTGGTACTGTATGGGGTATCATGAATGCTTTTATTGCTCTCGGCGAAGTTCAACAGGCGACGTTATCCATGGTTGCGCCGGGGATTGCTGAAGCACTGATTGCCACCGCGATAGGCTTATTTGCCGCGATCCCGGCGGTGATTGCCTATAACCGCTTTAGTCACCAGGTCGAGAAACTGGAAAACAGTTACGTCAACTTTATGGAAGAGTTTTCAGCCATCCTGCAGCGTCAGGCCCATGCGTCGCAGCAAAGCGCATAACATCCTAAGTTAACAGGAGAGTCCCGCTATGTATGTGCGTAAACGCCGTCGTCCGGTTTCTGAAATAAATGTGGTGCCTTACATCGACGTGATGCTGGTGCTGCTGATTATCTTTATGGTTACCGCCCCCCTGATCTCTCAGGGCGTTAAAGTGGATTTACCCAAAGCCAGCGCCCAGCCCATTGAGCAGGAAGATAAGCCACCCATTATTGCATCGGTGGATATCAAGGGCGATTACTACCTTAATCTGGGCGATAACCAGGAGCAGGCCGTTGATGAAGAGGAAATGGCGGCGCTGGTTCAGGCCCAGTTAAAGCAAAGCCCCGACACACCGGTGGTGGTGAAAGGGGATGGTCAGGTTGCTTATAACGAAGTGATTCAACTTATGGTACTGCTGCAAAAAGCGGGTGTGCCTTCGGTCGGTCTGATGACCGATCCGGTTGAAAAGTAAAACAGGCGCAGATTGTGGATCAAGCGGATAAATCGGCCTTAGTTAAATCACTGGGTTTGCACCTGCTCCTTGTGATAGTGTTGCTAATAAGCGTCAGTTTGTCATCGTCACCGGTAATGCCAGTGGCCAACAGCACGCCTGCACCGGTGATTAAAGCTACCTTTATAGACGCACAGGCTATTTACGATCAGCAGCGTGCCAAGGCGCAGGCGGAAGCGCAGGCCCGGGCCGAAGAACAGCGTAAACGAAAGGCGGCTGAAGAGCGAAAGCGTCAGGAAGCCGCGGCACGCAAAGTACGTGAGCAAAAAGCCCGGGAAGCGGCAGAAGCAAAACGCCAGTCAGAATTGCGGCGTTTAGCCGAACAAAAGGCGCGCGAACGTAAAGAACGGGAAGAAGCCGAGAAAGCCGAAGCGGCGCGTAAAGCCAAAGAAGCAAAAGAGCGCGCCGAAATGGAAAGAATTATGCAAGAGCAGCTGGCGAAAGAGCAGGCGGCTATGCAGCAGCAACGTCGCCAGCAGGTATTGTCGGAAGTTGAGCGTTATCAAATAATGATTCAACAAACCATTATGCGCTACCTGAACGCGGATTTTAAAGGTAAGAGCTGTCGTCTGAAATTGAAACTGGCAACCACCGGTTTTGTTTCCCAGGTCAGCATAGTCGACGGCGATGCCGCATTATGCCGGGCTGCAGAAAGTGCCGTCAGACGTGCTGAAACGCTGCCTATGTCAGAAGACCCGGCGGTTTACGAAGAACTTAAAGACATTGATTTGAAGGTGGAGTTGTAATGCCTATGAGAAAACTGGGTTTATGGATTACCCTGGCCTATTTTAGCGTGGTTGGTCAGTTACATGCTGCGCTGGAAATTGTAATCACTGAAGGCGTGGACAGTGCCCGGCCTATTGCGGTGGTGCCTTTTAAATGGGAAGGCGAGGGCATATTACCCGGTGATCTGACCGATGTGGTAATGAACGACTTACGCCGCAGTGGCAAGTTTAACCCGGTAGCGCGTTCAGCTATGCCGGAATACCCATCTACCGACGGTGAAGTGAATTACGGTGCCTGGGCAGCCCAGGGCATTGACACTGTGGTTGTAGGCAGCGTTAAGCCTGAGGGCGTCGACCGCTATCTGGTGAGTTTTGAGATCATTGATGTGCTGCGCGGACAAATAACCGGTGGTCAGTCGAAAGTACTCAATAAAGACGGCGGTCTGATTAACAGTAAAGACCATATTATTGATGAACGTGCGGTAGTCATTGGCGGCGATGATTTCAGACAATACTCTCACCGCATCAGTGATGTTATCTATGAAAAGCTGACCGGTGTTAAAGGGGCGTTTTTAACTCGTATTGCATACGTTATTGTGCGCGACCGTACCAAGGAAAAGCTCCCTTATCAGCTGGTAATCGCGGATTACGATGGCTTTAACGAAACCCGATTGCTGTCGTCGCCAGAGCCATTAATGTCACCATCATGGTCTCCGGATGGTGAAAAACTTGCCTACGTGAGTTTTGAAAACAAACGCCCACAAATTTTTGTGCAGAATATTTATACCATGGAGCGTGAGCGCATCACGAACTTCCCGGGTATTAACGGCAGCCCGGTGTTTTCGCCGGACGGCAAACAGATGGCCATGGTACTGTCGAAAGATGGTAATCCGGAAATCTATGTAATGGATTTAGCCAGTAAAAATTTACGCAGAATTACCCGAAATCGGGCAATTGATACCGAGCCAGCCTGGGCTCCCGATGGCAAGAGTCTGATATTTAGCTCTGAACGGGGTGGTAAACCACAGATTTATCGCGTAAATTTAGATACTGGCACAGTTAGACGTTTAACCTTCGAAGGTGAACAGAACTTAGGAGCCACTTTTACACCCGACGGCCAGGAGGTCGTTTTGGTGAACAGGACCCGCGGCGACTACCACATTGCCAGACAAGATGTGGATAGCGGTGCGATTCAGGTACTGACGAGAACATATTTAGATGAATCTCCCAGTATCGCTCCGAATGGAAGCATGATAATTTATAGTACATTATACGGGGATACTCAGGTATTGTCGTTGGTGTCACTGGACGGGCGCTTTAAAGCGAGATTACCGGTGGCTGACGGGCAGGTTAAATCGCCGAGCTGGTCACCTTATTTGTTTTAACAGATTTGATAGAATCACAACTATATAAGTATAAGGATTAAGAGGATGCAAATGAATAAAGTAATGAAGAGCTTCATCATCGCCCTGCCAGTGGTGACTATGATGGCATGTTCATCAGGTCCTAGCGAAGAGGAACTGGCTGCAGAGCGTAACCGCATCGCGCAACAACAAGCAGCTGAAGAGCAAGCCGCTCAGGAAGCAGAAGAAGCGCGCGTTAAAGCTGAAGCAGTAAAACGTCAGCAAATGGCTGAAGAAATGGTTAAACAAGAGCTGCAGGCTCTGCAAAATGAACAGACTGTTTATTTTGATTTCGACCGTTCAAATATCAAATCTGATTTCTTCCCGGTACTGGATAAGCATGCCGAGTTCCTGATTAAGAATCCAGGTACTAAAGTGGTGATTGAAGGTCATACTGATAGCCGTGGTACGCCTGAGTACAACATCGCCCTGGGCGAGCGTCGTGCTAAATCTGTACAAACTTACCTGCTTAATGCTGGTGTTAGCTCAAGCCAGATTTCAGTAGTGTCTTACGGTGAAGAGAAGCCAGAAGTGATGGGTTCTTCTGAGTACGCATTTGCTCAGAACCGTCGTGGTGTAATTGTTTACCAATAAGATGAGCAATCCCAACAAATCCTATAAGAAAGCCATTGCACCTGTTGCAATGGCTTTGTTGTGTCTGCCGTTAGGTGCGTTAGCGCAGTCAACAGGTGCGCCTGTTTACAACGTTAATGACAACGACATCGAATCACGGTTAACCGTGTTAGAACGAAAAGTCGATAACCGCTCGCAAATGCAACATCGCCTGCAACAGCAGATCGACAATATGCAAAACGAGTTGGATGAGCTACGCGGAGCCGTTGAGGTACATACCAATCAACTGCAAAAAGTGCTCGACCGACAACGCGAATTGTATCTGGAAATCGATAAGCGTGTAGAGGCGTTAAAACAGTCAGGATTTAGTGGTGGGGCAGGCAACGGCGCTGCGGCCGCAACCGGCACACAGCCAACGGTTACCCCGTTATCAACGCCTGCTTCAACGGCAACTGCTGCGGCAGGGATGTCGGAGTCTGATGCTTACGAAAAAGCGGTAAATCTGATCCTTAAGTCTCGTGAGTACGATAAAGCGATCCCTGAATTTCAGGCCTTTATCGAGCGCTTCCCGGACAGCAGTTATGCGCCTAACGCCCATTACTGGCTTGGACAACTTCTGTTTAATAAGCAACAGTGGCAGGATGCCGCCGCGCAATTTGAAGTGGTGGCGACCAAGTTTGCCGATTCAGCTAAGCGTCCTGATGCATTACTTAAACTCGGAGTCATTGCCGAGAAAGTGGGTAATCAGGCTCGGGCTAAAGCGTTATTCGAAGAAGTGATTAACACTTATCCGGATTCGTCGGCTCGAAAATTAGCCGAGGCCAGACTATAATTTCTGACGCGGTATCAATGTTTAAAAAAAGGAGCCAGCGGCTCCTTTTTTATTTTGCGTAGGATCATTCAGTTCGATTACCATCCGAATTGATTTGTTTTTAAGCGGTTAAACGGTTTTTGCCACAAAAGTGCAAATTAATCGTTTTTTAAGGTTGCACCGCCGCCGGAAATGAGTAATATATGCGCCCGTTGCCAAGACAAGGTGACGCGATAAATCGAAGGGTCGTTAGCTCAGTTGGTAGAGCAGTTGACTTTTAATCAATTGGTCGCTGGTTCGAATCCAGCACGACCCACCATCTTCCTCAATAGTAATAAGCCTAAAACTGTAAGAACAAACCATACATGCTCGCGAAGGATGCGAACCAGCGAAGCTGTTCGACACTACACTTGTTTAGTGAACGTGCTTCAGCACGACCCACCATCTTCCTCACTAGTAATAAGCCTATCACTGTAAGAACAAACCATACAAGCTCGCGCAGGATGCGAACCAGCTAAGCTGTTCGACACTAAACTAATCTTCTTACCAGTTCGTAGAACGTCATAACTTGATGAGTGTCATCCAGGCGCCAACCCTGCTGCTTGAAAGCAGCATTATCAGCCACACATTTAAAAATGGTGTAGGACAGCAAGTTTTATGCTGATTATTTAATAAACAAACGCCTGAGTGTATGAAATTTTTATGACACTCGTGTATAATCGCCGCCCGTTGAGCCATAACCAGGTTAGGTATCTAGTAGCCATGACAATAGCGTATCGTATCGACCAGATTGATTATCCGTTTCCGGCAAAGCCTGCCGTGCTGTCTGACGCCCGCAAGGCGCAGCTTAAAGATAAGATCAAAGCGTTGCTGAAAGAAAAAAATGCAACCATGGTCGCGCACTACTATACCGACCCTGAAATTCAGGCGCTGGCCGAAGAGACCGGCGGTTGTGTGGCAGATTCACTGGAAATGGCGCGTTTTGGTCGCGACGCCGCCGAGCAGACGCTGTTGGTTGCCGGCGTGAAATTTATGGGCGAAACAGCCAAAATCCTGAGCCCTGAGAAGCGCGTTTTCATGCCTACCATGGAAGCAACGTGTTCGCTGGATTTGGGTTGTCCCATAGAAGAGTTCTCAGCGTTCTGTGATGCACATCCTGATCACACAGTTGTGGTTTATGCTAATACCTCAGCAGCCGTTAAAGCTCGTGCCGATTGGGTGGTTACCTCCAGCATCGCGCTTGAAATCGTCGAGCACTTAGACAGCCTGGGCAAACCTATTATCTGGGGCCCGGATCGTCACTTAGGCTCTTACATTGCTAAGAAAACCGGTGCTGACATGCTTATGTGGCAGGGTGAGTGTATCGTTCATGACGAATTCTCCTCACAAGCGCTCCAGGACATGAAAGCGCTGTATCCTGAAGCGGCGGTACTGGTTCACCCGGAATCACCGGCCAGCGTGGTTGAGATGGCCGATGCAGTGGGTTCTACCAGTCAGCTTATTCAGGCTGCACAGGATATGCCTAACCAAACCTTTATCGTTGCTACCGACAAAGGCATTTTTTATAAAATGCAACAACTGATGCCTGAGAAGCAGTTTATAGAAGCCCCTACAGCTGGTAATGGCGCGACGTGTAAAAGCTGCGCACACTGCCCGTGGATGGCTATGAATGGCCTTGAAGCTATCTATGAGTCGCTTTCTACCGACGATACCAGTGCTCACGAAATCTTTGTTGATGACGCCCTGCGTGAAAGAGCCCTGATTCCACTGAACAGAATGCTGGACTTTTCTGCGCAGTTAAAAGCGAAGAAAAGCGCATAGTGCCTAATTAATCAGCAGTTGGCTGATTTTTTAAGGGTAGTTCTTGATTCGAAGCGCGGCTTTACCTACTATACGCGCACTTATTCGCAGCGATGCGGTAAAAACAATTTGGAGAGATGGCTGAGTGGGTGAGCATTCGGTTGTCGAAGACAAAAAAGGGTGACTTAACGTCACGCTTTTAGAAGCGCAACGGCTCGACAGGACGTCGAGACTGGGTGACGATCATCAGGGATGTGTTAATGATGATGTGCTTCGAAGAAACAATTTGGAGAGATGGCTGAGTGGCTGAAGGCGCACGCCTGGAAAGTGTGTATACGTTTATAGCGTATCGAGGGTTCGAATCCCTCTCTCTCCGCCAGATTTAAAGAAACCGGCTTTTGCCGGTTTTTTTATATCCGGAAGAAAGTGGATGAGAACCCGGAAGTGTGGTTCGACAAAATCGCCGGGAGCGATTTTGAACGCGCTTCGGCGCGGCCCGAAGGGCGAAGGGCAGGATGCCCGGAGTAATCCCTCTCTCTCCGCCAGATATAAAGAAACCGGCTTTGGCCGGTTTCTTTGTGCCTTAAGACATGTGACAAGCATCTGAATACTATTTGTTAATCTCTCAGATTAGTAAAAAGTTAAATATAACAACCAGTTCGTCTTAAAAGGTAAAGCCGGGAGCATTTACCCTTCCGGAGAATTCACCTAATGTGCAACACACTGTGATATCGAACACCGTTGTGTTGTGGGTAGCGAGTGATAAACATATAGGTGTTAATAATGAAATGGTTCGGTGTGGTAGGCAGTCTGTTACTGGCTTTTCTTTGTCCTCAGGCGAGTGCTGCACAAAATCCCGTTGTCTGGGCAGACGTACCAGATGTCAGTACCATCAGGGTGGGCGATACCTATTATATGAGCAGTACCACCATGCATATGAGCCCAGGCCTGCCGATTATGAAATCCAGCGATCTGGTTAACTGGGAGATAGCGGGCTACGCCTATGATCGGTTAGTCGAGAACGATAAAATGAATCTTGAGAATGGTCAGGATGCCTATGGCAAAGGCTCCTGGGCCAGCAGCCTGCGATATCACAATGGCATGTTCTACGCCGCCACGTTCTCTGCTACTACCGGTAAAACCCATGTTTACAAAACCCGGGACATCGAAAACGGCCCGTGGCAGACCCACGAATTTGCGCCGGTGTTACATGATAATTCGTTATTTTTTGACGATGACGGCCGTGTTTACATGATATACGGCGGCGGCAAGATTTCTCTTGTTGAGCTTAAAGCTGATGCGTCAGATATAAAGCCGGGGGGTACACACAAAGTCATCATCGAAAATGTTAACAAGGCTTTTGGTGAGAGTGAGCTTGGCGGGCTGCCGGGTGAAGGTTCGCAAATGCATAAGATTAACGGTAAATATTACCTGTTTGCTATTGCCTCGCCGAAAAGCCGATGGGCTCGCTCCGTCATTATCAACCGTGCTGGCAACATTGAAGGGCCTTATGAAAGTCGAGTGGCACTCGACTATGCCCACATTGCCCAGGGCGGGTTGGTTGATACACCCGATGGTGACTGGTATGCCATGCTATTTGGCGATCGGGGCAGTGTAGGGCGTATTCCTTATCTTGTACCGGTAACCTGGCAGGATGGCTGGCCAGTACTCGGCGAAGACGGCAAGGTGCCGGAAAAATTGCCTCTTCCAGATAATAAAGCCGGTATTCAGGGGATCGTCGCCTCAGACGACTTTGAGAGAAGCGCAGGGCAACCAGAGCTGCCGCTGGTGTGGCAATGGAATCATAACCCGGATAAAGCTAACTGGGCGGTGCTGGATAATCCCGGCCGCTTAAGAATTACCACCGGGCGTACCGATAAAACCGTACTTACTGCCAAAAACACATTGACACAAAGAACCTTTGGCCCCCGAAGTTCCGCAGCCACGGCTATTAATGTTCAGCACATGAAAGCGGGTGACGTTGCCGGGTTGATTGCGCTGCAGAACAAATATGGCTATGTGGCGGTGAAAGCCGGTAACAACGGGCAGAAATCTCTGGTTATGGTGCGCTCTTTTCTGGGCATCGATAACGAAGATGAAAAACAAGGGAGTGTAGGAGTTCATCAATTAAGTCAGCGCTACGACACACTGGCGACACTGCCTTTGCAACAAGACCGGGTTTATTTACGAATCGATACAGATTTTAAACGAGATGTGGCTTTATTTTATTACAGTCTGGATGGCGATAGCTGGCATCAAATAGGCGAACCGTTACAAATGTTATATACCTTTACCAAGCACTTTATGGGGTATCGCTACGGGGTGTTTAACTATTCTACAGAGCAAGCCGGCGGCTATGTTGAGTTCGATTATTTTAAAATCGGTGCAACCTACGATAAGCCTTTTTAAGCTATCAGGCTTGAATGTTGACCTTCCACGGTGGGTTTAAGCGGTTTTCGCCGGCCCGGTATAACTTAATCTTATTGCCCGACGGATCTCTCAAAATAGCTTCTTTCCACAGGTAGCGCTGCTCTGTGGGCGGTTGCTCAAAAACGATTCCTTTTTTAAGTAATGCCTCGTAGAGCTCATCGAGCGCCTCATGTTCAAAATAAATCACCGTAGGGTTGGTTATCCGAGCCTTATCCAATGACAGTGAGAAGGAAGAATCGCCGTCAGGGCAACTAAAGCGCGCGTATTGAGGCGTATCAACAATCTGGGTAAAGCCCAGGGTTAAATAAAACTGCACTGCTTCTGGCATATCCTGCACAGGCAGGGTGACCTGATTGAGCTCCATATCGCTACTTTCTCCAACGGGGTTAATAATGCTTTTTGCGGGTGTGCCAATGCACTACATAAAATATCACTGCTCCAAGCATACCACTGTAGAGGCAGAGTTTGTGCAGGGTACTCACTGATATTATTCCTAGTATTGGGTTAGCTAGCGTTAGCGGATACGCGGGCTGGACATCTCCATGCATAATGGCATCAAGTCCTACGTGGCTGTAACTACCAATAAAGGCGCTTAGAAAAGCCACCCACCAGGCAATGATTATAGGCTGCGCGGGCTTAGCGATTCCTATAATCCTCAGACCAAACTCGGATACATACTTACCGGTTAATGCGGCAAAAATAGTAATGAGTGAACTACCAACTATGGTGTGAGAAAAACCGTGCAGGTGGCCGTGGCCCACAATCATCACCCACAACGGCTGCACGTCCATCACAATTTGTGTCCAGCCAAATACCATTAAACTAAAGCTACCTTGCAGCAGCGCTTTAATCAGCAGGCCCGGGCCCATGTGTAGAGGGGTAAATGGCATAACAGGTTATGGTTATAGCTTAACTGGCGGCGATTAATCCTGCTTACGGCGTTTAGCCGGGCGTTTGGCACTTTGACTATCACCCGGCTTGTGCCACACAGATATGCGGCCACCTGATTTGGTACGTTTTTCATCGGGCTTATTAGTTGCCCCCGGGCGCTTGGGCTTTACTTTCTGTTTCATCGATTTTTTGATTGCAGGGGAGTTTACCGGTGCACCATTTTCCGTTACCTGGGAAGCTACATCGGGTCTTAATTTGCGGGCCAGGCCGAGTAGAAAATACCGCAGTACCTGATCGCCGCAGGGTTTAAAATTACGATGGTCGGGCTTACGGAAGAACGCCGACATTTCGCCTTTACTCATATTGAAGTTGCCGAGCTTCATCACTTCCAGCATATCGTCGTCTCTAAACGACAGAGCAATTCGCAGTTTGCGCAGAATTTCGTTATTGCTTAAAAACTCTCCCTTGGCCAGCTGTGGTGGTGGCGTATCAGACTGTGCACCGCGCATTTTAATGATCAGACCATCCAGAAACATTGCCATCACGCTGTCCCGACAGGGCAGGTAACCGGCTTCTTCTTCTTTTCGCATGTTGGCTTTCAGATATTCAATATCCATTTTATAGCCAGCTAACTGAAAAATATTAATGGCGGCGGTATCGTCTATTCGCAGGGCGAAGCGCACTCTGCGCAAAACATCATTGTGGTTCATATTGATTGGGACTTATAAGTTGTCGAAGGCCTGTTACGCCAGGGATCATTTGCGTGTTGCATGCAGCAGGATGAGCCAGTGAGGCAGCCAGGCCCGATATAGGTGGCGGAAAGTGCCACGTCACTGCTTAACAGTATACGTTAATTCTGCCTCGCGCGTATTCAATTCTGCCTCGCGCGTATTCTTAGTTGCTGCCGATGGCTAATTTTTAAAAGAGTTTGTGCTAAATCTAGCCCAGCAGGGTCTTTGCTTCGGCCACAATACTGTTAACCAACACGTGCTGAGCACGGTTTTTGCCGGTGATGGCATAAAAGCGTTCGGTAATATCGGCAATTTCGCCAATGCATGCCACGTTGTAAAAATCTGCCACGTGGTCAGCAATCGCCGATGGCGCGCAAAATACGCCAAAGCCCTCGCTGCCAAATACTTTAAGCAGCGCGCTGTCATCAAACTCCGCTACAACTTTAGGAAACAGCTGATTAGCTTCAAGCCAGCTCGTCAGGCCCAGGGTAATGCCCGATTTAATGCCTGGTAACAGTAAACTCACGCCGTTAAGCGAGCGCGGGAAATCCTGATGATGATTGAGCTGTGCATGACTGGCAAAAAAGCTTAAGTGAGATTCACCCAAAAAGTAGCTGCTGGCATTTAACTGAGTGCCGGGCGCCACCCCTCGGTCGGCAATTATCAGATCCACGTGGTTTAGCGCTAAGTCACTGATTAACGAGTCAAATGGTCCTTCCCTGAAAATAAAACGTACATTATTCGACAAGGCCATGGTGGAATGCACAAAATCATAGGCCAGCACCTTGGGGATGGCATCAGTGATCCCTATAACAAAAGTCTGATCGATGGTTTCATTATCGGCATGGAGTACCTCAACCAGTCTGGCGCCTTTTTGAAATATTTCACTGGCATGCTGGTAAACCAGTTTACCTTTACTGTTAAGGTAGAGGCGTTTGCTCACCCGATCAAACAGCGAATAACCCAGTTGTTTCTCAAATGTACTAAGCTGACCGCTAACGGTTTGCGGGGTAACATGCAACAGTTTAGCGGCGCTGGCGATACTGCCCTCACGGGCGATCAGGTAAAAGTAGTACAGATGATGATAATTTAATTGATGCATAATAAGGAAAATTCGATGTTTATAGTAGAATATAACAGTTTTATTCTTTTTTGTGGTCGGTTTATTATTGCTTTTAGTAAATGATATTGCATTCTTATCTTTAGTTGGATAAATATTGAAATGGAAAAAAACATCGATTTACGACAAACCAAAAAATACCTGGTTTCCTTATTAAAGCCGGAGGGCGGATTTTTTGGTGTGGCAGCGGTGTATGGTGTGGCAATCAGTTTGCTCACCCTTGCTGTACCCATTGCGGTGCAAACCCTGATCAACAGTATTGCCAACATAGGCTCCATCCGCGCCGTAACGATTCTGGCAGCTATTCTGTTTACAACGCTTTTTGTGTCGGGCATTTTCAGTGCGCTGCGTATGCGGGTGATGGAGTACTACGAGCGCCGCGTATATACCCGGCTGGTCTCTCAGCTCGGGCTTAAAACCATCATGGCGCCCCACAGCTTTTTTGAGGGGCGGCGTAACACGTCGATTACCCACCGCTACTTCGACATCATGACATTGCAGAAAAACATTCCGTCACTGATGGTCGATGGGTTTGCCCTGGTGCTGCAAATCATTGTGGGTTTTACCCTGGTGTCGTTTTATCACCCGTTTCTGTTTGTCCTCAATATGATAATTCTGCTGGTGATGTACCTGGTGTGGAAAATATGGGGGCCGGGTGCAAAACGCACTGCTATTGAACTGTCTCAAACCAAATACGATACCGCCAAGTGGTTAAACGATGTGGCCGCTGCCCATGAGTTTTTTAAATCTTCCGACCATATGGATTATGCCGGGCGCAATACCGAAAGCTTTATTAAAAACTACATTGCCAAGCATAAGGGCCACTTTACCTTTACCTTTTCCCAGGCGGTGTCCTTTCTGCTGCTGTATGCCTTTGCCAGCGCTACTTTGCTCGGCCTTGGCGGGTTTCTGGTCGTGCAGGGGCAACTCTCGATTGGTCAGCTGGTGGCGGCAGAGTTGATTATGTCGGCAGTGTTCTTTGGGATCTCGCGGTTCAGCCAGTACCTAAAACTGTATTACGAGCTGTATGGTGCGGCAGAAAAAATAGGCTCGGCACTGGTTATTCCCCAGGAAGAAACCCACGATGACGGCGCACGCATTCCATCTTCTTCCAAGCTGGTGTTTAAACGTCTGGCGCTGAGCCATTTTGAAGACAGCTGTTACCTGGATGCCACGCTGGAAGCGGGCCATAAGTACTTTATTACTACTCGCAAGAGCTGGGTACAAAAGCAGTTAGTGGGCTTTCTTAAGCGCTTTGAACGTCCGGCCAAGGGTGAAATCCTGCTTGGCGATTACAGTTTATTCGACTACGACATGTACGAATTACGGCAGGCCGTAAGTACGCTCGACCGGTCCCTGATTGTGGAGTGTACCATCGAAGAATACCTGCGCCTGGCGGCACCCGAGGCTACGGTAGCAGAGGTGCGTAAAGCCCTCGAATATGTTGGCCTTGATGAAGTGATTGATAATCTGGATGACGGTATTGCAACGCGTATTTCGGTGCTTGGCGATCCCTTGCAGCCGCTCGAGTTTTTATTGTTAAAACTCGCTGCCGCTGTACTTTCTAAACCGCAGGTACTGGTGATCAATCAGCATTTCGATGCCATTCCGCAGAGCATTAAAGAGCGCTTGCTGGAACGCATCGCCCGGTTAGATTGTACGGTTTTATACTTTACCAATATGCCCCTTAAAGGCGTGTTTAATGCCACCTTAAATTTGCAGGACGTGTTATACGTGGAAGACAGCGCAACCGACAACAAGGGAGAAGGTCATGAGTAAAGCAGAAAACCGTTTTATGCAAAATATCACCTCCTTACCTGCGCAAATTATTCCGAGCGTCCATAAGGTGGTGTGTTGGGTGATTGCCTTTTTAGTACTGGTGGTGGCGGCCGGACTCTACTTTACGCCGTGGATCCAAACCGCACATGGCTCGGGCGCGGTAGACTCGCTGGACCCGGTGGATCGCATGCAGGCGATTTCAGCCCTGGTTGATGGCCAGATCCAAACCTGGCACGTACGAGAGGGTATGCAGGTCAGAGCAGGCGATCCCATTGTGACCCTGATTGATGTGGATGCTCAGCGACTGGAAAAGCTGCAGTCGCAACTAGCGGCCACACGGCTGGCGCATCAGGCCAACGAAACCGCTGTCGCTAATGCCGAAAGCAACCTGCAACGCCAGCAGGCACTTCAGGAGCAGGGGCTGGTGTCGCGTAAGGATGTGGAAGCGGCTCTTATCAAAGTACAGGAACTAAAAGCCAAGGCGGCTTCATCGCTGGCGGATATTAATCAGGTGTCCATGGTGCTCTCCCGTCAGGCTACCATGACCAAAACTGCGCCGGTCGATGGCACCATCCTGCGTTTATTTAATGGCGGTGGTTCAACCTTTGTGAAAGCCGGTGATGTGCTGGCGCAGTTTATTCCGAAAAACGCCGAGCGTACGGTACGGGTGATCATTAGCGGGCTGGATGCGCCACTGGTGAAGCCCGGCGCAAAAGCCCGCCTGCAGTTTGAGGGCTGGCCGGTGTTTCAGTTTAGTGGCTGGCCGGGCACTGCCATTGGTACCTTCGGTGGTGTGGTAACCTATGTTGAGCCGGTGGCGGATGCCACCGGCGCGTTTCAGGTGTGGATCAAGCCCGATGAAACCGAGATGCCCTGGCCGGAGGAAAACATTGCCCGCTTAGGTAGTCGGGTGAAAGCCTGGATCCTGCTCGAAGAAGTGCGCCTGGGTTACGAGTTGTGGCGGCAACTAAATAACTTCCCGCCTCAGAAACCGGCCACACAGGCCAGTTCGTCGGCACCAGGCTGGTAGGGGGCCGTAATGACTAAACGCATTTTAGCGGTGGCACTGCTTTCGCTTACTGGTGGGGCGGTTACGTCGCTCGAAGCGGAGCAGGTGTTGCCAACCGTTCCTGCGCTTATCGACAACATGCAGAAATTGCACCCGTATGTGAATGTGCTGACTGAGAAAAATAACCAGTTGGTTTACGGCCTGGATAGCGCCCAAAGTGAGTTCGACGGCCGCATTGAGCAGGATGTCAGTGGCCGGGTAGCCGGTTATTACGATGGCTCTGCCGCGGCCCAGCGCTTTGTCAAACCACTGGGTGATATGAACGCTAAGCTTATCAGTGAGTATCGCGTAGCCACCGGCGACTTTCCGGTTTACGAGGAGCAGTACAATACCTTATCAGGCGGTGAGGCCAGTATCGGTGTTGCACTGTCGCTGCTGCAAAACCGTAGTATCGACAAGCGTCGGGTAGGGGTGAGTAACGCCGCGTTAGCCATTGAACAGTACCAGGCTGAATTAGCCCTGAGCATGAATGACTTTTTGTATAAAGGTCTCAGTCAGTATTTAAAATGGTACGAAGTAAGCCTCAAAATTGCCGCGGTGGAGGAGCTTCTCGGTACATTGAAATACCGTCGCGAAGGGTTGTCGACCCGATTGAAAAGCGGCGATTTAGCCGAGGTCGATCTCACCGAATTTGAAGCCAGTATTCTGGAACAAAAGCTGGCATTATCGCAATTGCGTCAAACTCAGCGCGCCTCGGCACAGGCGCTGGCTTTCTACTGGCGTAATCGTGATGGCGAGTCACAGGTGATTGCCAGCGATGCCGCGCTGCCAGCAGATATTGACTGGCCATTTAATATTACGCCATCGCAGGCGGCCCGGCTGCGTAGTGCCATCATGCAACATCCGGCGTTAGCGGTACTGCGTACGGAGCAGAGCGTTACACAGAATAAGTTTCGACTGGCAGAAAACCAGTTATTGCCCAAGCTCGATGTAAAGGCGCTGGTAGCTAAAGATATGGGCAGCGGCCCGACATCACTGGCCGAAACCGAAGGTAAAATTGGCCTGACGTTCTCGTATACCCTGGGCAACCGCAAAGCCAAAGCGGAACAGGCGACTATGCGCTCTAAACTTAAGGTGCTGGAGTATGAAGTCACTCTGGCCCAGGACCAGCTTAATCAGCAATTTGAACAGGCCTATGCTTACTGGCAACAGGCCCACGAAGTGCTGGCACTGCAGCAGCAAAACGCCGAGCTGGCGGTAACCTTGTCGCAGCTTGAGCGTAAACGGTTTGATGCCGGCGACAGTGATATGTTTAAGCTGAATGCCCGGGAGTCGGGTGTGCTAAAGGCAAAATTAAAAGCCATTGAGGCGCAGGTTGATTTACTCTCCGCTGAGCTCTCTTTGCATAAAGTGGTGGCGGCAATTGTTTTGTAGGATAGATAAGCGCTGCCCTGGAGACAAAGCAGCGCAAGGTTAGTTACGGCTCAATGTCATCCGCAGGTTCAGTCACACCAGGGTAGGCCTTAGGCGTTAGCGGTTTTACCGGGCGCTGCTTAATACGTTGTTGCAGATACTCAATCGCGGCATCCAGCTGTGCATCTTCACCCATAAAGGTGGCATGAGGCAGGTTGTCTACTTCAATGTCCGGGGCAATCCCCAGTCCTTCAGTGATCCACCGACCATCCTCGGCGAATACCGGTAGTTCCGCTACCCGCGCCATGCCGTTATCGACCAGGCGGTTACGACCACGCAACCAGATGCCGGCACCGGCAGTTTGTTTACCGATCACCGGGCCTAAGTCCATGGCTTTTACGCCTGCGGTAAAGGTTTCACCGTCGGAGTAAGTGTACTGATCGGCCAGCACCACCAGGTGTCCACGGAAAGTCTGTTGCATGTTGGTATTAGGCTCGCGGTTACCGCTGGTCCAGAACATCCACACTTTGCGCAGCAGCTTCTCTAAAATCCAGCTATCAATATTACCGCCGCGATTGCGGCGTACATCAATGATCAGTCCGTCTTTTTTATAGGCGGCGTAGAATTCGCGAGCAAAATCCGACACATCGTTGCTACCCATGGCGTACAAATGCAGGTAGCCAATATCCTGGTCGGCCTGTTCTACTTTCTGGCGGTTACGGGTTGTCCAGTCCTGATAGCGCAGGCGGGCATCGGTGCGGTTACTTACCGGATACACAATGGTTTGCAGCGCTTCGCCATTGCGGCTAAGGCCCAACAGTACCTGACGGTCAGCCTGATTAAGCAATGCCTGATTTAATTCAGCCAGCGTGTTAATCGGGCGTGCATTAATACTGGTAATAATGTCACCTTCTTTGGCGTTAGTACCGGGTTTTAACAACGGCGAGGCCTTGGCAGGCACTTCGTTGTCGTACTGGTAAATACTAGCAATTTGTACGCCCTTATCGGTTTGCAGCAAATTGGCACCTAAACTGGCTGGCGCAGGACGATCAGGCTCCTGCGGAGTGTCGCCACCATACACCTGTGAGTGCAGCACATTTAGCTCACCAGTCATCTGGCCAAGCACGTCGTTCAGTTCGGCGCGATCGGTAATGCGAGCTACCAGTGGCTGATATTTTTCTTTCATAGCTGCCCAGTCAACGCCTCGCATGGCTTTGTCATAGAAGTAATCACGGTGCATCAGCCAGGCATCATGGAACAGTTGTTGCCATTCCTGCTGTGGATCGATGCGTAATTTCCAGGCCGACACATCAGCTTTCTGGTCGGTTGTGTCTGAAGGAAAACTGCTGCCAGCGCCGACAATAAAGATCTGATCGTTATTGCTGCTTTGTTTTAACACCAGCATACTCTTGCCATCAGTACCGAGTTTGTAACCGCTCAGGCCAGCCGTAAAGGTGCTGGTTTTATGATGTGGTGTTTGTTCAATGGCCTTAAGCATCGGTTTGCTGCCAGGTTCGGTAACCTGATCCCTGACATAAAGGTATTTGGCGTTGGCAGTCAGGTCGCTATAGTTGCCGGGACTTACCGGTACCTGCCAAAGTCTGTTAGTTAACTGCTCCCAGTCAATAAGCGGTGCCTCAGGCGCATTGTCTGCCTCCTCGCTTTCGCTGCTTTCTTCCGGTTCAGCCTTTGCCGTCAGTTCGGTAGGCTTTTGGAAAGGGAAGGTCGCATCGGCTTTCAGCGCATAGGCGAAAATCTGAGTGCGGCGGTCAAAGGTGGTGCCCATGTTGCGGTCGCCCCAGGGTGAACGCGTAGTGGGAGTAAATTCCCGGTCCGACAGGAAATAAAGCCATTGTTGGTCCTGACTAAAAGCCGGAGAATAGGAGTTGTACTTGTCGCTGGTCAGCACCTGGCCACGGTTTTCGGCAAAGTTGTGCACATAAATGCGCTGACGCTCATCGCCGAGCTTACTGGTGGTAATCGCCAGTAACTGACTGTCGGCACTAAACACGATATCGGCGTAAGGACTCATTTCGGTCTGGCCGGAGTAGAGTTTTTGCGTATCACCCGTGTTGATATCAAGGATCCACAGATCGCCGTTAAAATCGTCAAAGGCAAGCTTGTTGCCATCTGGCGAGAGCACCAGTTGCCAGCGGCTAATGCTAGCGCCGTTGGTGAGCTGTTTGCGCTCGGAAGAACCATCGGCAGCAAACTGCCAGATCTCCATTTCGCCACTGGCATCATTAATGGCATACACCCATTTACCGTCGTGGCTTAAAATGGCCTTGCGGGAACGTGAAGCTGTTGGTGTGTCAATTTCCACCAGGCGTTTGCCGTCGGTGCTGGCTATGGCCAGGCGGCCGCGGGCTGTGAGGATCACCTGTTTGTTGTCGGCATTAAAATCTACTGAGGTCAGGTATTTGGTGGGTTTAGTCAGCCAGTTATCCCGTAACTGAGGAAAGTCGCCACTCAGGGCAATGTCCAGTGTGCGGGTACTGCGTTTGGCAATGTCGTAAATTTTAAGGTCAGCGCCATGCTGAAAGATAATCCGGCCGTTATCGAGGCTGGCCCGCTTAATCGGAAAGTCCTGAAAATCGGTTAGCGCTTTGGCGTTTTTACCAGAAGCCGACATAACCCACAGGTTGTCGTTACCGTTTTGATTACTGACAAAGTACAGCTTGTCGCCAGCCACCATGGGTTCGCGAGCCGAAGCGTCGTGGGCGCCCGTCAGCAGCAGCGCCTCGGTTTGGCTGCCCAGCTTATAACGCCACAATTCACCCTGGGCACCGCCGCGATAATAACGGGCGTTGTCGCGGGACACCTGCAGGCCAAACTGGGTGAAATAAAGCGTGGCAGAGGCTTCGTCAATGGCGCCTTCAATGGCATCGGCAACCGGTACCTCTTCGGTATTCAGGGTAACCGGATCCACCTGTTTTAACGACCAGTTATTGGTAGGGCCTACCCGGGTATTGGTGCTGTATAGCAGTTTGCCGTCGCCGGTCCACTGCTGCAAATACACGTAGCTGTTTTCAAAGGTTACCCGTCTGGCCAGCCCCCCGTCGGTGGGGATCACATACACTTCCGTTGCGCCTTCATAGTTAGCGGTAAAGGCGATTTGTGTTCCGTCTGACGAAAACACCGCTTGCTGTTCCTGCGCCAGATTGGTGGTCAGGCGGCGGGTGGCTGCGTTTGTCATGTCATGCAACCAGAGGTCGCCTTCGGCGGTAAAGACCACCTGGTTATCGTGCAGGTCCGGGTCGCGGTAGTAGCCGGATTTGGCCATGGAATGGAAAGACATGAGCAACAGGCTCATGCCGACAATAGTTCGTTTTTTCATGGTGTTATTCACTTTGTCGTTGTTTTTTATAGTTGGTTATGCACAACCGAGTAAACGAGAGAAAGTCAGTAATGTCAAACCGGGGCCGACAGATGGGTGTAAATCCCGGTTTGCTGGCAGGGGCTAGTGCTAATCTTCTTCCAGTTGAATAAGGTCGCCCGGCTTGCAATCCAGTGCCTCACACAGCGCCAGTAGAGTGGAGAAACGAATAGCTTTGGCTTTGCCGGTTTTAAGCGTTGAGAGGTTAGCCATTGTGATACCAACGCGTTCAGATAACTCGGTGAGTGACATCTTGCGCTGCAGCATAACCATATCCAGATTGATTTTAATCGTTTTAGACATAATTATATGGTCAGTGCTTGTTCTTGTTTCATTGTCGTGGCGTCATTAATAATTTGCGCTAACACTAACAATGCCGCGCCCATTAAAAGACCTTCAAAGGGAAAGGAGAACAAAGGAGAGAGTTGCAATTGTTCATGGAAGCGGCCGATATCGGCAAGGATAGCTAAGCCACATAGGTAGGTAATAACCGGCTTTAATATACAATAACTCAACACAATGTAACCCAGTCGTTTTATATATAAAACATTGGATGGCTCGAAAGTTTGATGATTGGACAGATTGGCAAATAATTTGCGCAAGTTATACAGCCCAAGCAGGGTAATAAGGCCGGCGAAGGCAGTTTCAATGTTGGCGAAAAACCAGGCGGCATAACCCGAAGTGTTATTAAGCTTTAACATACCATGAGCCAGAATTACTTCGCTGGCGGTAGGATAAGTTTCTCCGGCAGGTAGCATTTTAGCGTTAAACAAGTATTGAATATCGGTATGACGCTCACTGATTTCCTCAGGAATACTCAATCCGACAACAAGAATAAATCCCACCCCTACAAACATGAAAAACACACTGAAGTAATAAAGCAGATCGAAACATATCTTGAGCTGCATGGTGTATTTAGGGGCCGGTAACTGGCTGCTGGTATTCATAGTGTCTGATGATTCCTGACTGGTCATGGTTGATTCCTTGCTAAGTTATGCTGACTATTACTTTAGCGCTCGTTTCTTCTTTTGCAATAATTATTTATCGAAAAACAATAAATAATTATTGATGTTCGTTATTTTTCATTACTGTTTAGCTGCTTATATCAGCGCTGAATCTGTAACAAAATGTTGTGAGCGCTTGCAATGCTCATGGGGGTTGGTTAAATTCTGCGCATCACCTTATGCGGAGTTAGCGCCATCATGAACAACTAAGCCTGTCGTCCATTTTTTATAGTTATTTTATTTTTTGGATCTACAGGGTTAGTCGGCGTAGCTCACTGTCGTAATAGTATGGCGTTTATCGGCGCCATACGGCCTCTTAATATTTGCCTGTGCTGCTAAGCTGAAGCCCGCTCAACGGGAGGCGCTAATGCCGATACTTCAAGCACACAATCTGAGCTATCAACTACCTGCTGGCGACATACTTTTTCATTCTGTTTCGGTATCGATGTCTTGCCGCCGTGTGGGGCTGGTGGGCCGTAATGGCGCCGGCAAATCGCTATTGGCAACAATTTTAACTGGTGAGCGGATGCCTACCGGTGGCAGCGTCGTGTGTAATGCCGATACCGGCGTGTTCTGCCAGCAACCTTCGCACTTGCTGGCGAGTGAGGCGACTATCGCCGAATTTCTTGGCGTGGCCCCGGTACTTGATGCGCTTTCGCGAATTACCAAAGGTGAATGCACTGACTATTTGTTTGAGTCGGTGGGTGAGCAATGGGATCTGCCTGCCCAGCTTGCCAGGGAGCTGGCAGCGCTGGGACTACCTTCTGATCCGCAAACCCCATGCGCGACGCTCAGTGGCGGTCAGCTGGCAAAACTGCGGTTATGGCAACTCTTTACGGGGCAGCACAATCTGTTGGTTCTTGATGAACCATCCAATCATCTTGATTGTCGTGCCCGGCGCTGGTTAAAAGCGCAGATCCAATCAACTGCGGCAGCGGTACTGCTGATAAGTCACGACCGCGAACTACTGCAGGAAATGGAAGAAATCTGGGAGCTTAATCAAACCGGGATAACGGTGTATGGCGGTAATTACGCCCACTATGCGGCGCAAAAGCAATCGCATGAGCAGGCATTAAACCGCCAGATTGAAACGCTGCACAAGCAGCAAAAGCAAGTGCAGCAACAAGCCCAACGAAGCCTTGAGAGGGCCGCACAACGCGCTGCTCAGGGGCAAAAGCAGCGGGGCAGTCAGGCTAAATGTTTACTGGACAAACAAAAGGACCGCGCAACGGCCAGTGCCGCCAGCCGCAATAAAAATATCGAAAGCAGGCAAAAACAGTTGCAGCAACGAGCAAGCCAGTTGCAGTCAGCAAAATGCCTAACGCAAAAACAGGCTATTCATTTATCATCATCGAATGCGGGTAATAAAAAGGCTATTACTCTTATTAACGGCGTGCTGGCATTTGGCAGCTCACAGCCAGTTAATTTGCAGGTGGGAGAGGGGGATAAGCTGCATCTGCAAGGCGGTAACGGCAGTGGTAAATCTACGTTATTAAAAACGCTGACAGGCCGGCTACCGCTGCAAGCCGGTGAGCTGCATGTTAATACCCCGCTATGCTATCTCGATCAGCATTTTAGCTCGGTGATCCCTACGCTTAGTTTACTGGATAACCTTTTACAGCAGAGCCCTGAGTTAAGCGAGTCTGACGCGCGCACCTTACTGGCTGGTATCGGCTTTCGCCGCGACAAGGTTTTTAACCAGACCGAAACCTTAAGTGGCGGAGAGAAAATGAAACTGGCCATGTTAATTGTCAGTCATCAGCCGCAGCAGCCATTTTTGCTACTCGATGAGCCAGACAATCACCTGGATTTGAACGCCAAAATTCTGTTGGCAGCAGCGCTTAATCGATATCAGGGCGGCTTTATTTTAATTAGTCACGATAGCGCATTTGCTATTGAGGCCGGGGTTAAAAGTGCTTATCACCTTACCCGTGGTGAAAGTCAGGCACCATTTGATGCTGGCATTTTGTCAGACGTTACTGTACAAGAGCGGTAAATTAACGTAGGTACTACGCTTTTATGAGTCATGAGCAGCAGTGAAAGTTTATCCACAAGCCGGAATAGACCGGTTATATTTTGGCATGACCATGACCCAGGTGCGTGATACCTGGGGTCAACCAGAAGACATATACCATTTCCACCCACTTTGCGACAGCCTGGAAGACCGGGATGTAGTGTGGCAATACGCCAACGGCACTGAGCTGAGTTTTTCATCCTGCGACAATTTTGTGCTGGGAACAATTTCGGTCTCATGCACCGAAGCTGAGCTGGAAGGCAAATGTGTTATTGGTAAATCGATTCTGGAAATTCGTTTAATGTTTCCTGAACTGGAATTAGATGATGATTTCGACGAATTTGGCCAGGATTACCTGTTAGCCGACAAGGATGTGTCACTGTGGGTGGTGGCCGGCAAAGTTGACACCATTAGTCTGTATCCGGACTATGATGAGCAAGGCAGTATGAGAGTTAATCAGCCGCTTATCGAGCAGGGCAGTTAAGCAGTTATTATTCATTGTTGAGAGTTTGGCATGACGACCTTTGTTAAAGCAGTAACCCTTAGCGCTAATGGCGTGGCGCTGGTGCCACTGGAAGCCGCTCATGAGGCAGGTTTAAAGGCTGCTGCTGCAGATGGCGAATTATGGCACCTGCGGGTGACTTCGGTACCTGAGCCCGATGCCACGGCGGATTATATTCGCGCAGCACTGCGCGCTCGCGAGTCCGGCGACCGCTTCGCTTTTGCGGTTATCGAACAGACAACAGGAAATGTGCTTGGGACAACCAGTTATCATGATATTCTGCCTGCCGTTAAACGTCTTGAAATTGGCTATACCTGGTATGCCAAAAGCGCCCAGCGAACCCATGTGAATACCACCTGCAAGCTATTGATGCTGTCTCACGCTTTCGACGTGCTCAACTGCAACGTAGTCGGGTGGCGGACCGACAATTATAATTATGCCAGTCAGCGGGCCATAGAGCGTTTAGGAGCCAAAAAAGACGGTGTGATCCGCGGCCACCATATGCGCCGTGACGGCACTATCCGCGATACCGTAATGTACAGCCTGCGCCAGGGGGAATGGCCGGAAGTGCGAGCCCACCTTCATTACCTGTTAAGCCGCTACCGCTAAAACACCGCGGCTATAATGCCTTAGCCTGGCGTATAAATGTTTTACACTGCGTAATAAAAGCATTGCTCTGGGCGCTGGCCTCACCATCGCGTGCGTAATTGAGGGCGATAAAAGCCTGGCAGATTGCCTTAAACTGACTGGCCGATTGGGGCGATAGCCGCTGTGCTGCGCGTTCGGCAAAGTGCTCCGGACCGTCATTATGACGTTTAAGACCGGTGATCTGCTCAGTCTTCTGGCTGGCCTGTAAAAACCAGCGTAGATTGGCTGGTGGGCGTTTACGCTGCCAATGCGGGATAAAGTAAAGTGCCAGTAGCAACCCAATCACCAGGCATATCCCCAGCATCAGAAACATAATCCGCTGCGTGGTTACCTTGCCTAATAACAGTGCCAACAGGTTGTGCTGACGTTCAGCGTCGAACCCAAGCACCCAGCGGCTCCACTGGTAATCCAGTAAACTGTAAAGATTGCGTAACTCGGCAAACAGCGGCAGCTGTTGCAGTCTGGCCATCTGATTATTGGCCAGAAATGACTCTTCTTCCACGGCTTGTTGTAACCCCAGCTCCAGTCGGGCCGGAGCGACGATACCGCTGGGATCAAAACGGACCCAGCCACGGCCGTCCAGCCACGCCTCTACCCAGGCATGAGCATCGTACTGATAAACGCTCAGTACGTCTGGTTGTAATGATTCGCCGCCATGATACCCGGCTACCATTCTGGCCGGAATGCCCATTAACCGCAGTATATAGCTCATGGCACTGGCGTAATGTGCACAAAAGCCTTCCTGATGCATGAACAAAAAATCATCAATGGGATGATCCGGCATTGGCGGCGGTGTAAGGGTGTAACGGAAGCCCTGATCAACAAAATAATCCAGCACGGCCTGTACCCGTTCAACCTGGGTCGCGTTGTCGGCGGCTATTTGTTCGGCCCAGGCCTGGGTTTGCGGATTCACCGCCGCATTATTCGGTAACTGCAGGTTTAGCCGGCTGTCGATACTGTAGAGTGTCTGGTCCATCGGCGTGGTGGGATAAGAACGCACCCGGTAAGCTCGCCGTGAAGTAATCGGTGTTTCGCTGAGTAAGGAATAGTCACTGCTTTGCCAGATGGCTTGGGAACTGTTCAGGTCGTCGGGTATGCCCACATCTATGCTAAATAGCCAGTGCTTGTTAGTGGGCTCAGTAATTACCTCATACTCCCACCAACTGCCACTCACCCGGGGCTTGAACTCGTTATTAAGTAAGCGATATTGCTCGCGTACCTGTTTACGCAGCGGGCTGACAGACCACTGCTTGCCATCAAAGTACTCAAGCGTCAGAGCGCGCCAGTAACGTTCGGCGGGTAGTGGCAAAGCGCCATTAAAGGTTGCCCTGAAAGCCAGTTCGCCAGATTGGGTCAGATTGGCTATATCGCCGGGGGTTACCGTATCGGTTAATCCGGTCTCGGTGCTCTTCGACACTGGCATTTTCCATAAAGGGGGGAGTTTGGGCAATATCAGAAACAGCAGTATTGCGATGGGCAGTGCCTGCACACTCATTACCGTCAGCCGTTTGATATGCCAGGGTAAATGCTGTGACGGTGAAAAGTAGCGGCCAATGGCAACTAACAAAGACAAGGTTAGCAGGCCATAAAATAACGTCATGACGACAGACTGATGAAAGGTAAAACCCATGCCTATAACAAACAGGCAGGTGCAAAACAGGTGAAACAAATCCCGTGGCCGGTTAAGTATAATCAGCTTTAAGGCGCCAGCCAGGATCAGCAGGTTAACCATGGTGAGTAACAGGCCAATCTGCAGACTGAACCAGCCCAGGCACAGGCAGCACAACAACCCCAGCAGATTAATGGTACGCAGCGAGGGCATAGGCTGATACCAGCCAAAGTACATCACGAGGCGAATGCCGGTAGCGCACAGGGATATGAGTAGCACCCAGAATAGCAGGGGCTCAAACAAACTCAGGCTTAATACGCAAAACACCAAAGCGATAAGTGCACTGGCGGTTTGGTTGCGAATGGGTTTATCAATCGGCTGCATAGTCTTGCTCGGATTGCCGGTAACGGGCCAGTGATTTGAGGCAACGGTGTTTATGGGCCTCGCCGGTGGAGGGCTCTATGCGTTTGTTGCCAATGTTCAGGCCGAAAACATGTTGCTGAGAAGATAATCGGTTAACCTGATAGGTAAGCAAACCCAGTGCTTTCTCAAGAGGTTCTCCTGCATAAGTATCGAGGCTCAGCCAGCCGCCTTCCTGCTGTGCCTGGTTAAAGGTTTTTGTGCTCAGTTCGCCGCCTTTGGCAGCTTGTTTCCAGGCTACTCTGTTCATTGGATCACCGGGCTTAAAGGCACGCAGGGTGTCAAATTCGTCAATACCGGCCACATTGCCAGCGGTATCGCCCTGACTGGCATCGGTAGACGTCAGTTTTAATGCCGAAGCAATGGGTTTTGGGTAAATGGCCAGCGACTTATTAAAATCGAGGTGGGTCCAGCAGCGAAATAGTCCCAGAGGGTAGGTTGATGACAGGGTGATTCTGGGCAAACGAAAAATACCACGCTGTGCAGCGGGCAGTAATAATTTAACTTCGCGATCCCGATCCGCGCGGCGATTTAACAAGGCCAGAGAAGTGCCCCGTAGCTGAATATGTAACCCTCCGTAAAACGGCATATCTTCATTATTTATGTGCAGTTGCAAACACAACAGGGCGTGTTCTGAAACGTAGACCGGCTGGATATCCTTTAACGATAGCGACACAGCGGTAAAGTTACGGTAGCTGACAAACAGATGCAGCAAGAAAATAGCCAGCAGGAACTGGCACAATAACAACATCAGGTTGTTCTGATAGTTAGTTCCTAAAATAAACAGTCCCACACAGGTGAGCAGATAGCCAAAGCCAAACCGGCTGGGGAATATAAATACGTTTTTCAGGTTTAACTGATAGCGAGGGCTCGGCGGTATACGCCGCTGTAACCAACGGTTTTGCAGATCGTAAACTGAACGTTTAAGCCGTGAGACCATCAGGCTGCGAGCGGATCGGTAAGGTCAAGAATACGCTGGCTGAGCAGGCCATCTTCACGGTAGTCAGTCTGACTGCCACGCAGGCGGTGCTCGGCAACGGCGGTAAAGATTGCCTGTAAATCTTCTGGCAGCACAAAATCACGCTGATGCAGCAAAGCCCAGGCCTGCGCGGCGCGCATCAGTGCTTTACTGGCCCGCGGCGAAAGCGGGTAGGGGAATTCACTGTTATCACGGCTTTGATTTACCAGCCGAAGCAGGTAGTCCAGGATCGGATCGCTTACATGAATATCGCTGACCTGCTTTTGGATGGCCTGTAATTGTTCAGCGCTTAATACCTGACTGGCAGGCTTTTGATGATGACTGCTGACACCTGCTGATTCCCGCAACATGCGCTTTTCAGCTTCGCCGTCGGGATAGCCCAGGCTGATACGCATTAAAAAACGGTCAAGCTGAGACTCTGGCAGCGGATAGGTACCGGCCTGATAACTGGGATTTTGCGTGGCGATAACAAAAAACGGTGAGGGCAGTGAATGAGTACTGCCGTCTATGCTTACCTGGTTTTCTTCCATCGCCTCGAGCAGAGCGCTCTGCGTTTTCGGGCTGGCCCGGTTAATCTCATCAGCCAGCACTACCTGGCTAAACACCGGGCCCTGATGAAATTCAAATTCGCCCTGCCGGGTATTGTAAATATTAACCCCCAGCATATCAGCTGGGAGCAGATCGGAGGTAAACTGGATGCGGGAAAAGTGTAAACCAAACACCGTTGCTAAAGCATGGGAGAGAGTGGTTTTTCCCATGCCGGGTAAATCTTCTATCAGTAAATGGCCGTCTGCCAGCAGGCAGGTTACCGCGAGCTTAATCTGATGTTGCTTACCAAGGACCTGGCTATCGAGATAAGCCAGCGCCGGTGAGAGATCTGTATGCATGATAATGTCCGGTTTTAGCGCTTTCGTTGTTATACGTCAATTCCATTAGCAGGATTACTCTAGCAAATATAAACAGCAACTTAGGTGATTGTCCTGATACTTAAGTATAGGAGAGAGTAGCGCGCCTGACAGAGATTTTAGGCGGTCGATTGGCGATCGGTTCAAGTTGTCTGTATAAAGTGCTGCGATCCTCAGCCGGGTTGACTATAATGACCGCCAAAAAACGGAAGTAGTATGTATGAAAACAATAGAAATAGATGATGAGCTGTATGCGTTTATCGCCAGCCAGACAAAACATATTGGTGAGAGTGCTTGTGAAATTTTACGTCGGTTACTAATCGACGAGCCCGGAATCGTTACTACCGTAGTAACCAGTGGCGCTTCTATTACTGCGGCATCCGCTGCACCCGCTCAGGCAGAAACCACTCCGGAGCCGGCAGCTGAAACGCCGGTTAAAACCACTCCTAAGGCAAAACCAGCGCCTGTGCCAGCAGCAACAGCCACTGCGCCATCGGTATCGGGCGATGACTTACTGCAGTGCGTTAATAAAGATGCCCTGAGCCAGTTTGACAAACGGGTTGATCAGTTCCTGTTTATCCTGCAACAGATTTATCTGCAACACCCGGGCGACTTTGCCAAAGTTGAATCGATTGTTGGCAAAAACCGTAAGTACTTTGCCAGCAGCAAAGAAGAACTGCTTAAATCTGGCAGCAGTACTAATCCAAAAGCCATTCCGGAAAGCGGTTTTTGGGTGGTAACAAACAACAATACGGCAAAAAAACTGGCCATGCTGAGCCAGGTTTTGCAGATTTTAGGATATGACGATAAGGTAGTGAAAACCGTTAGCGAAACCTTTGATTCGTAAACAATGATGTGATTTCACGACTTACAAAAGGATATTTTCATGGCGTTACACCCGGAAGCTGGTAAGGCGGCTGCTCCTGAGCAGCTTATTAATGTGGCCCAACTGGTTAGCCAGTATTTTAGTTATCAACCGGATGCTACCGACCCTGCTCAGGCGGTTAGCTTCGGCACCTCAGGCCACCGTGGCACAGCGGCACAAACAACGTTTAACGATATGCATATCGCTGCCATCTGTCAGGCGCTGGCGGAATATCGTGAGCACCAGCAAATTACCGGCCCGGTGTTTATTGGTAAGGATACCCACGCACTCTCAGAACCTGCCATGATTACGGCCATTGAGGTGCTTAGTGCAAATGATGTCTCGGTGGTGATCCAGCGCGACGACAACGACTCTAAAGGCTACACCCCAACGCCGGTTATTTCCCGCACTATTATCCGTTACAACCGCGGTCGTAGTGAAGGCCTGGCTGATGGCATTGTTATCACGCCTTCGCACAACCCGCCATCTGATGGTGGTTTTAAATATAACCCGCCGCACGGTGGCCCGGCCGACAGTGATGTCACTAAAATCATTCAGGAACGCGCTAACAGCCTGATTGCCAATGGCAATAAAGACGTTAAACGTATCGACCTAAAAGCCGCCATGGCCTCTGACTTTGTTTCGGAACAAGATTTTATGGTGCCGTATATTGAAGATCTGGCAGAAGTGGTGGATATGCAGGCCATTGCCAAAGCCGGTTTAAAACTGGGTACCGATCCCCTTGGTGGTGCCGGTGTGGGCTACTGGAAATATCTGGCAGAACACTATGGTCTGGATATTACTGTGGTAAATCCGCAGGTTGACCCGCAGTTTGGTTTTATGCGCCGTGATAAAGACGGTAAGTTACGGATGGACTGTTCCTCGGCCTATGCCATGGCCGGACTGATTGAGCTTAAAGATAAGTTTGATTTAGCCTGGGGCAACGATCCGGACTTTGACCGCCATGGTATTGTTTGCCCCAGCAGTGGTTTGATGAATCCTAATCATTACCTTGCGGTTGCCATTAATTACCTGTACCAGCACCGCCCACAGTGGGATGCTAGTCTGAAAGTAGGTAAAACACTGGTCTCCAGTTCCATGATCGATCGCGTAGTGGGCGATATGGGTCGCGAACTGGCCGAAATGCCAGTGGGCTTTAAATGGTTTGTTGAAGGGCTGTCGGATGGCACGCTCGGGTTTGCCGGCGAGGAAAGTGCTGGTGGTATTTATCTGCAGCGTGACGGACAGACCTGGGCCACCGACAAAGACGGCTTTATTATGTGCTTGCTGGCGGCGGAAATACTGGCTGTTACCGGTAAGGATCCTGGCGAGCATTACCAGGCACTGACCGAGAAATTTGGTTCACCCTGCTATCAGCGCGTGGATGTGGCAGCCAGTCTGGAAGAAAAAGCCAAACTGTCGGCCATGGACGCCAGTGTAGTTACGAGCGAATCGCTGGCCGGTGAGCCGATCACCAACGTGCAGACTCATGCGCCCGGCAATAACGCCGCCATCGGCGGGGTCAAAGTGTCCACCGAAAATGGCTGGTTTGCAGCGCGTCCGTCCGGCACCGAACAAATTTACAAGATTTATGCTGAAAGCTTTAATGGTGAAACTCACTTACAGGAACTCATTAAAGAGGCAGAGCAGTTAGTGGCAAAAATCATCA
Source organism: Gammaproteobacteria bacterium (assembly GCA_018222405.1). GTDB lineage: Bacteria > Pseudomonadota > Gammaproteobacteria > Enterobacterales > Alteromonadaceae > Alteromonas. The sequence continues at coordinate 132,418 of JAAFAI010000006.1, read as the reverse complement.
AGTAGCTACTTCATATCATTAATTGTTGTAAAATAAATGTTAAAATCCAGCGTGTTGGTTAAATTTCACGCTGGATTTTTCTATTTTTAACAAATATTTTACAAACAAGTCATTCCAATGCTGTTATATTTGAACTATAGAGTTGTAATTAAATTACATTTTACTGTTAACCAGACATCTATAGTGAGAACCACACATGAGCGCCAAGAAACCCAACGTTGAACGCGATGTGACTATCAACAAAAGTGAATTTAAAGCTGCGGTCGTCAGGCATCTGCACTGTACGTTAGGTACAGATGAGAACAAAGCCAATAACCATGCATGGTGGAAAGCAACTTGCTCAGCCATGCAGGAGCAGGTGCTGGAAGGGATCCGCAAAACCCAGAAAACCCATTACCTGAATGATACCCGCGCGGTACATTATTTTTCGGCCGAGTTTCTGATGGGCCGTTTATTGTCGAATAACCTGCAAAACTTTGGTTTGTTTGATGTCGCAAATGATGCGCTCAACGAACTGGGGGTCAGCCTGAGCGATGTGCTGGAAGAAGAGCCGGACATGGCGCTGGGTAACGGCGGTCTTGGTCGTTTGGCCGCTTGTTTTATTGATTCTTTAGCTACCATGGAACTGCCAGCCATTGGTTATGGTATTCATTACGAGCACGGTCTGTTCCGCCAGGAAATTCAGGGCGGCGCGCAAATTGAGCGCCCGGACAGCTGGCGTGATTACGGCAACCCGTGGGAAATCTGCCGTCCTGAGTCGATTCAGGAAGTTTCGTTATACGGCTATGTAGAAACCAAGTACGGTGAAAACGGCCGTATCCAGAAAGAATGGCACCCGGGGCATATCGTTAAGGGGATTCCATGGGATATTCCGGTGGTGGGTTACGGCGGTAAAACCGTCAACGTGCTGCGCTTATGGCAGAGTAAATCGTCTGGTTACTTTAACTGGGACGTATTTAATGCCGGTGGTTATGTAGATGCACAGGTCGAAAACGTGCAGGCAGAAACCATCTCTAAAGTGTTATACCCGAATGATGAAACCGAAGCGGGTAAAGAGCTGCGCCTGATCCAGCAGTATTTCTTCTGTGCCTGCTCACTCAAAGACATTATTCGCCGTTATAAGCGCGCCCACGGTGATGACTGGAGCCGCTTTATTGATCAGGTGGTTATCCAGTTAAACGATACGCACCCGGCTATCGCTATTCCGGAGCTGATGCGTATTTTAGTCGACCGCGCCGAGCTTGATTGGGATAAAGCCTGGGGCATTTGTACCAAAGTATTTGCGTATACCAACCATACCTTGTTGCCTGAAGCGCTGGAAAAATGGCCGGCTCGTATGCTGGAAAAAATCCTGCCGCGTCACCTGGAAATTATTTACGAAATTAACCATCGCTTTATGAAAGAGGTTGATAAGAAATGGCCTGGCGATAACGCCGTAAAAGCCCGCTTGTCGATCATTGAGGAAGGCAATGAGAAAATGGTCCGCATGGGGCATCTGTCGGTGATTGGCTCCTTTGCCGTAAACGGCGTAGCCGAATTGCATTCTCGCCTGGTGAAACAAAACCTGTTCCCAGAATTTGACGCATTATGGCCAGGCAAGCTGACTAACGTGACCAACGGTATTACGCCGCGTCGCTGGTTAAAAGCCTGTAATCCGGCGTTGTCTAAACTCATCGATAAGAAGATAGGGGCCGATTGGCCGCTGAATCTGAAAAAGCTTGAAGGGCTGGAAAAATACGCCGGTAATAAAACCTTCCAGAAGCAATTTATGCAGGTGAAGCAGCAGAATAAACAACTGCTGGCCGCCGAAATTAAAGAGTCGCTGGGCTTTGATGTCGACACTAACGCCATCTTTGATGTGCAAATCAAACGTCTGCACGAGTACAAGCGTCAGCACCTGGCGTTACTGCATATCATGGCACTGTATCGCCGATTGCTGGAAAATCCGGATTACGACATGCATCCCCGGGTGTTTATCTTTGGCGCTAAAGCGGCACCTGGCTATAAGCTGGCGAAAGATATTATCTATGCCATCAACAAAGTGGCCGATAAGATCAATAACGATGCACGGGTGAATCAAAAACTTAAAGTGGCGTTTTTGCCTAACTATCGTGTGTCGCTGGCCGAGAAAATGATCCCTGCTGCCGATGTGTCAGAGCAAATCAGTACCGCTGGTAAGGAAGCCTCGGGTACCGGTAACATGAAACTGGCATTAAATGGTGCAGTAACCATCGGGACTCTGGACGGCGCTAATATTGAAATTGCCGAGGAAGTGGGCGATGACAATATCTTTATTTTTGGTTTAACCGTAGATGAAGTCAACGAGCTTAAAGCGTCCGGCTACAAGCCGTACGATTACTACTACAAAAATCCGGAAATTAAAGCGGTGCTGGACTGGCTGGAAACCGATTACTTCACGCCGGGCAAACCCGGTGCGCTGGCGTCAATTAAGCAAAGCCTGCTGGATCATGGCGACCAATACCTGGTTCTGGCCGACTATGAAGCCTATTCCAAAGCACAGGAAGAAGTGGATAAAGCCTACCGCGACAAGGAACGCTGGGCAAAAATGGCCATCATTAATACTGCTAAAATGGGTAAATTCACTTCTGACCGTTCAATCAGAGATTACGTTGAACGCATCTGGAAGCTGAATGCCTGTCCGGTACGAAAAGGCTAACAAATCGTTTTACCAAAGCCCCTTTACGGGGCTTTTTTTGTTGCCTGATTCAGCGAATTTGTAAATAATACTAAGGTATTGCGAAGAATACGTGATAGCGCTTGCATGTCGCAGTGTTCAATGTTTCTATAGTTTATTATCAATAACTTGCGTTATTTTGTTTTAGGATTTTATCACTGCATGCTTCGCTCACATTTATCGCTGGCAACCATCCCCAATCGATATGCGTTTATCGATAAAATAGCGCAATGCGGGGAGCGTCACAGCCAGCTTTCGCTGATGCTGATCGATGTGGTGCGCTTCTCAGACGTGACGACCAGCTTTGGTATAGAGGTAGGCGATCAATTTCTGCTGGAAATTGCTAACCGTTTGCAGGGACTGTTTAACCACGATTTTGAGTTTGGGCGCATTAGCGGTGATGTATTTGGTGTGGTGTTGCCCGGTGTTCACTCGCCGGTGGTGCTGCAGCAACAATTTGAATTCCTGGTTGAGCACTTCAAATCGCCCATGTATTACGACGGCCATGCATTCATTGCCGACTTTAATGTTGGCGTGGTGTCTAAGTCCCAGGGCGAATTCGATCTTACTTTGTTTGTTTCGCGGGCTGAAACCGCGCTTAAGCAGGCAAAGGAAAACAAATACGAAAACTTTTACCTGCTCGGCATGATGGATAAGGCCGAGACTGGCCGCAGTCTGGCGCTAAAAGCAGATTTACAGCGGGCGCTGGCCAGAAACGAGCTGGAGCTGTACTTTCAGCCCAAGGTCAATTTGCAAACGCTGGAAATCGTTGGCGCAGAGTGCCTGCTGCGCTGGAACCACCCGACAGACGGTTTGCTGTTTCCCGGACCACTCATTGAGGCAGCCGAGTCGTACAACATGATGAACGAGCTGGGCTACTGGACGTTAGAAACGGCTTTAAAAGGCTTGGTGGATTTTGACCTGCAAGGGCTTGATATTACCTTGTCAGTGAATATTTCTCCTACCCAATTATACGATACCCGCCTGATTGCCAATCTCAAATCCTTAAGTCGCAAATACAGTATTCATCTGTCACGTCTTGAGCTGGAGCTTACCGAAGACATTGCGGTGTCTAATTCACTGATGGTGAAAAAGCAGTTAGCTGAGCTTCATGAGCTGGGTATTAAGATCGCTGTGGACGATTTCGGTAAAGGTTATTCAAACCTTGCTTATATTCGTGAAATTACCCTGGATGCGCTCAAGATTGATAAAACCTTTGTTATGGAACTCAGCGACAACCCGGTAAATAAGGCCATCATTGAAGCGGCCCGGGTGATTGGTAATGCCAAACATTGCGAAGTGATTGCCGAAGGCGTAGAAACCATTGAACAATTGCATGTACTCAGAGAAATAGGCATCAAAACGGGGCAGGGCTACTTGTTTTCCAAGGCAATCCCGAGTCATGAATTTGTGCGCCTGGCGCACAGCGATATTATCGTTGGCGATTCGCCGTCCCGGCGTAAAGTGGTTGCTGCCAGTCAGCCCTGAAACGCCAGCTTGACACTTCTTTTGTAACAACTTTTTGTGTAGCTGTTATCCTTATGGCTATCGCGCTAAACTACTCTCACGTTATTTTCAGGACTTAACACAGACTCGATATGGAACTTTCCGATCTGGCGAATGGCCAGTTTCTGCACCTTTCCCGCTTTCAGCCCGACACCTTTGCCCAGACCCGGCAGTGGGCGTTGCCCTCAGGTGACAAAGTGGTAGTCACGGCACCTGGCATTATTGTTATAGAACCGGCTAATCCCGGCAATAAGCACATTGTGCTTTCCTGCGGTGTGCACGGCAACGAAACGGCGCCCATTGAAATTTGCTCAGATATTCTGGATGCAGTGGTAACTGGCGCTTTGCAGCTTAAGCATCGCGTATTGCTGATCTTTGGCAACCTGCCAGCCATGAACATTGGTAAACGCTTTGTTGAAGAAAACATGAACCGGCTGTTTAGTGGCGCCTGGCAACAGGGCAATAATGCAGAGTGTCAGCGGGCAAAGTTTCTTGAAGAATCGGTTATCGGCTTTTTCAGCAAGGCAGGTGAGGGCGATGAAAAGCTTCACTATGATTTGCACACCGCTATTCGTGACTCCAAAAACGAAAAGTTTGTGGTCATGCCTTACCTTGATGACGAGCGTGAACACAGCGCTAAACAGTTTGGTTTTCTGGCGGCCTGTGGGGTAAATACGTTTTTGCTATCCTCGGCACCGACCACAACTTTCAGTTACTTTTCCACGGCTACCTGTAAAGCCCGCGGATTTACCGTAGAGCTGGGTAAAGTAAGACCATTTGGCGAAAATGATATGGCGCGCTTTGAAGCGGCCCGGGCGTCTTTGATTGCCTTACTCAGCGAAACCGATTATGCCCCCGAGGCTAACCTGGACAGCTTACTGATTTACCGGGTTAATCAGGTAATTAACCGTAATCATGCCGACTTTAAGCTGCATTTCGATGACGATACCCCCAACTTTACCGATTTTAAGCAAGGCGAGGTGTTAGCTTCTGAACCTGGTTGCGAATACGTGGCCGAACATGAAGGTGAGGCGATAGTATTCCCTAATGCAAAGGTAGCTATGGGTCAGCGGGCACTGTTAACGGTGGTGCCAACCACAGTGGAGAAACTTGATGTTTGAACTGGATCCGGTACTTAGTGCCGACACGCTGGTGGTGGGAGATTTACCTTTATGCCGCGTATTGTTAATGAATGACAGCCAGTACCCCTGGCTTATTCTGGTGCCCCGGCGTCCACAACTAGTGGAGCTCGCCGATCTGGATGAACAGGATTACCTGCAGTTTTGTGCCGAGAGTCGCGCAGTGGCGATAGCAATGATGAAGCATTTTGCCGGCCACAAAATGAATATCGGCGCTTTAGGTAATGTGGTGGCTCAGCTACATATTCATCATGTAGTGCGTTTTCATGACGACCCAAGCTGGCCGGCACCTGTGTGGGGCAAATTACCCGCCGTTAAATATACCGATGCGGAGGCGGCCCGTCAGGTCGCACAATTACAACAAGTATTATTTAAGGAATCAGCATGATACTAACGACAACACCGACCATTGAAGGCAAAGAGATCAAAAGCTATCACGGTATTGTGATTGGCGAAGCCATTATGGGCGCTAATATTTTTAAGGATCTGTTTGCTTCTATCCGCGACATTGTGGGCGGGCGCTCTGGCTCTTACGAAGATGAGCTGACCAAAGCGCGGCAGATTGCTTTTCGTGAGCTCGAGCAGGAAGCTCTCGGTATGGGAGCTAATGCCGTAGTAGGCATCGATTTGGATTACGAAGTGCTGGGTGACAAAAACAGCATGCTGATGGTAAGCATCAGTGGTACTGCGGTAACGGTTGCCTAACCGAAGTTACTCCTGGTCGGGGCGCTTTTGCTCCGACTGCTCACCATTTTCTGTGTCTGCCTGTTTTTTTCCGGGCACTTCCGGTGGCGTATAGGCTTTTGGCATTTTGAATTTGGCGCTGTATTTCAGCAACATAATATTGCTTATGATGATGCCGAGTACGCCAACAATAATGCCAATAACTACCCACATGCTCATCGCTGCTGCACTCCCTGGTTTAATACAAAACGGTTGAATAATTCGTCCAGCATCGCCAGCACTGTGGATTTACCTTCCATGGGCGCGTTGCTTAAGCATTCATAAAGTGCCTGCTGATTGCGCCGGGCTTCGAACTCTGCCGCACTGCTGCTGTGAGTAAGATGCCATAACTCGGTGGCTACGCCACCGTTATCCTGCAAAAACGGCCGGCTAAAGCCAAAGTCTGTCAGATGATCATCCATCCACTGAGCCAGCGCATAGCATGGGCCACCCGGGCGGTATTCTGCATCAACCAAATCAAACTGGCCGCCACAGGCGTCTACGTTAGTTTTATCGTAAACATCCAAATCAGTGCCCCAGTGGTGACGACTGCCACCGGGCAGGGCCGACCAGATTAGTATTGCGTACACTTTTTCCTGGTCTGATAGGGAAGCGGCATCGAGTTGCTCGCCCTGATGGTTATACAGCGGCAATTCACCCCGCCATTTACGGTTCCAGATAGACAACTGACGGTCAAAGTTACGATAGCTGCTAACGATTTGCATATCCTGACCGGCATCGCGGGCATGCTGTTGCATGGCGTTAAACGCTTCGGCCACTGCTGGCAGTAGCCGATGTTGTTCACCTACATTAATCAGGGCGCTGTCATCGCGGCCCAGCCAGGCTTTTTCAAGGTTCATGTCAGCAAGTTTTCCAGCAGACGATAGTAAATGCGTTCCAGATGATACAGGTCTTTAATCCTCACGTGCTCATCAATTTTATGGATGGTGGCATTCACCGGGCCTAATTCAACCACTTGAGCACCAGTTGGCGCAATAAAGCGTCCATCTGAAGTACCGCCTGCAGTAGATAAAACCGTATCAAAATCCATCTCGCTGGCAATGGCTTTTTGCGTAGCGGTTAACAGATCGCCGTGGTCGGTTAAAAAAGGCTGACCGTTAAAGGTCCACTTTATTTCGTATTCCAGGCCATGCTTGTCGAGGATGTCTTCTACCTTAGCGATAAGCTGCTTATCGGTGACTTCGGTTGAGAAGCGGAAGTTGAAGCACACATGCAGTTCGCCTGGGATCACATTACCCGCGCCGGTACCGCCATGAATATTGGAGATCTGAAAGCTGGTGGGAGGGAAAAAGTCGTTACCGTTATCCCAATGGGCTTGTGCCAGCTCGTCCAGCGCTGGGGCAGCCTGATGCACCGGGTTACGGGCCAGATGCGGGTAGGCCACGTGCCCCTGAATGCCCTTTACCACCAAATCGCCGGTCAGTGAGCCACGCCGACCGTTTTTCACCACATCGCCAACCACATCGGTACTTGAGGGTTCGCCCACTACGCACCAGGTGATTTTTTCGTTACGGGCTTCCAGTGTATCGATAACCCGGGTTGTACCATTAATAAACGGGCCTTCCTCATCACTGGTGATCAGATAGGCAATACTGCCGTGGTGGTCCGGGTAATCCGCCACAAACTGGCGGGTAGCAGCGAGCATTGCGGCCAATGAGCTTTTCATGTCGGCTGCACCACGGCCATGCAGGTTGCCGTCTTTCTCGGTAGCTACAAACGGCGGCGTTTGCCAGGCATCTTCCGGGCCACTGGGTACCACATCGGTATGTCCGGCAAAACAAAACACCGGGCCATCGGTTCCACGGCGGGACCAAAGGTTGGTGGTATCCTCAAACACCATGGTTTCATTTTCAAAGCCCGACTCAGCCAGCCAGGCTTTCATAAAGTCCTGACAACCGGCATCTTCAGGGGTGACTGAACGGCGATTAATCAGCTCTTTGGTTAACTCGAGTACGTCGGTCATTAGTTAAAGATCTCCTCGTACTGCGCCGGCTTAAAGCCCAGGTGCATGGCATTATCGGTAACCAGTAAAGGCCGTTTAATCATCGCCGGATTTTCTATCAGTAATTCCAGTGCGGTTGATGCCGAAAGGTTAGCTTTTTGTTCGTCGGAGAGCTGCCGGTATGTGGTGCCACGTTTATTCAGCACGTTTTCCCAGCCCAGTTCGTTAAGCGCTTCAGACAGTACGTCCTGGGGCACACCCTGTTTGCGATAGTCGTGAAATGTGAAAGAGATATCGTGCTGAGTTAACCAGTTTTTTGCTTTTTTGATGGTATCGCAGTTGGGAATACCGTACATCACTACCGTCATGCTGTTGCCTCGTTGAATCGATAAATGCTGGCAAGTCTATCCTGACCATCTCAAGCTGTAAAATCGGCCGAGCGAAGAAGACACTGCCAGTATGAAAATTTTGTGCAATGCCGGTAATTATGACACAGACAGCTGCCGGAGTTTAACTATTTGATACGGCAAAGATAACCTCATTGCCTGCCAGTAAAGGCTTGCAAGGCATTTGCCCATACCGGCACGGCACATGCTTCATTGACTGTACATCATTTTTGTCGGCCGATTCAGCGCCGGCATCAAAACAGACTATCGGAGGTCATCGATGAGTATTGTAAAAACTGCATCTGCACACTATCAGCCACTGGGTAAGCAAGGTAAGGGTAAAGTCAGTACCCAGAGCGGTGCACTGAAAAATCAGCCTTATGGTTTTAACACCCGCTTTGAAGATGAGCCGGGTACCAACCCTGAAGAGCTGCTGGGCAGTGCTCACGCCAGTTGTTTTGCCATGGCCTTATCGTTTGCGTTAGCTGACGCAGGTTTCGAGGATGGCGAACTATCAGTAGAGGCGCACGTAACGTTGGAAAAAGATGGCGACGGCTTTAGCGTGGTAAAATCAGAGCTGGTACTCGACGCCGTGGTCAATGGCATTGAGGAAGAACAGTTTAAGGAAATTGCCAGCGGGGCAAAAGAAAACTGTCCGATTTCCAAAGTACTGAATGCTGAAATTACTCTGACACACACGCTGAATAAATAAATCGTGATGGATCAGGCGTAAAGGGTCAGAAAATTTTCGTCATTGATTCTGATCTTCGGATCGGAGGTTAAGACGATGGCACCGAGCCTGCCAGCATTTAATAAGGTCAGGATGCACACCGGAAGTGCGTCCTGCTGCTTTATCCACAATGGATCGCTTTGTAGCAACGGCGTTCCGGCTTCACAGCGCTGGCCTTTCTTAACCAGCCATTTAAGTCTTTCGCCGTAACTAATCTCACCAGGCTGGCCAATTTGTAATTGAAGCTTAAGGCCCTTGGCGTGCACCAGTACTAATTGCGCTTTGGCAATATTAATACTCTGAACCACTGCGGTAATTGGCGCACTCACTTCGCCAGTGGTCATATTAATGGCAGCGCCAGTGCCCAACAGACCAGCCTGAAGCAGCGGATGAGTTAATTCATCCAGCCGAAACACTTCGCCGGTTGCCGGCGCATTAAGCCGCATTACCGCTTCGCCGGAAGCGGGCGCTGAGTAACTGAGCGGTTTGGCAATAGAGAAGGTCATACAAGGCCGGTTAACTAAATTTCACATCATTTATACCTTAACCAAAATTCGAACCCAAGTGTTATTTGGCCAGGCAAAGGTTATCCACTATATCTGTGGATAACTTTGTTGAGTAGTTATGTGGTAACTTGTAAGTTTATGAAAATAATGACTTTATCTTTCTGTATAATATATGTTCAGTATGTTGATGGGCATAAATCAGAGTAGGAATCCAGACTTTTTCACAACTTTTTATGATGATTAAAACCTGTACCTCGGGGCAATTTACCTGATCAGGCCATTAGGGTAGGATTAAGCAATAAAATCATAATTTAACCGTAAAGGTACATACCGTTTTGGGAATGCCGCTCTCCATTTATGCCGGGCCAGCAGCACAGGCACGTATTCGTGAACACGGGCTTACGCCTGTTTTATTTTCTCATGTGCTGGGTGCTTCGGGTGGGCCCAAGTGGTTTGTGCTGGCCGGGATCGACCGGATCCTGTTTCCGGCGTTTTTTGCCGGTTCTTCACAACCGGTAAATGTTATTGGTTCTTCTGCCGGCGCTTTTCGTTCTGCGTGTTTTGTACAGCGCGATCCCGTTGCTGCCATTAACCGGCTGGCCGAAAACTATTCGCAAACCGTGTATTCTCCGAAACCAGGCTCTGGTGAAATTACCCATAAAGCCCGCGAGTTGATCGATTATGTGATGGGACGTAATGGCGTAATGGAGGTACTTACCAACAGGCGATTCAAGCTGCACGTGATTGCCGCTCGCTGCCATGGCTTAATGCAGCATTATGGCCGGTATCGCCAGATGCTGGGCCTGGGAGTAAGTGCGGCAGCTAACACCATGAACCGCCGTTTACTCAATAAGCTTTATACCCGCAGTGTCTTTTCTGCCCCGGGCAGCCAGTTGCAGATTAACGATCCTTATCAGTTAAACACCGAATATATCGAGCTGGGTTTTAATAACGTAAAGGACGCCTTGTTAGCCTCTGGCTCAATTCCGCTGGTAATTGACGGGGTAGAGCGCATGGTAGCAGCGCCAGAGGGAATGTACCGCGACGGCGGGATCATCGATTATCACTTTGATTTATCCTTCGGCCCTCAGGATGGCCTGGTGTTGTACCCGCATTTTTATCCCCGGGCAATTCCCGGTTGGTTCGACAAAGCTCTCAAGCGACGTATTCCCCATGCCAGCAGCTTTGACAACGTGGTGATGCTGGTGCCATCAGATGAGTTCGTTGCGTCCTTGCCCCACGGCAAAATTCCCGATCGCAAAGACTTTGAAAAATTCGATGCCAGCACTCGTATCAAGTACTGGCAAACGGTAATCAGCGAGTCTGATCGCTTAGGTGAATGTTTTGCTGATATCTATCGCAAGGGCACTATAATGGATGTTATCCAGCCGTTGCCATTTCTGTGCCGGGCAAGTTAGTTTGTGATTGGTTAAACTACAGGCAATTAAAGCAATTCTCGTAATTTCTGCTTGCACAGTGGCGGGGGCATCGCTATTATACGCGCCACTCGGTATTCACCGACATTCAGATTTGCGTCTATAGCTCAGTTGGTTAGAGCGCTACCTTGACATGGTAGAGGTCCCCTGTTCGAATCAGGGTAGACGCACCATTTACTTATCTTCAAATATCAGCATCAAAATATTTAATCCTAGCCGTTATTTTCTTACTGCTGAGTAATAAAATCCAGTTCGTTTGCCTTTTATTATCTGGCTTCCAGGCCCTAACGTTCAACGTAAGCAATGAACGTTGGCCGTTGATCAGCATATTCGAATCGTCACTCGGGATTTGAATTGTTCTGTTACAGTTTTTTGTACACATACTGAACAGTAGAGGATAACCTTATGCATCTATCTAACGAATAAGGCCGAAGTTCAATGAAAAACCGTATGTTCACAGCAAGTCTCACAGCAAGTATGTCCAAATCCGTTGCTTTTATTCTTGCCGTTTCTGCGATGTCTTTTCAAATTCAAGCTGCCAACACACCGTTAAGCCAACATCAAATTGAAAATGTTGTTAGCGCCAGCGAAAGGCCGCAGGAAGACAGGCAGCGGGATGAAGCCAGAAAACCGGCGCAAGTGCTTTCTTTTACAGGCATAGGAAAGGGGGACGTGGTGCTTGATTTTTTTGCGGGCGGTGGCTGGTATACCGAACTTCTCTCAAAAGCCGTTGGGAAAACCGGTAAGGTTTATATGCAAAATGACAGTGTTTACTGGCAATTTGCGCAAAAAGATGTCATCAAACGCACTCAGGATAACAGATTGCCCAATGTGGTAAGACTGGACAATGTTGCGCTTTCCGAAATGCCGATTCCCGATAATTCGGTGGATATTATTTTTGCCGCGTTGGGCTATCACGATATGTATTTCACCGATACGGTCCGCGATGGGAAAGTAGTCACTTTCCGCGACGAGGCTGTTGATTACATGCCAGTAATGAGCACCTTTAAGCGCATTCTTAAAGAGGATGGTGTGGTCGTCATTATTGACCACAGTGCTAAGGCGGGCTCAGGTTTTAACGCGGCGAATACTTTGCATCGTATTGATCCTAATATCATTAAGTACCAATTCGAAAGTGCAGGCTTTACGCTAAAAGAAGAAGCGTTTTATCTGCGTAATCCGGAAGATGATTTACAAAAATCAGTTTTTGCCGCGGATATTCGTGGCAAGACCGATCGTTTTATCTTTAAATTCGGCAAATAACCGGCGAAACCACTCAGGTAGAAAAAGGTTGGTTATCGGGCCCTGTGGCCCGATATTAAATGCCCGCCAGTGAAGGAATGTTCTGTTGCAACATTTCAGCAATTTGTGTGAGGTTGTTCTGCTCGGCAATTTCCATGGGCGTCAGCTGGGGTGGAATATAGTTTTCGGTTTTGAAGTTGGCCTCGTATCGCCACGTTAGAGTTGATGGCTCACTACGCTGATTTGGATTAGCGCCAAGTGCCAGAAGCTTAGCAACCAACTGTGGCTTATTGGCTTTCACGGCGGCGTGGAGCAACTGATAACCATCCCGGTCGTAAGCGGATACAACGTTATCAATGCCTTGCTCATCCATTAATGCCGGTAGTTCTTCCATATACCAGGTTAAAAATGCATAGTTTTTTGCATACACCGCAAGTTGGGTGGCGGTGGTGCCATCTTTAGCTGCAGCAAATAAGTCGGCGCCCAGTGATATGGCCATTTGAGCCGTTGTCACATCCTGACTTTTGATAGCAAAAAACAGCGGGCTGTAACCCTGCTGGGTTTGTGCATTAATATCGGCCCCGGCACTCGCCAGATACTGGAAGTTGCCAGTGTTTCCCTCGGCTGCCGCAAACATCAGCGCGGTTTGGTCATACTCATTGCTGGCATGGATATCTGCGCCCAAACTGGCCATTTTTTCCAGAATTCTGCTGTGAGCAGAACCCGCGCACAGGTGGAATGCTGTAGTGCCATCTTCCAGCGCATCACCAGGATTTGCCCCAGCAGACAGTAAAGCGTTGATGATCTCAGAATTGCCGTAGCGGCAGGCCTGAATGATTGGGGTGAAACGGTTACCGGCGGTGGGATTAGCATTCGCGCCGTTTTCCAGTAACAGGCTAACCAGTTTCGGATCCTGAGTTTCCACTGCCCAGGCCAGTAAATTGGCGTTATCAGGTAGCGGGCGATTTACATCAATCTGGCTGCTAAGTTCAGCGAGCCGGCTTATATCAGAAGCCAGAATGGCCTGTTTGGCCTCGATAAGCAGGTTATCGTGTTGCTGGCTGGATAGCGTAGGTTTCACATTGATGAGCTGAGAGTCAGATTGACAGGCCGATAACACGGCAGTGCCAAGCGCTACCACGAAAGCTTTAACCGTGTAATTAGTGATTGAATTCATTGCTTACTCCTCAGCCAATCAAACCGTTGAGCGGGCCCGTACTGTCGCCAAAGCTTTCCACAGGCACGTTCATTTGCTGCAATACCGAAAGCAGCAAATTGCACATTGGTGTGTGTTTCTGTGAAGTGATATGCCGGTTTCCTTCCAAGCCGCCACCGGCGAGTATAATTGGCAAATCCATATGATCGTGCTCATTCGATTCACCAATACAAGCGCCGCGGACCACAAAGGTATTGTCGAGTAGATTGGATTCACCATCCGGGATGCTGGCCATTTTCTCCAGATAATCGGCAAACAGTTGCATATGATAGGCGTTGATTTTTACCAGCTTATCGATTTTTTCCGGAATATTCGCATGGTGACTAAGGGCATGGTGGCCGTCTGGAATACCCAGATTGTTATAGGCGTGATTACTCAGTTCACGGCCGAGCATAAAGGTACTGACTCTGGTCATATCCGTTTGCAGTGCTAGCATTTGCAGGTCGAGCATGATCTTCACGTGTTCTTCGTAATCGACGGGGATATTCGCCGGCACAGTAAAGCCTTCCAGATCCATTTCTATCGTCGTTTCCCGGGCTTTGGCAATGCGCCGTTCTACATCGCGAACGGACTCCAGATACTGGGCCATTTTATGCCGATCGTTTACGCCTAACCGTTTATTAACCCGTTTGGCTTCATCGTTAATAAAATCGAGAATACTGCTCTTATGGGCCAGTCGCATCTGGCGGGTTTGTTCGTCGATTTGATTGCCGTCGCCAAACAGATGTTCAAATACATCGCTGGGAGCAACCATAGCCGGCAACGCCTGCGTGGGGCTCTTCCAGGAAATAGTATTGGTATAAGTACAGCTGTAATTGATATCACAACTGCCCATTAAGCTGGGCGGCTCGATACCCAGTTCAAGGGAAGCGAGCTGCGTGTCTTTGGCGAAGTAACTGGCGGCTAACTGATCGGCAGAAATACCGCATTGAATATCCGCACCCTCGGTGGCCTTGGCATGAACCCCGGTTAAAAAGGCCGGGCAGCTACGACCGTGGCCGGCCGGCGGTGCACCAAAAGCGCTGGCCTGATAATGAGCCAGACCCGAGATAACTGAAAACTTATCACGCACTTTTTCAAGGGGCTTTAAAATGGGCGTCATCGCGTAATTTTTTCCGGCAGTTGCCGGTGTATAACGCTGCATTCTTACGCCGTTAGGGGAATAAAATACGGTCATCCGTTTGGGGCGTTGCTCCAGGGATTTGGCCATGGCAGCAGGCACCAGTGATTCCATAACCGGTAACGCCATACTCACGCCCAGCCCTTTTAAAAAGGTGCGACGGGATAACGCTGAATTACGGCGCTTTAGCGAATTGTTGTGGTTCATTAGCGGCCTCTGGTGCTTTTTTAAAGTTAAATGGCGTACTGGTGACTACCGCTTCGATAATGCTGTGAATGCGGTAATTATCGTCACTGGCTTGTCTGGCGATGGAGCGGATCACGGGTTGATCGTAGGCTTCTAATCCGCGGCCCAGTGCGTAAGTCAGCAGGCGGTCGATAAAGGCCTGGGTAAAGCGCTCACGGCGGTCCCACAGCACATCGTGAAGACCACTGAGCCCCTCAAACTGTGTGCCATCGGGCATAGTGGCGCTGGCATCAATAGCCTGATCGGCATAGCGGGTACGAAATGCGCCTACGGCATCATATTGCTCAAGTGCCAGACCGAGCGGATCCATTCGTACATGACAAGCGGCGCATACCGGATCGGCCCGGTGGCGTTTGAGTTGTTCCCTGGCCGACAGCGCCATACCGTCGTGTTCGGCAACCAAGGCTGGCACGTCTGGCGGTGGAGGCGGAGGGCTGGCAGCAAGCAGGTTATCCAGGATCCACTTACCGCGCTTGACCGGCGAGGTATGATTGGGATTGGAGGTCAGGGTTAAAATACTCGCCTGGCCGAGCAAGCCGCCGCGATGGGATTGGTCACTTAAACTGACTTTGCGTAAGGCATAGCCTTTCACGCCGTCGATACCATAATGTTCTGCCAGTGGTTCATTAAGGTAACTGTAGTTGGCATTTAAAAAGTCGAATATGGGTAAATCGTCTTTCAGGATACGGGTAAAGAACAATTCAGTTTCGCGCTGAATGGAATGCCTTAGCGGGATAGTAAATTCTGGAAATTCAAACACATCCGGGAAATGGTAGGGCAGGTTACGTAAATATAGCCATTGCCCGGCAAAGTTATCGGTGAGCGCGCTGGCTTTGTCTGATGCCAGCATGCGTTTGATTTGCTGCTTAAGCACCTGCGGCTCTCTTAATCTATCTGCACTGGCCAGAGCGGTAAGTTCCTCATCCGGCAAGCTGCTCCATAAGAATAACGCTAGCCGGGCGGCGAATTCTGTATCGCTAATGCGGTAAACGCTGCCAGGCTTAACATCGGCAGGCGGAATTTCCTGAAGGTATAAAAACTGAGGTGATACCAACAGCGCCTGCAACGTGGTGGCGATACTGGCGCGAAAGCCCACATCTTTGCGGGCGCGTTCAAAAATGGCCAGTAAGGGCTGTATATCGCTGTTGTTAACCGGACGGCGATAAGCCTCAGTAGTTAAGCGGCTGATAATTTGCCGGGCACAATTAAGCTCCGATTCAACGGAAGCTCCGGCTTCAGGCAGACAGCTGAAAATTTTGCGGGTGCTGGCAGTTTGCCATGAGGTATCGGTTTGGTCAGAATTTAGCGGACCGATAACCTCTATCTCCAGCACATCGCGTAAAAAAGCGGCCTGAGAAAAGCGTGCCGACAGATGATAAGAAGGTACCTGAGTTGAATGGCGGCGTGCACCATCCACAATAAAATCGAGATCCAGTATTTCCGGTTTTCTGTCAGGCAGGACTACGTGGTCGGTGCCTTTGCGGACGGTCGGCACATGTTCGCTGAGAGCCAGTTCCTTACGAAAACTCATGCCGATTTGGTGGCTGCCTGCACTTAGCGATAGTGTGTGGCTGTAGCGATGAATATCAAGCCGGTCGACTTCGTTGTTGGTGTTGGCATTTAAATAGCCAGCAATTTCATAAGTGCCGCTAACCGGTGCATAAAATTCAAAACTGCCGCCGCCTCGGGAGTCCAGCGGAAGGGCGTCACTCATCCGTAAGTCAAACGCGGGGACGCCGCTGTTTTTCACCGGGCCGTCTTTAGGTACCATGTAGCTCTTTTTAGCGGCAGTATCTCCGGCGGTGCCGGTGGCCAGTTTACTAAGCTTGCCGGCAACAAATAAGTAGCGTTCGAGCAGCGTGGTGGATACCCCCAGTACATCCGCATTGTTATCAAAACCATAGCCTGAATCATCACCGGGCAGGGAGTCGGTAATGTCCACATTCAATGCCAGCAGGTCCTGCACTGAACGGGCATACTCATTGCGGTTTAAGCGCCTAATGGTGGCTCTACCCGGGTTTGGATTGGCGGCACTGTAATCATCCAGCGAGCCTTCCAGCCAGCTCAGAAATGCGCTTTTTTCTTGTGCGGTTAATTGTTTTTTATCGGCCGGTGGCATATCGCCCATGGCAACCGATTTAAGAATGCCTTCCCACAGCTTTTGATTTTTGCCTTTGGTGATGTCGCTCACATGAATATCGGCCACAGACCAGTTACCAGCAAACTCATAGTCGTTGTGGCAGGTTTCGCATCGGTCGTCGATGATGTCGGCAGCCAGCTCGGGGGTAAACAGTTGTTGTTCTGCCCGGGCAGAGGAGTAAGGACTCATGCCTGAGGCAAATAACCAGCCAGTAATCAAAAGACCGCAAGCCTTGCGGGGATAGCTCAACTTTGGGGAGAAATAAAAGACCATTTGCACTCTCTTAGCGCAACTGCAGTGCTAACAGCGCGTTTCACGAATAAGTCAGAGAAAGAAGCACTTTGTATGCCAAATGTCTTTCTAATCAGAAGGTTACCTTGTCAGGATGTTATCAGTTTGTGTGCGGGAGAAGGTTGGCTGTTGGTGTAAGCTGGTTCGATGTTGCTAACTAATTGATACTTAGATTAAAACAACTGAATACCAAAAAAGTATTAGTGTTAAGCATCTATTAACATCCTTGTTGTATTCATTTACTGCTTGTTGCTCTCAGCTTACTGCTAGTTTTAGTCCCATCCCGGCAAAGCACGTGGCGAAAGCCTGCTGCATTCTGATACTCGTTTTTTCAGAATTAACGACAAATTGTCCGAAGTAACCAGATAGAAAACCATAAACCACAAATACTGCAAAGGTCATCAGCATAAATGTACCACCTAGCAAGAGCATAGGTTTCAGAGTGCTATCAGCCGTTACCGGAATAAACTGCGGTAGGAAAGCCAGGAAGAAAATTGAAAGTTTGGGATTCAGGATATTGATCAAAAAACCCTTTGTCGCTATGCCCGTCAGCGATAAGCTGGTTTGCGCTTTCC
Organism: Gammaproteobacteria bacterium; assembly: GCA_018222405.1. Lineage (GTDB taxonomy): Bacteria > Pseudomonadota > Gammaproteobacteria > Enterobacterales > Alteromonadaceae > Alteromonas. The sequence continues at coordinate 114,504 of JAAFAI010000006.1, read as the reverse complement.
CAACCGTAATAGGGCTGGCAGAACGCCATATTTGCCAGGCCAGATACATTAAATAGACGCTACCCATATATTTTAAAATCTGAAAAGCCAATGCGCTGGTATGAAATAATGCGGCAAGGCCAAATGCGCTGGCCAACAGTGCCGGTACGATCCCCATTGTGCAACCAAATGCAGCCGTGATACCGGCACGTTTGCCCTTAAATATACTCGCGGCAACTGTATAGATCACGCCGGTGCCGGGGATTAGAATTACCACTAGTGATGTGACAATAAATTCGATTGAAATCATACTGACCTTAATACTCCCTTCGTGAAATTTCTTTTTTCAACTTGTCCTGGGGAATATGAAGGAAAAGATTATGAAATTATTGAAGGATATTGCAGCGACTAAATTTTAGCGTGAAATCGGGATAGCTTCCCTGGCGATAAACCAAACTGTTGTTTAAAAGCCCGGGTCATATGACTTTGATCGGCAAATCCACATTCTACAGCCGTGTTAACCAGGGAGAGGCCTTGCTGGAGGCGCTTTTTGGCTTGTTTTACTCGATACTGGGTCAGCCAGGTATGAGGTGTCATGTTCATTTGTTTTTGAAAATGGCGAAGTGTCTGATAACGGCTCAAATTAACGGTATGTGCCATGTCTTCGAGTGACAACGGTACGTTCCAGTTATCTTGAATTAGCTCTAGGAGTAAATTAATCGTTTTAGATTTTTTATCGGGTGAAACAGTATCGTCTGGCGACTCGTCATCCAGTAACATCGAAAACGCCAGCATAAGCCGTTGCTCAAGCTCATCGTGTGATACGCCTGGTTGCGTGATCATTTCAAGTGCTGATTTAAGCAGTGTATTGGATGTGCTTCGGTGAATAACCGGATCACAAAACTCCAGAGAGGATGCAGAGCGCTCCGTTAAACTGGCCAGTTTTTCAGGTTTGATAAACAGCATTTTCCAGTGACGGGGTTTTCCACTGATGCCAATCCCATCGTGAACTTCGCCGGAATTGACGGTAATGATATTATTCACGTTGGCTTGCACCAACCCCCGGCTACTCCAGCTTTCCTGCCCCCCACTGATAATATAGCCCAACCCAAACTCATCATGCGTATGGCGCGGGAAAGTGCGATCAGAGTAGATCTCTACGACTTCAATGCCGTCAATGTTGCTTTTGTGATAGTGCGCCTTGTGCATAATCGCCCGTTGAACGTTACCTGAGTTATTATCGTAACACTGGTTTGGGAAAACTCGTAGTCGGCATATCGAACAGACACCAGAGGCCGACTATGGATATCGATAAACCTCACCTTCGTAATGTAAAGCTCGCAAAGACGGAAGTTAACACCTAATTCTCAGTAATATTGTTTTTATGTGAGCAGTCTGGATTTGCCTTGCATTAAACCGATAATCTTTTATTGTCGTAATTCTGTAGACGCATCAATAAATTAATGTCATTACGCCGCTATGATATCGGTTTCTGAACTATCCAAAACGTATCCGGGCGCAGAGAGTCCGATTATCGACCAGCTCTCGCTGGAGGTTGCCACTGGCCAGTCGGTGAGTATTCAGGGCGCATCCGGCTGTGGTAAATCCACGTTGCTGGCGTTACTGGCAGGCTTTGAGCAAAGCTCTGGTGGAACAACTGTGGTTGCCGGGCATGCGTTAGAGAGTTTATCGCAGGAGGCCGCCGATGCGTTTCGAATGCACCACCTTGGCGTTATCTTTCAGCAGTTTAACTTGCTGGACTGCTTTAACGTTTGGGATAACGTGGCCTTTACCGCTCGCTTAAAAGGTAACTACAATGCTTCCCGTCAGCAAACCTTGCTGAACAATCTTGGGCTGGCGGAGCGGTATAAAGCGCCGGTCAGTATGCTCTCTGGTGGCGAACAGCAACGGGTAGCTATTGCCCGCGCGCTTAATCACTTACCTGATGTGGTGCTTGCCGATGAACCCACCGGTAACCTTGATGAGCAAACCAGCGACGTGGTGAGTCAGTTGTTGTTTAATTATTGCCAGGAGCAGGGCGCTGCGTTGGTGGTAGTTACCCATAGCTCGGATGTTGCCAGGCGTGCTCAAACTCAGTATCGGCTCCATCTGGGCCGGCTAGCGCAAGTATAATGCCGCAGGCCATGCGAGTTCTTATCCTGGCTCTGCGCACCCAACTGGCTACCTACCGGCGGCGGTTTTGGGAGCCATTGCTTATCATCGTGGCCATCTTTATTGCCAGCGCCGGCCTTACTGCCGTAACACTTATTAATGCCGGCGCATCCTCTCAGTTAAAGCAGTTTGCGCTGGGTGATGTACCGGTTAATTTTCATGTCATTCCGCGCAGTGAAAATAACCTACTTACGCGTTCTGATTATGCAGCGCTTCGGCGGCAGGGGCTTAACGCCTTAGTGGCTTATACTCAAACCGGTGATCGGCTAGCGGTTGATACGGTTACGCTGTTTAATCTGTTGCCAGCCGCTAATCGCTCCGCGTCTCAGCAAAACAGCTTTGCTCAACAGGCGGCGCTCAATGGTATTGAGGATATCAATCAGTTTTACCGTGACGGCGTTACTTTGCAAACCCATCCGCTAAGCGGCTTGCTGGTGGTAGGGGCGGTATCGCCCGAGCAGTATAGATTGCTAGAGGGAGCGCTCCCTGAACACCTTCAGTTAGCGCCCTTTGGGTTAACGTCATCGGCCAACAATCTGAGTGACAGTTTCAGCCTCAACCTGTGGGCCATGGGTGCACTGATGGTGCTGGTGAGCATTTTTATTGTGTTTAATGCCTTTAACCTGCTGTTGGTTGCACGTACGCCGGTGTTGGTAAAATTGCGCCAGCTGGGCGTTAATCAGGCAATATTGCTAAGAGTTTTGCAACTGGAACTGTTTATTCTGGCCCTTGTTGGTGCGTTAGGCGGAGTGATTGCCGGGGCTGCTCTGGTAAGCGCTATCACGCCGGTGCTGAGTAACATTTACCGATTTTTACTGGACGGGCAGTTTAGCGGAGGTCAGTTTTCTACGCCGCGCCTGATGCTGCTGGCTGTGGTGTTTTGTACAATAGCAGTGACGATCATGGGGCTGTTGATCAGGCAACGTCTGGCTCACAGTCTGGCCCGGCGCAGCTATCTGGTAGCAGCGTTTAAGCGGCGTTTTAAACCGGTTTATAACGTCTGGTTGTTGCTGAGCTTAACGTTGGTAGCGCTTGGTGCGTGGCTGGTAGCCAGTCAGCTACAGGCGCTTTTGTATATTGGCCTGGTTTTAATTGCTGGTTGCACCACGGTTGTGTTGCTGATGCCCCAGTTAATGAGTCTGGTTGCCCGCAGGGTAAGTACAACAAAGCCACTGCTGCACTGGAGTATGCACAATGCGGTGAGTCTGTCGCAGCGCACCAGACTGGCGGCTTGTGCCTTTTTTATCGCATTGGCGGCCAATATCGGCATGAATGTGATGGTCGACAGTTTTCGCCAGGCCACGGAGCAATGGCTGGAGCAGCGACTGTTTGCGCCGTTTTATATCTATACGGATTTTGCAGGGGATTTATCCGCGGAGGAGGGCGCGCCAGTGCCACTGTTAGCCCGCTATGGCAAAGACGTTCGCGTTAATGGGCAAACCCTTGAGCTACGCAGCTTTCCTGATGGTGCTGAATACCAGCAATTTTTATTGCTTGATGATCAGGCGCCTGCTGCCTGGTCTGCTTTTCATGCTCAGCGCGGTGTGTTCATTAATCAACAATTGGCGTATCGGCAAGGGCTTAACACCGGCGACGTTGTTAACTTGCCTATAAAAGCCGGGCTGCAGGCTTTTGAAGTGGTGGGCGTTTATCCGGATTATGGTAATCCAAAAGCGCAGGTGTTGCTGCCAGAGGCGTTACTTTCCGGTAAGTTTGAGCTTATTTCAGCTTATGCCGCTTTTGCATCGTCTGCCGAGCAGGCGGCGCTTGAAAACTGGCTTAACGAGCATAGTGAGTCAGCACGTCTCATCCTGCGAAGCACCCTGATTGAGCAGTCGATGATGGTGTTCTCCCGCACATTTTTAACCACGGATACGTTAAATCTGGTCACTATGCTGGTGGCCGCGCTGTCGTTCTTTGTTTCAATTACATTGCTGGTGATGGATATTAAGCCGCAGCTGTTACTGCTGCGCAGCGTTGGCGTCAGCCCGTTTCGTATCAAGCTGTCATTGTTTTCGCAGTATTGTTTTATTGCAGTGAGTTGTGCACTGCTGGCTCTGCCATTTGCGCTGTTACTGGCCTGGCTACTGGTAAATAAGGTGAATCGTTTTGCCTTTCACTGGACCTACCCGCTGATCCTCGATCCGATGATTATTATGCAAAGTTTGCTAATTGGGCTGGGCCTGTTATTGCTACTCATGGCATTGCCGCTTGGCAGGTTACAGGCCAGGTTTTATTCGCAACAGGAGGCATCATGAACAGACTATTGCTTTTCCTGTTGATATTGGGCTGTGCCTTTTCGGCGCCGTTGCAATCTCAACAAGATAAGCGCTCTTCACTGTTTGGCGGTTTTAAGGCCGATAATCAGGCGCAGGTAAGCATTACACAGCCTGTGACTTTACCCGCCGATCATGCCCCGCATCAGGGCTATCAGATTGAGTGGTGGTACCTAACGCTGTTGCTGGAGAATAACGCAGGTGAGCCGTTTAACTATCAGTTTACCTTGTTCAAATTTGCCCGTCCTGAATTGGCGTCAAATTGGGGTGACGGAATTGTGTGGATGGGGCATTCTTCGCTGCACACTCAGGCTCAGCATTATTTCGATGAAAAATTTGCTCAGCAGGGCACAGGTATCGCTGGCTATAACGCTGCGCCGATGGCATTTTATATCGAGAACTGGCAGTGGCAGAGTAAGCAGGAGGCAGCGCTTTTTCCTGCACAGCTAAACACCACCTCTGGACCCGCGGCACTTACACTGCACCTAAGTGCTGATAAGCCCTTTGTAAAACACGGCCAACAAGGCGTGAGTTTTAAAACCGGTGACGGACGCTATCGTTCCTACTACTACAGCCAGCCGTTTATCAACGCCAGTGGCCAGATCACTCTGGATGGAATAACCCATCAGGTTAACGGCATGGGTTGGTACGATCACGAATGGACATCGCAACTGGCCGATGAAGACGCGCTGGGGTGGGACTGGTTTTCACTGCACTTTGACGACGGGCGAAAATTAATGGCCTTTACCATGTATGCAGAGGGCAGGGAGGCTTATACCACCGGTACATTAATCAGTGCTCACGGCGAGCCGCAAACGCTGGGCCCTGAAGAGCTGCAGATTTTACCACTTAACATCAGTGAAGTGGCGGGCAGGGAGATCCCCGTTGCCTGGCAAATTCGTATCCCTGAGCAGCAAATCGACATTACCACTGAAGCGTTTAAAACCGACCAGTGGAATGACAGTCGCTTTCCCTATTACGAAGGGGCGCTGTCGTTTGACGGCAGTCATGCTGGCAAGGGCTATATGGAGCTTACCGGTTATTGATAAGGCTCTTATCAATCCTGGTTGCTTAGCAATACTGACAGCCGTTTTTGAGTATCCAGGGTATCCTGATGGCTTGCCCCCAGTACGTTGGTTCTGGCTTTTAGGGTCTGCCTGAAAAGGCTCTCAGCCTGCTCAGCTCTGCCGGTTAACTGGTAAAGTTCGGCCAGATGGTGTGAGGCACCCAATACCTGCGGGTGTTCCTTGCCAAACACCTGTGTACCGGCTTCGATATGCTTGATTAGCGACTGCTCTGCTTTGGCGAAATCCTTGAGCGCCATTTGCGTTAACGCCACGCCTTTCAGGCAATACAGCGTGTAAGGGTTATTCAGGCCCGACTTTTCTGCCCACTGATCCAGACAGCGTTGATAATAGTGAGCTGCCTGCTCGTAATCGTGCTGCTTAAAGTAAAGGTCGCCCAGGTTTTCAAGTGAATATAGGGTGTGCCTGTAGTCAGCACCAAATAGCGCGGTACGCCGTTCAAGTACCTGCCTGAATATGTCTTCCGCACGGTTAAATTGATTATTGTCGAGATAATAGGTGCCCAGGTTATCCAGAGCGCCCAGAGTATCCTGATGGTCTTCGCCGTACACCTGATTACTCACCGCGATAGTTTCTTTGATCACCGCCAGATTATCGCTGCCATGTTTTAACACGTTAAGCCGACTAAGGTTGAACAGGAGCCCTAAATAGTTTTCATCTTCCGGGAAGTTGTTGTCTTTATAGAGGGCGAGTCCTTTGTGAATGTGCCTTTCTGCCGGGACGATTTTGCCCGAATCGATGTAGATCAACCCGAGGGTCTTATGCAGTAATGCCTGCACCAGGGGCGGGTATTCCTGCGCAGCTGAATTATCCAGCTTCTGCTCTGCGGCTTGCAGAATATCCAGTATTGAGACGTCCTTTCCTTTTGCTACGAAAGGGCTGGTGGCCGCCAGCGTGTCAGTCAGAAAATCCGATACGGCTTTGGTTTGCTTACCTTGTGATAACGCGATATCACGCTCTTCGGCAATGCGATTAGCCAGAAAAACGGTTAACACGCTAAAGCCAATCAGAGCAGATACTGCCAGCCGAAAAACCATTCTTTTTCTGTGTCGGTAGCGCTTGGATAGCTCAATAAAGGTTTGTTCGTCCTCGGTAAGGGTAACCGCTCTGCGGTGCATCAGTTCTTCGGCGTCGAGCACTTTTTGCTTTGAGTTGAGTAAGGCGTCACTGACTTTATTATTGTTGAGCCAGAACTGGCAGTCATCAGCCAGTTGTTCACGCTTATGGATTGCCGCGTTATTGTTATTTAACCAGGTTTTAATGCGCTGCCAATGTTTGAGTAAGGCTTCGTGGGCAATAGTAATAAACTGAAAGTCCTGCGTACTTTTCGCCTCGTTGTGCTCTGAATAGTTGCGCTGCTCGCCGGTGTTGGTTTGAATAATGGTGACAAACAATCTGGCATTAAGAAAATGCTGAATGAATTGTTTTTCGGCAGGGTTGGTGAAAAACGTCATCGGCAGCTTTCTGGCCGTGACACTGTATTTATTTTTATGGTCAACCTGAATTAACGCGTGCATTATATCGTCCCAGCACGCCTGTACACTGGCTGGTAACTGGTTAAATACCTTTTCCGCCTGCTGAGCGATGGCTCCTTCTATACCGCCCATTTTTCGGTAGGCACTGAGTAATAACATGTTGTCAGCGCTGCGCTGCTTATAGAGCAAATCGAGGGTATATTCCAATAACGGCAGGGCATCGGGGTTTTTAACTGCAGCCTCCAGCAGCACTTCATCCAAATGGACCTCATTTTGTTTGTCGTGCTCAAAACGTAATCCCGCAGCAATTGCCGGATTTCGTATCATCCGGGTGATTTCTACCGGGGTGGGGGCCTGCAGATCGTATTGTTTACCCTGACGCTTTAATTCATTAAAACCAGTTACATCCAGACATTCTGCGTAAAAGTCATTTCTTAGCACGGCAACCAGCAACAGCGAATTGCAGTGGGCCAGCAGCGATAAACAACGGACCAGGTGCTGCTTTGCATCGAGACCTGCGTTCTCATCCAGAAGAAATTGCTCAAACTGATCGATAACCAGTAGCTTGAATTCTTGTACCTGCTCGTCAGCAGGGGTGTTTTCGTCAGCAGCCAGTACCTGTTGTAATTGGGCTGGATCTGCCTGAATGCGGGAGATGATGGCCGCTGTGTCCTGTGTCGTGTTTAGCAGAGATAATTTCTGTAATGCAAACACCAGGGTTGCCACCGGATGTTCATCAATACTCTGACTCGGGCTAACAAAGTGGTAGTGAGAAACCCTAAGCTGTGAGAACCCTGATGCACGGTTAAGGTGGGGAAGCACACCAGCTCGCATTAAGGAGGATTTGCCGCTGCCACTTTTACCCAGCAGGAGCAGAAAATGACAGGGTTGACCGGTTAGCAGTTTCAGCTGACAAATGACATCGGCGGTGGCTTTGGTTCTGCCAAAGTAGACAGCACTTTGCTGTTCGCTGAATGAATTGAGCCCCAGATAGGGTGAGCCGGCGGTCCATTTCTCCAGTGGTTGCCGTTGTGATGCGTGCCCCGGCGTTGCCGGAAAAGTCACCGGGGCAATGATTTTATACCCACGACGGTAGATAGTTTCAATGTAGGTAGGGTTTTTAGCGTTACAGCCGAGCTTTTTTCTTAACCCGGCAATGCATTTTTGTACCGGCGAGTCACCGTAAAACGTACCGGCCCAGCAGGCGATTAATAACTGTTCTGCACTTACGGTTTCGCCAGCATGCTGACAAAGGTAGATCAGCACATCCATCATCTTGGGTTCGATGGTTAATTGCTGCTGGGCTGTTATCAGTTGGTTGGACTCGCCGTCGACAGTCCATGCCCCCAGAGTAAACGTTCGTGATGGCTCCCGTAGGTCATCTGTATTTGCAGAATCCATTCATTGCCACCTTTATTCAGATATCTGATAAGCCTATAGCTTAGAGCACGGCTGGCTGTTTTTCCACCAGGCTGTAATTCGCGTATTGATATTAACTTATTGAAATTTTTTCTTATTTTTGTTTTTTTTAACAATGGTAAGGAAACCGTAAGCCTTTTTATTACGAGTTGAATAATACTGTGGGTAACAAAGACGGCAGTAGGTCTTTACTTTTAAGTTAAATGCATAAGGAATAAATGATGAACGACAAAAGTAAGTTACTGGTATTCATTCAACTCATGCTGTTTCATACGCTGGTAAACGCGGGGGGGGTTAACCAAGGTGTGTCAGTCAGCAACGAAATTTGGAACGATGCCCGGGCGCTTAAAGCGCAGTTTGAAGAAAGGCAGAACATTAACTATCTCACTATCTACAGCGCTGAAGAACGGCTTGTGGCCGAGCTACTCATTCCCCGCAGCAAAAAACTGGCTAACATTACCTGGTCGGGTAACGATCAGTATCTGACCTTTACCGAGGACGATAGAAATTTATGGTTGTTTAATCTCGCCTCCGGGTCGGTGAAACTGATAGAACACAAGGCCAGTGCAAGTGCATCCTGGAAATTTAATGCTCAATGGTCGTCTGATGGTCAGTGGTTGCAATATATCACCAGCAACAATGAGCGCTATCCGGTAAAAGTGTATTCGTTACAAAGAAAACACGCTTATCATGTACCGGTGGCTGCTGATGCCATAGCCAGTATCCGCTGGCATGATCACAAAAATGAGTTAGTGATCATTACCGAGCAAAGAGCAGACCAGCCCGCCGAACTGGCTATTCATGATATGACACTGACGCTCAGGGAAGACGATCAGTTGGCCAACGTTACGCCAGCGCTGTGAATCAGATAAGTGCAGAAGGAGGCATAAACGCTGATGCTTCCTTCGTTGGCAGAGTCATAGCTTTTGGCCAGCGACGCTTCCCTAATCAGGATTAGCGGCGTCTTTTTGGCTGGTTTTCGATATCAACATAAAAAACAAAATGAGGTACAGGGGCATATCAATAAACGTGGTGTAGGTTAACCACTGATCTTCGGTAAGCAGTATCGCCACAGCGTAATTAATACCTGCCATTAATAGTCCCAGAACACTCAGTCCCACCACGAATGGCTGATGTTTAACCTGCGCATTCAGGTAACGCTCAAAACGAGGGGCAAAGTACTTCCCTTTACGGAATACACCATCGGTTAGCAATACCAGTGCGCCCAGCACACCCATTATTGTGCCTTTTAGCTGCACAAAAAACTCACTGTCGAAAGTGAGCGATAACAATGCGGATATCAACAGCATCACCGTACCAAAAACGGCAAACCCGCCAAGTAAATCCGCTTTAACAAAGCGCTGTACCACCACCAGAGCTAAGCCTAAAGCGATGCTGGTAAAAGCCGCCACGGTTAGGTCGCCGGTTGTTTTGGATACAATAAAAAATGCCGCGCCTAAGCCGATATCGGCGAAGATGGAGTGTTTGTTCTTTCGCCACTGATCACTTTGTTTCTGGCGTTCCTTTTTAAGCGTTTCAGTATCTTGTGCATGTGTGCCAGCAAGTTTTTTTAGTTTTTTATCGGCAAAGTAAATGTCTTTGTCAGGGTGACTGGCGTAAATGCGCTCATCGTTATGGTAAACCTCAATGCCAACGGTCAGCCAGTTGATGTAGCCCACGGACACTTTTAGCGTATTGCTTGCGTCATCAGAGTGGACAGTATGGGTAAGTACTTTTAGCTCGTCGATAAAGTTACCGGTTAATTCATCAATCAGGTGTCCGTTTTTATACAGTCGTGATGTATAGGTGGTAAACGAAAACGAATAGCGAATTTCATAGTTGTCGTTATCAAATTCAAAGGCGCGTCGGTAGGTCCATAATCGCATCAGTAGTCTCCTTGATAAACGAATGGAAACGGGCACGCAGGCAGAGCCCGCAAAGCATTACGTGCACTTAGTAGGAAGCTGGAATAGAAATTTTGCAGTGTTTTTCTGCTGGCGCTTTATTTTTTGTGCTTTGTACCATGTAATCAAATTTAACTTCAGTAAGAGCAGGCGTTTTTTCGGTATTAGACAGAGTAGGTTGCCAGCGCCATTGTTTTATCGCTTGAAGCGCTGTTTTATCAAACACCCCAAACGGGAATGAATCCGTGATCTGCTGTGCCACGGCTTTTCCCTGATTGTTGACTACAAATTTTACGGTTACACAACCTGACAGACCATTTCTGGCCGCATCTGCGGTGTAACCCGGATCAACGCGTTTTTGAACCTTCCATAGGGCATTAAACTCGGCGTCGGTAGACAACGCGAGGTCTGCAAAATTACTTTCGTAATTTGAGTTATCCTGTGAATCTGTGGCCAGTTGGTTACTCGCACAACCCGTAAGCAGGCTAATCAGACTGATATACAGGTACTTCTTCATGGCTATATCCTTTAGCTAACTTATTTTTGCTGCGATTTTATAGCAAAATTTTTACAGTGTGTCATTAGCCAACACGGCTTACTACCCTCTGGGCGAGATCTGACAGGCGCATATTTTGTTCCATGGCAGAGCTTTGCAACTTGCGGTAAGCCTGCTGTTCAGATAAGTTGCCTTGTTGCATTAGCAGTAGTTTGGCCCGGTCGATCACTTTTTGCTCATTGAGTGCCTGTCTGGCAGCACTGAGTTCGTCGGCCATATCCTCGATACGCTGGGCCTGGCCGCGGATAAGATCGTAAAATGATTTATGTGCCGACAGGGCAGAGCCCTCGGGCAGTTTATTCGCTTCTCTTCCGGCGCCCTTAAGGCCCTTTACCGTATTGTCGTAAAGCATGGTAATAGGCGTATCAGTAAGTGGTTGTGAATTGTTCAGAGAAGCGATCAGCATCTCATGATTGCGCAGCTCTTCTTCGGCCTGTTGAATGCGCAGGGTTGCCTGGTTGGTCAGACGGTCGGTCAGATGTTCTTCAATAGATTGCATGGCATCGATACGCTGCGTAGCAATGTCGTACCAGATTTCACTGAGTTCAGCCGAGCATTCTCCTCCACAAGCCAGTGACTGGATCATTTCGCGTAATCGGGTGATCTGGGTGGCAATATCACTATTTTGCTGTAACTGCCACATTTGCATCTCTTCTTCATCGGCAAAGTTTTCGAAGGTTTCAAAACAGTGTTGCTGAGAATCACTGAGGGCACTCACTCTGTCTCCCAGATCACTATCGAAGTGACTTTCAGCAAAGCCAATCGCGCCCCAGGCGCGTTCCTGCCCGGCATATTCTTTACCCTGCATAAAGTTAAACAGGGCTACCAGCAGGCGTGTCATGGTTGGATCGCTGGCCACATCGGCCGCTTCGAAAACGACGTCGAGTAAACCGGTAATTAAGCGGCAGTAAGCGTTGGTGGATTCGAGAGGCGTTAGCTGCTGAGCAGCAATTTTATTGCGCAAATCGGGTAAGTGATCCATACCCTGCAAAGCAAAGGTGATACTGCTGAGTAAACGCATGGACTGGCCGTTATCGTGCTGACCAAGGTAGAGCGACTTCAGCAGGCTGCGTAAATCCTGCTCGCAGTGTTCACTTGCGGTTATCTGCTGCTGGCGTTGCCCACCAAACCGGTCGCCCTTTGAACCTAAAAACACATTGCTTAAACCACGTTCGCGCTGGAGCTGATGGATCATGTCCTTTACGGCTTTTACCGTGCGGCAGTTTGACGATAAATGCTGTAATGCCTGAATTTCCTGATGCTTCGCTGACAATAAAAATCGCTTGGTAATGTCACTGTGTTTGCTCATCAGGCGCTCCGGGTTTGGGCTAGCTATTAAACTTCAAAGGCAAGCAATTCTTATTCCTATGTAACACTTTGGTCATAAAGAGGGCAGATTGAGTTTTAAATAAGCAGTCATGGCGGGTTTTGCCAAAAATTGTGCGCAATAAATACCGCAGCAATGCAAATTGCACCGTTAATGATGCACTCTATTGGTGAAATTGCGCTATCGTGGCGCGCAGTACTTATGGATAAGTGTTTCTAAAAATTGCGGGTTGCTTTTAAGTTTTTGATAAATAAGTTTAATTTAATTTTATTTAAATTGGCATCGAATTTGTATTCGTATAAGTAGCAAACCGTTTTGGTTTTACAATTGGAAAAGAATTCGGATAAAGGCGTCCGCAACTTACTTCTTTGAGGTGAGTGCGGACGCCTTTTTTTGTGCCTGACAATTGTAATGATGTGTTTGTGGGTGTGTTTTTATTCAATATATTTAGGTGATTAATATGGCGTATTTACTACCTTCTGAGTTTGCAACCAAAATGGTTGATGCGGGTGAATCGAAGATTTACATGTCGACCCGCGACACGTTAATTCGTGCTTTTATGGCCGGTGCTATTCTGGCACTAGCGGCAGTATTTGCTATTACTATCGCCGTTCAAACCGGCGTGTTTCTGATTGGGGCAATTCTGTTCCCGGTTGGTTTCTGTATGCTTTATCTGATGGGCTTTGACCTGTTAACCGGTGTGTTTGTACTGGCACCTCTGGCCTGGCTGGCCAAACGGCCCGGCGTCACCTGGCCGCAAATTTTACGTAACTGGGGGCTGGTGTTCCTGGGTAACTTTGCCGGTGCGTTAACCGTTGCCTTTATGATGTCGTTTATCTTTACCATGGGTTACAACACCGATGGCGGCGCGATTGCTACCAAGGTGGCGGGTATCGGTGAAGCTCGTACCCTGGGTTATGCTGAATACGGTGCAGCTGGCTGGTTTACTATTTTTATCCGCGGCATGCTGTGTAACTGGATGGTATCACTGGGCGTTGTGGGGGCAATGATTTCTACCCACGTGAGCGGTAAGGTACTGGCGATGTGGATGCCTATCATGCTGTTCTTCTTTATGGGTTTTGAACACTCAGTGGTTAACATGTTCCTGTTCCCGTTTGGCCTGATTATGGGGGGGGACTTCTCTGTGATGGATTATTTCATCTGGAATGAGATCCCAACCGCCTTGGGTAACCTGGTAGGTGGTTTAGCATTCACTGGTCTGACGCTTTATTCAACGCACGTTAAAACTGCACCTAAGCGTGTACTGGCGACTGGTGGTACCAGTAAAGCAGTGCCAGCGGCGAAAGTGAACGATAAAGTATAAGATTTTATGCCTGAAGTGCGCTGGGGAGCATTCTCCGGCAAAGGAATAAAAAACATCAATCAGGACTGTCACGCTGTGACAGTGCCTGATTTTTCGCGTTTGCAGCGTCGTGGCGTGATTGCCGCCGTTGCAGACGGGATCAGCAGTAGTCAGGTAAGTCAGTACGCCAGCGAACTGGCTATCAATGAGTTTGTTCGCGATTACCTGATGACTGCCGACGTATGGTCACCTGCCCGAGCTGCTGAGCTGGTCCTGCGAACCATTAACACCCGCTTATATATCAAGTCACAGCTTAGCCCTTATCGGGAGAATCCGGATAAGGGCTACGTGTGTACGTTTAGTGCCGTGCTTCTGTATGGTGACAAAGCCATCTTGCTGCACTGCGGTGACAGCCGTATTTATCATATACGTCAGCACCAGGCCCAATTGTGTACCGAAGATCATCGTCAGCAAGGTGAGGGCGGCCAGCATTACCTCAGTAACGCACTGGGCATTAAGCCCGAATTGAATGTAGATATAACTGTCAGGGATATTGTGCCCGGGGATACCTTCGTGGTGATGACCGACGGCATCGCCGAAACGCTTAGTGTCGAAGACTGGTTAGCCGTTTTGCAACAAGCTGACACCAACTTAACTAAGGGCTGTGAGCAGGTTGCCAATATGGCGCTGGATTTCGGTTGTAATGATAACCTGACCATTGCCGCGGTGAACGTTACTTCTGTTGATCAGCCGGTTTCGGTGAACTATGAGTCATCTGGTTACCTGCCATTTATTCAGAGCCCGCCAACTAATGGCAGCATTATTGACGACTGGCGTGTGGAAAAGCAGCTCAGCAATACCGAGCGCAGTAGCGTATACCTTGCCCGTCATAACCACTCAAATAAGCAAGTGGTGCTTAAAGTGCCTGCCGTGTCGATGCAGGATAACAGCGGATTTTTAGATGAAATGATTAAAGAGGAGTGGGTGGCTAAGCGGGTGAGTCATCCACAATTACTTTCTGGCGTTAGTGAGACGTTTTCCCGCAGCTGTTTTTACGTTGTGCTGACACACTGTCCGGGCATTAGTATGCGGCAGTGGCGTGATGATAATGGCGCCCCTGATCTGATGTTACTCAGAGACTGGGCTACACAATTATCCGGCGCTTTAACCGCACTGCACCGGCAGGGGATATTGCATCAGGATATTCGGCCGGAGAATGTGCTGGTTAGCGACACCAATACCCTTATGCTGATTGACTATGGTGCTGCGAGCTTTTCCGGTCACAACTTTTTAATGGCCAGCGAGCAGTTGTTTATTCCCGGCGATTTGTTGTTTGCTGCGCCAGAGTATTTTGTTGGTCTGTGGCCTGATGAGCGCGCCGAGCAGTTCTCTTTAGCGGTATTATTGTATTACCTGTTATCGGGTGAGTATCCCTACGATGCCGGCGTGGCCAAAAAGACCAGTTATTCAGGGTTACTCAAACTTCGCTATATCAGCTTAAATCAGCGCAATGTGTCGGTGCCGGCGTGGCTGGATGCCACCATAAAGCGTGCCTGTCATCCTCAGGCTGGCAAACGCTACGAAAGCTTGTCGGAATTCGTCTATGACCTGCATCATCCTAATCCGGCGTATGGACGCACGCTACCCTTAATGGAACGTCACCCGGTGCGGGTATGGCAGGGCATTTCTGGCTTACTGGCTATTACGGTAATGGTATTGCTGGTGCTGCTGTTCGACGCCCCCTAAAGTAGCCAGTGAGATGCACCAATAATAGGATTTTGCTTCGTTTTGGTGCGTGTCAGTATGGGGCAGATGAGCATTAAAAAGCTAAGTGATTGAAAGTCATTAATTATAAATGTTGGCACCTAAATTGTATTAGTAATTACATCAAGGCTCTTGTGGCATTTACGCTGCTAAGCAATAACGCAGTACAAGAGCCTACACAAACAGATTAGCAAATGCTTAAACAGGCAATGAAGCCCACAACCAGGAATGGTTGTGGGTTTTTTTTTGCCTTTAAAAAAGGTAGACGAAATGAACATTTCATCACGGCAACAACGCATCGTTATTATTGGTAATGGTATGGTGGGTCACCACTTTGTTGAGCAACTGATTAACAGTGAGCACAACTGCCATATCACGGTATTAAGTGGCGAAAGCCGACTGGCTTATGACCGTGTTTACCTCTCTTCTTATTTTTCCGGTAAAACCGCTGCAGACCTGGCGCTGACCGATGAGAAAACCTATCAGGACTGGGGCGTGAATGCCGTCACCAACGCCTGGGTAACCGACATCGATCGCGAAAAGCAGGTTGTTACAACTCAAGCAGGCGAGACTTATGAGTACGATACTCTGGTACTGGCAACCGGTTCTTATCCCTTCGTACCGCCTATTCCTGGTAACGATCAGGAACACTGCCTGGTGTACCGTACTATTGAAGATTTAGAAGCCATCAGCGCTTCTGCCGCGCAAAGTAAAGTCGGTGTTGTTGTGGGTGGTGGTCTGTTAGGCCTTGAAGCGGCGAATGCACTGAAACAGGCCGGGCTTGATACCCACGTGGTGGAATTTGCCCCGCAGTTGATGGCGGTGCAGCTCGACCCCATGGGCGGTGAGTTGCTGAAAGACAAAATTGAAGCGCTCGGAGTACAGGTTCATACGCAAAAAGCCACTGAATGTATTGAAGCCGGTGAAACCTGTCGCTATCGCATGAAGTTTTCAGACGGCACGCACCTGGAAACTGACCTGGTGCTATTTTCCGCCGGCATTCGCCCCAGCGATCAACTGGCTCGCCAATTCGGGTTAGTTGTCGGCGAACGGGGTGGTATCGTCATCGATAATCAGTGTAAAACTTCTGACAAGAATGTTTATGCCATTGGTGAATGTGCCCTGTGGGATAAGAAGATCTATGGTCTGGTAGCCCCAGGTTATGCCATGGCTCGCGCTGCCGTTGCCGATATCACCGGTAATGAAGGTGAATTTGCCGGCTTTGACATGAGCACCAAACTGAAATTGATGGGCGTGGAAGTAGGCTCCATTGGTGATGCCCATGGTCGCACTCCCGGCGCGTTGTCATACACCTACCACAATCAGCCGGAAGGGGTGTATAAAAAGCTGGTTGTCGATGCCAATAAATCACTGGTGCTGGGCGCTGTACTGATTGGTGATACCAGCGATTACGACACCTTGCTGCAGTATGCCTTAAACAGCATTGCCTTGCCGTCCAGTCCTGAATCGTTGATCCTGCCATCGGCCGGCGAAAAGCCACTGCTGGGTGCCGATGCATTAGGCGATACGGCAACCATTTGTTCCTGCCACAATGTTTCCAAAGGTGACATCGTAGGCGCCATCGACGGCGGTTGCTGCTCGGTAGGCGATGTAAAATCCAGCACCAAAGCAGCCACTGGCTGTGGCGGATGTGCGGCGTTACTGAAAAATGTGGTCGACACTGAACTGGAAAAACGCGGCGTAGAAGTGTCCAAGGCCATTTGTGAGCACTTTAACTACTCTCGACAGGAGCTTTATCACCTGATTCAGGTTGGCAAAATCCAAAGCTTTGAAGAGCTACTGGAAAAACACGGTAAAGGCCTCGGCTGCGATATCTGTAAACCTGCGGCAGGGTCTATCTTTGCGTCGGTGTGGAATGATTACATTCTGGCTAAACAACATCAGCCGCTGCAGGACACCAATGATACCTATCTGGGCAACATGCAAAAAGATGGCACTTATTCCATTGTGCCGCGTGTAGCCGGTGGTGAGATCACGCCAGATAAACTCATTTTATTAGGTGACGTGGCCAAGCGCTATAACCTGTATACCAAAATTACCGGTGGTCAGCGTATCGACCTGTTCGGTGCCCGTGTTGATCAGTTACCCGCAATCTGGGAAGAACTCGTCGCAGGCGGCTTTGAAACCGGGCATGCCTATGCCAAAGCATTGCGTACCGTTAAATCCTGTGTAGGCAGTACCTGGTGCCGTTATGGTGTGCAGGATTCAGTTGGTCAGGCCATTGATTTAGAAAATCGTTACAAAGGCTTGCGCGCACCGCACAAAATTAAGTTTGCTGTATCTGGTTGTACCCGTGAATGCGCTGAAGCGCAGGGTAAGGACATTGGCGTTATCGCCACCGAGAACGGCTGGAACCTCTACGTTTGTGGTAATGGTGGGATGAAACCGCGCCACGCAGATTTATTCGCCACCGATCTGGACGATGCCACGCTGGTCAAATACATCGATCGTGTGCTGATGTTCTACACAAAAACTGCAGACCGTTTACAACGCACATCGGTGTGGATGGAAAATCTCGAGGGCGGCCTGGAGTATCTGAAATCCGTGGTGATTGACGATTCGCTGGGCATTTGTGACGAGCTTGAAGCGCAGATGCAGCATATCGCCGATACCTATCAGTGCGAGTGGAAAACCACCGTTGAATCGCCTGAAGCATTAAAACGTTTTCGTCAGTTCGTTAACAGTGATGAGTCGGATACCAATATCCAGTTCGTTACCGAGCGCGAACAGATTCGTCCGGCCACCAAGGCCGAAAAATTTTCGGCTGGTAAAGCCATTCCCGTAGAACTCGTTTAGGAGAATTATCATGCAGGCTCAGGCTAATATTTTTGCTCAATGGCATGATGTGTGTCATGTGGATGACCTGGTCACTAACAGTGGTGTGTGTGCGCTGATAGGCGATGTGCAGGTAGCGATTTTCAGTGTCCAGCTCGACGGCGAAGAGAACGTCTATGCTATCAGCAACTGGGATCCCATTGGTGAGGCCAATGTGCTGTCTCGCGGTATCGTAGGCACGCTGACCGATAAAATTGTCGTGGCTTCACCGCTTTATAAAGAGCACTACGATCTGGCTACGGGAACGTGCCTGGAACGCGATGATATCAGCGTTAACACCTATCCGGTGCGCGTTGAACACGAGCGCGTGTTAATCGAACTTTAATAATGGGTGATGAGATGAATGCCATGCTGCCGCAAACAACCACTAAACAGCAACCAGCCGATAAACTGGTTCAAACCACCTGTCCATACTGCGGTGTGGGCTGTGGTGTGGATGTAGTGCAAAGCGGCGGCATGACAGGCAGTCTCAGCGAACTGAAAGGCTCCGTCGAACATCCGGCCAACTACGGGCGCCTGTGTATCAAGGGCACCCATTTGCTGGAAACCCTGGACGGCAATAAGCGTTTACTCAGGCCGGTGGTGTTTGGTCAACAGGCCAGCTGGGATGAAGCGACGTCGATCATTGCGGCCAGAATGAAAAGTATTGTTGAGCAACATGGCCCGGATGCCGTAGCGATCTATGGCTCAGGTCAGTTGCTTACCGAAGATTACTACGTTGCCAATAAGCTGATGAAAGGGTTTATTGGTACTGCGAATATCGATACTAACTCACGACTGTGCATGTCTTCTGCGGTGGTGGCCCACAAACGGGCCTTTGGCGAAGACATTGTCCCCTGTAATTACGAAGACCTTGAACACACCGATTTACTGATCCTGACCGGCAGCAACGCGGCCTGGACACACCCGGTACTATACCAGCGCATCGAACGGGCTAAACTGCGTAATCCGGACATGAAAGTAGTGGTAGTGGATCCCAGAGAAACCGACAGCTGTTCACTGGCCGATTTGCATGTGGCGCTTAAGCCAGGCACCGATGCCGTATTGTTTTGTGGCTTGCTGAATTATCTTGCCCATCACAATTCCCTTGACGATACGTTTATCCAGAATTCAACCAATGGATTTGCCGAGGCGCTGGCTGAAGCGTCAACGTGGACGGTAGGGAAGGTTGCTGAAACCTGTGATGTACCGGTTGCTGAAATAGAGCTGTTGTTTAATTGGTTTGCGAGCTTACCCCGGGCGATTACGTTTTTTTCTATGGGGATTAATCAGTCAACCAGTGGCGTGGATAAAGGCAATGCCATTATCAATTGTCACTTAGCCTCCGGTAAAATTGGCAAAGAGGGCAGTGGGCCGTTTTCGATTACCGGTCAGCCCAATGCCATGGGCGGCCGTGAGGTTGGCGGATTGTCTAATATGCTGGCTGCGCATATGGATATCGATAATCCTCAGCACCATGCAACGGTCAAAGCATTCTGGCAGGCGCCGAACCTAATCACTAAACCCGGTTTACGGGCGGTGGATATGTTTCAGGCGGCGGCCGATGGCAAGGTTAAATGCCTCTGGATCATGGCCACTAATCCGGCCGCCAGTATGCCGAACCGGGCGTTAGTGGAAGCCGCGCTAAAAAACTGTGAGCTGGTTATTGTATCCGACACCGCAGCACAAACCGATACCCTTAACTATGCGCATATTGCGCTGCCAGCCACCGGCTGGTCGGAGAAAAACGGTACCGTGACTAATTCTGAGCGACGGATTTCCCGTCAGCGCGGATTGGTTGAACCCATGGGTGAAGCCAAACACGACTGGGAAATTCTGTCGATGGTAGGCCGGGCAATGGGCTTTGAAGCGGCTTTTGCCTATCAGCATCCTGCCGAGATTTTTGCCGAGCATTGTGCTCTGACCGCAGCCAACAACAACGGTAGCCGTGCGCTGGATTTAGGCCCGTTGGCCGACTTAAACATCGCACAATACGATAGTCTGCGCCCGCAGCAATGGCCCCTGAGTAACACCCACCGTATTGGGACAGACCGGCTGTTTGCTGACGGGTCTTTTTACACGCCAGACGGCAAAGCTAATTTTGTGGCCATCACGCCACGTTTACCTGAGCAGCAAACCAGCGCCGAATACCCGTTTGTATTAAACACCGGCCGCGTGCGGGACCAGTGGCACACCATGACCCGCACTGGTAACGCGCCGCGCTTACTCAAACATATCGACCGGCCCTGGTTAAGTATTCATCCTGTGGATGCACAAGCAATTGACGTTAAGGACGGTGATCTGATTAAAGCGGAAGCTGCCTGTGCTGGTGATATAGAAGTCATTTTGCCGGTAAAACTTGATGGTAAACAGCGTCGTGGCGAAGTGTTTGTGCCGTTTCACTGGTCTGCAACCTGGAGCTCTCATGCTCGGGTTGGCGCGTTGTTAAATGGTGCGAATGATGCGCTGTCCGGTCAACCGGAATTAAAGCACGGGGCGATTAAGCTAAGCCCGGTTGCTATGCAAAGTTATGGTCTGGCGTACGGCGAAGAAGCTTTGGTTAACGGCATACAATCAGCAGCCTATTATTATCTGAATACGCCAACGTCGGAGACTGCCTGCATCGAGTTAGCCGACCTGCGTGACCCACAAAGCATGATGACTGAGGTGGTAAAACACCTGCCTAAGGATGCTCAGTGGGCAACTCTGCAAGGTTCACAACAGTTAAGCATAGTGGTTACTCGTAAAAATAGTCTGGTACTGGCGATATTGTTAGCGGATAAACCCACGGATATTCCCAGTGACTGGCTTGATAGTCTTTATGCAGGTGACGAGCTTTCACCTGAGCAAATCAATGGCCTGCTGGAACAGCAACCCGATGAAGCCTTTTTACAGGGCAAAGTGGTTTGTAGCTGTTTTGGGGTCAGAGAGAACACTATTAAAAAAGCTATTGCTGAAGGAAATAATACTGTGGCAGGGCTGGGTAAAGCGCTTAAATGCGGTACTAATTGTGGTTCGTGTAAAACCGAATTGGCCAGTCTGATTGCATCGACGCCCCTCGATGCGCAGCAAAACGAGGAAACGACCAATGAATATGCGCTTTAATACACTGATGATGCCGCTGATGCTAAAGGTGTCCCGTTTGGGCGCGGCATTGTTTGGCCAGCAACATGATACTCCGGCAGACAGAAATACCGCCGGGCGGACTGGTCAAACCGGTGAAGTGTTTATCGTTGGGGCCGGACCGGGTGATGCTGAACTGCTCACGCTAAAGGCATACCGCTTATTACAGGAAGCAGACGTGGTGTTATTTGACTGGCTGGTGGATCAATCTGTACTCGATTGTATTCCACGTCATGTGGCCCGCGAGTTTGTGGGTAAACGTTGTGGCAAGCACAGCGTGCCCCAGGAAATGATTTGTCAGAGGCTGGTTGAGCTTGGGCTTGAGGGTAAGCGGGTAGTGCGCTTAAAAGGCGGCGATCCGGCGATTTTTGCCCGCACCAGCGAAGAAACCGATGCCCTTCATCAGGCGGGTATTCCGTTTGCCATTGTGCCCGGAATAACGGCGGCGTCCGGCGCTTCCGCTTACACAGGCATTCCACTCACTGATCGCCGTTTTGCGCAGTCTGTGCGATTTATGACCGCGCAGTTTAAGGATCCGGCGAAAGAAGCAGACTGGCAGGCCATTTCGGCAAGCAGTGAGCGCGAAACCACGGTGGTGTATATGGGACTGAAGCGTTTGGCGTTGTTATCTCAGCGTCTTACAGAAGCAGGTGTCGATGCTAACTTACCCGTTGCAGTGATTGAAAACGCGTGTTGTAATCAACAGCAGGTTATCGTTGGCACGGTCAGCGATATTTATCAACGCGTGCTCGACGCGGCAATCGAAGGACCGGCACTTACCGTGATTGGTCATGTGGTTTCTGCCCGTCAGCCCATCACCGCCGATTTGTTACATCATACCTATGAGCAACGCGCCATTTAGCGAATACATCAAAGCCCTGGGCAAAGGCCAGCGGGGCGCCCGGCATCTTACGCAAGCTGAAGCTTTCGATGCTTTTTCTCAATTACTCGACCAATCTATAGCGCCTGAACAAGCCGGCGCTTTTTTGATGCTGCTGCGCATGCAGGAAGAATCTGTCGAAGAACTATGCGGCTTTATTGCCGCCTGTCGAGGAAAGTTACCCGCCGAATTAAGCGCAATGCAAGCCAGTGTGGATATTGGTTGTTATGCCGGTAAACGCCGGCAATTACCCTGGTATTTATTGAGCGCGGCGTTACTTGCAAGCGTTGGCTACCGGGTGTGCTTGCATGGTGCCAGTGAGCCCGGTTCTAAACGTTTTTACGCCAGCCATGCCCTGGCCGAGCTGGGTTTGCCTCTGGCAACGTCGGTGCAATATGCGCAGCAAACCATGGACAGCATGAATGCCTGTTATCTGGATTTAGGCATCGCTCTGCCTGAACTGGATCGCATTATTAAACTACGTGAATTATTTGGCTTACGGTCCTGTGCCAATACCCTGGCACGACTGTTAAACCCCAGTAATGCGCCGTTTGCGGTACAGGGGGTATACCATACTCACCTGGATGAGCGACATGCCAAAGTTAATGAGACCTTTAGCTCACAGCAGTCACTGGTGTTTCGTGGCGACGGCGGCGACCCTGAGGTGAATCGCGACAGACCAACAGATTTGTATTACACCCGAAGCGGCGCCACTACCAAACTGGTGTTACCCGAAGCGGATGGCTGGGCAATGAAAGAACGTGATTTTTCGGTTGCGACGATGTTAGCGGTGTGGCAGGGCGATCTGGAACACGGTTATGCCCGCCAGGCCGTGATTGCTTCGCTGTCTGTGTATCTGATGTTACTGGAAAAATTAAGCCAGCAAGAGGCAGAGCAGCGGGCAACAGAGCTATGGCAAATGCGCCATAAGCAGGCATTGCCTTTCCACGGTGAGCACTGACAGTGCACAAAATGCACTACGATGAGTCGCTGAATTTCGGCGATAAACAACGGTATTTTATAAGTTGTTGAAATTAATGGTTATTAAATGTTGGCACTAAATGTGTATATATCTAATTAGCAATACTAGTATGCGCTATACCTAAACAATTTATTAATACCTTGCTGTCTTCTAATGAGGCGAGGTACACGGCAACGAAGCCCACCCGTTAACAATGACGATGTCATTTCGAACGGGTGGGTTTTTTTTTGGCTTAAGGAAAGTACATGTTACACAAGACTGTAAAACACAAGTTCAAGCAGGTGGCCGGTTCGCTGACACTGGTTGCGTCATTATTTACTGCCTCAGTGACTACCGTGTCTGCTGAGGATATAGGCTGGCCAGAAAAAGAAGAGCTTAAGTTTGGCTTTATTAAGCTCACCGATATGGCGCCATTGGCGATTGCTTACGAAAAAGGCTATTTCGAAGATGAAGGTCTGTATGTCACGCTGGAAGCCCAGGCTAACTGGAAAGTGTTACTCGACCGCGTTATTGATGGTCAGTTAGACGGCGCGCACATGCTGGCCGGTCAGCCGTTAGGTGCAACCATCGGTTTTGGTACCCAGTCGCACATTATTACCGCTTTCAGCATGGACTTAAACGGTAACGGGATCACCGTTTCTAACGATGTTTGGGCTGAGATGGAAAAACACATTCCGGTTGAAAATGGCAAGCCGGTACATCCGATTAAAGCCGACTACTTAAAGCCGGTGGTTGAGAGTTACAAACAAGCGGGCAAGCCATTTAAAATGGGCATGGTATTTCCAGTTTCCACGCATAACTATGAATTGCGTTACTGGTTAGCCGCAGGCGGTATCCACCCGGGTTACTACGCACCGCACAAAGGCGATACCTCAGGCCAGATCGATGCTCAGGCGCTACTGTCGGTAACGCCACCACCGCAAATGCCAGCGACGATGGAAGCCGGTACCATTTTTGGTTACTGCGTAGGTGAGCCGTGGAATCAGCAGGCGGTGTTTAAAGGGATTGGTGTCCCGGTTATCACTGACTATGAAATCTGGAAAAACAACCCGGAAAAAGTATTTGGTGTCAGCAAAACCTGGGCTGAAGAAAACCCCAATACCCACATTCGCGTCGTTAAGGCGATGATCCGCGCTGCTATGTGGTTAGATGCCAACAACAACGCTAACCGCCCGGAAGCCGTAAAAATTCTCGCCAAGAGCAGCTATGTGGGCGCCGATGAAGACGTAATTGCTAACAGCATGACCGGTACCTTTGAATACGAAAAAGGCGATAAGCGTGAAGTGCCAGACTTTAATACCTTCTTCCGCCACAACGCGACTTACCCGTTCTACAGCGATGCGATTTGGTATTTAACCCAGATGCGCCGTTGGGGACAGATTGCAGAGCCTAAGTCTGACGACTGGTACATGCAGACAGCAAAGAGCGTATATCGTCCTGATATCTACACCCTGGCTGCCAAAGCACTGATTGAAGAAGGCCTGGCAGATCCTAAAGATTTCCCTGACTTCGATACAGAAACCGGCTATAAGCCGCCGCAAACCGAGTTTATCGACAACGTCACGTTTGATGGCAGCAAGCCCAATGAATACTTAGAGAAATTCTCAATTGGTCTGAAAGGCGACACGGTTCTGTAACCGTGTCTCCCGGACCCTCGATGATAAAAGGTAAAGACGATGAGTAAATCGGTACCAGTTGTCAGCCATATTGGCCAGATCCGCGGTAAAAATGTGTTAGGGAATATTATGTCCACCGTACCCAAATTATTGATGCCTGTTGTTGGCATATTATTATTCCTCGCGATTTGGAATGTGGTAGCCAAAAACATCGATACGTCGCTGGGGCAGTTTCCTGGCCCGGCGCAGGTGTGGGAACAAACCTTTACGTTAATCGATGAACACAGCGCGCAGCGCGAGAAAGCCGAAGCATTTTATGCCCGTCAGGAAGACCGCAATGCGGCACGGGTCGCAAAAGACCCGACTTACGAGCCGAAAATCCGTGATTTCACCGGCGCGCCAACGTTCTTCGATCAGATATGGACCAGTTTATACACAGTGATGGTGGGCTTTTTTATTGCCAGTATCGTGGCGGTGCCGGTGGGGATCCTGTGTGGTCTGAGTAAGTCCGCGTACTCGGCTATGAACCCGCTGATCCAGATTTTTAAACCGGTGTCACCGCTGGCCTGGTTACCCCTGGTGACTATGGTGGTGAGTGCGGTGTACGTGAGTGATGATCCGATGTTTTCCAAATCGTTTATTACCTCGGCTTTTACCGTTTCGCTGTGCTGCCTATGGCCAACGCTAATTAATACTGCAGTAGGTGTTTCTAACATTGATTCCGATCTGGTGAATGTGAGTAAGGTGCTGCGGTTAAAGCCATTAAGCCATGTGCAGAAAATCGTTCTGCCAGCCTCTATTCCGATGATTTTTACCGGCTTACGGTTATCACTGGGCATCGGCTGGATGGTGCTGATAGCGGCTGAGATGCTCGCGCAAAACCCGGGCCTGGGTAAGTTTGTCTGGGACGAGTTCCAGAATGGTAGCTCAGAGTCACTGGCACGCATCATGGTAGCTGTAATAACCATTGGTTTAATTGGTTTCCTGCTTGACCGTCTGATGCTGTCTGTACAGCGTCTGGTGAGTTGGGACAAAAACGCAGCGCTGCGCTAAGCGGCTAACACATTCGAGGAATTAAATTATGCAAAGCAGACATTTAGAACTCAGCCAGGTAGGCATTGATTTTCCTACTCCCAAAGGGCCGTTTACTGCGTTAACTGACGTGAATCTGAAGATTCAGAAAGGGGAGTTTATCTCGCTGATTGGTCACTCCGGATGCGGTAAATCTACCGTGTTAAACATTGTTGCCGGCCTGCATCAGGCGACCAGTGGTGGCGTTATTCTTGACGGTGCCGAAGTAAAAGAGCCTGGCCCTGAGCGGGCGGTGGTGTTTCAGAACCATTCGCTGCTGCCCTGGTTATCCTGCTATAAAAACGTCGAGCTGGCGGTTAAGCAAACGCAGAAAGGTAAATCTAAACAGGAAATCCGTGACTGGGTGATGCACAACATGGAATTGGTACACATGACCCATGCGCTGGACAAACTGCCATCGGAAATATCCGGTGGTATGAAGCAGCGAGTGGGCATTGCCCGGGCGCTGGCCATGGAACCTAAAGTGCTGCTAATGGATGAACCCTTCGGCGCCCTTGACGCCCTCACCCGGGCCCATTTGCAGGACTCACTGATGGATATCCATGCAGATTTAGGCAATACAGTGATCATGATCACCCACGATGTGGATGAAGCCGTGCTGTTATCCGATCGCATCGTCATGATGACCAACGGCCCGGCCGCCACCATAGGCGAAATTCTAGACGTTAAACTCGAGCGTCCTCGGGACCGTCTGGCACTGGCTGATAACCCTGAATACAACCACTACCGGCATGAAGTGCTGACCTTCCTGTACGAAAAACAGAAAAAAGTGGAAACGGTGTCGGGCCATAAAAAATCAAAGCAGTCCGGCGCCAAAAAGAAGTCTGACGCCGCTTAAGTAATCTTAATAAAAACAATTTGTTAGCTCGGCTTTTTGGGGCCGGGCCGGGTATTCTCACGCTTAATTTAGGAACTTATCATGAAAACACAAGTCTCATTTTTCAAACGCGGCCTGCTGGCTACGGTTATTTCTGCAGTTTTACTACCTGCTGCCCATGCGGCGACAGATTGGCATGATGCGTTGTCTGACTCCAAGGCATCAGCCAGTTTCAACTTGCGTTATGAAGGTGCGAATCAGGATAATGCGGTAAAAGATGCCAGCGCGCTGACGCTACGTACCTTACTTAGCTTCGAATCCGGTGAGTACAACGGCTTTTCATTCAAAGCGGATTTGGAAGATGTGACCATCGTAATGGGTCAGGGCGACTATACTGTTGGCCCCGCTGGATACAACCCCGGCGAATATTCGGTGATTGCCGATCCGGAAACCACTGAACTGAATCAGGGTTATGTGCAGTTTAAAAATGACGGCCTGACCGTAAAAGCCGGCCGCCAGATTATTGCGCTGGACGGCCACCGTTTTGTGGGGCACGTTGGCTGGCGTCAGGACTGGCAGACCTATGATGCGGTATCGGTAAACTACAAGGCAAGCGACAAGCTGAACGCGTTTTATGCCTATCTGAACAAGCGTAACCGTATTTTTGGTGAAGCAGCGGATATCGATTCAAAAGACCATTTGCTCAACGTCAGTTACAAGGATGACTTTGGTAAGTTAACCGCTTATGCCTACTTGCTTGAAGTGGATAACAACACTGATAACAGCCTGGATACCTACGGTGTAAGCTATGCCGGCGCTTATAAAACAGATTCGGTTAAATGGCTTTACAGTGCCGAGTTTGCCACCCAGTCAAGCGAAGCGGCAGCGACTGATTATTCTGCTACTTATGCAATGTTGGAAGCGGGCGCAGTGGTTTCAGGTGTAACTGCTAAGCTAGGCTATGAGCTGCTGGGCTCTGATGATGGCATGTACGGCTTTGCCACACCACTGGCGACCCTGCATAAATTTAATGGTTGGTCTGATCAATGGTTAGGCACACCAGCCCAGGGCTTACAGGATGTCTACGTGAGTGCCGCAACCAAATTTGCCGGTGGTAACTGGTTGTTTGTGTATCATGACTTTAGTGCTGATGAAGCGAGCAGCACGGTTGATGATTTGGGAAGTGAGATCAATATCCAGTACACCACCAAAATTGCTGAAAAATTTAGTTTCGGTGCTAAATATGCCAATTATTCAGCAGGCGACATTAAGGTAGATACTGATAAACTATGGGTATGGATAGCCACTAAGTTTTAATCGAGTATGACAGCAGCCGCGATAGATAAGCTGATCCAGCAGCCTCCGCACCACAGCCTGGGATTCATCCTGGCCGGAGGCAGCTCCAGACGAATGGGTAGTGACAAAGCGCAACTCAAAGTGGGTCAGCAAACCATGCTCGATATCGCGGTTGATGTGCTTCATGCGGCAGCGGTGAATCAGTATTTTGTAATAGGCGGCGCTGCGGCTGATTTAGTCGAACAGCAGTCAGGGCAGGGGCCAGCCAGTGCTATTTGTGATGTGCTGGCGCGTTTTTCCGCCGCAGAGGAGAGTCAGAGACTGGCCTTGTTTATGCCGGTTGATATGCCCCGCCTTTCTGTTTTCAGCATTAATACCTTGCTAGAGTGCGCCAGACGAAACCGACAGACCGTCTATTACAGCGCGCACTATTTACCTTTGGTTATCCCGGTCAACACGCACTCTCAGGAGTCTGCGCGGCGGCTGATTGCCGCTGACTCGTCGCCTTCGGTACGTAAATTACTGGCCAGTCTGCATGCCCAACCTGTGGCGTTCAGTGGCAAAGCGGGTGAGCTGGTAAACATTAATCGTCCTGAAGAACTGGCCGAATTACGTTCAGGCATTTGAATTTAACAAAGCTTCCTTTACGTCCTCGGGCAAGGTACTGGTAAAGTCTGCCAGGTCTTGTTTGTTGTTTTTAACCGTAATGTATTGGTGGGCGTAGTAGAGTACGTTAATCCAGGCTTGATCTTCATCTAGCGGAGCATCCTGAATATCCAGTAACGGCGCGATCAACTCTTCCGGGAAACACCACAGGGTAAGTAAAAATACCGTAATAAGAATATCCGGATGTGTGCTCACTTTGTTCAGCTCGTCAGCCAGTTGCGGTGAGTTTTCATTGACCATTGCCAGTACCAGTCGGCCAGTGCCATTTAATACCGCTGCGGTAAACACCTGCTCCTTGCATTTGGCCGGACAATTCAGTGCGGCCGCCAGCGCTTTGCCACAGGACGCCATCTGACTGGTGCTTTCACAGATTTGCTGGTGGAGAGTGGCGGGCATGAGATGCGCGGTTTCAGTCTCCAGTACAAAGCTGATGGTCAGGGCATAAAGTAACTGTGTACCAAGTCGACTAATGGCCTCTTCCAGGGTGTCGGTGGTGCGCTGAAAACCCAGATATGCCGAATTGGCAACCTGCATGATACGCGCACCGATTAACGGTTCTTCAAGAATAATCTCGGCAATCTGACCGATGTTTGTGTGCTCATCGCTCAGCGCGGTACGTAACTTTTCGATAATTTCGGGTAATACCGGCAACTGACTTAACCGACCCAGGCATTGTTGCTGGGAGTGGGTGACCGGCAGGGCTTTGAGCTTCTCTACGTGGCTTAATAGTTCACCAAGGTGTTCGTCACTAAAAGGTTTATTGAGCAGGCTGTGGGCATTGCCGCTATTACCGAGCAGGATCTCGTCCCGGGTATCGCCGGTCATCAGCACACGAATAGACAAAGGATATTTTTGGGCGACTTGCTGGAGTAACTCCGCGCCGTTGATGCCCGGCATTCTGTAATCGCAAAATACAATATCCGGATAGGCTTTCTCTCGTAATAGCTCCTGCCATGCCAGCGGCTGATTGATGAAAGTAACATCCCAGTCTGGGATCAAACGCCTGGATGTACGCCTGATCGCTTTGAGCATCAGTTCATCGTCGTCAATAAATACTGCATAGTAGTTATTAGTCATCGTTGCGTTACTGCCAGCCTCAAAAGCAAAAATCATTCTGCCCGCAACCTTGTATCTGTAGCCGTAAGCGTTGCTACACATGGCTAAAAGGAGACAAAGGGCATTACTGGTTATGCTTATTTATACGATATTTTTTTGCAAGTTTACTGTTCGTAACCTATATAAATCAATGTAAAAATTAAAAAACAAAGTTGTTATTGTATAAATTGTGACAGTTGTGACATTTGAAGGGTTTTTGCTATGCATATCGGTGTCAATCGCTTCCCTCTGGATGCGAATGGATCATTTGGCGAAACGTGTGTGATATCTGAACTGGATAAAGCTGACATCAATATCGCTTTTGGCGATGTCGCAGCGGTGACTGCTCTGGCAGGTACTAATAGGGCCGACAATAATCGAAACGGTGCGCGATGGATTGCTTCCTCCAGTTGTCTGGGGGCTATGAGCCATTTGGGCACTGATAAAGGTGAAAGCTATTTGCATGTGCTTTCTGTAGCCGATATTGATGGCGGCGCGGGGGTAGCTGCGGCAGAATTGTCTCCCGGTAAGGAGAGAGCTATAGCCGAGTCGACGCTGGTAGGAGCGATGCAGGACGCGGGCAAACTGGGTGAAATGCCGTCGCTGGTATGGTTGATTGTGGCGCCGGGCAATGAAGAAGAAGTGCTTGTTGGCCTGCATGGTGTGCTTGGTGACAGCGTACCGATATTTGGCGGCAGCAGTGCCGACAACAGTATCGAAGGTAAGTGGGTGCAGTTCGATGGCAATGAGTTGCATCACAATGGTATTGTGGTCGCGGTACTTTACATGAGCGAACCGGTGTCCTGTTATTTTAGTTCGGGCTATGAACCAACAGAGTTGTCTGCTCAGATCACAGCGGGAGAAGGCCGAAAAATTTATACCCTCGACGGCGAACCGGCTGGTACGGTTTACAATCGCTGGCTCAACCTGATGGAACAAGCGCCGTTGGAGCCGGGCAATATACTGCAGGCAAGTACCTATTTTCCGATAAGTCGTCATCATGGCGCAGTGAGCCTCGGTGTGCCGCTGCTTAGTCATCCTGCACGACTGAATGAAGATGGCAGCATTGAGCTGTTTGCCAGTCTGGAAGTCGGTGAGCAGATTACGTTGATGAGCGGGCAACCGGGTAATCTGATCCGGCGCGCTACCGAAGTTACGGAAGTTGTGCTGCGAACCCATGAGTTGAATTATGAATGTCGCCCCAAGGCATTAATTATTGTTTTTTGTGGCGGCTGTATGCTGGCTGTTAAGGAGCATCTTGATGAGATCCAGCGTTCATTGCTGGTACTGGTTCAGGATGTGCCATTTATCGTGGGATTTACTTTTGGCGAACAGGGCTGTTTCTCAGACGGTATCAGCCGTCACGGAAATCTAATGATTTCTGCAACGGCGATAGGGTGAAATAATTCGTGACCGATGTAGAAAAACTCCACGAAACAATTCAAAAATTACGTTACGAAAACGGCCAGTTGCAACGCTTTAAGCAGATTAATCAGTTAATGCTGCATAGTCTGGACGCGATCATGACATCCACTCACCGAAGTGAGGTGTTCGCGCGTTTATTTGAGGTCATTGGTGAGATATTGCCGTGCGAGCAAATTCTCATTGCCCATCATAATGAAGAGCAAAGTACGGTGATTCCGGTTTGCAGCAGTGTTGAGGGGAGAACCTTTAAACCCTTGCGCTACACTGATTTAACCAACGTTTTTGAAGAGACCATGAACGTATTTAATGTGGCTTTGATCCCGGGATGGAAAGCCCATCTGGGTGACTGGTTACCGGATGCGAACTCTGTGCTCATTCACCCTATCAGTACCTCACAGGCAAAATATATCTGGCTGATTTCCGATAAAAATATTGGTGCATTTTCTAAGCAGTACGAAGATATCTTCGTATCTTTTAGTGCGTTTGTCGCGAATACCTTGTCCCATTTTGAACAACGTAGTCTTATTCGCGAACGCGAGACCCTGCTTGAGGAACGCGACCGTATTGAAAAATCGATGATGCACCAGGACAAAATGGCGGCATTGGGACAACTTGCTGCCGGTGTTGCCCACGAGCTGAATAATCCGCTGGGTTTTATTAACAGCAACCTGTCCAGTTTGCAGGACTACATTGGCGATATCAGTGAGTTTGTTACGAAGGCAACAAAATCGTCAGAGGCGATGGAAGCACTGCACAAAAAAATGGATATGGACTATATTTTAACAGATACGGACGATTTGATTGATGAGTCGCTGCAAGGTATTCGGCGTGCCAGCGATATTATTGCCAACCTTAAGTCCTTCTCACACCCGGATGAAAAAACCCGGGTTGATCTGGATCTCAATGCTGTGATTGAACTGGCGCTGACAATAATTAAAACCCAGGCAAAAACGGTAGTGGATATCGATTTTACCCGTTGCGAAGACAAACCTGTCATTCATGTTAACGCCAATCAGCTTGCCCAGGTCTTTATCAACATTATGACTAATGCAATCCAGGCGATAACCGATAAATCAGGTAGGATCACGATTACTATTCAGGCGGGAAGAAATACCGTAGATTGCCGCATTGCAGACAACGGGCCGGGTATTCCGGCTGCGGTGGCGGCCAAAATTTTCGATCCGTTTTTCACCACTAAAACCGTGGGAATGGGAACGGGGCTGGGATTATCCATCTCAAAGGCAATTGTTGAAAAATATGGTGGCGAGTTACATCTTGAATCAAGTAGTACCAAGGGTACTTGCTTTTTGATCCGTTTACCGCGGGTTAGCTAATAACTGATGCACAAATAGCGCAAGGTAATTAAAAGGACGTTTACAGCCGGTTCAGAGTGGAGGAATCAATGGCTAGTGAGACAACAGCGAAAGTATTTGAATCAACCTTCGAACAGTGTGGCATAGGCCTGGCCCATGTTAGCCCAGAAGGGGGATTCATTCGTGTCAATGCCGCGCTCAGTAACTTTCTTGGCTACAGTAAAGATGAGTTGGTGAAGCTGGATTTTCAGGATATTACCCATCCTGACTATCTCGACAAGGACCTTCAGCACGTGGCGGAGGTACTGGATGGATTTTACGATACCTACCAGATGGAAAAACTCTACATCCATAAAAATGGCAAGATGGTGTGGGGTAACCTAACCGTTACACTGGTGCGAAATGACGATGATACGCCGGCATTTTTTATCTCTGTGGTGGAGGATATCGACGAGAAAAAGCGCATAGAACAGGATTATTTTGAGTCTCAGGAAACCCTCCGTTCTATAATCAGTTCGTTGTCCGACCGGATGGCGGTGAGTGTAGTCAGTCCCGATTTGACCACTTTAGTTTATATTAATGAGGGCTATCAGCGTATCTGGGGGCGCAGTGCCAAAGAGCTCTATGAAAATCCAAGAAGCTTTATCGGCCATATCCATGTGGCAGACAGGCCGCGAGTGATGGATTTTTACCGGCATACGATTACCAAACCCTGGACCTTTGAATATCGCATCATGCGCGATGACGGCGAGCTACGATACATTCGAGAGCGGGGCGAAGTGATCCGCGATGCGAGCGGCGAGGTGATTAGTCTGGTTATTACCGCAGACGACATAACCCACGATAAACAGATGCACGAAGCACTCAAATCAGCTAATGACAAACTCAATATATTATCCAGAACTGATGGCCTGACCGGGATAAATAATCGCCGTGAGTGTTTGCATGCGCTGGATGCAGAATTTAAGCGTTTGCAGCGTATTTGCGAACGCACCACGTCCACTCTGGCGTTCTTAGATCTGGATAAGTTTAAGCAAATCAACGACCAATATGGCCATCAGACAGGCGATAAAGCGCTTGTGTCCCTAACCGAACGGATAAAATCCACTATGCGCTCAAATGATCTGGTGGGGCGCTATGGTGGCGATGAATTTTTGCTGCTGTTAAGAGATACCAGGGACTATGAAGCCCAGCATCTGATTGACCGCATTTTTGCAGAACCGTTGCTGGTTAAGGGTGAGCGTTCTCAGGAGATCCCTATTCAGTGTTCTATTGGCATGTCGCAGTGGCATCAGGAGCTGGAAAACGTTCAGCAATGGATTGAACAAGCAGACCGACAGATGTATCACGTGAAGGGAAATAAGGCATCCTAGCCACCTTACCCTCATGCGTATGTATCGCAATCAGGTAAGGTTAGCTGTCCCGTGCAAGTTTAATAGCCCTGTTCTCTGCCCCAGGCGGCAATAATGGCTCTTTCCTCATCGGTCATATTGGTTTTATTTAAAAACGGCATATCCCGGGTAACCGTGGTGCGGTTCACCAACTGGCGGCCCTGACGCTCAATGTCGGCCCAGCTATCGAGTTTCACTCCCAGTGGCGCAACCTTGAAGATGTCGTCGGTAGGATTCGCTGCGTGGCAGCCTACACAGTGGGTTTCAACCAGTGCCAGCACCTGCTTATCCAGCGCTGATAACGAAGCAGCCTGGCTTTCACTAACAATCGCTGCCGGTGCTACACTCATCTCAGGCTGCGGCTTCGGCCAGGACACCCACAGCGCTACAGCCAGCAAACCCAGCATACCACTCACCAGCACGGCCGGACTGAACTTACCCACATGGCGCAAATTAAAGAAGTGCCTGATCCAGGCCGAAAGCGCCATGATCGCCACTAAAACTAACCAGTTTTGCGGATGCTGATAGGTCATCGGATAATGGTTGCTGATCATAATAAACAGAATGGGTAACGTCAGGTAGTTGTTATGCACCGAGCGTAATTTAGCACCCGCGCCCCAGGCCGGATCGACCGCTTGTTTAGCGGCGACGGCATCGACCATTTTGCGCTGTGCCGGCATAATATTGAGCCACACATTGGCCACCATAATCGAACCAATCAGCGCACCAACGTGAATGTAAGCGCCGCGACCACTAAACCAATGAGTGGCCAGATAACTGGCAACCACCAACAATGCGGTCAGGGCGAGGGCGAACACTTTTGGGTAATTGGCGAGCGGCGAACGACAGGCCAGTTCGTATAACAGCACACCACCGGCCAGTAAGCCTAGCCCGCGGGCAATCGCTTCACCTTCGCTAAGCGCCATCACTGACGGGTCGATAAGATACGCCGACGCGGCAAAGTAATACACAATGATAAGCAGCGCAAAGCCGCTAAGCCAGGTGGAGTAGGCTTCCCATTTAAACCAGTGCAGGGTTTTGGGCATGACCTCCGGGCCATACGCATATTTGCCGACTTCATAAAAACCGCCACCGTGCACGGCCCATAAGTCGCCTTTAATGCCTTTTTGCTTTTTCCAGTCAGGCGGTGTTTCCAGGCTGTTATCCAGCCAGATAAAATAAAACGACGCACCAATCCAGGCAATGCCAGCAATTACGTGAAACCAGCGCACAAATAATGAAAGCCAATCAAGCCACGGCATGGTTAGATCTCCTGTTGTTGATATTGTGGTTGACCCGCCACATAGGTGGCCACAGTGGCGCGATCGTCGCCGAGCATGGTCAGGGCAAAAAGGGTGTCTTCGCAGGTACTGTCGGCATCGATTCTTAGCTGAGTAAGGGTGTCAAAGCGAGGGTTAAGCACAACAAAGTCGGCATCACTGCCGGGATTCAGATTACCAATTTGATCACTGAGTCCCAGACTATCGGCGGCGCCCTGGGTGAGCATATAAAACCCTTGTAATGCCGACAGGCTGTAATGGCGTAGCTGGCAAATTTTGTACGCCTCGCCGAGGGTTCTTAACAGATTAAAGCTGGTGCCGCCGCCTACATCGGTAGCCAGTGTAACCGGTACGCCGAATTGCTCGGCTTTGCGCATTTCAAATAAGCCGCTGCCTAAAAATAAGTTAGATGTCGGGCAGAATGCAGCAATGGCGCCGCTAGCGGCCATGCGCTGCCATTCACTGTCAGACAGATGGATACAGTGGCCATAAACGGCTCTGGGGCGCACCATATGGTATTTTTCATACACCGCAAGGTAATCTTCACACTTTGGATACAGAGTTTTTACCCAGGCGATTTCATCATGATTTTCCGACAGATGGGTCTGAATAAACACATCCTCGTATTGCTGTGCCAGCTCGCCCAGAGCGGCCATTTGTGCGCTACTGCTGGTGGGTGCAAAGCGCGGAGTAAGAGCGTAGTAATTGCGCCCCTTGCCATGGTATCTGTCAATCAGGTCGGCGCTGTCGCGTTGGGCTGATTCTGGCGTGTCCTGTAACCAATCCGGGCAGTGCCTGTCCATGCATACTTTGCCGGCTACGGTGAGCATATTGCGTTGGCTGGCTGCCTCAAACAGTGCCTCGGTGGCGACCTTATGCACGCTTGAATAAACCAAACCGGTTGTGGTGCCGTTTTTCAGGCATTCGGTTAGAAAGGCGTCGGCCATAGTGTTGGCAAAGTCGGCATCTTCAAACTGACGCTCCGCCGGAAACGTAAAGTTGTCCAGCCAGGTCAGCAACTGTTCACCGTAACTGGCAATAATTTCGGTTTGCGGAAAATGCAGATGGGTATCAATCAGTCCCGGAATAATAACCCGGCCTGAGTAATCGATAACCTCCACATCGGCATAGTTTGCTTTTAGCGCTGAAAAGTCGCCAAGATCGGCAATCTTACCGTCTTTTATCAGCATCGCGCCATCTTTAAAGCTCTGTAAATCGCTCTGGTACTGGCTTGTAGAATGCGGATAATGATACAGCGTTCCGCGAATGAGTTGTGTTGTTGCCACTAGCTACCCCGGTAACTGCTATAACCAAACGGTGAGATAAGCAGCGGCACATGATAGTGGCCGCCGTCTTCGGTCATCTCAAAATGGATATCGACGAAGGGATAAAATGACTGGCCATGATTGGCAATCAGATAATCCCTGCACTCAAAACGAATGGCATAAACACCGGCGCTGAAAGTCATGTCGGGCCAATCTTTACAACGTCCATCGCTGTTAGTAACGGCGGTTACCTGACTGCCGTCAGGGCCGGTGAGTGTAACCGGCATATCGGCAACTGGTTTACCTGAAGTGGTATCTAGCACATGGCTGGATAAACTGATCATGATGAAGCTTCCTGTGTTGATGCGCTTAACCCTTTGGTCAGGCGTAGCAGGGTGATTTTAATTTGTTCGGCAGCGGCGTTTTCAAGCTCACTGACCGTATCGTTAGGCAGGCGTTTCTGCAGCGCCTCTAACATGGTGTCGGCGCTAAGCCCGGTGGCACAGATAATAAAGATAAAGCCATGTTTATTAAGGTACTCGTGATTCAGCGTATGCAATGCCTGCAGTGTTTCTTCACTGGCCACTGCCGTACCTTGTTGCTCTGATGCTGCAGTGTCTTTGGTGTTGGCGAATTTGGCCCTGAGACTGTTTACGTCACCAATCATCGGGTGTGCCTCAAAGGCCTGACGATAATCGCTTTCAGTGAGTGATTCCCACACCTCTACCGCGTAGCTGTAAACATCGGCAGCGCTTTTATACGGCCGCCCGGTTACCATGGCATTAACCCAGCGCTCAGCCGCACAGCTGGCTTCAAACCAGTCGTAAGCGGTATTATCGTCCAGTTGATTTAACTCATTGAGTGTCATGAAGTGCTTCCTTAGTCGTGTCGGCAGTGCAAGGGGCTTCTGGGGTGTTCACTGAGTGCAAGCGCTGAATAATCTGTGCGCTTACCGATACCGCCACTTCCACCGGCAGTTTGCCGGGAATATCGCTAAGCCCGATAGGCGTTACAAACCGGCCCAGTTGCACATCGCTAATGCCCTTACTTTTTAAACGGTGGACAAACCGTTTCGCTTTGGTTTGAGAACCAATCATACCCACATAAGGTAAGTCCGGGTGTCTGAGGGCTTTTTCTGCCAGCTCAAAATCCAACTGATGATCGTGAGTCATAATCACCACCCAGCTGCCAGCAGGTAACAAGGGGATCTCGCCAACCGGCTCATCATCACACAGGTAGTCCACATTAGCCGGTAAGGGCTCAGAAGGGGTAAGTGATTCGCGATTATCAATCCAGCGCACAGACAGCGGTAACTGGGCAAGAATTGGCACCAGTGCCTGGGCCACATGACCCGCGCCAAACAGCGCTAGTACCTGGCGATGACTAACGTGGGTTTCTATCAATAGTTTTACCGCGCCGCCACAGCACTGTCCCAGTTTACTGGCCAACGGAAAACTGTGGATCGCTTGTTTGTTGTGGCGCTTATTTACACTGTCTGCCAGGGCCAGCCGCGCCAGTTCGATGGCCTTAAACTCCAGGTGACCACCCCCAATGGTGTCGAACTGGCGGTCGGCGGTGACGACCATTTTGGTGCCTTGCTCACGGGGGGTCGAGCCAGCCGTGGTTAATACCGTAATAAGCGCATAACCCTCGGCGTGTTGTTCGCAATAGTGAATAGCCTCGAACCAGCGTCGTACCTGCCATTTTTCGTTTTGCATATTACTGCTCTCCACCGTCATTCTGTATAGCGTTAATGGCCATCAGGACTTTTTCTGGTGTGGCCGGGGCGGGCAGGTCAGGATCCACCTTATAATCGGCCAGACTGGCTATGGCGTCCTTAATGGCGCACCACACGGAAATGGCCAGCATAAACGGTGGTTCGCCCACGGCTTTGGAGTGATAAATACTGTCTTCGGCGTTGGGTCGATCAAACAGGGCTACGTTAAAGTGTGCAGGCGTATCGCCAATTGCCGGAATTTTATAGGTGGCCATGTTATTGGAGATCAGCCGGCCGCTGTCATCCCAGCGTAAATCTTCGGTGGTGAGCCAGCCCATGCCCTGAATAAAACCGCCTTCAATCTGGCCGCGGTCAATGGCGGGGTTAAGGCTGGTGCCTACGTCATGGAGGATATCCACTTTGTCCAGGGAATATTCACCGGTCAGGGTATCTACACTGACTTCAGAAACCGCGGCGCCGTTGGCAAAGTAAAAGAACGGCCGGCCAGAGCCGGTCTCGCGATCGTAGTATATTTTTGGCGTGCGATAGTAGCCGGTAGCCGATAACGAAATACGCGCCATGTAGGCATTCTGAATTAACTGGGTAAAGGGCAGGTGATGACCGCCGGCGCTTACCTGACCCGCCGCAAAGATCACATCTTCAGCCGGTACGTTAAATTGTTCGGCAAAGAACGCGGCCAGACGCTCTTTAATGGTAATACAGGCATTTTGTGCCGCTTTACCGTTAAGGTCGGTACCACTTGATGCCGCGGTGGGCGAGGTATTAGGGACTTTATCGGTGCGCGTGGCAGTTACCTCGATATTATCCAGTGTTACGCCAAATTCATGGGCCACTATCTGACCAATTTTAGTGTGCAGACCCTGGCCCATTTCGGTGCCACCGTGATTAACCTGAATGCTGCCATCGGTGTAGATATGCAGCAGTGCACCGGCCTGATTTAGGTGTTTGGCAGTAAATGAAATACCAAATTTTACCGGTGTCAGGGCCAGGCCTTTCTTGATAATCGGGCTGGCAGTGTTAAAGGCTTTTATTTCTTCGCGGCGCTGCCAGTAATTACTGTCGGTTTCCAGCTTGCCAATGAGGTCGGCCAGAATATCCTGCTCCAGTGGCATGCCGTACGGGGTAACCGTACCATTCTCTTCGCCATACAGGTTAAGCTTACGTACGCTTAACGGATCTAAACCGGTTTTACGGGCTACCACGTCCATCATCAACTCGGCCATAATCAACCCCTGAGGGCCGCCAAAGCCACGAAATGCCGTATGCGACACAATGTTGGTTTTAAGACGGTGGCCGGTGACGTGTGTGTCGCCTAACTGATAGGCGTTGTCGACGTGAAACATGGCGCGGTCGACAATCGCGTCAGATAAATCCGGTGAATGACCACAGTTGCCCGATACGGTGACTTTGGCACCAAGCATTTTGCCGGTTTCATTAAAGGCAATTTCATAGTCATTTTCAAAAGGATGGCGTTTGCCGGTAACCTGCATATCCATCATGCGCGGCAGACGCATTTTTACGGCGCGCCGGGTACGCAGTGCAAACACCGCAGCCAGACACGCCCACTGGGCAGCCTGGGATTCTTTACCACCAAAACCGCCACCCATACGGCGCATGTCTACCGCCACCCGGTGCAATTTTACATCCAGTACTTCGGCCACCAGCTTTTGCACTTCACTGGGATGCTGGCTGGAGGTAAAAATGCTCATGCGATCTTCTTCTTCGGGGATCGCCAGGCTAACCTGACCTTCCAGATACATATGTTCCTGACCGCCTACCGATAAATGACCAGCAGCGGTTAATGGGGCGGTTTGCAGGGTATTGCTGACATCACCACGGCCAAATTCATGGGTAGGGCGCACTTTGGCATCGGCGGCCAGTGCTTCATCGGTGGTCAGAATTGCCTCTGCTTCGGCAAAGGTCATGGTAGCTTTTGACGCGGCAACCCGCGCCTGCTCCTGGGTTTCTGCCAGTACCGCGAAGACCGGCTGACCATGAAATTTGACTTCGCTATCGAGCAAAATGGGATCGCCACCAAACACCGGGCCAATATCGGTGTGGCCGGGAATATCGCTGATGGTAATGACATCGATAACCCCGGGAGATTGTTTCACAGTGCTGAGATCCAGTGAGGTCAGCCTACCACTGGCGACAGTGGTGACCCCAACGCTGGCATAGCATAGCGATGCAGGCGCGGGGATATCGTCGACATACCGTGCGCTGCCTGAGACTTGTCGGATAGCACTTTCATGCTTTTCAGAGCGCAGCAGCGGTGAATGTTCGGCCTTATGTGAAGGTTGATCAACAAGTTTACGCATAAGCTGTCACCCGGGTTGTGGCTAATAGTTCAGATTGTGTTTCAAACCAGAAGCGCTGCCATAAATTGGCCAGAATTTGTTTACGGTAGCTGGCGCTGGCCCGAACATCATCAATCGGGGAAAACGCCTCAGCCAGGATTTCCATGCCCAGTTGGCGGGTACTTTGTTCACTCCAGGTTTTACCCAGCAAACGTTGTTCCAGCGCTTCGCAGCTTACCGGGGTAGCGGCCACGCCGCCAAAACCTGAGCTGATAGCGCTAACGCTACCGTTTTCCAGTGTTACCGTGAACACGGCACAGACCGCAGAAATATCATCTTCGTGGCGTTTGGAGACTTTATAGGCCTTTAATTGCGTGTGGTCATCCAGGTGGTTAAAGCGAATAGCGCTGATCCACTCTTTATCGGCTAAAACAGTCTGACGATAGCCGGTGAAAAACTCACCCGCCGGGACTTCGCGGTAATCAATGCCGTTATCAATAATGACGGTGGCATCAAGGGCCAGCAGTACCGGAGGCATATCGCCAATGGGGGATGCATTGGCTACGTTACCGCCAAGCGTGGCCTGATTTCTGATTGGCAGGGACGCAAAGCGGTCAATCAGTTCATGTAACTGAGGAAAATGCTCGTGCAGCACCGGTGCGATGTCGCTGAGCGGTAACGCTGCGCCAATCGTCACTGCCTGTTCGTCTACTTTCAGGTCGCGGCACTCTTTAACCCGGGTGGTGCTTATAAGGGGTGGGAGTGTTTTTAACTGTTGAGTATATTCAAGCGACAAATCAGTGCTACCGGCAACGAAACGGGCATCCGGATGCTCTTGCAGCAAGGCTGCCATGGCTTCACGGCTCGAAGGCAAATAGACCTTGTTTATCACCGGTGTGGATGTCTCAGCAGCGATGGCCTGTAGCTGTTTAAGGACCTCGCTCTCCTGTACGGTGAACTTATCCGCGCCCCGATGTGCGCAACTATCTATCGTCGCATCTATGATTGGCCGGTAGCCGGTACACCGGCAAAGGTTGCCGGACAGCGCAGTGTTAACGGTTTCACGCGTGGCGGGTTGGTCAGTATGGTAAAGCGCAAACATCGACATCACAAAACCCGGTGTACAAAAGCCACACTGACTGCCATGGTGTTCTACTAAAGCTTGCTGCACCGGGTGCAGGGAGTTGCCGTCACTAAGGTGTTCCACTGTGATCAGCTGTTTACCGTGTAGCGCAGCCATCAGCGTTATACAACTGTTCACAC
Source organism: Gammaproteobacteria bacterium (assembly GCA_018222405.1). Lineage (GTDB taxonomy): Bacteria > Pseudomonadota > Gammaproteobacteria > Enterobacterales > Alteromonadaceae > Alteromonas. The sequence goes on along the minus strand of JAAFAI010000006.1, from coordinate 72,870 downwards.
TGCGGTAAAAAATACCGGTTCGGGAAGGTGCAATTTCACCAAGAACGACCGTGCATGCACCACAATCGCCCGCTGCACAGCCTTCCTTGCTGCCTGTCAGCGCTTTCTGGTCACGCAAGTATTGCTGTACAGACACTTCTGCAGCATCATTTTCTAACGTAACTAATTCATTATTAAGTAAAAATTTTATCATCCTGTGCTCCGGGCCTGAGATGGCGGGCTAATTAGCGCATACCATACCGGAAATACTATTCAAAAAGTAGACCAAGTGGTCAGTTTTTTGTGTTTAAATAGCGCTGCAGCCTAACCGGCATGCGAACCAGGCGTTATCAGATAGGGCGCCTGTCAGGCTTCTGCCTGCTCTCTGTAAAGTGTAGCGCAGGATACTGCGACGACAATTACGTGGACTGACCACTTGGTCTGCAAAAAAATGACTAAGTGGTCAGGAAATTGCTGTAAATCAGGTTCAGTACTGAGACAAAGCAACGAGAAAGTGACAAGATATAGCATGAATGGACATCCGCCCGCTATCACAGGCAGGGCAATGCCTGATGACATTCAGGTGCTCAGTCAATTTCAGTGAAAAACAAGGAACGCAGTATTAATGGCGAGTAAATCGAAAATGGACGGTAGTATCGGGGCTAAGAATAAACAGAAAATTCTGGCCGCGGCTGAAAAGGCTTTCGCAACTTACGGTTTTAAGGGCACTTCGGTACAGCAAATTGCTGACGAGGCGGAGTTACCGAAAACCAATATTCTGTATTATTTTAAATCCAAGCAAGGCCTGTATGTGGCCATGTTGCAGGACATTATGTCGTTGTGGAATTCACGCTTCGATCAGGTAACCGAAGACGACGATCCGGCTGAGTCGCTGGCTGATTATATTGCCGATAAAATGACCATGTCGCGGACCCATCCTCAGGCGTCTAAAATTTTCGCCATGGAAGTGCTCAATGGCGCGCCTTATCTCAATAAGTTTTTCAGCAATGAGCACGTAGCCTGGATGGAAGGGCGGGTCGCTATTTTAAACAGCTGGATAGCCCAGGGGCGTATGACAGCCGTAGATCCGCTGTATCTGTTATTTCATATCTGGGCCTGCACCCAGCATTACGCCGATTTTTCGGCACAAATTACCAGTTTGCGAGGCAAAACCATGAAACGGGCAGATTTTGATGAAGCTACCCGGCAACTGGTGCAATTGATATTGTCAGGCTGTGGTCTTACCGTGCCTGAAAAATACGCGGAGTCAGCGAAATGAGTGATTATCCAAGAGATTTAATTGGCTACGGAGCAAATCCACCGCATCCTGAGTGGCCGGGCAACGCCCGGGTGGCGGTACAGTTTGTTGTGAATTATGAAGAAGGCGGTGAAAACTGTGTGCTGCACGGCGACAGCCACTCTGAGATTTTCCTGTCCGAAATCATTGGTGCGCAACCCTATCCGGACCGCCACCTGAGCATGGAATCTATCTATGAATATGGTTCCCGGGCCGGGTTCTGGCGTCTGCATCGCCTCTTTACTCAGGCTGGAATTCCGGTCACTGTATTTGGCGTGACCATGGCACTTGAACGTCATCCTGAAGCAGTGAAAGCTATGCTTGATGCCGACTGGGAAATCGCCAGTCATGCACTGCGCTGGATCCACTTTCAGGACATGGATATCAACGAAGAACGGGCCCAGATTGAAGAGTCAGTTATTCGCCATAAAGCGCTTACGGGCAAAGCCCCGGCAGGCTGGTACACTGGTAGAACGAGCCCGAATACACTGGCCCTGATTGCCGAGCGCGACGACATTCTTTACTGCGCCGACTCCTATGCCGACGATTTACCTTATTATGATATGCATTACAGTAAGCCACTGTTGATGGTGCCCTATACGCTGGATACCAATGACATGCGCTTTGCCACGCCGCAGGGCTTTAACAGCGGTGAGCAATTTTTTACTTACCTTAAAGATGCGTTCGATGTGTTGTACGAAGAAGGGCAGGATGCACCGAAGATGTTATCCATTGGTCTGCATAACCGTATTATCGGCCGCCCGGCACGGTTTGCTGCGTTAAAGCGCTTTGTTGAGTATGTGCAGAGTCATGAACAGGTATGGTGTTGTACCAGAGAGCAGATCGCTCAGCACTGGGCAGAGCATTTTCCTCACGGCGAAAAATAACCCCGTTATGCCGCCTTAATCACTACTGTCATCCCGCCCTCCGAGCCCGGAACTTCTGAGCAGGCTGACTACCTGAAGCCGTCTTATTGAGTGAGCAAAACTTTTCAGGAGATACCGGATAGCGGCTAAAACCGCTTCCGGCATGACGGAGTGTGTTATTGGCTAAAAAATACTGTGATCACGGCCTTCAAGCTGGTATTTCCTGAACAGCACGACTCAGCAAAAACAGCTACAACTTTGAAGTATTCTTAGCATTCGTCGGGTCGCCGACACCGACCAGGGGCGGCAGTGAGGCCGCCCCTGCACCCCACTCAGTTCTAAATTGCGAAAAAGCCTATTGGGCCGACAAAAAGGCAACCCTAACGCGCTGAGCGGGCGCAGCCCTGGCTCGCCGTCCATGACGAGCCTACGGATTACCTGAAACTTTTTGTCGGCCAATAGTTCGCAATAACCGGACGGGTAAAAAGCCGATGTCTTAACATCGTATTGTAGCTTTCAGACATCACCGTCATTCTGCCTGAATTATACAGTCATCCCGGCCTCCGAGCCGGGATCTTCTGAGCAGGCTGACTACCTGAAGTCGTCTTATTGAGTGAGCGAAACTTTTCAGGAAATACCGGATAGCGGCTAAAACCGCTTCCGGCATGACGGAGTGTGTTATTGGCTAAAAAATACTGTGATCACGGCCTTCAAGCTGGTATTTCCTGAACAGCACGACTCAGCAAAAACAGCTACAACTTTGAAGTATTCTTAGCATTCGTCGGGTCGCCGACACCGACCAGGGGCGGCAGTGAGGCCGCCCCTGCACCCCACTCAGTTCTAAATTGCGAAAAAGCCTATTGGGCCGACAAAAAGGGCAACCCTAACGCGCTGAGCGGGCGTCCTGCCCGCGTAGCCCTGGCTCGCCGTCCATGATGAGCCTACGGATTACCTGAAACTTTTTGTCGGCCAATAGTTCGCAATAACCGGACGGGTAAAAAGCCGATGTCTTAACATCGTATTGTAGCTTTCAGACATCACCGTCATGCGGCCTGGATTATACTGTCACCCCGGTCATCTCCCCTTTGGGTGCAGTCGGCACCCCCGACAAGATGTGGAGACTGGTAGCGTTATCAATCAGTATCTTTTGTTGGTAAGCAAGTATAGGGGATTCCGGAAAGCGGCTAAAACCGCTTCCGGTATGACGGGGGGTAGCAGCCTTCAAACGTCATCGTCATCCCGGCCCACGAGCCGGGATCTTCCAAACAGTTTGACTGCTTGAAACAGTTTTATTGAGTGAGCAAAACATTTCAGGAGATCCCGGATAGTTTCGGTGAAACTTCCGGGATGACGGGAGTGTGTGCAGCCTTCAAATATCACTGTCATAGCGGCTAAAGCCGCTTCCGGTATGACGGGGAAATTAGTCTATTTGTTACCTGGTGTATCCAGTAATTTAAAGACCGAAGGCGTAACGCAGAATAAATACCAGTGCCAGCAGGTAAGTAATAAAGCTGATTTCCTTGTGTTTACCAGTGCCCAGCTTTACACCCACATAGGTGATAAAACCCAGTGCTATCCCTTCGCTGATACTGAAGGTGAGTGGCATAGCCATAAGGGCCACAACTGCTGTAGCGGTAGCGCCAAGATCATCAAATTCCAGATGACGAATGGATTCCATCATTAAGATGCCTACCATCACCAGTGCTGGTGTGGTAGCCATCAGCGGGATGATTTTCATTAGTGGTGTTAAAAATAGTGCCAGCAGGAAGCAGATACCCACTACGATAGCGGTAAGGCCAGTTCGGCCACCGGCTGAAGCGCCGGCTGCTGATTCCACATAACTGGTTACCGGTGACGTACCTAAAGCCGCACCGACCACGCTGGCAGACGCATCAGCGGTCATCGCAGCACCAATCTTAGGCAATTTGTCTTCTTCATTGAGCAGGTTTGCCCGGCGGGATACGCCAATCAGAGTACCAATGGTGTCGAACATATTGACGAACATCAGGGCAAAAATCAGATCCCAGGTTTCAGCGAAATGTTCCAGCGGATACATAATATCCATGGCAAACCAGGTATCACTGATAGGCTCAGGCATGCCGACAATAGCCTCTGGTGTAGGCGTTAGCATGCCGTCTTCAGTAGGAATAATAAATCCCATCAGAGTGAGCAGAATAATCGACAGCAGAATACCGCCAGTAACGTTTTTCTTGACCAGAATTACAGTCAGCAGAATCCCGGCAAGGGCAAGCATAACCGCGGGGTTAGACAAATCACCAATGGTCACAAAAGTGGCCTGGTTAGACACGATCAAACCGGCATTTTTGAGACCGATAAACGCGATAAATAAGCCGATGCCGCATTGCACGCCAATTTTCAGCGACGGGGGAATGGCTTCGGCAATTAAGGTTCGCACCCCGGTAAGGGTTAACATCAAAAACAACACACCATTCCAGAATACTATGCCCAGGGCGGCTTCCCAGGGAATTTCCCGGGTCATGCAAATGGTAAAAGCAAAAAAGGCGTTAAGGCCCATACCCGGTGCCAGTGCAATCGGGTAGTTGGTCATAAACGCCATCAGCATAGTGCCCAAACAGGCGGCCAGCGCCGTGACCGTAATTAAGCCGGTAGCCGGCATGCCGCTTAAGCCCAGAATGCCCGGGTTAACCACCAGAATATAAGACATTGCTGCAAACGTGGTCAGGCCGGCGATCACCTCGGTTTTAATGGTGGTGCCGTGGGCCTCAAGTTTGAAAAGCCGCTCTATCAGCGATGATGACATAGTGAATCTCTTTTATGGTTTGTAATTGTTGAGTGTGTTGGCTTAGTGCAAGCAAAAAACTGACCATTTAGTCAAAGAGTTGGTCTGGTATCTGCTAGACTTTTATATATCACAATAAACGGTTGGTACCGAACAGACCAATCTTACTATAAATCAGTTTGATGCAGGCTATTTTGGCATGGAGCCATTCAAAGATGCACCTAAATGGTGAATTTGCCTGACAACAGTGCGCGAGGGAGCCCGTTACGCGATGAGACTTATTCATTTAATTGAGCAGTTGCCAAAAACCGAATTGCACCTGCATATAGAAGGTACACTGGAGCCAGAGCTGATGTGGGCACTGGCCGAGAAACACGGGGTGGCTTTGCCTTATGATTCCGTAGAGGCCATTAAAGCAGCCTATCAGTTTGACAGTCTACAGAGTTTCCTGGACCTGTATTATCAGGGGGCAGATGTGCTCCGCGATGAAGAAGACTTCTACCAGCTGATGCGCAGTTATTTGCAGCATTGTCATGCCGATAACATTGTCCACACCGAGATCATGTTTGATCCGCAAACCCACACCGAGAGGGGCATAGGGTTTGAGGTCTTTATGCCAGGTTTCCTGCGCGCCATTGATGAAGCAAAAGCTCAGTGGGGCATTAGCGTATACCTGATTATGTCGTTTTTGCGCCACCTCTCCGAGGCATCGGCCATTGAGACCCTGAATCATGCCCGGGAGTATTACCCGGTCATTAAGGCGGTGGGGCTTGATAGTTCCGAGCAGGGTAATCCGCCGGAAAAGTTCGTGAAGGTATTTACCGCCGCTCGGGCACTGGGCTTTAAATGTGTAGCTCACGCGGGTGAAGAAGGGCCGCCAGAGTATATCTGGCAAGCCCTGGATCTGCTTAAAATAGATCGCGTCGATCACGGTGTCAGAGCCGAGGAAGACGAACAGCTTATTAAGCGTTTACGCGACAGCGGCATGGCGCTAACGGTGTGTCCGCAAAGTAATATTAAATTGTGTGTGTTTGATAATATGGCGCAACACAATATTCTCGATCTGCTCGAACAGGGGTTGTGTGTAACGGTAAATTCTGACGACCCGAGTTATTTTGGTGGCTACCTTAACGATAACTACAAAGCGTTAATGACTCATCTGGCGATGAATGAAACGGCGCTGGTGCAACTGGTTAAAAACAGTTTTATTGGTTCCTTTTTGCCAGCCGAAGAGAAGAATAAGTGGCTGCGGTGTATCGATAACCTGGTGGCAAGAGCCGCATAAGTCTTTAAGTGCGGATAACAAGAAGGGGCCACTAGGCCCCTTTTTTGTCTACGCTGCAGGTTCTGCACAATTACTGCTGACCCGGCAGGGTATCCTGATACTCGTCCCAGTTAAGAACGATTTCATCAATCACGGTACTACCGACTTTATAAGCGGCTTCCAGCGACGGCAGCATGCCCGCATAGCCAGCGCCGGAGCTTTCAGAGGCGAGGTTTTCGGCTGCAGTCATGCCTGTTGGCTGCATGGTAAAGTTACTGGCGGTGCGTAACACCATCACGCGCTTTTTATCGGCCAGACCGGCATTATCAAGATAGGTCAGTGCCTGATAACTGCCGGTGTCTTCCATGCCTGAGGTCATAAAGTTGCCCTTGCCATTGGTCCAGAATGCCGTCCAGTCGTTTGCCCAGTCGTTAAACAGTTTGCCGTGCCAGAAGGTAGACGCAGACAGGTGGTCGCCGCGTAAAACCTTAGGAGGCAATTGAGCTGCCGGCATTTCGGTATACTTGCTGCGTAAAGCCAGCATCGCATCGGTATCCATTAACTCGATATCTTTGGTGAGGTTAAATGCCCAGTCTACCAACGCAGTATTCAACTGAAAGACTTCACCGTTACGGGCAACGACTTCACCTTCCTGCTCTGGATAAGGTTCGTTGGCAAAAAGTGGGAAGTAACCGGTTGACCAGTCTGCCGGGATTTCACGGGCATCAATCTGATGCGCCAGGTCGCCGTCGACCAGATAATCCGTCCATACTGCAGAGCCAATCGAGCCATCCTGCGGGTCGATACCGGCAATACCCGCAATTAACCAGTAGGCTTTGGTTAAATCGAAGCGTGGGTCCAGTCCCAGCGCGGTAAACGCCGATGAAGCGCGGGCTATACCCATGCCGGTGACCATGCCCAGTACGCCTTTTTCGGGGTTGTAGTAGAGGTCATGGAAACCGTGAGGGAAGGGATACTTTTCAGTCAGGCCGTAGCGTTCTTTCCAGAACTGAAATTCGCCAGGGCGATCGCCTTCGTCTTCGCCAATTTCAAACATGGCAACAACAACGGCCTTAATTTGTAGTTTTTCGGCGCTTTTAGCCGAAGTGTCTACCGTTTCTGCGGTAGTGGTTTGTACAGGAGCATCCGTGCCCGGCTGACAGGCGCTCAAAGCCAGACAACTCAGCAAACTCAGTAATAAATAACGCATGGTTTCTCCAGGAGGTAAAAAAACGGCATGCCGAGGCATGCCGTTATTGTAGAACATAGTATTGCTTAGAACTTATAAGAGAACTTCACGTTGAAGTGACGTGGCAGTTCAGGTAACACAATCTGGCTACCGAATAAGTCCGGGAAGTTAGCGCGGTAATAGGTTTCGTCGGTCAGGTTTTTCACTGTCAGGTTAACCCCGAAGTTTTCGTCCTGATAAGACAGACCCGCGTTAACCAGGGTGTAAGCTGGCAATGTAACCGCACCAGAGAAACCTGAAGAAACCGAGTCAACATCGATAACACTCAGGCTGGCCGCGTAGCCATTCTGGAAGTCATAGGTACCAGTCAGCGTGTAGATGTTTTCCGGCATACCGGCTTTCAGGCCTTTCGGGTTGTTAGTACCGGGACCAACCAGGTTAAGACCGATAACGTTACCACCGAATACCAGTGATGGATCGCTCAGGTTAACCAGATCTTCGGCACCTAAGAAACCAAACTGAGTACCGTTTTCAAGCGCTGTCAGGTTTACAACTTCAACGTTCGAGTAACCGGCAGACAGTACCAGGTTTTCGTTAACTACCCAACGCAGTTCAAATTCCAGACCTTCGTTGTTGGTGGTGTTGTTAGTAACGGTGTTCTGTGTATTGTAGTCAGTACGTTCCTGTTCGAAGATTGACAGGGCAAAGTACAGCGACTCATCCAGGAATGAACCTTTCACACCGTATTCAATCAGCTCAGAGGTATCGAATGCACCACTGCCATCAGCGTTGCCTAACTGTCCAATGTTGATTTCAGCACCCTGACCAGCAACCAGCGTGGCTTGCTCAGCCATAGTGATATAAGGGATCAGGCCAATTGGTGTGGTGTAGGAGATACTGGCGTTCCAGGAAACTCCGTCAACGGTTTCATCCAGTGTGATTGGTGTTGTAACGTCAGCGTCTTCACGTGCGCCCGGTAACAGTAAATCCTGGCGAGACGTGGTTTCAATATCGATGGTGTCATAGCGAGCACCTAACACGATGTTCAGACCCCAGTCCCAGGTTAAGTCAGTCATGGCTGCAAAACCGAGATCCAGGTAATCACCCTGGTCATAGTTGTCGTAGTTCATGCCAGAACGGGTAGACAGTAAACGACGATCCAGTGCACTTGAAGGCATGGTCAGATCACGGCGGTTGAAGTACTCATAAGTAAAGTCGTCGCCGTGTAAGAAGTCGGTGTAACGGATTGACGGTGAAACCTGGAACTGTGCGAACAACGAGCCCGTTTCCACTTCGGTGGCGAATACCACTTTGTCTTCAACAACCCAGCTATCGTGGAATTGTGAGAAACCGTAAGCATTTTCGTTGATGTTATCGTAGGCATCATAGAATAACTGGTTTTTGATTTCCCAGTCGCCAGCGTAGTAGATCACATCAAAGTAAAGGGTAGTGGCTTTGTTGCCTAACTGGTCATCCGGTGCAACCAGAGTCTGATTACCTTTCAGCGTAGTAGTGCCTACGTTTTCCAGATTCATCAGCGGCAGCGCATCGGCATCAGTAAATGACGCGGCTGGTACATAGAAGAAGCCCGCACCGGCCAGATTAACTGCGCCGTACTCTTCGTGCGAGATAGAGCCGTCACCGTTGGTATCAAGCGGCTGAGCAGTACCGGTAATATAGGTGCCGTTGTCAACCAGATCCTGGGTCAGACGGTTCCAGCCCGCTACCTGGTTACCCTGATAGTTGTGGTACATACCACCAAATTCAACGCGTAGGTTATCAGTCAGGTCAATGTTAAATGAAGCCTGAATGATTGACTGATCGGTATCGGTGTTGTCGTAGTAAGAACCTGAGTTTTCAACCTCACCGTAAACGTAGTAACCCATTTCCTTGCCGCCAATGCTGCCAGGACCACCCACTTCAGCGGTGATAATACTCTTATCCCAGGTGCCGTGGGTATATGACAATGCGCCGGTAGGTGCATCCAGATACTGACCTGAAGAGGCACGGGCAGATTTAGGGTTAAAGTTCAGGTAGCCACCAATTTTTGACGGACCATAAATAGGCGATGCCGGACCACGTACGATATCAATACGGCTTGATGCACCAATTGGCGTAGGGTAGTTACCCGGGTTGTCCAGACGCTTCATGCCACGGAAGTAAGCTTCACCGGGGTTACCACGAATATCCAGGGAACCGGCTACACCAAAGAAAGACTGAGTAAACGTACCTGGTGCAAAAGCAACCAGTTCGTCAATGTCGGAGACGTTAAAACGCTCCATCTGCTCAGCAGAGATGGTCGAAGCCGAACGAGGCGTTTCCAGAATTGACTTACCAAAACCGAAAACCGCTTCGACGTCCTGGCCAGGCAAACTGCCCAGTGAACCTTTTACTTCAATCTTTTCGATTTCGGCATCAGATGGCTCTTCTTGCGCAAAGGCAGCAGTTGATAACATCAGACTACTGGTGACGGCCAGCGCAATCGGCGCCACACTAAATTTGGTCGTTTTCATGGTGTTCCTCATGTTCTCGGAATTTTTGTAAATTTAAGTGAGATATAGCTATGCAGACTTGCACATTGCAGGTTTAGTGCCAAAATCCTGTCCATGTGGTCAGGGTTAAATTTGTTTTTAATGTATTGATATATATAGATAAAAATATAGCTTGTTAAGGTCTTTTCGTTACTTAATTGTTAACGATGAAAGTTTGTTCAGTGTGTTGCACCATATCAGGGAGTATTATCTGAACATTGCACCATGTAAAGCTAAAGCCCGATCGGATCGGGCCAGCTGTTCATTTCTCAGTACATGGCTGTTGTTGTGAATTGTCGGTTTGCAAACTCTCAGTACTGGTGCCGGCTTCTTTACTGCCAGGTAACACTACGGTAAGAACAATTGCGGTTAACCCGGCGGTGGTAACCGGCGATACAAATATGTTGCCGAGCCATGTTGGCAGTTGTGCAAGCACGTCACCGACCATCATCACGCCCAGTCCCATGCCTAACGAACACGCGGTAATCAGGCTGTTGCGCTGGCTCAGTGGCTCGCTGGTCAGGATCTTAACACCGCCCACCGCGACCATGGCAAACATCACCAGTGTAGCGCCGCCTAGCACAGGTTTTGGAATGGCCTGAAGGACTGCACCGATAAAGGGAAATACGCCGAGAACCACAAATACTGCCGCCACAAAGTAGCCCACTTTACGACTGGCTATTCCCGTCATCTGGATAACACCGTTATTTTGCCCGAATGTGGTGTTGGGAAAGGTGCAAAAGACAGCTGCCATTAAGGAATTAAAGCCATCACCAAGGATACCGGCGCGGATCCGTTTGAGGTATTTGTCCCCGCGGATCGGTAACTGGCAAAATAAGCTGTTGGCAGTGAGATCGCCGGCTGTTTCAATAGCGGTAAAAAAGTAAATTAACGCAATGGGTAAAAACAGCGACCAGTCAAAATTATAGCCGTATTTAAAGGGTTGCGGAAAGCTAAAAACCGGCAGCGACGTCAGCGCCGTGAAATCGGTCATGCCAGCAAAAAAAGCGATAACGGTGCCTATGCTCATACCAATAAAAATGGCGGATAATCGTAACCAGCGGTTTCGATGGGCATTAAAGAAAATAATCACCAGCAGCACAGTTAGTCCCAGGTTTAGATTTTCCACGCTGCCAAAATCATCGCTGTTAAAACCACCCGCCAGGTCTGTCATGCCGACCTTTATCAGCGAAATACCAATGGCAATGATCACAACCCCGGTGGTAATAGGGTTGATAACGCGTTTGAGCTGGGTAATAAACTGGCTCAGAATAATTTCAACGAATGCGCCCCAGAAACAGACGCCAAACATCATGGCGAGGATATCGTCGTTCGTTCCTCCCCGTGCCTTAATCGTCGTTCCGACCATCAGCAAGGCGCTGATAAAGGCAAAGCTGGTGCCCTGGATCGCCACCAGACCACTGCCTACCGGGCCAAATCCACGGGTCTGGATAAACGTGCCTATACCGGTAACCAGTAGCGCCATACTGATCAGGTAGGGCACCTCAGCTTGCAAACCCAGTGCCGATGCAATGATCAGGGTAGGCGTAACCACGCCGATAAAGCTGGCCAGAACGTGTTGCACCGCTGCCGTCAGGCTAACCATAAAGCCGGGCTTGTCTTCCAGTGCGTAAAGTATGTGATGCTGTGACATTCGCTATCCTTGATGACACAAAGTGGGTTGATAGTTGCAGATAAAACGCCGTTTAGGGGCGGCCTGCGGTAATGACGAAACACCGTCACGGGCAAGAGTTTCTGCAAACTGGCGCAAACGCTGCTCGTATGCAGTGAGCGCGGATTGTTTATCGTCTTCGGCCAAAAAGCTGTGCTGAAGAGACTGGCGGGCAAGACTGGTGAGTTCCTGCCAGGATAAATTAAATTCTTTAACGGCTACGTAGTACTCATCGGTAAGGGTGCTGTCCCACATACCGCGATCATCGGTAGTCAGCGCCACCGGAATATTGGTGCGCAAATACTCCGGAAACGGATGGCTGGCATAATCTTCTGTGTAGTCGAGCAGGCGGTTACTGATCAGGTTAATTTCAATCAGGTACGGACCATGGCGCATCAATAACAGGGTGTCCGGATCGGTAATGGTGTTCAGGCCGTGGCCGATGCGCTGGGCACCCAGCAGCAGGGTGTCTTTTACATGCTGGTTAGGTTCATCAACTTCACCAGCGTGAATGGCCAGATTAATCGCCGGATACTGGCGGCGTAATTCCCGTAGTACCGGCAGGAAGCGCAGCGGATAGCCTTTGTCGTTATCCTCGCGGCCTACCATGTTAATGCCCACATAGAGGTCACGGTGTTGATCGACAAAATCATACATCCAGCGCAAATGCTGTTCTGCATGGGGTAAAAAGCGTAGCAGGGCATATTGAAAACGCACCGTAACGCCGGTCTGCCGGGCGGCATCTGAGGCCAGCATATCGGTATATACCTTTAGTGACGCTTGTGGTGACATTAACTCGCCGTGAGGTGTAATACTGCGATCCACATTCACCTGAGTCTCAAGGTACTGCAACCCCTCTGCTGCGAAAGCCTGCATATTTTTCAGCAGGATGTGGGCGCCAATATGCGGATTATTAGTCAGTTCGTTAAGTCGTTGCCAATGGCGCTCGAAAAACTCATTGCGCCCTTCATGAGCTTTGTCCAGGCGAATACTGTTGAACCAGGCGAGTCTGGTATTTTCGTCTAGCTCACTGAGTAACTCGTATTCCTGTTTTTCACAGTCGCTGAGCGCGGCATAGGTAGAAGCCTGAATGGTGCGAAATAACAGGTTCTGCGGATTGGGGCCGTACTCATTGGTACCGTAGCCACGGCATTGCAGCAAACGGGTTTTTGTGTAGTAACGGTAACCCCCATTTTGTTCCGGGCGGGTGGCAATGTCGTACCACCATTCGCTAAACCCGGCACCACTTAAGTGATGGTGCAAATCGCCTCCTTTGGGCAGTGACCAAAGAAGTTTATAAAGGGCCTGGTCACTGGCGCTTTGCCTGAATTCCCGGAACCAGGTGTTCATGTCGGCACTGGATACCGACAGCGAAGTCAGCGTCAGGGCTGCGGCAAACAGGAAACGAAACAATGGGGGAGCTGAGCGGCGACTATTGCACCGGTAAAACATACTGCACATATTGCTCACTGTAGACGTAAAAAAAGACGTTACGGATGAAGCAATAATCTGACCATTTGGTCCGAATGGTGGGGTGATATTTAAGTTGCTGTAATTTAAGGATTATAATCACGTTTTGTGGTTTGCGTTAGCCGGCTTAAAAAGCCATTGCACCAGAGAGGGGCGTGACTGACTCATGAGCAGCCAGCCCCATACGGAGAACTCTGTGCGTCTGATTAATACGGGAAGCCATCGGGCAGGGTAACAAAAATCGAATGGCGGACTTCATTATACATGGCGCGGCTGCAATGGCCTTCGCCCTCGGTATCTTCAAGTAATAACACATCACCAGCACCGTATACATGGCGCTCACCATTGGATACGGTAAATTCTGCCCGACCTTTTAAAATGAATAGCAACTGGCGTGCCGGTGCAGGGTGCCATTTAAAGTCATAGTCGGCCGGTGTTTCGCGAAAAATAATCGAACCTGCAGGGATCTTCTCTGATAATAAGCCGATTGGGCCGCCATCTTTAAGCGGGATTTCGGCTTCACCAAAATGGCTCTTACCGTCTGCATCGTTATAAATTCTGGGTATCTTCATGCGTATCATCCTTCTACTTGATAAATGGCCTAAAAGTCAGGCGAAAAAGCGTCTAAAAATCGATAAATAACCTGTAAGCTGGCGGCAACGTCGGCGCCGGTTACTGATTCACCGGGGTGATGACTGATACCGCCTTTGCAACGCACAAACAACATGCTGACCGGGCAAATAGCATCCATGGCCATGGCATCATGCCCGGCTCCCGAGGGTAAACTAACCGCGTTATGGCCGCTAAGCTGAATAGCCTGGGACAATGTTTGTGACAGATAAGGATCACAATGCACGGCATCGGCATGGTGGGTTTGCTGCCAGTTAACATCCACATGGCGGCGCTGGGCAATGTCGCGGAACACCTCTTCAATCAGTTGTAACGCCGCGTCCCGTTTATGGTCGTGCTCGCTACGGATATCCAGCGAAAAATTCACCTGACCGGGGATCACGTTTACCGCACCGGGTTTGGTTTCGAGTCGGCCGACGGTGGCCACAATGCCAAACTGGCTGGCGATAGACTCTACTGCCAGCACCATTTCACTTGCTGCAACCAGGGCGTCCTGGCGCATATCCATGGGTACCGTACCTGAGTGCCCGGCCATACCGTTTAACTGCACATTCAGGCGTTTGGCACCGGCTATCGCGGTCACCCAACCTACCGGCAGGTTCTTGTCTTCCAGTACCGGTCCCTGTTCAATATGCACTTCGAGATAGCCCAGTATGCTGTCGGGCTTAAGCGTCGCATCGCCAACCTTATCGAAAGCCAGACCAAATTCGGCCATCGCTTCAGGTAGCGACACCTTGTTTTCATCACGCAGTAACTGCCAGTCTTCTTTCCAGCGACCGGTTAATGCGCGGCTGCCCAGCAGAGTAGAGCCAAAACGGGTACCTTCTTCATCGCCAAAGCCGACGATATCGATGTGAAACGGAAAACGGATGCCGTTTTCGAAGCAATGATGCACTACCGCCAGGGGCGCAATCACACCTAACATGCCATCGTACTTGCCGCCGTTGGGCACGGTATCCAGATGGCTACCGAGCACCAGTGAGCGCGCATTGGCGTCAGTGCTGTGATAGCGGCCCCATTGATTCCCCGCGGCGTCCTGCCAGACTGTCATCCCGGCCTCGCGCATCCACTGGGCCACTAAATCGTTAGCCTGACGGTGCTGCGGGGTCAGATAGCGACGGTCAACGATGCCGGGCGACTGAGTAATCGCACCGAGCTGATCGCAACGTAACATCACCTGGTGAGCCAGGCTGGCAAAATCCATCATAGTGATGAACCTGAAAAGCTATCCAGCGCGGCGTCAACACCCCCACCGGCAGGTAGTTTATGCCCGGCGCGGCGCAATACGGTTTCCAGCGACTGCAGGGTGTGCAGTACGGCATCTTTACGCGCGTTGTAACCCATGGTGCCAATACGCCAGATGCGGCCTTTCAGTGGGCCGAAGCTGGTACCAATTTCGATATTAAAATCCAGCAGCAGTTGCTGGCGGATCTGCTCGCCATCCACGCCGTCAGGAATTTCCACGCCGACTACGTTGTGCATTTTGTGTGCGAGGTTACCGAAAGGCTCAAGGTTCAGCGCCTGCACACCGGCCAGCATGGCATCGCCGGCCTGTTTATGGCGGGCAACGCTGTTATCAATGCCTTCCTCAATCAGATTAATGGCACATTCCCGTGCACAAAACAGCATAGAAGCGGCTTCGGTGTGGTGATTCAGGCGCTCCTCACCCCAGTAATCAAGTAGCATGGGAATATCAAAGTAGTTGGAGCGTATGCGACTGCCCGAGCCTGACTGGTGGGCAGATTCGCGAATACCGGCTTCAACGTGATGACGCTTGCGTACCAGCTCAACATAGCGATCACTCAACGTTATCGGTGCGCTACCAGAAGGGCCGCCTAAACATTTCTGCAGGCCAACTGATACTGCATCGAGCTGCCACTGGTCGGTTTTAAATGGGTTACCGCCAATGGATGCCGTGGCATCAGAGTAGAACAATACATCGTAACGACGGCAAATCTCACCGAGGTGCTCCAGTGGCTGTAGCATGGTGGTGGAGGTATCGCCCTGAACTACCGCCAGCATTTTAGGCTGTACTTCGCGGATGGCTTTTTCGATTTGCTCAGGCTCAAACACCTCGCCCCAGGGCACTTCGATACTGTGTACCTCGGCACCGGCACGTTCGGCAATTTCGCACAGCAGATGACCAAAGCGGCCAAAAATAGGCACCAGCACCTTGTCGCCAGGTTCCAGCGCAGACACCAGCACCGCTTCGATACCCGCGCGTGACGTACCATCGACTAACAGGGTGTGGTGATTATTGGTTTCAAATACCTGACGGTACAACGCCATCACTTCATTCATGCAACTGGTCATGGCGGGGTCGTACTGGCCAACCAGCTGTTGAGACATGGCCGTTAACACCCGGGGATAGCAGTTTATCGGGCCGGGGCCCATCAGCAGTCGGGGTGGCATGGTTAAGGGTTTCATTTTTTCTCCTAGAGCACGCTCTGAGCAAGCATTCTTACGCCGGTAATAAGCAGTACCACGGCAAACACTTTCTTGAGCTTTGCGGCATCCAGTTTGCTGGCCAGGCCAGCTCCAACCGGTGCAAATAACACAGTAAGGGGGACAATGGCGGCAAAGCCAATCAGATTAACCAGGCCGATGGTGCCATCGGGCGCATCGGCTGGCGCCTGACCAAAAATCAGCATGGTCACCGCTGCCGGCAGCGAGATGATCAGGCCAACCGCAGCGGCGGTGCCTACGGCGCGGTGCGCCGGATAATTACAAAAAGTCAGGGTGGGGACGGTAAGCGTACCGCCACCAATGCCGACCATGGCGCTGAATAAACCAATACAAACGGCAATAATACGCTGGCCAAGGGCGCCGGGGAGATCGTTAAACCAGGCGCTTTTGCTGCCGATAAACATGTTAATGGCAGACAAGCTGGCGATAACGCCAAACAGTAAGGTTAATACTTCACCGTTCACCTGGGTTACCGCGTAGCTGCCAAGCAGTACGCCAAGTAATATAAAGGGGCCCCAGCGTTTGAGCAGGTCGCTGTCGACGTTGCCTTTTTTACGGTGCGCGCGGATTGAGCTGACCGACGTAGGAATAATCGTTGCCAGTGAGGTTGCTGTGGCAATCAGCATGGCTGAGTCGGCCGATACGCCCAGTGCCTGAAACAAAAAGTACAGTACCGGTACAATAACAATACCGCCGCCCACACCAAGCAGACCTGCCAGAATACCGGCAAATACACCGGTGGCCATCAGTGCCAGTATTGTCGGCAGTAACTCCATGATTGCATCCATTACTGTACTTCTCCTGTTGCGGTATAAGCTTGCGCGAAAGCTTTGCCATCGCTGCGCGGATCGGTGGCCGCTTCGGTGGTGTCATCCGGATGCAAAACCACTGCTCCCGCATGGCCCATGAGTTCACTACAGGCATCGACCACCACCATATCGTGGCCACGGGCCAGCAGTTCTTCACCAACGTATTCGTTAAGGTCGCGCTCCACTTTGAGATTATGCGATTGATCGCCCCAGGTACGGCCCAGTAACCAGCGGCCGAGGGCAATGGATTTGTCCAGTGGCTGGTTGTGGTACACGTAGCGGCTGAACAAGGCCGCCTGAGTTTGTGGCTGACCTTCACCGCCCATGGTGCCGTAGCTGATGCGACGGCCATCATTAAGCTCGGCAAAGGCCGGGTTTAAGGTATGAAAGGGTTTTAAACCGGGCTTGAGTTGTTGTAAGTGACCGGGCGTCAGGCTAAATGACGTACCGCGGTTATTCCACACGATACCAGTTTGCGGGCTGACTACACCGCTGCCATATTCCCAGTAAAGACTTTGGATATAGCTGACCATGCGACCCTGGTTGTCACAGGCGCCCATCCAGATGGTGTCACCGAGTTTGGCTTCCTGAGGCCAGGGCAGAGCATTGTCGAGCTTTATGGCTGCTGCCATCTCATCGAGCGCTTCATCGGTCAGGAAACTATCGAGATCAACACTTAACCGGCCCGGATCGGTGAGGTATTCATTGCGCTTAATAAAGGCTTGTTTGGTACATTCAATCAGCAGGTGAACCATATCGGCATCGCTGTTACCCTGGCTGACCACGCGGTCGTACAGGGCGAGAATAATTAACGAGGCGATACCCTGGGTAGGCGCCGGCAGGTTATAAAGTTTGCCTTTTGAGGTTGATACACTTAGCGGCGTAACAACTTTGGCTTGGTACTGGTTAAAATCGCTCAGACGAATCGGTGAGCCTGCCGCCTCAAGATCGGCCGCCAGTTCGCGGGCGATATCGCCATGATAAAAGTCGCTCAGGCCGTTGTCGGCGAGGCGTTGTAAGGTAGTAGCAAGCTTAGTGAGTTTAACAATTTTGCCTTTTTTAAGGGCCTTACCCTTAATTAAGAACTGTGCAAAGTTTTCATCACCGGCTAAATCATCAAAAGTTTTGTAACTGGCATCCGACATACTCTGGGTCACTTCGATGCCCCAGTTAGCCTGACTGATGGCGGTGGCCAGTAAGTCCTGCAGCGGCATAGGCGATTGCCAGTTGGCACTGATCTCCAGCGCTTTTTGCCAGCCATCTACAGCACCGGCCATGGTTAAAGCCGCTTTGCCACCACGCGAGGGGATAGCTTCCAGGCCCTGATAAAAATTGCTGTCGGCCAGTCCGGCTGCGGTGCCGCAGGCGTCGATAGCCACCGGCGCTTTGCCCGGTTCACTGATTAACCAGAAACCGTCACCACCCAGGCCGTTCATATGCGGATATTCCACCGCAATAGAGGCCGCTGCGGCGACCATGGCTTCAATGGCGGTGCCGCCGCGTTGCAGGATATCGTTGCCTACTGTCGATGCAGCATAGTGTGGCGCGGTAAAAGCAGTGTGTTGTTGTTTTGTCATGCTTTCTATTCTTATTCCGTAAGGGTACGAGCCAGAGCGAACAGGCTGGTTTCACTGCCCACAGGGCCTATCAGTGATAAGCCACAGGGTGCGTCATTCAGGCGAAATAACGGCAAATGCAGTTGTGGTAAACCCGCCAGTCCGGCCAAGGCAGTGAATGATAATAATTGTTTTCGGTAATCGGTCAGTTCGGCCGCACTGGCTGTTAACCGCGGTGCGCAACCCGGTGTGGTGGGCAGCACTATGGCGCGGTTATCTCCAAGCAGTGATGCTAAAAGCTGACGTACCTGTTGTTGTATGTGTGTTGCATGTTCTACCTCGGCGTCGCTGATTTGGGCGCTTTGGTTAAATCGCTCGGCAATATCCGGTGCAAATACCGGCTGAGTGTTTGTGAACCACTCACCATGAGTTTGCCAAATCTCACGCCCCTGTAACACCCTGAATGCTTCTGCTAGCGGTAGCTGTTCAAGCTGACTGAAATCACCTGTCTGGCTAGCAATTGGCAGGGACGCAAGCCATTGATTAGCGGCGCTTGCCTGCTCGCTGTTATCCACTGCCGTTTGGTACACAACCAGAGACGACAAGGCCGGGTTATCAGTAACCGCTGCGTCGAATAAACAGTTCATGCTGCGTTCGAGCACATCAAGGTTTTTTGCCATCACGCCGATGGTATCGAAACCGGGTGCCAGGGCGACCAGGCCGTCGGTGCTGATGCGGCCATGGGTTGGGCGCAGGCCGAATAAATCATTGTAACTGGCCGGTACCCGAATGGAGCCGCCGGTATCGGTGCCAAGGCCGATGTCGGCCAGGCCAGCCGATACTGCTACTGCCGAGCCACTCGATGAGCCGCCGGGCAGGCGCTCAGGCGTTAATGGGTTTTGCGGCGTACCGTAATGGATATTTTGCCCGTTTAAGCTGTAAGCCAGTTCGTCGGTAATGGTTTTGCCTGCAACTTTAGCACCCGCTGATACCAGTTTGGTCACGGCGCTGGCGGTGGTTTCGGCTACCGGGTGTGTTGCCAGCCAGTGGGGATTGCCCGCGGTGGTGGCAGTACCTTTGATAGCAAACAGATCTTTCACGGCCACGCGCAGGCCCGACAACGATTTAACGCTATCGTTATCTGCATTGGCAGCAGGTGTACTGGCTTGTTCAGCAGGCACCACAGTGGGCGCTGGTTGCCAGACAAATGGCGAACTAACGTTAAAATGATCCATGAAGTTTAATGTTACAGAAGGATACCTCTATGAAACAATCGTTTCACCAAAAAGTCAAGTGAAACGTTTGTTAAATTGTTGTGTTTCTTGTTAACAAAGCTGGGCGTTTTACGCGCTGAGTAGTTGTTAGAGGCATGGTATTCGGGTTGCCAGCGGCAAAAGTGCTAACCGCCTTGGCAATTTTACGTTCACTCTGTATCGTAAAGTTATTACTTCTATCTGCGTGACTGCTCTTTATGGTTCGTTCACTGCTGCCAATTTCTGCACTGTTGTTGTCTGATGCGCTGTTACTACTGGGTCATGGTTTACTGTTGACGCTCTTGCCCGTAGCTGCCAATCAGCTGGGTTTTACTGCCGTGGAAGTCGCCTTAACCGGCTCGGCCTATTTTCTTGGGATCATCGGTGGTTGCCTGGCGACGCCCCATGTGCTGAAGCGGGTGGGGCATATCCGCGGGTTCGCGGTACTGGCCTGTGCTTATCTCATTTTCACCCTGCTGTTTGCCTGGTTACAGTCGTTTGTGTTGTGGCTGGCGCTGCGCTTCGCCCTGGGGGCAGGTGTGTCCGGGCTGTATATGATTATTGAGAGTTGGCTTAATGAACGCGCTGATGCAAGTAATCGTGGTACGATTTTGTCGTTTTACTCAATGCTTAACCTGTTGATGATTACCCTGGCTCAACAGTTGCTCTTGTTAGCGGATGCCAGTTATCCGTTACTGTTTAGTATCGCCGCAATCTTTGTTGCGCTGTCGATTATTCCCGTATCGCTAACGCTGTCGTTGGCGCCGGCGAAGGTCAACAGCGTAAGAGTGAGTTTTAAGAAGGTCTGGCAGCACTCGCATATCGCCATGATTGGCGCAGTGATCCTGGGCCTGGTGACGGGCGCTTTCTGGTCGCTGGGGCCGGTATTTGCTGCCGAAAGCAACTTTAGCAATGCGCAACTGGCTATGTTTATGTCTGCTACCGTTCTTGGTGGCGCCTGTTTTCAGATCCCGGTAGGGCGTTTTTCTGACCGCTACGATCGACGTATTATTTTAATTTACAACGCGCTGGCTGGCGGTTTGATATCACTGGCTATAGTGCTGGCGTCATACTGGTCTGGGTTTGCCGGCTGGCCGGCAGCAATACTGGCGTTTTTCTGGGGCGGTACCTGCATGACCTCCTATGCGATTTGTCTGGCTCACGTGAATGACAATGCCACGGCGAAGGATTTTCTGCCCATCGGCAGTGGAATGCTCATCACTTATGGCATCAGTTCTGCCATCGGCGGGCCGTTAGCCGCTTTTCTGATGGGGATTATGGGCGCTAAAGGGCTGTATGCCTACATGACATTCTTTTTACTGTTATTTGCCGTTATCGTCATTGTTCGCCGTCGAAGTCACGTGTTACCTGATACCAGTGACTCGCATCCTACTTTTCAGCCGTCGGCGGGTATTACCACACCTGCGGCATTTGAGATTGATCCGCGCACCGAGCATTTACCGGAGCATAATACGCCTGATGCCAGTGTGTCAGGTTGAAACCAGCTTTAGCCCTGGTTAATTGGGAGCGGTTGCCTGTTAGCCAGCGCGTTTGTGGCTCGCTGCCAGTAACGTGCTTATCCAGAATAACCCCGCTGCCACGGCCAGTGATAACCAAACTGCATGATGCCGAAGCTCTGCAGTGCCGCCCATTGCCGACATCGTCATATAGCTCCACGGATACCAGACCCAGTATTCTGAACTGCCGATTTGGACGATCCCCATTGTAGCCATGACTGCGACCGAAAGCGGTACAATGATATTACCAAATCGCCAGCTCACCGCATGTTGGATGATCAGTACCGGTAGTGATGTGAGCATTAAAGCTGGCATCGCGTTGAGTAATACCATGCCATATTCCGTTTGCCCTGACGCTCCTAACGCGGTCATCAGCAAGGTGGCAAGCAAACCACTCAACCACAGCCACAGCAGGGCCGTAGCGGTTAAAAGTATGCCAAGGAGCAGTTTGGCAATATAGAGTGAGTAGAGGTTGACCGGGAGTGCCAGCATCAGGCGCCAGCCGTGATTTTTGTGCTCATTACCATTAATGGCGCCGGTGATAAGCGCAATAAACATCGGCAGCATAAAGTAGCTCCATAACGCCATGACGCCCATCCACCAACGTTGCCAGGCCTGGGCGTCAATGGCCGCCAGATTTTGTGATTTAACGGCTAATCCCGTGGAAAACAGCACTACCAGTAGCGGCAGGGCAAATACCATCAACAGCGTTGATGTGCGCTTGAGCTTGAGACACTCAACTGCCAGCAGTCGGCTCAGGCCAGTAAATGGATTAATCGGTATGTTCATTGGTAAACCATTGCTCTAACGAGGTTTTACTTTGGTAAGACTGAAATAACTCAATGCCTTCATTCACCAACAGGGCATGTAGCCGCGGTTGCTCATCGCGGGGCAGTCTGTCTACCAGCACCGTGTTGGAATTAGTCATGGTGCTATGAAAACCGTGTTTGCAAAGCACCGTATGAGCAGCGTTAGCATCACCCACTTCCAGCGTCATATTGAACTTTTGTGCGGCTTGCCAACTGGGGATATCCGATTCAAAACGAATGCGGCCATCTTTCAATACTGCAAAGCGAGTGGCCATTTTTTCCACTTCGTCGAGGTTATGCGTAGAGAAAAATACCGTGGTGCCGGTGCTGGCCGGTAATTCACTGAGCAACTGGCGAATATCGCGAATACCGCTGGGGTCGAGACCGTTAGTGGGTTCATCGAGGATCAGTAATTTGGGATCGCCTAATAAGGTGTGAGCAATGGCCAGCCGCTGTTTCATGCCTAACGAGAATTGTCCGATAAGCCGTTTGGCAGCGTCGGTTAAGGAGACCACCGCTAATACCCGCTCTATTTCACCGACCGGCAGACCTTTAATACTACAGCCAATGGATAAAAACTCGGCGGCGGTGAGGTTGGGGTAAAGGCTTGGCGCATCAATCAGGCCGCCCAGGCGGTGTAACAGGCGGTAATTTGGCACAAACCGGGCTGAGCGTGACAGTAAAGAGCGGCGCTCAGCATACAGGCTGTCACCGCAAATTGTAACGCTGCCCGAATCCGGCGCTTCCAAGCCAGTGAGCACTCTGATAGTGGTGGACTTACCTTCGCCATTATTGCCTAAAAACGCATACACACTGCCATAGGGGACAGTCAGGTTAAGCTGACTTAATACCTGTTTGCCTGCGTAGGTTTTGCTGATCTGATTGAGCGCCAACGCGTTTTCACTAGGTTGACTGAACATCCGTATTGCGTCCTTTTCACTTAGTTCCTGTAAGTAGCGCGTATTTTACGCTGGCGGCTGGGTTCGCCAAGCTTTTGATTGTTTCAGAATATGAATTTCAGCAGCTTATTCCGGATCAAGCTCACCCATCTGAGCATAGAGCTGACTGATGGTGGACACCCGGTGATCGCCTTCTTCTCCCAGTAATGTGTAGGCCTGGTTACAGATTACGGATACCAGACTCATGGGGGCAGCATAACTATCAAAAGCGAACTGGTTGCCCAGCTGACACACCAGGGTATGGCCAACCCTGTCCTGATAAACCTGACCGGTGGGATCGGTAAGTAAAATGGTGCGCTGCGCCGGTAACGCTTCAATCATGCGGGCAAAAATACGTGGACGACGGCGAAAGCCAAACACCACAATCACTTCGTCGTCGGCCAGATCCATTAAATCTTCACTCAGACTTTGCCCTGGCTGAGGTAATAACCGCACATTCGGGCGGATCTGTTTAAGTTGCTGGCGGCAGTGCAGGGCCACCGGGTAACTATTACGATAGCCGATGAGCGTAATGCGCGGCGCCTTGGCCAGAATGGCGGCGATTTGGTTAATTTCCTCGCCCGGAATCGACTCCAGGGTACGTTGCAGGTTGCCAAGTTCGGCAGCAATGTAATCATGCTGGGTTAGGGTTTGTTTAACCGGAATACCGGCGTCACGCTGTAGCACTACGTCCTGTTTGGCATCCTGATGGGAAGCATAGCCCAACTGACGAAACAGCCTGCTAACAGTGGCTTTGGAGGTATTGGTTTTGGCCGCAATTTCGGCGGTGGAGTCGCTGATGATGGTCAGCGGAAACTGTTGCAGGTAATTGGCGATAGCCCGCGCAGAGGGCGACAAGTCGGTATACTTGTCACGAATTCGTGCTAAAACACCATTATTATCAGCCACTTCAAAGTCCAGCTATTACGTATATTTCATAATTAGTGTAGCGGACAAAGCGCCAAAGGTGTATCTGTTTTTCCAGGCACAAAAAAAGAGCGCCAGTTGACGCTCTTTTCATAATCGATTACATGTTAAGCATGAGACAGTGTGGAACTGCCATCATGCTTTGGCGACTTTTTTCCGCTATCCTCGATAATCGACACTGCCGACTCCAGAGCTTCAAGTAAGGTAGGGTAGGTGAGAATTTCCGCAGAGGAAGCATTCACATTACCCAGTACTTCTTTAATTTTGTCGGAAGCGCCGCATACCATCAGTTGTCGGCCGGAACTCTTGGCATCGGATGTTACCGTCTCCACGGCCATGGAAGCGGATACGTCCATCGTGGGCACCCTGGAGAAGTCCAGTATTAGCACTCTTGAGCCAGGCTTAACCCACTCGCGTACGTGGTGACCTAAATCAGCCGCTGCACCAAAGCTTAACGGGCCGCCAAAACTAAAGATACTGACCTTGCCTTTGGCTTTTTCAAGCAGCGCGTTTTCTTTTGGATCGTTGAGCGTATCGGGAATTTTCTTGAGTTCTTCAATTTGCAGTTGGGCAATCTGACGAACGTAAGCCAATGCCGCTAATACCACACCAACACTTACGGCTGTGATCAGGTCAACAAATACGGTCAGACCCAGTACCAGCAGCATCAGCGCAAAGTCCCAGCGGGGACCGCTGTGAGCGCGTTTCAGGTAGCTCCAGTCCACAATATCTAGGCCCACTTTTACCAGAATACCGGCAAGCACGGCATGCGGAATAGCACTGGCCAGCGGGCTCAGACCAAGCACAACAGCCAGTAGTACCAGCGCATGCACCATGCCTGATAAGCGTTCTTTACCGCCGCTGCGAATGTTAACCACGGTACGCATGGTCGCGCCAGCCCCGGCAATACCACCAATCAGGCCGGCTACGGTATTACCGATACCCTGACCAATCAGTTCCTTGGAGCTGTCGTGACGAGTACGGGTCATGTTATCGGCAACCAGTGACGTTAACAGGCTGTCGATGGCGCCCAGAATGGCCAGAATAAACGCCGCTTCCAGTACTAATAACAGCGTAGAGCTCTCAAAAGTGGGTAGATGCAGGCTTGGCAGTCCGGTTGGAATGTCGCCTAAAATGGGGACATTGGTAATGAACAGGCTGACAAGGGTACCGATAATTAACGCAGCCAGTGCGCCTGGAACATATTTTCCGAGGCTGGCTGGCCATTTATAGGCAATCACCAGTGTACCGATACCCAGTGCCAGGGTGGCAAAGTTTATGTCGGCCAGCGCGGTGGGGATATAACCCAGTGCACCCAGGGTGCCTCCTGGTGGTTCATGGCCCAGTAAGCGGCCAATCTGCAGAATAATAATGATGGCCCCGATCCCCGACATAAAGCCCGAAATAACCGGGTAGGGCACCAGGCGGATATAGTTACCTATGCCCAGAAAACCAAATAAAATCTGGAATAAACCCGCCAGTAAAACGGCCGTAAAAATGAGCTCTACATCGCCCGATAAACTGGCAAATAAACCGGCCAGCACCACCACCATTGGCCCGGTCGGGCCGGAGATTTGCGATGGCGTACCACCGAACAGTGCCGCAAAAAAGCCCACTGCAATGGCGCCATACATACCTGCCATCGGACCAACACCGGACGCAACGCCCAGCGCCAGTGCCAGCGGCAACGCAACTACGCCGGCGGTAATACCGCCGGTAATATCGCCACGAACATTAGCAAATAAGTTCTTCATGACTTTTCCTTAACAGTTGTTAGGTTTACTTGTGTTTAGAAACCAGCTCGGCGGCATATTTTTCGTCCATGGGGCCGAACTTACCGGTTTCTTCCCGATAACAGGTGACTTCTGCAGTTTCAATGTTGTAAAACCAGCCATGCAGTTTTACCTGTCCGGTGGCTAGCTTTGCTGCGACCGCCGGGTGTGTTTTGATGTGTTGTAACTGTTGTATCACGTTTTCTTCGGTAACTAACTGTAAATGGTCCTCTGTGTTAAGTTCATCACAGCCGCATTTTTCTTTTACCACCTCAGTGGCAACCCGGCAGTGACCCAGCCATTCCTTCACATGGGGCAGAGCGGATAATGCCTCAGGATTAATGGCTCCTTTCATGGCGCCACAATCGGAGTGACCGCATATCACGATATGCGTGGTGCCGAGGGCTGCTACGGCAAACTCAACCGATGCAGTCATCCCGCCAGTTTCGTTGCTGTGCGGGGGGATAACATTGCCGGCATTACGGCAGATAAATAAATCGCCTGGTTCAGTTTGGGTGACCAGGTTGGGATCGATCCGTGAATCGGAACAGGTAATAAACAATACTTCCGGGTTTTGGCCGTTGGCGAGTTTCTTAAACGCGGCTTTTTTTTCCGGAAACACTTCCTGTTGAAACTTTGCTACGCCAGAAATGACATGATCCATACCAACTTACTCCTCGTCGTTTGTAAGATTTATGATTGTTAAAATATTGTTATATTATAGTCTCATAGAAAAATAGCTTACCTCGTGATAGTTAAAAGCTATAAGTGAAAGGCGTTTTATTCAACTAAGGTGGGATAGATATAACAAAAAGGCAGCCAGATGGCTAATGCCGATCAGTTAAGAGATTGACATTAGCTGTAAGAGGATCAAAATCCGATGATCGTAAGGTCATCGGATTTTTTTATGCAACTACAACAAGCCCTTAATACAGCGTTCAATGCCAGCACCCAGTTCAGTTCGTTTGAGCAACTGTCCTCATTTCTTGACCCGGCGATTATCGATGAAGCTTTCGTTGAGGCTGGCGTAGCGACGGTTAGAAAACGCAGGCTTCCACTCGAAGCGGTTATGTGGACGGTCGTTGGAATGAGCTTGTTTAGGCAAGAATCTGTCTGGAATATCGCTACCAAAATGGATATTGCGTTACCGGGTAAGAATCCGCAGGTTGCCCCTAGTGCGATGGTACAAGCCCGGCAGAGGTTGGGTGTTGATGCTGTTAAATCGGTATTTATGAAAATGGCTGCGCAATGGTATCAGTCACAGCAATTCGAAACGTGGAACGGACTCAATCTGTTAGCAGTAGATGGCGTGGTTTGGCGTACAACGGATACGCCTGAAAACCGTGAGAAATACGGCTCCGCCAGCACGCAGTATGGTGACACAAGCTTCCCGCAAATAAGGATGGTTTGTCATATGGAGTTAACTAGCCATCAGCTCATCAACAGTGTTTTTGATAAATACAAATCGAATGAGATGGTATTGGCGGAACAGCTCATTGATGACACGCCTAACCATTCACTTACTCTGTTTGATAAAGGTTACTACTCACTGGGCTTACTACACCGTTGGAACTGTCGGGGCGAAGAGCGTCACTGGCTAATTCCTGCCAGAAAGGGCCTTCAGTTCGAAGTAATACGTACGCTGGGTCGAAGTGATAAGTTAGTCAGGTTAGCGACAACAGCGCAAGCGCGTAAACGCTTCGATGACCTGCCAGAATACGTAGAAGCACGACTGATAACGAAACAGATAAAAGGGAAAAGCTACGAAGTGCTTACATCAATGGTCGATGCTATGCGCTTTCCAGGAAATGAAATCGTTGAATTATATAGTTATCGATGGGAGATCGAACTGGGGTTCAGAGAAATAAAGCAAACACTGCTCAACAGCGAATATACCTTTAGAAGCAAGCTACCTGAAATGGTCGAGCAGGAAATATGGGGGTTATTGTTAGCCTATAATCTCATTCGTTCAGCAATGACGGAGGCCGCCAGCAGAAAAGGGATATGGCCTAACCAGTTGAGCTTCAGCGGTTGTTCAAGTGCAGTTGTTGCGTTCCTGATGACACTCCAACTCACCAGCCCGGGTAAACTCCCGGTAATCTATAACTCACTTATTGATCAGCTAGGGTTTTACGAGCTTCCAGCTCGACGAGAAGACAGGGTCTACCCGAGATGTATAAAGCCAAAAGTGAGTCGGTATCCCCATAAAAAGAAAAATGCCAGTCAGCTTAACTGACTGGCATTAGCCAGATGGCTGCCTTTTACGTTAACGACGCTGAGTGAAAACCGGGTAGGTTGGGATACCAGGTTTTCGGCGGGGAGTTAAAACTTAATGGTTTCGACCCGAATATTTTTCGTTTGTGCCTGGTCGATATAATCTTTAATCATTTCTTTTACATCAAATGCAATGGATTTGGTGTTAGAAAAATCCAGCACAACTTTTGAATTCCCAGGGATCGAATTGAGTTTTTTCAGAATGCTTGGCTTGTTAAAGAACGAAACATCCTCGGCCAGTACAATATGATGAGTCGTTTCACCATGCTCCTCATTGATGGTTTCTTTAAACTGATAGGCATTAAGGAAGCTGCTTTTCAGGGTAAAGAAGATACTCACACCCAGTCCGGCAAAAACACCAGTTAACAGGTCAGTAAAGATCATTACCACAATGGTAGTAACAAACGGCAGGAATTGTTCCCAGCCATTCTGATACATGACCTTAAACATTACCGGCTTGGTCAGCTTATAGCCTACCACAATCAAGATTGCAGCCAGTGACGCCAGCGGGATCAGGTTGAGCATGGATGAAATCGCCAGTACTGCTACCAGCAGAAATACACCGTGCATAATGGCTGACAGCTTGGTTTTACCACCAAACGCAATGTTGGCCGAGCTTCTTACTATTACCTGGGTAATTGGCAGGCCGCCTACCAGACCAGAGATAATATTACCC
This sequence comes from Gammaproteobacteria bacterium, assembly GCA_018222405.1. Lineage (GTDB taxonomy): Bacteria > Pseudomonadota > Gammaproteobacteria > Enterobacterales > Alteromonadaceae > Alteromonas. The sequence continues at coordinate 44,214 of JAAFAI010000006.1, read as the reverse complement.
ATTCCCTGAGCTTTGAGCTCGCGGTTAGTTGGCGTAACATTTTTCTGCGGATCAAGCTTATCGGTGGCTTCCACGCATAATAACGTCTCAATACTTGCCACTGCCGCCATAACGATAGCAATGGTGAGTACGTCCATATTGAAGATTTGCGAGAAATCCGGAAACGCCAGTTCCTGGGTGAAGTCACTGAAACTATTAATCACAGGTAGTGAAACCAGCATACTTGGATCCAGTGGAGTACCGGCCTGGCTCATCATCACTGAAGCCAGAATACCTAACAACACCACAACAATGGGGCCCTGAATAAGCTGGAATATTTTGTGACGCGGCACCAGAAACTTATCCCAAATTACCAGCAGAACCAGTGAAACGCCGGAAATCAGTATCGCGGCAGGCGACATCAGACCCAGCGCATGTTCGATAGCAGAGAAGGTATTCTCGCCATTAGCATGCATAAAGGCTTCCTCACCGAGGAAGTCGGCATGCCAGCCAAACAGGTAAGGGATTTGTTTAAGGATGATCAGTAATCCAATACCGGCAAGCATACCGGTGATCACTGAAGTGGGAATAAAATACGCAATAAAACCAGCCCGTGCAAAGCCCATTATGAGCTGAATAACACCGGATAATACTACGGCAACCAGGAATAACTCCCAGCTACCCAGTGTGGCAATGGCGTCGAAAACAATTACTGCGAGGCCCGCAGCCGGGCCACTAACGCCCAGCCGTGAACCGCTGAACAGACCGACGACGATGCCGCCGACGATACCTGCGATAATACCGGAGAAAAGCGGCGCACCAGAGGCGAGCGCAATACCCAGACATAACGGCAGGGCAACGAAAAACACCACGATACTGGCGGGTAAATCGTTCTTTATTTCACTGAAAGATAGGTCTAATTTCATTGACAAAATCCCTGTTATTTATTTGCTACCAGTTGCTCCTCGGCGGCAAAAGCAGATTCCATGGGCACGAATTTACCGGCTTTCTCATCGTAGTTAAGTACTTCAGCAGTCTCGATGTTGTAGAACCAGCCGTGCAGCTTTACCTGACCAGTGGCGATTTTAGCCGCTACCGCAGGGTGAGTGCGCAGATGTTGAAGTTGCTGTACTACGTTTTCTTCGGTAACCAGCTGTAAGTGATCATCTTTATTCAGTGAATCACAGCCACACCGCTCTTTAACAACGTCGGTAGCAACGCGGCAGTGGCCCAGCCATTCTTTTACATGAGGTAGCGAGGTAAGCGCTTCCGGGGCGATGGCACCTTTCATTGCACCACAGTCAGAGTGACCACATACAACAATGTGGGTGACACCAAGAGCTGCTACGGCAAATTCGATAGACGCAGTCATACCACCAGTTTGGTTGCTGTGTGGCGGCACTATGTTACCGGCATTACGGCAGATAAACAGATCGCCCGGTTCTGTTTGCGTGACCAGATTAGGGTCAATACGTGAATCAGAACAGGTAATGAAAAGCACTTCAGGATTTTGACCAGTGGCGAGCTTTTTAAACGCTGCCTTCTTTTCTGGAAAAACTTCTTGTTGGAATTTTGCAACACCAGAGATAACGTGGTCCATTTAGTCGCTCCTAAATATGAAAATAGAAAATTATATAAAATACCAAATCATTGTTACCTGATAGTTTAATAGAAAAATAGTTTACTTCGTGATAGCCTAAGGCTATATGTTGGCATTATTTATTTGGACTTAAGTTTATGGTCACCTCAACCAAGTCAGTTACCTACACGCAGTTTCGCTACTTTGTGGCACTGGCACGGGAATTAAGTTACCGTCGCGCGGCGCAGGTATTGGGCATAAGTCAGCCAACCCTGACCTCACAGATTAATGTGCTGGAGAAAAGTCTCGGCATATCCCTGTTTGAACGTTCCCGCAGTGGCACACTGCTGTCGCCGGAGGGCCGTGCCTTGTTACCGCTGGCCGAAGATGTGCTGCAATCGTCCATCCGCTTTGAAGAGAAAGCCCGTGACATTGCCGGTGGTAACCAAACTACTTACCGACTCGGTGTGCCGCCAACGTTAGGGCCATATTTGCTGCCATTTATTTTGCCGCAACTGCATAAAAGGTACGCCAAGTTAAAGTTCTATGTGCGAGAAGCCGCGCCTACGCAACTGGTGCAGGGGTTGTTTGATGGACTTTTTGATATCATTATTTCACCGGGCTCTCAGGAATCCTCGCAACTGGTAGCCAGTAAACTGTTTATTGAGCCGCTTAAGTTTGTTGTTCCCAGCGACCACGCTTTATCCGGCCTTCGTTATATAGAGCCAGAGCAAATTCATGGCGAAACGGTATTAACGCTGGAAGAAGCCCACCATTTCCACCATCAGGTTCATGAGATCTGTATGAAAATTGGCGCGCAAGTGACCCGGGATTATGAGGGCACAAGTCTCGATACACTTCGGCAAATGGTGGTTATGGGGATGGGGGTGGCATTTCTGCCGGGCCTTTATGTTCACTCCGAACTGCATCAACCGGACGAACTGCACGTGTGTGAATTAAAAGATACGCCAATTGAGCGTCAGCATAATCTGGTGTGGCGGAATACCGCGCCGGGGCGGGTATTTTTCCGTGAACTTGGCAATGAGATCCGGCGCATCCTGTCTGATACCCTTGGCCACGCTGTAAGAGTGGATAGTTAATAACTTACGAAAATCCACTCGGCAAATCGGCCAGGCATACTGGCCGGTAATATTTTCAGCGCACACCGCAGTATTTACCGTTTATTTTGCCATGTGCGCTACCAACCCCTGTAAAACAGTGCGTCGCCGACCACAGCCGTTAATTCAACCAATTGATTTCCCAAAACTTTGGCAAACCGCCCGTTGCCTTGGGCTATTGTGCATATATTTTGCGTGGCTCATCTGTCTCTACAGCCCTTATAAAGAAGGGCTTCAGAGCTCGGTAAAAAGTATAAAAAATGCGCTGACTCATCGTTTGTCATGAGAAAATAGTATAAAATTCACTGTAACGTCATAAATTTTAAATATTGTTGTGGGTTTCGTTAATGCAAGCAAAACGCTGGCTTGAGTTATTCAGCCTGTTTATTGTACTGCCGCTGCTGTTTCTGGCCGGGGTCAAACAATTTGGTCCTTATCTGCTGGTATTGCTGGCAGGGGTTGGCGGCGTTTGTTTGTGGCTGCTGGTGTCTGATCAGACCTTTAAGCGGGTCCGGTTATGGAACTGGCAGGAAGGTAAACCTCACCTTAAAGCTTCGCTGCGCCTGTTTTTACCCTGGGCGCTGGCAACAGCAGCCATTGTGTACTTCTGGTTACCGGAGTCGTTCCTGCAATGGCCAGCCGAACAAACTTCCCTTTGGCTGTTAACCTTACTGCTTTACCCGTTGTTTTCGGTGATCCCGCAGGAAATTATCTACCGCACGTTTTTCTTTCATCGCTACAAGCCCATTCTGCCCACGCATTCATTGCGCTTAGGAGCGAGTACCTTTTTGTTTGGCTTTGCCCATGCCATTTACGGTAACTGGCTGGCAGTAGCGCTGTCGGCGGTAGGCGGAGCCATGTTTGGTATGCGCTATCTGCAAAGCCGTTCCACGGCGGTGGTAGTTATTGAGCACTCTTTATGGGGCTGTTTTCTGTTTACCATCGGCCTGGGTTCCTACCTTTCGCTACAGCATACTGTTTAGCTGTTACTCTGTTAACCGGGGGCTGTAGGGGATAAATGACAGCGCCCCAAAAAGCGCTGCCATAATTCCACATGGTCCTGCATAGCCTGCTTATAGCCGGTAAAACCAGTTTGCCGGGCGGTTAAAAACGCTTTGAAGGACTCGGGCAGAGCTTCTTCCTTGCGCCACTTGTTTAGCAGCGGCGTGAACTGATAGTTAAAATCGTTGATATGACCGCCGAGGGGCTGGATCCGCTCAATGAAAAACAGGTAAAACACATTGCGTAAAATGTTTGCCTGCTCTGTGGCACTGCCATCGGGGCAGGCTGTGTTAGCAAGCAAGGGATCCAGCTGTGCGGTCAGAGTGGGCAAGCCCGTTGCTATCTGATGCTGAGCCTGCCATACCGAAGCGGGCAGGCGAGTGGCGCCAATCGCCTGCAACTGTGCTTCCAGGCCCGCCTCTCTACCAGTGGCGGGCGACAAATAACTGTCGAGCTGCTGGAACAATGTGAGTTGGCCGGCAATGTCTACGGTATCGGTCAACAGCTGAGCTGGCTGAGGCCGGCTGAAGGCGGCCCGGGTCTCGTCGCTGAGCACCAGCATATTACTCCAGTGCTCAGGGTAGGCAGCCTGCTTGGCCGCATACCAGCTTTGCATCGTAGTGAGCAATTCACGGGCTGGCTCATCGTTTTGTTGGCTTACAAAGCTAATGCAGTCTGATAATGCCGTTAATAGCTGGCGTTCATACACCAGACGCTGAGAATAATGCTGTATTTTACCCAGCGCAGTGTTGCGCTCTGCCACCAGGTTGCCCAGCTCACACTGCTGTAGCTGATAAAAGCGGGTCAGGTTAATGTCTAGCTGTGCCGGTGCAAAAAGCAGTAGTTCACGCTGCGGATAGTCAGTTGCTGGTTGCTCTTCGGCTACGGTTAGCTCGGTATCCAGTACCCGGCTTAGCCGTTCGCTGTATTCACTGATATCGTCGCTCACCTGATGCGGTGAACAAGCGGTTATACACACTAATAACACGAGGGAATATAGCATCCCCCTGGCACGGTGCTGCCAGCCAGACTCCTGCAATGAACTGCCCTTAAAGTAGTTGTTGATTCAGTTGTACTATGTCGTCCTGCGCGGCCTGCAGGTAATGACCGCCAAATAATACGGCATGATTAAGGATGTGGTAAAGCTGGTATAGCTTGCGCCGGCTCCGGTAACCCTCATCGAGCGGCCAGATAGCGTTGTACCCTTCGTAAAATGCATCGGGCAGGCGGCCAAACAATTCGGTCATGGCGACGTCGGTTTCTCTGTCGCCAAAGTAGACGGCTGGATCGAATAACACCGGTTGATGGTGATGAAAACCCAGGTTACCGCTCCACAGATCGCCATGTAATAAGGACGGCTGTGGCTGATAGTCCTGCAGAAAATGATAAATCTGCGTGGTACAAACATCAATGTTACACCACACATGGCCTTGCCGCGCCAGCAGCTCCAGCATAGCCCCAATGCGGCTTTCCGCAAAGAAAGTGGCCCAGCTGTCGGTGGCAGTATTCACCTGTACCGAGCGGCCAATGTAGTTATCCCGGGGCCAGCCATATTCCTGGCCGCTGGTAGTGCGGTGTAAATGCGCCAGCTGTTTACCGCAGGTCAGCCAGTCCTCGCTGGCACTTTGTGACAGTTTTAAATATTGCATTACGAGGTACTCGTGTAACTGGTGTTCTTCTTCCAGCACACCGTAACAAATCACTTTTGGGGTACGAATACAGGCGGCATTGGCGAGCGCTTTTAAACCGTCGGCCTCGGCGTCCAGTTCAGTATTGTCTAACGAAGTCAGAGTGCGGTATTTAACAAAGTAGCGCTGGCTGTCATCGCGAATAACCGCGCATTGGTGAGTGTCGCCTCCGGCTACTGGTTGACGGTTCTGACAGACAAATAAGTGGCCGGAGTGCTCACTGATTTGTTCGCTGATAAATTGCCACATAGTTGTATGCATCTTCACACTTTTCCTGAGTATGGAATATATTTGCCTGTTTGCCAGTTCCAGCCGCGACGATTAACCGTGTTTTCGGCGACATAAAACGTCTGAATCCGACAAACAGCTCAACATAACAAACGAGAGCGCTTGATTTAATGTACTTTTTTTGTCTTTATAACAAGTTACTACCATAACAATACGTTGTTTCTTCTTATGGCGCTTTCAACCAAGCAAGTTGGGCTGGGGCTCGGCCCGGCCGTTTTTCTGGGTATTTTACTGGGATTTAGTCCTGACAATCTGAGTCAGCAGGGTGTGGCGGTGCTGGCCGTTACCCTGTGGGTGGCCATCTGGTGGATCACCGAAGCCATACCGATTAGCGTAACGGCATTATTGCCCATTGTTTTGTTGCCGCTATTTGGCGGCGTGAATATCGCCGATGTCACGGCCTCTTATGGTCACAAATACATCTTTTTATACATGGGTGGTTTTATTCTGGCGATTGCTATTGAGCGCTGGAACCTGCACCGGCGTATCGCACTGACTATCATTTATGTCGTTGGCAGTAACGTGCCACGTATTATCCTGGGCTTCATGTTGTCTACCGCATTTTTGTCGATGTGGATTTCCAATACGGCCACCACGGTGATGATGCTACCCATAGGCGTGGCTGTGGCGAGTCAGTTTTTGGGCCATTCAGCACTAAACCCGAAAGAAGGGGAGCAGTTCAGTAAGGCGCTGATGCTGGCGATTGCCTATTCAGCTTCCATTGGCGGTATGGCCACGCTTATCGGTACACCACCCAATCTGGTGTTAGCCGGCATCCTGCAGCAAATCTATGGCATTGATATCAGCTTTGCTACCTGGTTTATGTTTGGCTTTCCAATCAGTGTGGTGTTGCTGACTATTTGCTGGGTGTATCTCACCCGTTTTGCCTTTGCCTGCAAAGATAGTCAGTTTCCGGGCGGACGTGAGGAAATAGCCAAACTGCGCGAGGCCCTCGGGCCCATGAGCTACGAAGAAAAGCTGGTGCTCACGGTGTTTGTGGGGACCGCGTTAATGTGGGTGTGCCGCTCTTATCTGCAATACTTTGTGCCGCAGCTCGACGATACCATTATTGCCATTACCGCCGCGACGACCTTGTTTTTGTTCTCCTCTAAAGATAAGAAGCAGCCCATCATGACCTGGGAAGAAGCGGTCAGAATGCCCTGGGGCACCATAGTGTTGTTTGGTGGTGGTATTGCCATTGCCGGTGGTTTTCAGAAGTCCGGGCTGGCCAGCTGGATAGGGCAGCACCTGGTATTGCTGGAAGCCTTACCGCTGTTTTTACTGGTGGCAATATTAATTGCGGCGGTTAACTTCCTAACCGAAATAACCTCTAACCTTGCTACTACTACGGTTCTTCTGCCTATACTGGCGCCTATGGCACTGGCACTGGATGTGCATCCTTATACCCTGATGGTGGCGGTGACCGTTGCGGCTTCCTGTGCTTACATGCTGCCTGTGGCCACGCCTCCCAACGCCATTGTGTTTGGCTCCGGCTACCTGAAAATTGCCGATATGTTTAAAACCGGTATCTGGATGAACTTTATTTCGATTATTTTACTGTCCTTCGCGGTGTACTGGTTATTGCCAGCACTCTGGGGCTTTGAGTTGAATGGGTTTCCGGCTGAGTTTAAACAATGATTGCACCGGCTGCACTGAAAGCGTTTTTTTTTTAGTGCGGCATTGCCTTAAAAGGTCAAATTCAGGTGAAAAAAACGGCGAAATCGCCGCGCGGGCTTAAATCACCGCCAAACCGGTCACTCAGTCATTGCATGTGGCGTCTCAATGGTTATAATCCGAGCCTTATTGGGTACTTACCCTTAGCCGCGGTCAGCGGTATTTTCACATCAGACGTTAACACAAGTGGCACAGAGTAGGTGTCACCACTGTAAGGATATTTCATGCCAGTTATTACTCTTCCTGACGGAAGCAAGCGCTCTTTCGATAACCCTGTCTCAGTTTTAGATGTCGCCAACGATATCGGCCCTGGTCTGGCCAAAGCTACCGTTGCCGGTAAAGTGAATGGTGAACTGGTTGACGCGGTTGATATCATTGAACACGATGCAGACTTACAGATCCTCACCGTTAAGGACGAAGAGGGCCTGGAAATTGTTCGTCATAGCTGCGCGCACTTATTAGGGCATGCCATTAAACAGCTCTATCCGGATGTTAAAATGGCCATTGGTCCGGTTATCGACAACGGCTTTTACTACGACGTGGATATGGAGCACTCGCTGACCCAGGAAGATATTCAGCAGCTTGAAAAGCGCATGCTGGAACTGGCTAAGACTAACTACGACGTGGTTAAGAAAACCGTTAGCTGGCAGGAAGCCCGTGATGCGTTTGTAGAGCGCCATGAACCTTACAAAATTGAAATTCTGGATGAAAACATCAGCCAGGATGACAAGCCAGGCCTGTATCACCACGAAGAATACGTGGACATGTGTCGTGGTCCTCACGTACCGAACATGAAGTTTTGCCATCACTTCAAACTGATGAAAGTGGCCGGTGCATACTGGCGTGGCAACAGCGATAACAAAATGCTGCAACGGGTTTATGGTACCGCCTGGGCAGATAAGAAACAGTTAAAAGCTTACCTGACACGTTTGGAAGAAGCCGAAAAACGCGATCACCGTAAAATCGGTAAAACGCTGGATCTGTTCCATTGGCAGGAAGAGGCACCAGGCATGGTGTTCTGGCATAACGATGGCTGGTCTATTTATACCGAACTGGAAAAATACGTTCGCGATATGCTGCGTAAATATGCTTACGACGAGGTGAAAGGGCCATTGATGATGGACCGCACGTTGTGGGAAAAATCCGGACACTGGGACAAGTACGCCGAAAACATGTTCACTACCGAATCAGAAAAGCGTGAATATGCCATTAAGCCCATGAACTGTCCGGGTCACGTGCAGATCTTTAACCAGGGTCTAAAGTCTTACCGCGACCTGCCATTACGAATGGCTGAGTTTGGCTGTTGTCACCGTAACGAACCTTCCGGTGCACTGCACGGCTTAATGCGGGTACGCGGCTTTACCCAGGATGACGCGCATATTTTCTGTACCGAAGAACAGATGCTCGACGAAGTGTGTAGCTGTATCGATATGATTTACGATGCCTACGGCACCTTTGGCTTTGAAAAAATTGAAGTTAAATTGTCTACCCGTCCGGAAAAACGGGTCGGTAGCGACGAAATCTGGGACAAAGCTGAAAAAGCCCTGGCCGACGCACTGCACAGCAAAAATATTGAATTTAAATACTTGCCGGGTGAGGGCGCGTTCTACGGTCCGAAAATTGAGTTTACCCTGTATGATTGTCTGGATCGCGCATGGCAGTGTGGTACCGTGCAAGCCGACTTCTCTATGCCAGGCCGCTTAGGTTCGTCATACGTGGCAGAAGACGGTGAGCGTAAGGTACCGGTAATGATCCACCGAGCGGTACTGGGCTCTCTGGAACGCTTCATCGGTATCCTTACCGAAGAGTACGCCGGATTCTTCCCATTATGGCTGGCACCGAAGCAAATGGTGGTGATGAACATTACCGATAACCAGGCCGAATATGCCAGAAAGGTGGTTGATTCGCTGCAAGCTCAGGGCTTTAGAGTGAAGACCGACTTGAGAAATGAGAAGATTGGTTTTAAAATTCGTGAACATACGCTAAAACGCGTACCTTATATGCTGGTGGTTGGCGATAAAGAAATGGAAGCAGGCAAGGTTGCTGTGCGTTCTCGTCGTGGTGAAGATTTAGGCAGTATGCCTTTAGAAGACTTTATTACGCTGGCGGGTGAAGAAATCGCTGGAAAAATCATCAAATAACGGTATACTCGCGCATCTGATTATGCAGCGTGGCTGTCGTTGTACTATGCAAATAAGCAAGTGTCTGATTTCCATATAATTTGTTGAAAACAGGGAATCAGGTAAAGATTAAAGTAGTTGGAGGAATAGCACATTAAAGGCGCTAACAATAAGGCTCAGGGTGATAAAGCCCGGATTAACGATGAAATTACTGCAAGAGAAGTGCGCTTAATTGGCGCTGATGGAAGCCAGGTAGGCGTTGTTTCGATAAATGAAGCGATGAGTTCCGCCGAAGCAGCAAGTTTAGATCTTGTTGAAATTAGTCCGAACGCTGAGCCGCCAGTCTGTAAAGTTATGGACTACGGCAAGTTCCTCTTCGAAAAATCGAAGGCTCAGAAAGAGCAAAAGAAAAAACAGAAGCAAATTCAGGTCAAGGAGATTAAATTTCGCCCTGGCACTGATGAAGGCGATTACCAGGTAAAACTGCGCAACCTGCGTCGCTTTCTGGAAGGTGGCGATAAAGCCAAAGTCACGATCCGTTTCCGCGGACGTGAAATGGCTCACCAAGAGATTGGCATTGAACTTTTAAACCGCGTTAAAGGCGATTTGGAAGACATTGCTAACTGCGAGTCTTTCCCACGTCGTGTGGAAGGCCGGCAGATGATCATGGTGCTCGCCCCAATTAAGAAGTAGTAGTGGTTTAAAGTTTTTGGGAATCTGCACCCCAAAACACCCTGCTGCAAACATTAACTGGCTATAAAGGTGACTGCACACCGATAGTTAGCCACCCTAAACAATGCGGAGTTTTAGCAATGCCTAAAATGAAAACTGTTAGTGGTGCTGCCAAACGTTTCAAGAAAACGGGCTCAGGCCGCTTTAAAAGCAAACAGTCTCACTTACGTCACATTCTGACTAAGAAGAGCTCTAAGCGTAAACGTCACCTGCGTGGCAAAAAACTGGTTCATGACTCTGATACTAAATTAGTACAGCGCATGCTGCCTTACGTTTAATCGAGGAGACTGAATAATGGCAAGAGTTAAACGCGGCACTATTGCACGTGCACGTCACAAAAAAGTTTTAAAACAAGCTAAAGGTTATTACGGTGCTCGTTCACGCGTTTATCGCGTAGCGGTACAGGCTGTAACTAAAGCTGGTCAATATGCTTATCGTGACCGTCGTCAGCGTAAGCGTCAATTCCGTCAACTGTGGATTGCACGTATCAACGCTGCGGCTCGTCAAAACGGTATGTCATACAGCCGTTTCATTAACGGTCTGAAAAAAGCGTCTGTCGAAATCGATCGTAAGATCCTTGCCGACATCGCAGTTCATGACAAAGCGGCTTTCAGCGCATTAGTCGACGCGGCTAAAGGCGCATTAGCTTAATTATTAACTAATTAAGTTTAAGTTCTTTCGGAAAACGGCGAGCAGGATGCTCGCCGTTTTTCGTTTCTGCAAGAAAAATTCCTCAGCAGGCCAGCTTGACGGCCAAAAGCAAAAACGGCAATACTAGCGCTTCATTAAATATAGAAGCCCGCCAATGCAGTAACTGCGATGAAAATGTCTGGCACGCTGTTTCCTGTTATCGCAGTACAATTTAAAAGGATTTAACTATGGTCTATGTGGAAATTACCGGCCTTATTTTGTTCATTGTTTTAATGACGCTCGGCTATAGAAAAAATAACCGCAACATGATGCTGATATCTGCCTTATGCCTGCTGGTTGGGCTGGCTGCTCCTGAGTTTGTCAGTGGCTTTATTGAAGGCTTCAATGCCGGTAAACAGGCCGCTTAGTCCTTCGACCCGCCGATAAAAACGATTCCTCTCAAAACATACCAGCGGGAATAATACCTGCTCAAGTGAGGCGGGCGCCGTATAACTTGCTGATTATCATCTTGTATTAATAAAACCTTCACCCATTTGTCATGTGGCTGTCACCGCATTTTCACACCTTGTGTTCAAGCTATTCGCGCAAATTTAATCCGGGTACAGCACTCAGGCCGCTGTATTCATGCACACACAAGATGGAAACAATAATGCAAAAAGAACTATTTCGCGGTATTCGTTATTCTGCGCTGGCGCTCGCCATTGCAATGGGATTATCAGCCTGTTCACTGGACGGTGACGACGGCGTTGATGGAGCCACTGGTGCTGAAGGCCCACAGGGTGCACCAGGCGAACAAGGCCCGCAGGGAGAGAGCGGCGATTCTGTAGGTAAATTAACCCGTATCGCCACCGTTCCTCTGGGTGCTGAAGTCACCGGTATCTTTCTGACTGATGAGGGCGATCTGTTCTTTAACGTGCAGCACCCATCAGGCACCAATACCGCTACTAACAGCATTAACAGCATGCCAATTAACACCGGCACCGTGGGTGTACTGGCCGGCGTAAACTTTAATAATCTGCCAGCCACATTACCGGATTCACCGGTACCTGCTTCACAGGAAGAAAAAGAGCTGGTGACTACTGCTATTGGTCAGTACCAGGTTCTGGGTCAGACTGGCGATACTTACAACGGTGAGCTGCCTGAAGGTCTGGGTCACATTTATACCCTTGACGGCGGTACGCTGGTACTGGAAAACGACATGCCTGACTTTAACGGCTTCCTGCCTACTGGTGAAGGCCAGGGCTACCTGTTTTCAAACTGGGAAGAATTACCAGGCGGCATGAGCCGTATGCAGATCGAACGTGACGAGCAGGGCATGTGGACTGTTACCGATGTTATGATGCTCGACTTCTCGCCAGTATGGGGCACCGCAGCTAACTGTTTTGGTTCAATGTCCCCTTGGGGCACGCCGCTGACTTCAGAAGAGTGGGTAGTTGATTCAACTGTCGACAGCACTACTGATGCGAGCTGGAATGATCCTAATGAAGTGGCTACCAACGCACGTATCGGCCGCATGTGGGAAATGACTGCGCCGGATGTACCAAACCCGTATAACTACGGCTACATTGCTGAAGTCACTGAGCCTGCAGCCGATGAGCCGGTTATTGTGAAGCACTTTGCAATGGGCCGTTACGAGCACGAAAACTCAACGGTAATGCCTGATGGCCGCACGGTATACCTGTCTCAGGACGACACCGGTGGCGTATTGTTTAAGTTTGTTGCTGATGTAGCGGAAGATTTAAGCGCCGGTACTTTATATGGCGCTAAACTGACCCAGGATGTGGGCCAGAACGATCCGGCTACTACTGGCTTTGATGTTGAGTGGGTAGAACTGGCCAGTGGCGACAACCTGACCATCCGCGCCTGGATTGACGAATACAACGGCATCGGTACCGACGACTACGTTGACGGTGAAAGCTCTTATATCACGCTGGCCGATGTGGAGGCCTGGGCTAACGGTGATGCCACTTATCCAACCGTAGCCAACGGTGGTGGTAAAGTGACTGCCGGTCAGCCAATGGACGACCGGGTAGCTTTCCTTGAGTCACGTGCGGCGGCCAAAGCCATGGGCGCAACGGCGGAGTGGCGTAAGCTGGAAGGTATTTCAGTTAACCACAAACGCGCTCAGGAAGCGGTTGAAGGCGTGGATACCATCGAAGGTGAAATCGTTACTGATGCTTACGTTTACATCGGCATCTCAGATATCGACAACACTATGACGGACGGCGAAGGCGACATGCAATTGTCTGCCCGCGTGAAAGACTGTGGTGGTGTTTACCGTGCCCGCCTTGGTGAGAACTACAATATCTCCCGCATTGAACCTGTGGTAATGGGCTCTACTTACCGTTCCAGCCTGACTGGTGCAGAGCGTTGTGATGTGGACCAACTGTCGCAGCCGGATAACGTTATCGTAATGAACGATGGCCGGATTCTGATTGGCGAAGATGGCTTCCAGGAAAACAATACCCTGTGGATGTATGAACCAGCCCAGAAGTAAGTAACACACTGTCCAATTTGTCCGGGTGCCTGGCACCCGGATTTTTGCGTTTAAGACACTATGAAAAAAACAACGATCACACTGACAATGCTAACGCTGATGAGCACCTTGCTTATCAGTGCCTGTAACGACGAAAGCGCGGTACAAAAAAGCGCGCAAGACAAGGTTTATCCCTACTCGGAAGGGGATGATATCCCTGCATTGGCGTACATGGAGCATAATGAGGTGTATAACCCTGAGTCGGTTATTCCGCCGCAGTGCTACACCAAAACCAACGGCAAAAATAACCCGTGTTACGCTTGCCACCAGAGTTACGATATTAGCGAGAATCGCCCCAACCAGATCGGCGATGGTACCTTGCAGGGCAACTACGAATTTTCGGATGTAGGGCTGACCAACAGCTGGAAAAACCTGTTTGTCGACCGCCGCGAACTGATCGCCGATATCAGTGATGAAGCAATCCTGGCGTATATCGGCGAGGATAATTACACCGCCAGTACCGCCAATGGCCTGCCGGCCGAGATGCAGATTGAGCAACTCAGTTATCCGGCTAAAGCCTTTGGAGAGCATGGCATTGCCAATGACGGCAGCGGCTGGGTGGCGTATAACTACAAACCTTTCCCCAGCACGTTCTGGCCCACCAACGGTTCAACCGGTGACGCCATGATCCGTCTGCCTGAAGCGTTTCAGCAGCGCCAGGGCGAATACAGCGAAGACGTATACCTGGCTAACCTGACCTTGCTGGAAATGACCCTGAAAGACGTAAACACTCTGGCAGTGCCGCAACTCAATGAACAAACTATCGGTATGGATTTAAATGGTGATGGCGTGCTCAGTGAGGCAATCTCTCACATTCAGCGTCAGAGTCATTATGTTGGTGATGCCAGCAACATTGAGCTGAGCTACCAGCTTTATCCCCAAGGCACCGAGCTATTGCACACCGTGCGGTATATTGGTGTTGATGACGAGGGCCAGATCTACAATGCGCCGCGCATGAAAGAAGTGCGCTATATGCAAAAGGCGCTGTTTCGTAGTAAAGAAAGCCTGGCCTCGGCTTACTATGCAGAAGCCAAAGATAAAGCCTTTGAAAAGCTTCCGCAAACCCGTTATCTGGGCGAAGAGAAGGGCATTGATAACGGCTTTGGCTGGACGCTGAATGCCTATATCGAGGATGCACAAGGGCAACTTCGCCCTCAGCATGAACAGGAACTGGCTTTTTGTAATGGCTGCCATAAAACCGTGGGCTCAACCTTTGATCAGACCTTTTCTTTTGCCCGCAAGGTGCCCGGAGCCAAGGGTTGGGGTTACATTAACCTGCATGAGATTGACGACGTGCCCAATATTAACGAGCAGGAAGGCGAATTTCTTACTTACATGAAACGTGTAGGGGGCGGTGACGAATTCCGCCAGAACGCCGAAATGCTGGCACGCTGGTTCAACGCAGACGGTGAGCTAAACGAAGCAAAAGTAAAACAGGCTAACTCGGTGTATGAGCTTATTACCCCGAGCCCGGAGCGAGCTCTGGCGCTGAACAAAGCTTATCAGACTATCGTTAAGGAGCAGAGCTACCTGTTTGGCCGTGATGCGACTATCACCGAAGCGACTAACGTATTGAGCGAAATCGATGCCGAACAACCGCCGTTGTTGCCGGAACATCGCTATCACTGGGATATGCGCCTCGACTGGTTTGCTGAAAATGAAAGCAAAGTGGCTGATAACCGATAATCAGTAAAGCTTAACCGGCTTAACGGCCGGTTAAGCTATTGCCATAGCCGTTAATGCCTGCCATAAAAACGTCGCCACCGGCCCCCGGGGGCGTTTCTTTTCCCGCACCAGGTTTATCTCGCCGCGAATGGATGAGGTCACATCATCTAGTACCAGTTGTACCAGTGTGCCCGTTTGTAGCTCGTCGGTAATGGTATTTTGCGGAATATAGCCCCAGCCAGCCCCACGCAATAACAGGCCTTTCTGGATGGTTGTGTCGTTGGTTCGAATGGTTGAGCTTGGTACCACGCCCATGACTTTTTCAATATTCAGATCAATATCAAAAGATTGTGGCATCAGTAACGGGATGTCCCTGAGCTGACTGGAAGACGTGGGCGGGCGGTCATAATGGCTAAGGAGGCGTTGATGGATAACCGCCACCACATCAAAGCGGCCGAAGGGCTGGGTTTCAAAACTGGCCAGTTCGTGAAACGAATGGGTCCAGGGGGAGACCGCGATATCGGCCGTGCCATCAATAAGCCGCTGAATCGCTCCCAAGCGCTGCACCGCCGAAAGGTATAACTCGGTTTGGGGAAATCGTTGCTGGGTGTCGATGATGGCGTCGAAAAAACTGTCCTGCTGGCATATAGTATCAAAAGCAAATTCGATTTTACTCTCATGGCCCTGTTTTAAATGAGAAGCAAGTGTGCCGATATCCTTTTCCTGACGTAACAGGTAGCGGCAATGAGGCAGTAAACGCTGGCCGTCAGCGGTCAGTTGTAACCGGTTGGCAGTTTTTTTCAGTAAGGAAAGCTGTAATTCCTCCTGAAAACGCTTGATAGCAATGGATAAAGCCGGCTGGGTTTTGTGCAGTATTTCGGCCGCTCTGGCGATACTGCCCTGCTCAGCAACGGTAACAAACATGCGTAATTGCTCTAGTGTCATAAATTAAATTTAAGTTTTTAGTAAAATAGATTAAATATTATTTTGGTTTAAGTTGGCGTATATTGCCAGTGCCTAATATCAGGAGAGATGAAGTGAACCTCATGAGTCTGACTCGCAGCAGCCTGGTCGCTGCGCTGTTAATTGTTATTACCGCTTGCAGTGGTGAAGCGGAAACCACGGCCGCCGAAAACCAAAATAATAAACTGGTGAAAACCATTACCTTAAGTAGTGTGGATAGCGGTGGATACCGTGAACTTCCGGCAGTGGTTGAAGCCAGTGAAGAAGCAACCCTGGCGTTTCGGGTGTCGGGTGAGCTTAATTCACTGAATGTTACAGCAGGTCAGCATGTGGAGGCGGGCGATACCATGGCCACGCTGGACCCCACTGATTATCAGATAGCCGTGGATCAGGCCAAAGCCAATTACGATTTGGCCAAGGTGCAGTTTGACCGCGCCAAAACCCTGCTCGATAAACAACTGGCTTCTAAAGCTGGTTTTGATGAAGCCCAGGCGCAGCTAAAAGTAGCCGAGGCGGCTTTAAAGTCGGCCCGAACAAACCTGGCCTATACCGAATTACACGCGCCCTTTGCCGGTCAGGTTGCGCAGCGTTATGTGGAAAACTACGAAAGCATTACAGCCCAGCAACCGGTCTTTTCGCTGCAAAAAAACACCGTTGTGGATGTGGCCGTTCAAATCCCCGAAGACATGCTGTCGAATGTGGATAAAGACAGCCAGTATCAGCCGGAAGTCCGTTTTGACACCCATCCCGACCAGGTTTTTCGTGCCAGACTCAAAGAATATGACACCGACGCAGATGCTGCGACCAATACTTATAAAGTGGTATTTCAGCTGGCCCGGCCGGAAACCTTTAACGTGTTCCCTGGTATGTCGGCCACTGTCCGAGCGCAACTCGATCAGATCATGAAAGTGAAAAGCGGTGGCTGGAACGTGCCTGCTGCAGCCATTTTTTCAGATGGCACCGGCGATAGCGAGCAGAGCTATGTGTTTGTGGTTAACAGCAGCAATCAGCTTGAAAAACGCGCCGTTACCTTAGGCAACATCACCGACGATGGCTTTGTTGTTACCGGCGGATTACAAAATGGCGAGCAAATTGTAGCTGCCGGCGTGCACCGCTTAAAAGCCGGTGAAACTATTCGTGTCTGGCAGAAAGAGCGGGGGCTGTAAGGGTGAACATTGCCGGATATTTTGTTAAAAACCGCACCACGAGCTGGCTGGTCACGCTGATCCTGCTTATTGGTGGCACGATTGCTTTTTTTGGCCTGGGAAGACTGGAAGATCCTCAGTTCACCATTAAAAAAGCCATGGTGATCACCCAGTATCCCGGAGCTTCACCTACTCAGGTCGAAGAGGAAGTGACGTATCCCATCGAAAACGCCATTCAGGAATTACCCTACGTCGACAATATCACGTCAATTTCTACCGCTGGCCAGTCGCAAATTACCGTAGAAATGAAAAGCATCTACCGCAAAGAGGCGTTGCGCGGGATTTGGGAAGAAATGCGTCGCAAAATAAACGACCTCACGCCATCCCTGCCATCCGGCGTTTACCCGCCCAGGGTAATGGATGACTTTGCCGATGTGTACGGTATGTTGATAGCCATCAACGGAGAAGGGTACCAGTATAAGGATATCAACGACTATGTGGATTACCTCAAGCGGGAGCTGATCCTGGTAGAAGGCGTTGGCAAGGTAACCGTTCAGGGCGAACAGCAGGAGCAGGTGTTTGTTGAAATTGCCCGTTCACAAATCGCATCCCTGGGGATAAGCCCCAGCCGGATCAGCGCGTTGCTGGTGAGTCAGAACCAGGTGTCCAATGCCGGTAAGGTCAAAATTGGTGACGAGTACATTCGCATCAATCCCACCGGGGAGTTTGAATCCGTGCAGGAACTGGCAAACCTGCTGATCAGTCAGGCTGGTGCCTCAGAACGGATTTACCTGGGAGACGTAGCACGCATTTACCGGGGCTACGAGGAAGTGCCGTCTAATCTTATCCATTACAACGGCGAACAGTCCCTGTTACTGGGCATATCCTTTGCCGATGGCGTTAACGTGGTGGATGTGGGCGAGCGGATTATGCAACGGCTCGACGAGCTGGAATACATGCGCCCGGTCGGAATGCAAACCAGCTTTATCTACAATCAGCCCATCGAAGTGGATAACTCGGTGCAGGGGTTTATTCTTAACCTGGCCGAGGCCGTTGGTATTGTAATTGTTGTCCTGCTGATATTTATGGGCGTTAAATCCGGCCTGCTGATTGGCCTGATCCTGCTGTTAACCGTGCTCGGCAGCTTTATCTTTATGCAGCAAATGGAGATTAACCTCCAGCGTATATCTTTGGGGGCGCTGATCATTGCGCTGGGGATGCTGGTGGATAACGCCATTGTGGTGACTGAAGGTATACTCATTGCCATGAAACGCGGCTACAGCAAAGCCCAGGCGGCCTCTTACGTCGTGAGTCAGAATATGTGGCCGCTTCTGGGTGCCACGGTAATTGCTATTATTGCTTTCGCGCCCATCGGGTTATCCAGTGATGCCACCGGTGAATTTGCCGGCAGCCTGTTCTGGGTGTTGTTTGTCAGCTTATTGCTAAGCTGGGTAACCGCCATAACCCTTACGCCATTTTTTGCCTCATTGCTGTTTAAAGATGCCGATAACGCCGGCAATGATGAAGTCAAAGGCAGCGAAGAGCTCTACAACGGCCTTATTTTTGATGTCTTCAGCACCATTCTGCATATAGCGCTCAAGTTTCGTGTAGTGACTGTAGTGGCCATGGTGGCCTTGCTGGTCAGTGCGGTGATTGCCTTTGGCAGCGTTAAGCAGTCGTTTTTTCCGCCGTCTACCACGCCCATGTTCCTGGTGGATATCTGGCATAAGGCCGGTACCGATATACGGGTGAATGCCGATAAAATTAGCAATATCGAACAACACTTGTTAAACGAAGACGGCGTGGAGGAAGTCACTTCTACGGTGGGTCAGGGCCTGACCCGCTTTATGCTCACCTACCAGACCGAGAAAAGCTATCCGACCTACGCACAACTGGTGATCCGGATGCGTGATGGCGAAGCACTAGAAGCCCAGTTGCCGCGATTGCGCGACTACATGGAAACGGAATTCAGCGAAGTCTTTTATAAGATCAAACGGCTGGAGATTGGTCCTTCCACCGACGCTAAGATTGAAGCGCGCTTCAGTGGGCCGGAGCCGGCCGAACTGCGTCGCCTGGCAGAAGAAGCCAAAGCGATTCTCGCTGCCGATGACGGCGCGCGTAATATTCGCGATAACTGGCGTCAGCAAACCAAGGTTATCCGTCCTATCTTTAATGAAGCGGCAGCGCGGCGGGTGGGCATCAGTAAAGCCGATTTGGACAATCTGCTGTTAACCAGTTTTTCCGGCGCGCAAATAGGCGTATACCGCGATGGCACGGATTTACTGCCGATTATCAGCCGGCCACCGCCGCAGGAGCGCTTAACCGCCGATAATCTGGAAAATCTGCAAATTTATTCGGCCACGGCCAAGCAGTATATTCCGGTAACGCAGGTGGTAAAACGCTTTGATATCAGCTGGGAAGATCCCATCATCATGCGTCGCGACCGCAAGCGCACGCTAACGGTAATGGCCGATCACGATATACTGGGCAACGAAACTGCATCAAAGTTATTCTCCCGCGTACGGAGTAAAATTGAGGCGATCCCATTACCGGATGGCTACGAGCTGGAGTGGGGCGGTGAGTTTGAAGCCTCCAGTAAAGCGCAGAAAGCCATTTTTGGCTCGCTACCGGTGGGCTACCTCATTATGTTTATTACCACTGTGCTGCTGTTTGCCTCTGCCCGCATTGCCGGTATTATCTGGGCCTGTATTCCGCTGGCATTGATTGGTGTGAGTTATGGTTTGCTGATCACCGGCGCGCCCTTTGGCTTTATGGCTTTGCTGGGCTTTTTGAGCCTGTCGGGCATGATCATCAAAAATGGTATTGTGCTGGTTGAACAGGTGAAACTGGAACTGGAAGAGGGCAAAGCGCCTTACTCTGCGCTGTTTCACGCCACACTCAGCCGGGTAAGGCCAGTCTGTATGGCGGCAATTACCACCATCCTGGGGATGATCCCGCTGTTATTTGATGACTTCTTTGCCAGCATGGCGGTGGTGATCATGTTTGGACTGGGCTTTGCCACTTTGCTGACGCTGGTGTTTGTGCCAGTGCTCTACAGTCTGGTGTTTAAAATTCAAAAATAGCCAGCCGGCAGGTTGCATCTGCAACCTGCCTTGTAACTCTTGCACTAACAGCCTGTAAGAGTTTTCTATAATGATTTTACTCCTGTGTTTATAAACCTTAGTTGATTGAAATTTAAGAAATTAATTGTTGGTATAACTCTCGCATCAGTTCTTGTGTTGTTTTCATACGCGCATCAGTTTTTCAACGCTTGCGCAATTTTTCAAAGACAAGGAGCAAGATATGAATACCGATATCGCTAAAGGTAAGTGGAATCAGTTAACCGGTATAGTTAAGCAAAAGTGGGGCAAACTTACCGATGACGAAGTGGAACAAATGGAAGGTAACTTCGAAGAGTTCTACGGCAAAATGCAGGAAAAATATGGCATGAGCCGGGATAAAGCGCGTCAGGAATTTGATTCGCTGAACAGCTAATACAAGAGCCCCGGCCAGTGCCGGGGCCTTTTCTTTGTGAGCTGCGCTTCGCTTAGAAAGCGTAGGTCAGTGTTAGCGAGAAAGTGCGGCCTGCTGAGGGCTTAACTACCACAGAGTCGAACAAATCTGCTGAGGTGTAATATTCCTCGTCCATCAGATTATTAACCTGTAGCAGTCCTGTGAACGGACCCTGCGCATAACTTACTGAGCCGTTGACAACGGTGTAGCTCGGTAACATTACCGTTTGCATGATGTCGGTGTAGGTTTCATCTACCCAGGTCAGACCAAGACTACCGGTAACATCGCCAGCACCCAGCTCCTGTGCCCAGGTACCATAAATGCTAACAATATTATCCGGTAAGCCGCCGCGTTCCATACGGGTGTTCATGCCCACAAACGCCGAACGAGGGCCGGCAATCCGACCGCCGTATACGTCTTCAGGGTTTAAACCGTTCTGAGCCGCAAAATCGGCACCGTTGATTACCGCCAGTGCACCGTTACTGACTTCCTCAGTATTAGTGTGGGTAGCCGTTGCCAGTATTGACAGGTTCTCATTCACCAGCGCGCGCATTTCAAACTCCAGACCGTCACCATACACAGCAACCAGTGCACCGGTTTGACTGTCACGGTAGGTTTTGTCCTGATCGTACCAGGCGATAGCGGTATACAGACGGTTATCCAGCAGGTTCATCTTCACACCGATTTCCTGCAGGGTAGATTCCTGAATGTACTGGCTATTTTCAATCGTGGTTGGAATGATGCCGCCTAACTGGTTGGTACTCAGAGAGTTAGATTCAGAGTAAGTCACGTAGGGGATAATACCGTCGGCGTTGTAAGACACGCTGGTATTAAAGCTGAACGCGGTATCACTGCCTGAAATCACGCCGTTACCCTGTGGATCGCCAAGATAGGCCACCCAGCCGTTTTCAGACTCCACGTCAAAATAATCGTAGCGGGCGCCGAGTAATAAATTCAGCTTGCCGTAGGTGACATCCGTCAGGAAGAAAGTCCCCACGTTAGCGGTTTTAGACAAATGTACTTCGTTGAAATTACGGGTTAGCGTCCCTTCTACGCCGGTGACATTACCGTCGGCGTCATACAGCAAAGTGGCATTCTGGTAGGGGTCGAAAGACGCCGGGGAAATTCGGTCGTTAGCCGTCGGGCCCACGGTGATATCCCTGAAGTCAAAGGTTTCGTCCATCCAGGCTGCATAGTTATCCAGCTCTTCATTTCGGTAGTTGACGCCCACAATACTGTTTGCCACAAAGCCGTCGCCTTCATATTCGAAGGTCAGGCTGCTGCGTAACTCATACAGGAAAGCATCGGGATAATAAGCGGTAAAGCCCCAGCTTTGATACTTGGTATGATCCATATAGTCGTAAAACGCTTCGTTTTTCCACACCGTACCGCTGTCGAATTCGTGAGTAATGTCGAAGTAAGCGGTAATGGCGGTGGTGTCAGCATAATCATGATCATCAATAAATGTCGTCTGATGATCAATCTGTGCCGTACCAACATCAGTCAGGGCATAGGGGTTAGCCAGCGTGCGGTCGGCCAGGAAGTTACCAAAGCCACCGGCACAGCTCACTTCAAAGCCGTTATACATGGCGTTGCCGCTACCGGCATCTGCCGCCGTACACCAACTGTTAACGTTACTGAAAGCGTTGTTCAGGAAGCTCGGTGCAAAGGGCGCAATAAATGAAGACTCTTGCGGTAACAGGGTATCAGCCCCGATAGGGTTATCTGAATTTCGAATTGGCGCCGCGCCGGTGATATAGGTGCCGTTGTCGATCAGTTCCTGAGTTACCCGGTTCCAGCCTGGTACCTGAATACTATCGGTAGTTTGATACTGCACGCCAAACTGTAAAGTCGTGTTGTCCGACAAATCAAAGTCAACGGCGGCCTGGATGAGTTCACTGGATGGTTCATAGCCGTCGAAAAATGACTCGGAGTCTTCAACCTCGGCAAACAGTTGTAATCCGCCGTATTTGCCTCCGATTTCCAGTGGAATGCCAAGGCTACCGGAAATGATCCGCTGATTATAAGAACCCACGGTAACCGACAGATCACCGGTGACTTCATCGATGTACTTGCTGCCACCCACCTTGGCCGATTTAGGGGTGTAGTTGAGTTGACCACCCACACTGCCACTGCCATATAGCGGTGAAACCGGCCCCCGCATTACCTCGAGTTTTTCAGCACCACGGACGATGGTATTGAACGCTCCGGGGTTAGCAATCCGACGAAAGCCTCGGAAATAGTTATCTGCTGGCTCGCCGCGGATGTCCATGGCGCCCTTAATACCAAAAAACGAACTGGTGAAGGCGCCAGGGGTGAGGCGCACCAAATCATCCACGCTGCGTAGCGCAAACTTGTCGACCAGGTCTTCACTGATTTCGGTAATTGAACGCGGCGTCTCATACAGGCTTTTATCCAGTCCAAAAGCACTGCTGTTTTTGCCATCCGGCATGATTGAGTAATAGTCTGTTTTCTTACCCAGTACATCGATTTTTTCTACGTCAGCTTCACTGACCTCTGCTGTTTCCTGAGCGTAAGCGGAAAACTGGCTGCTAAGAAAAAATAACGCAATACCGGCCGCTATGGGGTTAAACGAATAGGTGTGCTTCATAGAATTCCCTGTTGAGTGTTATGGAAAAGTCCCGCCACGGCAGAGCACATCGCGTGCCAAAACCTGACCAGTTGGTCTGAATTGGTCGAAAGTATAATGTAATACAATTAATTCTGAGGTGATAAAATTTAAATAAACGATATATATTTCAATGCTTTGCTGTATTTTTATTAATTGCGTTTTTTTTGCGCTGGTCGCACCACTGGATTGGTAAAATGTGAATGGCAAAACGCTATGTGCACGGTTTTGCACCAAAAGAACACCTCGATGCACGATAAATAAACAAGAATTTGCGACCAGTGACCAGCGTACTGGCCCGGATTGGAACTAATACATTCAGATAGTTATTTGCTATAGTCAGGGCATCGTAAACAAACAGGAGCAGCTTGTGTTAGTACAGCAGGAAACCGGTCTTATCGTTATTGATGTACAGGGCAAACTGGCAAGACTGGTCGATAACAGCGACGCTATGATTAACTCAATAGCTACCATGATCAGAGCCATGCAAACGCTGGGCATTCCGGTGCTGTTTGTCGAGCAGTTGCCCGATAAACTCGGGGCCACGGTAGAGGAGCTGAATCAGTTTATTCCTGCCGGAGAAGCCTTTGCAAAAGCTACCTTCAGTGCACTTCGCACCGAATGCATTGAGCAGCAGGTTAAGGCGCTGAATCGTTCACAATGGCTGGTGTGTGGCATCGAAGCCCATATCTGCGTGTACCAGACCGTGATTGATTTACTGGCCAGTGGTAAACAGGTGCATTTGCTCAGCGATTGCGTGTCATCCCGTAATCCGGCCAATAAACAGCTGGCGCTGCAAAAAATGCAGAGTGCCGGGGCACAGCTCACCGGTGTGGAAATGGCCTTATTTGAACTACTTGAAAGGGCTGACACTGAGCAGTTTAAATCGATTCTGCCGCTAATAAAGTAGCCTGACAGAGCAAAATAATCGCCGGATAGGGTGGTTTTCGCCCCATTTCCCGTTTTTTTTGATTTTATTTGCTGAAATCAGCTTGTTAGGGTAGCCGCGGCTTTTATCCTTTGTGTAAAATAACGGCCTTTTATTTACCCGCTGCTGCGGCTGTCCCGCACGGGGCGATAACAGCAGTGGGTGTTAGCAGCATATTAAGTACCAAGTTGGGGAAATCATGGAGCTTGAAGCGATAGTCAGTCAGGCCAAAGCGCAGATTGACGCTGCCAGTGACGCAGCAACGCTCGACCAGGTTAGAGTTGAGTTCATGGGCAAAAAAGGCAAGCTGACCGACCTGTTAAAAGGGTTAGGGCAGTTGTCGGCCGAAGAGCGTCCTCTTGCCGGGCAAAAAATTAACGTAGCCAAACAAGAAATTCAGCAGGCTATCAGCGCCAAAGGCGACGCCTTGCGTAGTGCTGAATTAAATAAAAAACTGGCTGAAGAAGCGGTTGATGTGACCTTACCGGGCCGCACCGAGTTAAACGGTAACCTGCACCCGGTATCGCGCACCATCGCGCGGATCGAGCAGTTTTTTGGCGAGCTGGGTTTTGCGGTAAAAACCGGCCCGGAAGTGGAAGACAGCTTTCACAACTTTGATGCGCTGAATATTCCGGCCAATCACCCGGCCCGTGCCGATCATGATACCTTTTACTTCAATCCCGAAATCATGCTGCGTACGCAGACGTCAGGCGTGCAGATTCGCACCATGGAAGCCGAGAAGCCGCCATTGCGGATCATCTCGCCCGGCCGTGTATATCGTAACGACTACGATCAGACCCACACGCCAATGTTCCATCAGGTAGAAGGTCTGATGGTAGACAAGAATGTCAGCTTTACCGAGCTTAAAGGCATTCTGCATGACTTCCTGCAAAACTTCTTTGAAGAGTCGTTGCAGGTGCGTTTCCGTCCGTCTTACTTCCCGTTTACCGAGCCGTCTGCCGAAGTGGATGTGATGGGCAAAAACGGTCAGTGGCTGGAAGTGCTGGGCTGCGGCATGGTACATCCTAATGTACTGCGGGCGGTGAACATCGACCCGGAAGAATATACCGGCTTTGCTTTTGGTATGGGCGTTGAGCGTTTAACCATGCTGCGTTACGGCGTTAACGACCTGCGCGCATTCTTTGAAAACGATCTTCGGTTCCTCAAGCAGTTCAATTAAGGCAAAGCAAAATGAAATTCAGTGAAAAATGGTTAAGAGAGTGGGTTAACCCCGCCGTATCACGGGATGAGCTGTGCGAACAATTGAGCATGGCTGGTCTGGAAGTTGATGGTGTAGAACCGGTTGCTGGCGAGTTCAGCGGCGTGGTGGTAGGTGAAGTGGTGGAATGTGGTCAGCACCCTAACGCTGACAAGCTGCGAGTCACCAAAATTAACGTAGGCGATGATGAACTGGTTGATATCGTCTGCGGTGCACCAAACTGTCGTCAGGGCTTAAAAGTCGCCGTTGCCAAAGTGGGCGCGGTACTGCCGGGCGATTTTAAAATTAAAAAAGCCAAACTGCGTGGCGAGCCATCTTTTGGCATGCTGTGCAGCTACTCTGAGCTGGGCGTTAGTGACGACCACAGCGGTATTATTGAATTGCCGCTGGATGCGCCGGTAGGTGAAGACATTCGTGACTACCTTGGTCTGGATGATGTTACTATCGAAGTTGACCTGACGCCTAACCGCGCTGACTGCCTTGGTCTGCGGGGAATTGCCCGCGAAGTGGGCGTACTGAACAAAGCCGATGTGTGCGAGCCGGTTATTGCACCGGTTGCTGCGGCAATTGAAGATAAACTCGCGATTAGTTTAAGCGCGCCGCAGGCGTGCCCGCGTTATCTTGGCCGTGTAGTTAAGGGCGTAAACGTAAAAGCTGATTCTCCTCTTTGGCTGACCGAGAAACTGCGCCGCAGCGGTATCCGTAGTATCGACCCGATTGTCGACGTAACCAACTACGTACTGCTGGAGCTGGGTCATCCGATGCATGCGTTTAACCTGGCTGCCATTGACGGCGGTATCAACGTACGCATGGCAACGGCCGGTGAAAAGCTCACCTTACTGGATGAAACCGAAGTTGAGTTAAAAGACAATACCCTGGTGATTGCCGATGATAACAAAGCGCTGGCTATGGCTGGTATCTTTGGTGGTCTGCATTCCGGTACCGACGAAAACACCACCGACATTCTGCTGGAAAGCGCGTTTTTCCACCCGGATGCGATTATGGGTAAAGCCCGTCAGTATGGCCTGCACACCGATGCTTCACACCGCTATGAGCGTGGTGTGGATCCGCAATTACAAGCCACGGCAATGGAGCGCGCGACCCAGCTGATTTTAGAAATCTGCGGTGGTGAAGCCGGCCCGGTGGTTGAAGCAGTGAGCGAAAGTGATATTCCGACTCGTGCCGAAGTGACTTTACGCAAAGCGCGCTTAGCGAAGGTGCTGGGTATTGATATTGCTGCAGACACGGTGAGCGAAATCCTTGCGCGTTTAGGGCTCGATGCCAAAGAAACCGATGAAGGCTGGGTAGCTACGGCACCAAGCTATCGCTTTGACATTGAGATCGAAGAAGACTTAATCGAAGAAGTGGCCCGGGTATACGGTTACAACAGTATTCCTAATCAGGCACCGGTCGCGGCCTTGTCGATGTTACCGGCAACCGAGAAGCAGTTATCGGTGAATACCGTGAAATCGGTATTGCTAAATCGTGGCTACAACGAAGCTATTACCTATTCGTTTGTCGATCCAAAAATACAAAATGCACTTTTCCCTGAGAGTAATGGCCTTGTGCTGCCACATCCTATATCGGCGGACATGTCGATTATGCGGGTAAGTTTATGGCCGGGACTGTTACAGGCGACGTCATATAACCAGAAGCGACAGCAACAGCGTATTCGTTTGTTTGAAACCGGCCTGCGGTTTGTTCCGGATGCAGAAGCACCTAACAGCATTCGTCAGGAGCCGATGCTGGCAGGGGTCGTTGCTGGTCGTCGTTACGATGAACATTGGGATGCTAATGACAAGCCGGTTGACTTTTTTGATGCAAAAGCAGACGTTGAAGCACTTTTAGCATTGACTGGAAAGGAAAAAACGGTCACTTTTAATACAGAAACGCATTCTGCATTGCATCCGGGTATGTCGGCGGCGATTTACCTGGACGATAAATGTGTTGGCTGGCTGGGCGCGGTACACCCGCAGTTCAGTAAGCAACTGGGCACTAACGGAAGAGTGTTTGTGTTTGAACTTGAATTAGCGGCCCTTACAGACCGCAAATTACCTCAGGCACAGCCGATTTCGAAGTACCCGGCAAACCGCCGTGATATCGCCATTACGGTTAAACAAACCGTGAAAGTAGGCGATATAATAAAATTTGTTGAAAAAATTGGCGTAAATCAACTAGTTGGCCTAAACTTGTTCGATGTGTACACAGGACAGGGAATTGCTGACGGTGAAAAGAGCCTGGCATTGTCTTTAATCCTGCAGGATCCGGGTAAAACACTGGAAGATGCGGAAATACAAGCAGCGGTAGATTCAGTGATTCAAGGGCTTGAGTCGGAATTCGGGGCAGCGTTAAGAGAGTAAATTTTATGGCACTAACCAAAGCCGAAATGGCTGAACACTTATTCGAAAAACTGGGTATTAATAAGAAGGACGCTAAAGATTTAGTGGAAGCGTTTTTTGAAGAAATCAAAGGCGCACTGGAATCCGGTGAACAAGTGAAACTATCCGGTTTTGGTAACTTTGATCTGCGCGATAAAAACGAACGTCCTGGTCGTAATCCAAAAACCGGCGAAGACATTCCAATTAAAGCGCGTCGGGTGGTGACATTCCGTCCGGGTCAGAAGTTAAAAAGTCGCGTGGAAAATTCCAAACCACCGACAGAGTAAACCTCGTATCAAAAATGCGGGCCGGTGCTTGCCGGCTCGTTATTTTTACGACCACTATTGCTGGTAGCCGAGCCATCGGTGCTTAGGGCGGTGCAGTCGCGCAATGCGTTTTGTGCTCAGGCGTAGTAAACTATCCTTTCTCAATTTCTTTCCAATGTGTAGTACAGGTTGTTATGTTTTCAAAGAAAA
The DNA here is from genome assembly GCA_018222405.1 of Gammaproteobacteria bacterium. Classification (GTDB taxonomy): domain Bacteria; phylum Pseudomonadota; class Gammaproteobacteria; order Enterobacterales; family Alteromonadaceae; genus Alteromonas. The sequence goes on along the minus strand of JAAFAI010000006.1, from coordinate 15,931 downwards.
TCGTCGTTGTTATTGGCTTAATCCTGCTGGCCGTAGCCGCTTTCTGGCAGTTCAATGGGGCTGATGAGCCCGCCACAGCGGAATATGATGAGGCTGAGCTGGCGTCAATGGCGTTTCGGCAGCAAATTCTACACGCCAGTGACCTGGTGGCAGGCATGGCTACTGCGGTAAAAAATAATGACCAGGCGGCTATTGAGCAATGGCAGCAAAAAGCCGTAGAGGTGGCCAAAGCCGCGGAGCTGACCGACAGTGATATTACTTTTATCAGTTCAGAGAAGGGCCGGGAATATCTGGTCTTTCATGCTAAACGCGCTTTGTTTAACGAGGCTTTTGAGCAGCATTATTATCAACTGAAGGGGATTGACGCCTTAAAAACCAAATATCCCGAGGCCCGTGATTTATTTGCTGAGGCAGACCGGCTGATTGCGGCCCGTGACGCTATTATTATGGATATCGCACAAGAACTTAGCGACACAGAAACCCCCGACGAAGCAAATATTAAACAGGCTAAGGCACTCTGGCAGGAACGTTTTCGCCAGTCAAATGAGACTCCGGTAACGCAGGACGAGTAAATTACTACCAGCGGATCAGGTAGTCGGCCAGTTCAAAGAGTTTATTTATTTTGTCACTGCGTTTTATCCACCTGTCCCGCAAATGTGCCATCCCCTGAATGTCCACAGGACGGTGTTCACTCATTAATTGCTGGCGTAACAGGGCACGTTCTTTAGGGTTAAGCATTAATGCCTGTAACTGGGATAGTTCGCCGCTGTCCAGCCATATGCCCCCACAGCCCGGACACTCATCAATTTCCACCACATGCAGCGGGCTGTAAAAACGGCGAAGCATCACCGTATCATTGCATGCCGGACAGTTAACCCGCTCATCCAGTGCGGGCAGGGCATGATGAAACTGGCGCAGATGCTTTTCCAGCGCGTGGCCGCGCTCTTCCTGTGGAGACTCAAATAGCGCCAGCGTCTGGTTTGCTAAAAACACACCTCCACAGGCTTCGCTTACAAATACAGGGACTTTGCCTACGTTGATGCGGGTGAGTTCACTTTGCGTTCGCGGGCACTTCATAGGAAGCTTGTAGCCTTTCTGGACTACGCGGCGAGTGGCGCAAAGGTGGCGCGGGTCAGGCTGGCAAGTAATTGCGGCGCAAGTTCGATTTCCAGCCCGCGTTTACCAGCACTGCAGTAAATCAGTTCGAATTGAGCTGCGCTTTGGTCGATAAACGTGGGTAAGGCTTTCTTCTGGCCCAACGGGCTGACACCGCCAAGCACGTAACCGGTAGTGCTTTCTACTTTGGCTGGTGGCGCCATTTGTGCCTTTTTGGCTCCGGCCGCTTTAGCCAGTTGTTTGAGGTTTAACTGATGGGTGACCGGTACGATAGCGACCACGAGTTTACCCGAGTCCAGTTCGGCCACCAGGGTTTTAAACACGGTGGGCGCCTGTAGTGAGAGTTTTTCAACCGCTTCCAGGCCGAAGGACTCGGCCTGTTTATCATGTTCATACCTGAGCACCTGGTGAGCATGTTTACCGCGCTCGAGCAGTTTTATTGCAGGGGTCATTGTGGCCTTTCTCAAATTACCGGTTAGTCGTTTACTCTGGCATAAAAGTTAGCGTATGCAAAGGCTTACCTGGCAGCAACGGGGTCATCCGATGCTTGGCGTAGTCATCGAAACCGGCTTTATAAAACGCCGAGAGCGGATGGCCGGACTGCCCGCCCGGGATGGTTAATACCGCTTTATCCAACTGGCCGGGGCGCACAAACAAGCGCTGAGAAGCACCGAAGCTGCGGGCCTGAACCGCTGGCATAAAGGTATCGCCATAGCCAGGAATTTCCGGCATGTTTAACGCCTTGCCAAATACCGGGATTTGCCCGGCAAAAGGATGGGTAATGGCTTGCTTATTGACCTTACCCCAGGCCAGGGTCGATAAATCCTTTGACGCGCCGTGTTTATCCTGCAACTGTTGCCGCGCCTGCTCATACTGGCTCAGCATATAGCTTTGCCAGTCGTTTTGGCCCTCTGGCAACCACTGGGTGTTTTCACTGCGGATAAGTTGCCAGATAGCCGGTTCGAGGTTACTGGAGACATACCGCAGGCTCAGATGCTTGGGTTTAAGTGCTTCGCTAAGGGGCGCAAATGTGGTGTTAATTACCTGACGACGAAAATGCTTCACCAGGGTGTAGCCTACCGACTCGGCGCAGGCACAATTTTGCCAGTTATCCAGCGCTTCGATATCGGTGGCAAAGTAGCCGGAATTGCGCTTTAACAACTGACGGAGCAGCGCATGCCAGGGCTGCAGAAAACGGGCTTCGTTATCAAGCTGAATCTGGTAGAAACGTTGTTCGTCAAATTGTTCGTAATCGAACAGGCGGTCGCGGATCTGTTGAGCACGTGCACCAAGGGCATAGCCACCATCGCCAAAGCGGGCGAGGTCGTCAGTGCCAATAACTCGCGAGTTGGCGGTCCAGATACGATGTGATGATGGATTCATGACTACTGGCAGGTCCATTTCATCGATGTTCCATAAACCGTCCAGCTGCTCAGGTGTAATGGCCGTATTATGCGGCACTTTACGGGCCGGGACAGCACCAGCGGGCATCCAGGCAATGTTACCGGCAGTGTCACCAAGCGCAATGTTCTGCACCGGGATGCCGAGCTTTCTGACCACCGGAATGGCTTCCAGCACCGACAGTTTAGTGTCTAGCTGGTTGAGCATGAGATTAACCGCGTAGGGTTCCTGAGCGGTCCATTTTAAGGCGTAAAAGCGCGTTCCCAACTGACGAACCGGGCCGTACTGGCTGGTGAGCCGTTTATAGGTTTCCGGCTCACCTTTTACGCTGATGGTTTCTTCTATGGCTGTTACTTCACTGCGGTCAATAAGCACCCAGTCGGCGGTATCCACATAGGCATTGGTGAAGCCCCAGGCGATATGACCATTGGTACCGGCTATGACGCCGGGCACGCCGGGTAAGGTAACCCCGGTCAGCGACACGTCGTATTGGTCCACCGCATAATTAAGCTGGGCGCGATACCAGATAATCGGTACGCGCATGCCTAAATGCATGTCACTGGCCAGCATCGCGTCGCCGGTCTCGGTGAGTGCGCCGCCCACAATCCAGTTGTTACTGCCAATTTCGGTGCGAAAGGCCATTTGCGCCGTACTGTTGCTCACTGCAGCCGGGCGCGCTTTGAGCAATGGAATTTCCACATCGCCGCTGAGCTGGCTGTTATCCAGCGCAGCCTGATACTGGCTCGGCTGCAAAATAAAGTCGACCATGGGCTGGCCAAACTGATGCTTAATTTCGGTCAGGGTAAGGTCGCGATTCACATTACCACTTTGTAAATCGAGGTACATGCTGAGGATCACCAGGATACTGTCTTCAGGTGACCAGGGGGCCTGCTCAAAATTAGTCAGAATATATTCGAAGGGACGGGCAGATTGTTCTTCGACGGCCTGATTAACCCCTTCGGTATAAGCAATCAGAATGTCTTTTTGTGCCTGGGGCAGCTGGGCATAGATGGTGTTGGCGCGACGGCGGAATTCATGAAAACGACCGGTTTTATCGACATCGAGGGCCATGCTACCCAGCCACTCAGACAGCTCACCGGCGGCAACCCGACGTTGCAGATCCATCTGGAAGAAACGGTCCTGGCCATGAGCAAAGCCAAGTAAATACATGGCTTCCTTGCGTGAATCGGCCTGAATAATTGCCTGGCCGAGGGCGTCACGCGATAAAGTAGCGGGTTGCTGAACCTGACTGACAATGCGATCACCGTCTAAGGCCGGGAGTGACTGACGAAGGGTAAAGTAAACCGCCATCACTGCAATGATCAGCAGGCCAATTACTGCCAGTACGATCCGTTTTAACCAATTTAACACGTGTAATACTCCCTGTTTTTTCTTATGCTTAAAGCCTTTCGGCGGCAGTTTGATGGTGTAGCTCACCACTGCTTCACAATTTTTTATGCCAGCGTCTTAAGCTGGCGGCAGTGCTATTGCAATTGTGAAGCTCACAGTTTTGTTTGTCGCCACGTCCTAAGCAGTTTAGCATTGTAAAACAATGCATTGGAGTCCAGGAGTCAGCATGGGACCAGTAATGATCGATTGTCGCAGCCTCAGTTTACAGCAAGATGAACGCGACATGCTAGCGCACCCGCTTACCGGCGGTGTGATCCTGTTTACGCGCAATTATGAGTCGGTAGATCAACTCAGGGCGTTGATACAGGATATTCGTAAGGCGGCAGGCAAACCGCTGATCATTGCTGTGGATCATGAAGGCGGCCGGGTACAGCGTTTTCGCCCCGGATTTACCCGGCTACCCGCCATGGGGCAAATACTGCAGCTAACTGCTAATGATAATGACGCCGACGCGTTGAGTTATGCCTGCGGTGTGATTATGGCTTACGAGCTCAAGCAACTGGACATTGATATTAGTTTTGCTCCGGTGCTGGATATTAACGGTGTGTCTAATGTGATTGGCGACCGCGGTTTCTCGCCCCAGCCAGGGGTAGTGAGCCGTCTGGCGGGGTGCCTGATAGACGGCATGCACGCCATAGGCATGCCCTCTACCGGCAAACACTTTCCCGGCCATGGCAGCGTGGTGGCTGACTCACACATTGATACCCCGGTGGATGAACGGGACTGGCAAACCATACAACAGCAGGACCTGGTGCCTTTTGCTGATCTAATCGCCCGGCAAAAAATTGATGCCATGATGCCAGCTCACGTGCGTTTTGCGGCCATCGACGATAAACCCGCCGGGTTTTCCCCTTACTGGTTACAAACCATTTTGCGCGGCAAGCTTGGCTTTGACGGAGTGATTTTTTCCGATGATTTATCCATGGAAGGCGCAGCCGTAGCCGGTACTTATCCAGAGCGCGCCCAACAGGCCCTGGGTGCCGGCTGTGATATGGTGCTTGCATGCAACAACACAAACGGTGCGCTGGCCATTTTAAACGGCCTGCCTGGCACTATTGAGCCGTCTCATCGCCTGAGCCGGCTATCCGGCTGGCAGCTCTCGGCAACGGCAGAACAAACTTATCAACAAGCTTGTGAGGTGTGGCAACGCTATGATAGTTAAAAATAAAGTCATCGTATTCAGCGTTGTGGTCAGTGCATTGTTATGGGGCGTGCTGGCCGCGAACGGTTTAGACCACGCACTCAGCCTGACGGCCGCGCTAACACTATTAATTGCCATCTTGTGGGTGACTGAGGCACTGCCTATTCCGGTGACCTCGCTTATCCCGTTTGTGGCCTTTCCTATGGCGGGCGTAATTGATTATAAAGAAGCGGCATCAGCACTGGGTAGCCACGTGATCCTGCTGCTGATGGGTGCGTTTATGCTCTCCAAAGCGCTGGAGAAGTCGGGCGTGCACCGCCGCATTGCGGTATACATGCTGCGCTTATGCGGAGCGTCCAGTGCCAGACGGCTGGTGCTGGGTTTTATGCTCACCTCGGCAGTGCTGAGCATGTGGATATCCAATACCGCCACCACTTTAATGTTACTGCCCATTGCTATGGCCATTATCACTTCGATGAACTCGCCAAAACTGGCTGCTGCCTTGTTACTCGGCATTGCATACTCAGCGAGTTTGGGCGGGGTGGGCACGCCCATCGGCACACCGCCGAATATTATTTTTATGAGTGTGTATCAGCAAACCACCGGCACGGAGCTCAGTTTTATTAACTGGATGATGACCGGCGTTCCCATAGTGCTGATCGCGATTCCGATAATGGCTTTCTGGCTAACCCGCAAGTTAAGCGATATGCCTGATTGCGACTTACCAAAAGCCGGTGACTGGCGCCCGGCGGAAAAACGGGTGCTGATAGTGTTTGGCATTGTGGCGCTGGCCTGGATATTCCGCCCTTACTGGTCGGCATGGACGGGAATGACGCTGGTGAGTGACAGCACTATTGCCATTGCCGGCGTAGTGCTGATGTTTCTGGTACCCAACGGCGATAAGGAAAAGCCGGATCAACTGCTCGACTGGAAAACCGCTGAGGCGATCCCATGGGGCATGTTATTGCTGTTTGCTGGTGGGATTTGCATGGCCAAAGCGTTTACCGCCTCGGGCTTAAGTTTATTACTTGGTGAAGCTCTGACCGGACTGTCTGCTCTGCCCATTGTGCTGACTTTGCTGGTATTGTGCCTGGCAGTGAGTTTTGTTACCGAAATTACTTCTAATACCGCTACCGCGACCCTGCTTATGCCAATTCTGGCCAGTGCGTCGGCCGCGATTGGCGTGGATCCTATTGTGCTGATGATGCCTGCCGCTATTAGCGCCAGCTGCGCCTTTATGATGCCGGTAGCCACGGCGCCTAATGCGATTGTGTATGGCAGCGGCCGGATCCCCATTCAGACCATGGTGCGCGAGGGCACCATGCTGAATATTCTGGTGGGACTGGTTATTACTGGTGTGGTGGTTGTGACCCGGCTATAAATGCCTAGCGACTAACCGGCACATCGGCCACGCCGGCTCTGGCGTTGAGATACCGGGCAAACACATACAGCCAGTCGGATAAGCGATTAACGTATTGCTGGGCGAGTTCAGAGACTTCGGTGTGTTTGGCCATGCTGATCATGCGTCGCTCGGCACGGCGGCACACGGTACGACAAACATGAGCCTGCGCGGCGGCCACACAGCCACCGGGTAGAATAAAGCTGGTTTGCGGTGGTAAGTCGGCTTGCATCACATCAATATGGGATTCTAAATCCACCACTGCATCCGGGGCCAGGGTAGAACTGGCCGATACCGCAAATCCAACGCTGAACAGGGCATTCTGAATGGCTGCCAGCATAGCTAAGTCGCTGTTACTGCCCAGTTTATCGGCCTGCAGGCGAGCGCTTAACAGGCCGATTTGCGCATTGAGTTCGTCGAGACTGCCGTAGCACTCAATAATGGCGTCGTCTTTGGCCACCTTTTGTGGCTTGTTGACGTAAAGCTGGGTTTCACCCTGATCGCCGGTTTTGGTATAGATTTTCATGGTTAGTCTTGCTCCTCGGCGGGTTGCGGCGCGGCGGGGCGATCGTAACGGCGGATTTGTACCAGCATGCCAAACAGCGGGTGGTCAAAATAATGCAGTTGCGTACTGATCACACGGCGCTGCTGAGAAAACGGAATAGACACCAGCTCGTAGGCCGGTGGCGCACCGGGCAGGGTAGAGGCCGATAGCACAGGCTGTCGATAAAACAGCTCGCTGTTAATGTGCAGATAGGGCACCCGGTTGATGTATTTAAGGTATATCTGAATAAACCCGTCAAGCTCCCAGATGGGGGATAAGCGCTTAACATCCGACTGGGTATTGCCGTCGTCGTTGGCTTCCGGTGGTGCCGTCATGCCAGCAAAACTGATTGGCTGCGGGTTATTGAGGCGCTGATTCAGTTCGGCAAAAAAGGTGTCTGCCGGTTCGGCCAGCTCGGCGTTTTGTTCTGCGGAAGGCTCGTCGCCGGGCAATAATTGTTGCGGGCGTAGATCGCCATTTTTAGTAAACTGCTGTGCAAAATTCTGACCAGCAAATAAACGCAGGGTTTCGGCTTTGTCCTGCCCAAATTTAACCTGCTGACGCCAGCTAAAGTGAGCCAGCCGCTCGATACCTTTGCGCCAGCGAATGCTGGTATAGATATCATCCTGTGATAGCTGGTTAGTGGGCAGCAAATGCGGGCCGCTGGCCCGTTTAAAATTAGCTCCGTGCACATAAAGCGGGGTTTGCTGACGCGGCGGTACATATAAATCTGGTTGTTGCCACTGCCAGGTTTGTATGTTTAGTTCTGGCCTGTTACTGGTAACACAATTGAGCGGACGGCGTTTTACGCTTACCGGCGTGAGCTGTTCTTCATTTAAGTTAAACGACAGCCAGTAGGCAGCAATGTCCGCAGGCTCCGGGGGAATAATTTCAGGCTCTGGTTCAACAAACGTATTGTCTGAAGTTGCTATGCCCTGAGTGGCTTCGTCAGCCAGCAAAAATTGTTCGTCATCTGCGACTTCGCTGTTTTCATCACTGAATAGCTCGCTCTCCTGATTGCCTGGCTCAGACTCCGGCGTGTTGCCGTTTTCAACCAGCCCGGCCTGATTATCTGATGCCTGCTCTACCGGCTCCGGCTCGATATAATAATCGCGCAGGATTTCTTCCTGTGACGGCGCCTCTGCCCACAGTGGTGAAGTAGGGGTGTTGCACACCGGTAATGAGTTATACACCATGGTAATGTCTGGCTGGTAATACTCAGTGAGTAAATCCCAGTCGGTGTTCGGTGTACTTAATACCTGTTGACGTTCAAACCGTTCGGCAAGATCGCTCACCGCGGCATCACGGGCAAACAGCATTACCTCAATGTCGAACCACCATTTGTCTTCGTCGTTAGCGTGTACCGGGTAAGCGGTTATACAACTGAGTGCGAGCAGGCTACCAATTATACGCCTCATGCCTGGCTGATCTCCCTGGCAAATTCTTCTATAAGCCCGTCCACCATAGCTAATCGTTCGCGGGCTGTCTCGGTTTTCTTCACGATCCGCAGTTTTTGACTGCCTTCAAACTTAAACATTTTATTACGGGTTTGTACCAGTTGAATAATAAAACCGGGGTCTACCGGGGTGTCTTCATTAAATTCGATAGTACCACCAGTGGCGGTCATTTCGACCTTGTGAATACCTACGCGACGGGCTTTGAGTTTAAGCTCGGCCACCGCAATAAGGTTTTTCGCCGCATCCGGCAGCAGGCCAAAGCGGTCGATACATTCAATCTGGAAGGATTCGATATCGTCGCTGTTTTTACAGCTGGCCAGTTGTTTGTACAAGGATAACCGGGTATTCACATCGGCAATGTAATCTTCCGGCAATAGCGCCGGAATGCGCAATTCGATTTCGGTATGCAGGCGGTTAGCATCGCTGAGTGACGGCTCTTTACCGGCCCTAAGGGCATCGACCGCTTGTTCCAGCATGTCCATGTACAGTGAATAACCCACACTGGCAATTTGGCCGGACTGGTCTTCGCCGAGTAACTCACCGGCACCACGAATTTCCAGATCGTGGGTAGCCAGGGCAAACCCGGCGCCTAAGTCTTCCAGACTGGCAATGGCTTCCAAACGCTTGGCGGCATCGCGGGTCATGCGCTTAGGATGCGGGGTTAACAAATAGGCATAGGCCTGATGGTGTGAGCGGCCAACCCGGCCACGCAACTGGTGCAACTGCGCCAGACCAAGGTGGTCGGCGCGGTCCATAATAATGGTGTTGGCGGTGGGCACGTCGATACCGGTTTCGATAATGGTGGTACACACCAGCACATTGAAGCGCTGATGATAAAAGTCACTCATTACCGACTCCAGCTCACGCTCGCGCATCTGGCCGTGACCCACGGCAATACGGGCCTCCGGCACGATTTCGGCAATCTCCTCGGCGGTGCGGGCAATACTTTCTACCTCGTTGTGCAGGAAGTAAACCTGGCCGCCGCGCAGAATTTCACGCATGATAGCTTCGCGAATAACCGCTTTATCGCGCTGTTGCACAAAGGTTTTTATAGCCAGGCGCTTGGCCGGAGCCGTGGCGATAATCGATAAGTCACGCATCCCCGACATGGCCATATTCAGCGTACGCGGAATGGGGGTAGCGGTAAGGGTAAGAATATCCACATCGGCGCGCAGGGCTTTAAACTTCTCTTTCTGGCGCACACCAAAGCGGTGTTCTTCGTCGATGATAACAAGGCCGAGATCGTTAAACTTAATGGTGTCGCTGAGCAGTTTATGAGTGCCGACCACAATATCCACGGTGCCGTTTTCGATACCGTCCATAACCGATTTGGTGGCTTTACCGCTAATAAAGCGGGAAACCACCTCAATGCGGAACGGCCAGTTGGCAAAGCGGTCTTTAAAGTTTTCGAAATGTTGCTGCGCAAGCAGGGTAGTGGGTACTAAAATAGCCACCTGTTTACCCTGATTAGCGGCTAAGAAAGCCGCGCGCATGGCCACTTCGGTTTTACCAAAGCCCACGTCACCGCACACCAGGCGGTCCATTGCCTGTGGGCTACCCATGTCCTGAATAACCGCGTTGATGGCCTGCATCTGATCGGCGGTTTCTTCAAACGGAAAGCTGTCGGCAAAGGATTGATATTCTTCCCAGGTAATGGGGTAGGCAAAGCCGGGCTTTGCAGCACGCTTGGCGTACACATCGAGTAGTTCTGCGGCCACGTCGCGTACCCGCTCGGCCGCTCTCTTCTTGGCTTTTTCCCAGGCATCGGAGCCCAGGCTATGCAGCGGCGCTGAATCCTGCTCACCACCGCTGTAGCGCGAAATTAAGTGCAGCGAGGCCACCGGTACATATAACTTGGCCTGCTTGGCGTACTCAATGGTTAAAAATTCGGTAGTGACGCCACCGGCATCTAAGGTTTGCAGGCCAATATAGCGGCCTACGCCGTGGTCTAGATGGACCACCGGCTGACCCACAGACAGCTCCGCCAGATTGCGAATAATGGCGTTTTCGTCGGTAGGCTTTTGCGCGGTTCGCAAACGCCGCTGACTGATTTTATGGCCGAGTAGCTGAGTTTCGGTAATAAACAGCAGCTCTCCGTCGGGATTGTTCCAGCGGAAACTGTGCTCTACCATGCCAATGGAGATACCAACGGTTTCGTGGCTGGTAAGAAAATCGTCGAAGTGAGCAAACTCTACGGGCTTAATTTGGTACTTGCTTAAAATGCCGAGTAGGTTTTCCCGGCGGCCCTGTGATTCGGCACAAAACAGTACTTTGGCACCGCGCTCGCTGGCTTCGGACAGGGTAGTTAATAAGGCCTGAGCAGGTTGCTTCTTTTGCGGGTTTAACGCGATATCGTCGAGCTTTTCGCAATGCAGATTATGTTTACCGGCAGCCTCGTCGAGTGGCTGTGAGGCCAGCGCGACCCGCGGCCATTGTTTGAGCCCTGCGAATAACTCGTTAACCGGTAAAAACAGCTCCATGGGCGCCAGCAACGGACGATGTTTATTATAGCGGTACTGTTCGTAGCGTTCATTCAGATCCGCCCAGAAGAATTCGCAGGCATCACTGACATCGCCATGCAGCATAATAAGCGTGTCGGGATGAAAGTAATCAAACAGTGTGGCGGTTTTTTCAAAAAATAGTGGCAGATAATACTCTACACCGCTTGGCATGGTGCCACGGGTAATCTGATTAAACACCGACTCGGCGCTGTTACTGGCGTCGAAACGCTCTAAAAATTGCTGGCGAAACAGGTTAAGCGCGGCTTTATCGGTGGGGAATTCCCGGGCCGGTAACATGCGGATTTCGTTTACCGAATCGCTGGAACGCTGGGAGTCGGGATCGAACAGGCGAATACTGTCGACTTCGTCATCAAATAAATCGATGCGGTAGGGATCTTTAGAGCCCATGGGGTAAAGGTCGATAATACTGCCGCGAACAGAAAACTCGCTGTGGCTCATTACCTGGCTGACATGCAGATAACCGGCTTGCTCTAACTGGCGGCGAAACTGATCGCGATCCAGTTGCTGGCCACGCTTTAACAGCAACAAGTGTTGGCCGATATATTCCACCGGGGCCAGACGCTGCATCAGGGTATTGATGGGCACAATAAAGATGCCACTGGGTTCCTGGGTTAACCGGAACAGGGTTTCCAGACGCTGAGAAATAATATCCTGGTGCGGCGAAAACGTATCGTAAGGCAGGGTTTCCCAGTCGGGGAACAGAGTAACCGGAACACTGTGCTGACTGCCCTGAAAATAGCGGATTTCTTTTTCGAGTTTGAGCGCCGAAGGCGTATCGGCGGTAACCAGCACGATAGGGCGACCGGCCTGCTGACTGGCCTGGGCAACGGCGAGTGCGCGGCTGCTGCCTTGCAACTGCCCCCATTGTTGTTGGTCCTGAAAACCGGCTGTCGACTTGGTTTTGGGCAGTGGCAAAGAATTAAGCGTGGTTGTCATGATTCCTTAACGATTCTATTTTTTTGAGCGTTTTTATTTATGGACTGCAGGTTACGCGTTTTTATTCTGGTTGCGCTTGCGAAGCTGCTGCGTTTGTAAATGCAAACTGGCTCTGACTAACAGTTCCTGATCCTGTTCGCGGATCCGGGTAAAAATGAAGGCTATATGGTAGCCGTCCGATTCCTGCTGGCAAGTAATAACTTCGCCGTAGCAGAAAATGGCCGCGGCTTCTTCGGAAACAAAAAGTTTAAGTTCTGCCTGAGTGCCTGCATCCAGGGGGGTGGGGTGTTGAATGATAACGCCACCGCCGCCGAACCTGATACTTTCAAAGCGGTAATCCGGATCGTCCTGCTGGTGTAAAATGTAGGACATCATCAAATCGATTTTGCGTGACTGATGATTAAGGTAGTTAACCAGTTCGGATGCGTGATCGCTAAGGTTTCGCAACGGGCGCAGCGCCTGGGATTCGATAGAGGCCATCTCGCTGGCAATACGAAAGGCATAAGGCATGTGGTCTTCGAGTTGTTCGTTGTCTGGCAGGGCAAAGTGCTCGTCGAGCGGACGCATATTGACTTTAATAGCGTGGCTGATTAAGAAAAACTCATTAAACTGAGCTTGTTTTTCTGCCAGGGTTAACGATTCCACAATACTCTCCAGGCTGACTTGTGTGCAGGGTAGCTTACACGTATTATGCACCGAGCTTAAGTCTTTGTTTATCATTAAAACGTACAACGTACCGTATTGATTAAGAGTAGTGCAGGGAAGGATGAATACCAAGCCCCGACTACCCAGGTACAGGTGAAATTTCATGGCCTATCCGCTTTCCGCCTATATTGCACTGCGTTATTCCACCGCAGGCAAACACAACAGCTTTGTAGCCTTTATTAACCGCTTCTCGGTAGCCGGGATTGCCCTGGGGCTTATGTCGCTGATTATTGTGCTATCGGTAATGAACGGCTTTGAAGCTCAGCTACGCCAGCGGATTTTAGGCATTGTGCCACAGGTGGTAGCCCATAACGCCAGTGTTGATGACGTGCTGCAACTGCCCTTAACGGAAGTGCGGGCCGCGAGCCCGTTCAGAGAGGCTGAAGGCCTGGTGCAATCCCGCCAGGCGTTGCGTGGCGTGCAATTGCAGGGGGTGGATCCGGCGACGATGGCCAACCACAGCATTGTGAGCGACTACATGCTGGAAGGTAATTTTGAGCGCCTTGAAGAGATTAAATTTGGCGCTATCATCAGCCGCGCACTGGCGCAGGAGCTAAGCGTGAATGTGGGTGACCAAATACGGGTAATGGCCGCCGGTGCCAGCGTTTATACGCCTTTTGGCCGCATGCCGAGCCAGCGTTTGGTGACCATATCTGCGCTATTTAACCTCGGCTCGCAGCTTGACGACAAAGTGATTTATTTACGGCTCGACGATTTAACCCGGCTGTTGCGTAAACCCAAAGACAGCCCGGCGGATGTGCGCCTGTTTTTAAACAATGCGTTTAACTACCAGGGCGTGGTGGCACAACTTGAACAGGCGGGTTACTCAACCAGTAACTGGCGTTCCCGGCAGGGGCCTTTGTTTGATGCGGTAAAAATGGAAAAGAACATGATGTTTTTAATGCTGCTGCTGATTATTGCGGTGGCAGCATTTAACATTGTGTCTGCGCTGGTGATGGTAGTGTCGGAAAAAAGTGGTGACATTGCTATATTACTTTCCCAGGGCATGACGGTGGCCACAGTGCGCGCCATTTTTATGCTTAACGGCATCTTTAATGGCCTAAAAGGCGCGGTAATTGGTGCTGTGCTGGGCATTTTAGCGGTTGTGTATATTAACGATATTTTGGAATTTCTTGGAATATATCTGGCGTTATCTGCCGACGGGCCGGGTTTACCCATTGATATGCAATGGCATCAGGTGGTTTGGGTAACTCTGTTTTCGTTAGGTTTATGCCTGCTGGCGAGTTGGTATCCGGCGCAACGCGCCATGAAAGTGCAACCGGCTAAGGTTTTACAACAGGAATCGTAAAAACTTGATTAAATGGTCAGGTTTTTGGGTTTTGCCGTGCATTGTGGCATAAAGTTTTCTATAATCTTTTTCTTTTCTTTCGCTCGGTTACCGTTTCTATGAATAAAGTCTTTATTACGTCGGCGGATCTGCTTCAGGATTCATTTCGACTTGCCTCCAAAGTGTATAAGGACGGCTTTCGTCCGCAATTTATTGTTGGGATCTGGCGGGGCGGCGCGCCAATTGGTATTGCGGTACAAGAGTTCTTTGAATTTAAAAAATTCCCCACCGACCATATAGCGGTAAGAACCTCTTCTTATTACGGCATTAACAAGCAAAGCAAAGAGATTCGCGTACATGGCCTGCATTATCTGATTGAAAATGCCAATGCCGAAGACGCGCTGCTGATTGTGGATGATGTGTTTGATTCGGGCCGCAGCGTAGATGCATTGATTAAGCAAATTAAAAAGCTGATGCGTCTGAACATGCCAAAAGATATCCGTATTGCCTGCCCGTATTACAAGCCGCAGAATAATAAAACCGATATCGTGCCTGACTATTACGTAAACGAAAGTGACGATTGGTTAGTGTTCCCGCATGAAATTGCCGATATGAGCGAAGAAGAAGTGCGTGCCGGCAAAACCGAGCTGGCCGATGTAATGGATATTCTTTACGATAAAGACTAATTGATTTAGCAAGAAAGGCCCGCTTTTTACTTCAGTAGCTCGAGTGGGCTTATCACAGCGTTACCGCCTCGTTGTAATATATGCGTATAGATTTGGGTAGTTTTCACATCGGCATGGCCGAGTTGGTCTTGAACAGTTCTGATATCAGCGCCTTTCAATAGTAAATGTGTTGCAAATGAATGGCGTAGCGTATGCGGTGTTACGGCTTTTTCCAAGCCTATATTATGGGCCGTATGGCGCACAACACGCTGAATTTGCTTTTCATCAATATGATGACGGCGGGTAAGTTTGGTTTCGGGATCCGTGCTTAATTTGCGTGCCGGGAAGAGGTACTGCCATTCTAATGATGTATTGGCTGATTTGAATTTCTTATCCAACTGATTAGGCATCCATACGCCTTAAAACTCAGGGTTCTGTAGATCTCTTTTAAGTTGCAGTGCCACTTTTTCGCATTGGAGTTGGAGTTTAAGCGGATTAACAAGCGTATCGGACAGGGTGACAACCCGATGTTTTGCGCCTTTGCCAAACCAGATGCGAATACATTTATAGTCAAAATCAATATCTTTCACGCGAAGCCGAACGCACTCCATTAAACGCAATCCGCTGCCATAAAGTAAGGAAACCGGTAACCACTGGGGCTCTGGAATATGGCTTAGCAACTTTTGCACTTCAGCAATAGTAAGCACCACGGGTAGTTTTCGGGCCTTTCCGCTGTTTACAAACTCCAATTCATCACTAAGTGGTTGCCCGAGGTATTTGTTATACAGGAAGGCCAGGGCATTTAACGCACTTGTCTGACTGCTAGCTGATAATTTACGTTTAATTGATAGATAGGTTAAATATTGCTGCACTTCATGGTCGCCCATTTTTTTTGGGTGCTGATAATTCTGGTGGCGAATATAGTCAGCAATCCAATATAAATAGGTTTGAATTGTTCTTTTAGCGTAACGCTTAACGAGCATAAACTCCTGTATGGCTAATAAAAATGGCGATTGCATAGCGGCTTCCAAAAGTGACTAAACTAGCAGGATAAGAAACCAGGAAATACTGACCAGAGGATGGGATTTTGGAGCGTTACTGACTCACTTTTAAGAGAAGTAGGTCGCGATTAAATAAGAAACCACTTTGGGGTATTTCACGCCTAACAGGCAAGCCAAACCAAAACGGTGCACCGCAAAGAATTGATTTTGATAAAATAAAGCGTATCTTAAGAATTAAAAATAAAAGTCAAAATGGTGTAAATGTTTACACCATTTTGAAATCTATTAAATTGTTATGCGCCGTTGTCATTTCTCATGTGTTCTGTGCGGCGGTAGCGGGTTAGGG
>JAAFAI010000005.1 GCA_018222405.1 Gammaproteobacteria bacterium | reverse complement strand
AAAATGTGCTCAAGAGACTGGGCTGTAGTGGGCAAACTTTAATGCGGATTAGTATTAGCTGCTAATCATAATGAAACCGGTTGCCAGTTTAATCAGCAGTATCAGCAAACCGCCAACAGTGGAATGGGCCTGATTAAAGAGTATCTCAAACAGTGCCTCAGACCAACAGTGATGTATCCCTATGTTGTTTTGTTTGGCCTTACTTTATCAAGTATATGGTGGTAGTAAGTACCTACAACTAGGCTTTTGCATTTGATAACAGGTTAGATAACGCCAGCTTCATTTTATGGGGTTTTACCGGCTTATTTAGCAGCGAATAGCCTTTCTCCCGTACCTTCTGGCGCAGCTCATTGGTGTAGTTGGCCGTAATCATAATAACCGGTGGGTGCGGATCTAAATGCTGGTGAGTAATTTCTAACGCGTCAAAGCCGGTATCGCCATCGTCGAGGTGATAATCGGCGATGATCAGCTGTGGGTCCAGCTCGGTTAAAAACTCCGGCTCCTGCAATTCTTCCAGCGTTTGTACCGAGGTAATATTACAATTCCAGCTACCCAGCACCGTTTCCATACCTTTACAGATTTCATCGTCGTTATCGATAAGTAAAATTCTTGCCCCTTCGAGTTTATCGTTGAAGCGGTCGATTAACGGTGGTGGTGCCGGTTTAGCCCGTTTCGCAGACATATCGGCATAGGGCAGAGTAATGCTGAAACAGGAGCCTTTGCCCTCTACTGAGCGAACATTAATAGTATGGTTCATTACGCTGGCGAGCCGTTCTACAATGGCCAGGCCTAACCCGAGACCTTTGTCATGACGGCGCTTTTTGGCATCCAGGCGATTAAACTCGCGGAAGATTTCACTCAGTTTGTCTTGCGGGATACCAATCCCGGTATCAAAGATCTGAATTTGTAAACCTGTCTTGCGCCGCCTTACCCCGATTAGAATACAGCCTTCGTTGGTGTAACGAATTGCGTTGCTGAGCAGATTGCGGAGGATCCGCGCCAGCAGGTAAGTATCTGAATGAACGAGAGTTTGGGTGGTCTTTACTCTCAACCTGAGGCCTTTACCCTCTGCCTGAGGTGTAAACTCATTCACCATATTGGTAATTAAATCATTAATTTCAAAGTCATCAAGTACCGGTTCAATCAATCCGGCCTCGAGCTTGGAAATATCCACCAGCGCACTGATTAGCGACTCGAGGTTTTCCAGTGAGTAGCTTAATGAACGAATAAGTTTCTGCGCTTCTTCGCCGAGTGTCAGATCGTTTAAGGCATCGGCAAATAAACGGGCCGAGTTCATTGGTTGAAGTAAGTCGTGGCTGGTGGCGGCGAGGAATTTTGATTTCGACTCATTAGCCTGGTCAGCTTCGCGTTTTGCCTCCAGCAGCTTAATTTCGGCCAGTTGCCGTTCTTCAATTTCGTTGCGTAACTGCAGGTTAATTTCAGAAATTTTCTTGGTGCGCTGGTTAACTCGCTGCTCCATGTAATCATAGGCATGCTTAAGGGCCCGGGCGGTACGCCGCTGCTCGGTAACATCCTGCTCCAGGGCAAAGAAACCGATGACGTTGCGTTCTTCGTCAAAATGGGGAATGTAGGTTTTGTTTGAAATCCGCACATTATCCGGGTCGCGGCTGTGTTCGAGCTCAAAGTTAACCGCCTGGCCAAGCATCGCACGGGCAATATGAATGGTGAGGGTTTGATACTCTTTATGGCCAAGCACGTCACTGAGGTGGTGATTAATAATTTCGTCGCGTGAGCGGTTAAACCACTTTTCAAACTCGCGGTTGACGAATTCGTAGCACAGATCTTTGTTGACGTAGGAAATCAGCGCCGGCATGGCATCGGTGATCAGGCGAATTCGCTGTTCGCTCTCGCGCAAGGCAATCTGGTTGCGACTACGCTCGGTTATATCGGCAAAGGTGATCAGTATACCGCCACCAGGGATAAGGTTGCGCCGTACCAGTAATACCAGGTTGTCATCGAGCATCATCTCGACTTCGAGGAAGTCCTTATCCGGTGCCACATCAAAGGAAATGGCGTCAAACAGGGCTTTGGCAAACTCATTATGCTGCATGAGTTCGGCAAATACATCGCCGCGGTGAACACCGCTATCCGACAAGCCCAACAGCTCGAAAAAGCGCTGATTCCAGGTTTCGATCTGGCGCTCTGCGTTAATCAACACAACACCCTGGGTCATGTTTTCGAGGGTGGCTTTGAGGAGCTCTGCCTGTTCGGCCATGGCGGTCTCGTAGCGGACTTCTTCGGCCAGTTTTATATTAGTGATATCGGTATAAACTACTACCAGGCAGTTATCGTTAGTTTTACGCTCCTGCATCTGGATCCAGGTGCCATCACGCAATTTAAAGATAGTCTGGGCAATCGGGTCGGGATAGACGCCCACTTTTTTCTGCGCTTTGGCTTTGTGATCAACCAATACCAGCGAGGCTGCGGTAATTTCCTGAAAAGAGGTTTTGCCCAATTCATAGGTAATATTGTGCTGTTGCCAGAATTCGGCACAGCGGCTGTTTACCATCACCATTTTGCGGTCTGCGTCGAACAGAGCGAAGGCATCGGAAATACTCTCAATAGCATCACGCAGTCGCTGACGATCCTGTTCGGCCTGAATTTGGCTTTTCTCTGTTTCCCGGCGGGCCAGTTCGAGCTGTTGGTTAGATTCTTCCAGGCGATGCAGGGTTTGCTGCAGGCGGTAGGTGCGCTCTTTAACCTTATCGGCAAGCATGGCGGCGTCTTCAAAAGACTGATAGGCATCACTGTGATTGCCCCAGCCCATTTCTACCCGGCGCATCAGCACGCGGTTTATTTTCTGCAGCTTTTCGTTTTCGTAGCGCAGCCGTTCCAGCTCATCATCACCGGCCATTTCCGGCGGCTCAACGGCTACTTCAGGCGTCAGTGGACTTGAGGTCGGTTTCAATGGGCGCTCCAATCGCTACGCCGGTAAAAGTATGGTTCAAGTGTAACCCATTTATCTGCTCACCGTAGGTATTAAATCCGATCACATTATTGGCACGGTAGAGCTCAGACATGGTGTCTTCCAACTGGTATTTATCGATTTCAGCGCGGCGGTGAATACAGTCAAAACCAATCAGCAATTCAATGTCGCCTACATTGCGGCGAATATCATTGAGGATCATGGTGGAGTGAGCGTGCAGCCCGCTGGATTTCATCTTGGTCAGTACAATGCCGGCGTCAATGGCGCAGAAGAAAGTCAGGCTTAAATCATCGTTAACCTGCTGGATACTGCGGATATACAGGTGATCGCCAATTTGCACCGCCAGTGGGTGCATGGCGAAAACTTCCGAGGTCAGGTCCTCGAGCTTTAAACCGTTTATCCGGCAGTATTCCAGAGCTGCAGGTTCGGCATTAAATTCTTCTACCACCCGTTGCCCCGGCGCGGTTTGGGTTACTACCAGTTTGTCGTTCTCAGGGGCTAAATGATGGTGGCTGAATACGTCAAAATAACAGTTGGTATTAATCAGCATAAAGACTGCCGCGCTGCTGTAGAAACGGCCGTTGCAGTAAATCTGGGTATCGACAAAATGCTGATCGTCGCCAGCTGAGCCGCCAACCAGTGGAATATCCTGCATACTCATATTGAGCGCATCGATAACCAGTTCTTCGCGAATGGATAAGCCATCCAGTAAGGTCATACCGAAAGAGTGTTGTTCTACTGGTCCGGGCGACACTGATTTGCTGCGTAGTTTATCGAGCATGGAGTTCACCAGCACATCGGCATCGCGCTCTGAAAAGGCAGCCAGATTTTCGATAAGCACGGTTTCTACGGCGAAGTGGTGCTTACTCAGGGCGAAGGCGCTGATGGAATGTTTGCGGCAGCCGTCGGGCGTGATTTCGCCTGCGGAGGTACAACCAATCACCGGTATATCACCAAAGTAGCGATTTAATTCTTTTGACAGTTGTTCCAGCGGATAACGGGTACAACAGTAGAATACTACGCATGCTGCCTCGCACGGTGCCAGGGCATTGTAAATGTCTCTGGCTGCAATAACAGGATCGAGGCTTTCAGAGCCGGCTCTGGCTACAGAGGGTGAGTCGAAGACTTCAACAGCTTGACTAATTGGTTGCGACAGCATGGATACTCCCTAAACTCGGGTGACTGGTTGCATTACGCTTTGCCCAAGGCTTGAATACCAATTCACCGCTGTCGATTTTATATAATTCACAATTGTTTAACAAGATTCGCAAGAGCGATTTACGAACAAAACCCGGCCATTAGTAGCATAAATTGGGCCGTTGGTCATACAACTAACGATCAGGCCGGATCAGCTAACGACTGTTTAAAAAGTTGGGAGAGGGTAAATAGTTCATCATCGAGCGGGTTTCGTGGGCGCTGTGCGGTCAGGCTAACATCTTCCTGAATCTGCATGGGCTGGCTGCTAAGCAGTAAAATGCGATCCGATAAAGTGATTGCCTCGGTAATATCATGGGTGACATATACCACCGTTGTCCGTCGTGCTTGCCACAACTGGGTGAGTAGGTTTCTGAGTGAATCGGCAGCCGGGATATCCAGCGACGAAAAAGGCTCATCCATCAGTAAAATATCCGGCTCACAGGCAAAGGCCCTGGCCAGTGCCGCACGTTTTAACATGCCTCCGGAGAGTTGCGCCGGGTATTGATACTCAGCTCCGCTAAGTCCAACCTGTTGCAGCCAGTAAAGCGCATTACTGCGTCGTTGGGATGAAGCGCCTTCACAAACCAGCATCACATTATCGCAGATGGTCAGCCAGGGCATTAGCCGTGGTTCCTGAAACATCAATGCCACACGCGCTGGCTGGCCATAGGGCAAAGCCAGTTTAACTTTCCCCTGATAATCGGTATCGAGTCCTGCAACGATATTCAGCAAGGTACTTTTACCAGCGCCAGACGGTCCCAGCAAAGTAACAAACTCGCCAGCGGTCAGGGTGATACTGAGATCTGAGATAATCGTGCGTTGGTTACCGCCATCATCTTTAAATGATTTGTTGGCGATATCGATCTGATAAGTCAGCGCCATTTAAGTACCCGCCGTTCCCAGGGGCGTAATACGCCAGCTTCAAGGGCAAAAATAATACAGGCAAACGCCAGTGTATAAGCCAGCACACTGGTAATATCAAAATACTGAAAGAACAACGACAGCTGAAAGCCTACGCCATCACTACAGCCGAGCAGTTCTACTACCAGCACAATTTTCCAGACCAGGGCCAGACCACCGCGGGCCGCAGCGAGGAAATACGGATACAGTTGCGGCAGGTACACTTTTATAAAAGTGCGTCCCGCCGGTACCTGATAAGCTTTGGCCACATCCAGCAAGCGCTTATCCACGGCTCTGGCACCCTCGCGCATTGTGACCGCGATATTGGGTGTTTTATTTACGATGACAGCAATCAGCGCCGCTGTTTCATTTAATCCAAACCAGATAAAACACAGAATTATAGTTACCAGCGCCGGCACGTTCAGCGCCAGTGTCATTACGCTGTCGAGCCACAAATCGAGGCGCTTAAAATGACCCATAACCAGCCCCAGTAAGCTGCCCAGTAACATAGCGCACAGAAAACTGATGGCAATGCGGCGTAGTGTAATGGCCAGATGATGGGGTAACTCGCCACTGTCGATATGGCTCATCAGATTGGTAAGTACAGCATAGGGCGCTGGTAACAGTTCGGGGGTAAACAGCATCACGGCGGCCTGCCACAGCAGAATAAAAACCACCATTGACATAACGCGGGTTAGTGCCGGATGACTGTGCATCAGTGGTTACTGTCCTGCCAGTGCCGGACTCTGCCAGAACAGGCTGTCGGGCAGAGATTGCAGTGAACCGGTTACGCCAGTAGTTCCCTCATTGGCTTTAAGTACCTTAAACAGCTTTTGTAAATCGGCTTTGATGCTGGCATCAAAGCGGGTCGGGATCCCAGCGCGGTAATGTTCAATAAGCACAGGCCGGGCATCGTCGGAATATTTTTGGGTGAAAGAGGGGATGCTCTGCCACAGACTATCGTCTTCGTTCATTTTTGCCCGGGTAGCGAAAGACATAGCAAAAAACTGATCTACCAGTGCCTTATTTTGGGCTGCCCAGCTTTGTTTGAATAACCATCCTATCACCGGCACGTCGGCGCTAATTTGCCAACTGCCAAGCACTTCATTCATGGTGAGCAGTGAGCGCTTGTCATAGGTTTTAAGCTCGGCCGCGTAATGCCAGAAATTGACCACTGCGTCGAGCTGATCGCGCAGCATAAGCTGATTAAGCATGGGCGGAGCAGCGAATTTAACGGTGGTCTGACTGGCTAAATCAAGACCGAAATGTTGCCTGGCGTAGGCACTGTAAAGGATCCAGTTTTTGTTGCCTTTGCCGCCGGCGAAGCCAATAGTTTTACCCTTTAAATCATTTATGCTTGCAGCGTTATCTGAACTGTGGACAACCAGCTCACCAGCCGCAGTAGAGTAAGGGTAAAAGTGATACAGCCTGCCTTCATCATACTGGCGGGCTGCCCATAACCAGTCGCCTACAATCATATCTACGGCATCGCCTTGTAGCGCTACTGACAGAGCCTGAGGTGAGCCCAGTGCAACCCGGGTTAGCTTAAAGCCGTATTGTTCCGGGTAATTTTTCGCTTCTGCGAGATCAAGCTCCCAGTTGAGGGTGCCATATTTGAGTACGCCGACACGGATTTCCGGCAATTCGTCAGCGCTTGCGCACGATATCAGCGTGCTACTCCACAGGATGATACAACTCAGTACAACTCTAATCATCATGGTATGAGTGTTATTCGGCGGTCGTCGGGTCGATCATGGTTTTGACCTGATTAATCTGATTGGCCGGGATACCCATTTGTTCAGCGTGATCCAAAATGGCCTGTTTATCAGGTGAAATATAAACACAGTAAATCTTATTGTCGGTAACGTAGCTTTCTACCCACTGAATATGCGGGCCGGCTTCACGTAATACACAGCAGGATTGTTGAGAGGTATTCTGCAGTTGCTCGGCGGTCAGATCACCGGCACCCGGAATTTCGCGTTCGATAATAAATTTTGGCATGGCAGACAAATCCTTCGTTTCTTATTGGTTGTAAGGTACAGCAAGGAAAAAGGTCCCCGCAGATGCGGGGACCTCGCTTACGCCAGTTATGGCAACGCTTTTAGAAAAAGCCCAGAGGGTTGATGTCGTAGCTGGTCAGCAGGTTTTTGGTTTGCTGATAGTGATCAAGCATCATCTTGTGGTTCTCACGACCCACCCCTGATTTCTTATAGCCACCGAATGCTGCGTGTGCCGGATAGGCATGGTAGCAGTTCATCCAGACACGGCCGGCCTCAATACCACGGCCCATGCGATAGGCAAGGTTAGTATCACGAGTCCATACACCCGCACCTAAGCCAAATTCGGTGTTGTTAGCAATAGCCAGTGCTTCTGCTTCGTCTTTAAACGTGGTGACACCAACCACTGGTCCGAAGATTTCTTCCTGGAACACACGCATGTCGTTGTTACCTTTCAGCAGGGTTGGTTGTACATAGAAACCGTTGCTGAAACCTTCAACGTTGGCAGGACCGCCACCGATAAGCACTTCGGCGCCTTCTTTCTTACCAAGTTCGAGGTAACCCAGGATTTTGTCGTACTGTTCAGCCGATGCTTGCGCACCCACCTGAGTATCGGTATCCAGCGGGTTGCCACGTTTGATTTGTTGCGTACGTGCGATAACCAGAGAAATAAAGTCATCGTACATATCTTCCTGGATCAGGGCACGTGAAGGACAGGTACAAACTTCACCCTGGTTAAAGAAGGCCAGTACAGTACCTTCAACACACTTGCTGAGGAACTCGTCTTCATGCTTCATAACATCGCTGAAGTAGATGTTTGGCGATTTACCACCCAGTTCAACAGTCGAAGGAATGATGTTGTCGGCAGCACATTTTAAGATATGAGCACCCACTGGCGTAGAACCGGTGAACGCTATTTTTGCAATACGCTTGTTGGTTGCCAGTGCTTCACCCGCTTCTCTACCGAAGCCGTTGACTACGTTCAGTACACCTGGTGGTAACAGATCACCAATGATTTCCATCAGTACCAGAATAGACGCCGGCGTCTGTTCGGCAGGCTTCAGAACGATACAGTTACCGGCAGCCAGTGCTGGCGCCAGTTTCCATGCTGCCATCAGCAGCGGGAAGTTCCAGGGAATGATTTGACCTACAACACCCAACGGCTCGTGGAAGTGGTAGGCAATGGTGTTTTGGTCGATTTCGCTGATGCCGCCTTCCTGAGCACGAATACAACCCGCGAAATAGCGGAAGTGGTCTGCTGCCAGAGGAATATCAGCATTAAGTGTTTCACGAACGGCTTTACCGTTGTCCCAGGTTTCGGCGACAGCCAGTGCTTCCAGGTTGGCTTCAATCCGGTCGGCGATCTTCAGGATCAGATTAGAGCGCTCAGTGACTGAAGTTTTGCCCCAGGCTGCTTTAGCTTTGTGAGCGGCATCCAGTGCTAACTCGATATCTTCGGCCGTTGAGCGCGGGATTTCACAGAACTTTTCGTTGTTAACAGGTGATACGTTATCGAAATACTGACCTTTAACGGGAGCAACCCACTCGCCGCCAATGTAGTTTCCGTATCTTGATTTAAATGAGACGACAGAATTTTCTGTTCCAGGTGCTGCATAGATCATGTTGCTTACTCCGGTAATCAATTATAAAAGCGTTGCCAGATTGTCGGTTTTGCGGGAGCTACAACTTAGCTCCCTGACCGGCACCGACTGCCGTAAGACAAGACTGTTTTCTGGCCGAAACAGTCATTTACTAAAAGTTTACGATGGCACCAACGGCAAGAGTCTGAGCTTCTTCCTGACCCAGAATTCCAGAGAACTCGCTGGTAGAATATTCCACTGCAAAGGTAACGTTGCTGTTGTAGCCATAGAACCAGGCTGCCTGCATACCCTCGTGACCGATGTAATCAGTGTCTTCAATTTCGTTTTCGCCGTAAGACAACACAAAACGGTTTGCATCCATTTTGTAAGATGCCTGCAGGATGTAGCCTTCGCTGTCTAACGACTCGTAAGTGATTGGGTCATACATAGTGACCGGCGCTAAACCCAGAGCGGCTTCTGTGGGCCCTAACAGGATGCCGATACCTTCACCGCTGTAGCCTGATGCATGCAGAGACAAGCCACCAAAGCCTACTTTCACACCGTATGATGCGCCGTTTGAGTCAACGTCACCCATATCGGATTCAGAGGTTTGCGACAGGAAACCAACCCATGCAGTGACTGATGCATCGTCGAAAGTGCCGCTGTAGGTCACTTCACCCTCAAAACGAGGTGCAGACTCTTCGCGGTCAGCATCGCCATTTACTGGCGAAGGATCGATAGCCGCAACGGCTACCTTGAAACCACCACCGAAAGCCGGTGAGGTATAACGAATTTGTGATGCTGGGAACGGGTAAGTGTAACCGCTGCCGATGTTACCGAATGAAACGCCCTGACCATCAACCAGGCCCAGCGTGTCATTAACGTTACCGTAGCCCAGCAGGACTTCGTCTAAAAAGATGTTGCTGCGGTTAAACAGAGTGAAATCTTTACCAATCAGTAATTGACCCCAGTCGGCATCCAGCGTCGCGTAAAACTGACGAACATCAATACCGGTTGAGGTAACACCACTGTTAGAATCGTTGATGGTTACCCAGAAAGACGAGCGACCGCCCACTTTCATATCACCAATCTGCTTACTGAAGTTCATTCCCAGCCAGTTAGGCAGGAAACCCATTTTAACGCGAGACTGGTCACGGTCACCGTTTGGACCGTTATCAACAGACGTTGTGGTGTAGAATGTGTTAAATGACGCATCAACCGATACGGTAGCCACTTCGGCATCGTCGTAAATGGTGATAGCGGCACTAGCTGAAGCTGAAGAGAGTGCAAGTAAGGCAACTGCTAGCGGTTTGCACGCAAATTTATTATTTTTCATGTGTAACCCTCATATTTGTGTTTATTGCGTGGAGTAACACTTTAATTGCGTCCCACTGTCACTCACGTTAATTGACAACGATTCTTTGCCGTTGCTCTTTTGCATTGAGTATTGTTGAGCAGCCGTATTTTGAGTACTCCTCAATGGAGCCTTTTGAATTCAACTTTAGTCCTCTGCGGAAATTCTCCGAAAGAACTACTACCAAAGTGTTGGTTTGGAGGGGCGGTTTTGGCACTGCTTTGACGTGCTACTAAAAGCCAGCACAAAGTGGCAGTTCAGAGAGTATTTTTGGTTGCTTTTGTTAACATAAACTATCTCTAGACTGGCAGAGTCTGACTTTACCTCACCGGTAAAAGGCGTAAGCTGCTAGTGGTTGATGAGACCCGGAGTGTCGATTGATCTGTGCACATCAGTGCATTGTGCAGACCAATTCACATTTAATAAGCAGGTCTGTTATGAAAAAAATCGTAGTTGTAGGCGGTGGTGCCGGTGGTCTTGAACTGGTTACGCGGCTAAGTAAAACGCTGGGTAAGCGCAAGCTGGCTGAGATAATACTGGTTGACCGAAGCCGTACGCACGTCTGGAAACCTCTTCTTCATGAAGTGGCAGCCGGGGTCATTAATAAAGCCTCAGACGGCGTTGATTACCGTATGCACGCCGCTCAGCACCATTACCAGTTTCAGCTCGGCAATATGAGCTATATCGACCGTGATAACCAAAGTATCTACCTCGACCCGTTATACGACGAAGACGGCCTGGAAATCCTCCCGGAACGTACCGTGGAGTACGATTACCTGGTTATGGCTATCGGCAGTGTAACCAATGATTTCGGAACCCTTGGCGTGACTGAACACTGTTATTGCCTGGACTCACTTATTCAGGCCGAGCGTTTTCACCGCGCGCTGTTAAATCAGTTACTGAAAATCAATCAGGAAGGTGTTACCAAGAAAAAGATCCATGTCGCTATCGTGGGAGCCGGGGCCACCGGCACCGAACTGGCAGCGCAGTTACACCACGTGAGTAATCTGGCCAGAGCCTATGGTATGCCTGAAATGTCGGCCGACAAACTGCAGGTGTCGATACTCGAGGCCGGGCCGCGGATTCTGCCTGCATTACCCGAGCGGATTGCCGGCTCCGCGCGTCGTGCCCTAACCAAACTTGGTATTGAAGTACGCGAGAATACGCGGGTACAAAGAGTGGATAAAGAAGGGTTTGTCACCGCGGAAGATGTGCTGATTGAAGCCGACTTAATGGTGTGGTCAGCCGGGGTCAAGGCGCCCGAGTTTCTCACCGATTTAAATCTGTTCGAGCTTAACAAGGCGAATCAGATCCTGGTAACGCCTGCTCTGCAAAGTACTGTAGATAATAAGATTTTTGCCATCGGCGATTGTTGCGGAGTGCTCCAGAAAGACGGTAGCTGGGTACCGCCACGGGCGCAGTCGGCCCACCAGATGGCCAGCCTGCTGGCTAAAAACCTGCAAAATCTGTTTATGCATAAACCGATGCAGGCCTACACCTACACCGACTACGGCTCGCTGGTGCATCTCAGTAAATACTCAACGGTAGGCAGTCTGATGGGCAAACTCAGCAACAGCACTATGTTTATTGAAGGGCGACTGGCTAAGATGGTGTATGTGTCGCTGTATAATATGCATTTGTTTGCAGTACATGGCTGGTTTAAGGGCTTTTTAATGCTGCTGATGCGCAAAGTCAGTAACCTGGTTACCCCTAAATTAAAACTTCACTGAGTTAAACTACCCGGTAGCGGCATACCGTTACCGGGTAAATCCTGCCTATGGTCGTTCTGACCATAGTTAAAAAAATGTGATTTTTGTAACAAACAGCCAGGTGATTACATTTGCTGAAAAGTGAAATATGGCTGTAGAGGTTGCTCAATAATTGTACTTTATTTGCCAATTCAGTAAAGAGTGTTTAACAAACAGTTTTCACTCGTTTAAAGGCTTTCTGGTGTAAATTATTGGCCTTATTGCTACCAAAGTATCGGCCGTTCAATACCTAAGTAGTAGGTGGCGGTGGTGACCGCCACAGTGCCTGGGGCAGGCTGTTTACCCGTCGATAAGTTTGCTGGCGGCGGCCCGATGGCAGGCTAGCAGAGCAGGCAGGTCGAGACCATTTATCTGGCCATGGCTAACCCGCCACTGGCCGCCTACCATAACGTGCTCGGCTCTTTCTGCGCCACACAAGATTAGCGCAGCGAGTGGATCATGGGAGCCACTGAAGCGGATATCATCCAGGCTGAACATGGCCAGGTCGGCCTGCATGCCCTCGGCAATGGCGCCTATATCCGTGCGCCCCAGTACTCTGGCAGAGCCTTCGGTCGCCCAGCGCAATACCACCTCCGGCGTGATTTTTTCTGCACCGTATTTTAAGCGCTGTAGATAAAGCGCCTGGCGGGCTTCATACATCATGTTGGATGCATCATTAGACGCCGAACCATCTACTCCTAAGCCAATAGGTGCGCCGGCCTCAATAAGGTCAAGCGTAGGACAGATCCCGGATGCCAGACGCATATTGGATACCGGACAATGACAAATACCGGTACCAGCGGCGCCCAGCCGGGCAATTTCTTCTTCATTAAAGTGAATACCATGCGCCAGCCAGGTGCGGTCGTTCAACCAGCCCACACTTTCCAGGTAGTCCACTGTGCGCATACCGAAGGTTTGCAAGCAGAAGTCTTCTTCATCCAGCGTTTCGGCCAGGTGCGTGTGCAGGCGCACATCTTCGCGCTTAGCCAACTGTGCGCTTTCCTGCATGATTTCCCGAGTGACGGAAAACGGCGAGCAGGGCGCCAGAGCAATCTGAATTTGCGCGCCGGTACCGCGCTCGTGGTACTGGCTAATAAGGCGTTCACTGTCGCGAATAATGGCTTCGCCGGTCTGTACGGTATGCTGGGGAGGTAAGCCGCCGTCTTTTTCGCCCAGGCTCATTGAGCCGCGGGTTAACATGGCGCGCATGCCCAGCTGCCTGACTACATCGGCCTGAACATCGATGGCGTTATCCAGCCCCTGGGGAAACAAGTAATGATGGTCGGCGGCGGTGGTACAGCCGGATAGCAGCAATTCTGCCATAGCGACCTGGGTAGCCAGGTGCAAGGCATCCGGCGTAAGCCGCGCCCATACCGGATACAAGGTTTTTAGCCACGGAAACAGAGGCTCATTTACTACCGGTGCCCAGGCACGGGTAAGGGTTTGGTAAAAATGATGATGGGTGTTAATAAGTCCTGGTAATATCACCAGCCCGGACGCGTCGAAAACCTCATCGCAGGGCGATGCCGGGGCGTCGTGATTAAACAGTAAGGTTTCGATTTTACCGTTGTTAACTACCAGACCGGTTACCGTTTGAGACTGGTCGGGGGCAAAAACATATAATGGCGATTTTATCCAGATACGCTGTGCTGCAGACATAGCAATGGCTCCAATAATAAAGTTAATGGTATTGCCAGCTCAGTTATGTCCTGTCTGCTGATCCAGGAGAAGTAAATTCGCCAAATATTCTACCTTATCATTTACAAATGAAAAGCCCGGGTACTTTGTGGGTACCTAGATTTCCAGTTGCGACATCAGCTCAACCAGCTGTTTTACGCCGTTACTGATATCTTCGAGCCCCTCGGAGGTCAGCGTGAATTTATCCGTACCTGCCAGCGCCTGCTCGGATAAAACGCCTAATTTGCCATCCATAGTTTCGGTAAGCTCACTGTTTTTATTAACGATGTCAGTAATGGATTTGGTAACGGTGGCGGTACTTTCGGCAAGGTTGCGCACTTCGTCGGCGACCACCGAAAAACCCCGTCCGTGCTCTCCGGCGCGGGCAGCTTCGATGGCGGCATTTAACGCCAGCAGATTGGTTTGCTCTGCAATGCCCTGGATAGTTACCACCATATCAGTAACCTGCGTAGACTGCTCCGATAAGCGACGACCGTCTTCAGCGATTTGCTTTAATTCATCAGCAATTTTTACAGCAGAGTTTATGGCTTCGCTAAGTACTTCTACGGCACTGCGGGTTATGGTGGAGGTTTGCTCGGAGGTAGCCGCCGCCATATTAATGACTTGCTGGGTTTTGTTGATGCGTTCAGTAATGTCGGTGGCGAACTTGATAACCTTCACTACATTACCGTTGCTGTCTTTAACCGGGTTGTAAGTGGCTTCCAGTGACACCCGGTTGCCCCTGGCGTCGATCCGGGTAAAGCGTCCGGTAAACCGCTCGCCATTGGCCAGTTGTTGCCAAAACCTGGGGTTCTCATTGTAAAACTCCGGTTCGCAGAACATGCGGTGATGCTGGCCAATGATGTCCTCGGCCTGATATTGCATTACCTGCAAAAAGTTATTGTTGGCCTGAAGAATTTCACCGTCTGGGGTAAAATCTATAACAGCCATGGAAGCATTCAGGGTATCGGCCAGAACTTTGTGTTTTTGTTGCTGCAAAAAGTCGTCACTGCGGTCCTGAATAAAAGCAATAACCTTAGTAATACCCTTGTTGTCATCTGCAATGGGCACAAACTGTGCGCTGATGTGACGCATCGAACCGCCTGATTGTTTAAGATTAACTTCAAGTTGAGGCATGGCGTCTGACGCGCCGGGCTGGAGCAAACGCTGAAAAAACGTGGTTTGGGTTAATGATTCACTGAGCAGATTATCAATATGCTCGCATGTCAACTGCGCCTTACTGTATCCGCTAAACGCTTCAAACAGTGGGCTGGATTCGAGGATCATTCCGGCAGCAGAGATGGCAAGGTAGTTGGTCTGGCTCTTAATGGCCAAACACTCTTTCTCTGAACTCTTGCTCAGCGCCAACTGACGTTCAAGCGCTTTAATTTGCTGTGTGTAAACTGATTTACGTACTAACATGGCAGTTGCTCTTTAGTGTTTCTCGATCCAATCCACAGACATCAATACTGTTCTAAATTGAGTTTGTGACCTTACGCTTCTGGCAGGAAGCTTTGCCCGGCTCGCAGGTTCCTGGCAGGCAACGAAAGTAATGTCGTTGTACTCTGCGTTTGTGCTAATCCTGTTACATTGTGGGATTTTATAAATAGTAGTATTTAATTTTTTCTATTGACTAATAAAACGTATTAAAAAAGATACTCACGTATATTTCTTGCGAGTTAAAACCTGCGGGAATGATAATTCTTGAATATAACCATCTGAAGGGATTATTTTTATCCGCCATATTCTATAAATCAGAATGAATCGTTTAATTAATAGATAAAGCTAAATTCCTCTATTCGCGTAAGAATAAATGAAATCCAATTACTCTTTCAGACAACAAAAGGAATCTGTGATGAATAAACGACTCTCAGCCGTTCTACTTAGCGCGCTTTTCAGCGTATCAGCGTTTGCAGCACCAACCAGCTATTCGGTCGACCCGACCCACACCTTTGCCGTGGCTTCGTGGAGCCATTTCGGATTTTCAACGCCTACGGCGGTATTCGCGGGTGCTGAAGGCACGATTACTTACGATGCCGAAAAGCCAGCTCAAAGTGATATCGCCATTTCTGTTAGCATCGAAACGGTTGATACCTTTGTAGACAAACTGACTGAAGAGTTTCTCGGCGAAGAATGGTTTGATGCGGCGAAATATCCCAAAGCGACTTTTGTAAGCACTAAAGTTGTGCCAAAAGGTGATAACAAATTTGCGGTTACTGGTGATTTGACTATTAAAGGTACCACTAAAACCGTCACCATGGACGCGACCCTGAATGGCATGGGCGAACACCCGATGTCGAAGAAGCAGGCGATTGGCTTTGACGCAGAAACGGTCATCAAGCGTTCTGATTTCGGTATCGACCAGTATGTGCCTTACGTAGGCGATGAAATTACATTACGCCTGACCACCGAAGCCCAGGCTAAGTAGTTTTTCACAGAGTGCTTTTTCTTCACATCCTCAGCACTTTGGGCGGTAGCAAGGGGTCGACCTGCGCTACCGCATTTCATCGCCAGCCCGGCAGTTCGGCGTAAAATAGTATCAGTTGGTCGGTAACTGACTTTCCTTTGGAACCAATACCAACCATTGTAAGTCTATAAATGTAAATCCTTTAACTCGTGGTACTCAGATGAACTGGTTAAGATTGTTAGTAGTGATGGTGGCAATGGTGGGCTGTCCCGCTGTTAGCACTGTGCTGCATGACGATCACAGCGTCGGGGTTCAACGTGTTGATTTACTGGATATTGTCGTAGATTTTAATGCCCCGGACAGCATCGAAATCAGCGATGAAAGTGACACCGATTTTGATGGCTACCTGCCACAGTCAGCTTCGACTTCTGAAGTTCATCTGTTCCATTCAGCATTCAATTATCAGAGTCGAAACAAGTACGTTTACCGCTCCCACCACGGTATTAGAGCCCCTCCCTCAGTAAGTTAATTTCACCCTTAACTGCGTCGTGCAATGGTGCACCCAGACGCATAGAAATTAATTAAATGAGGATAAATCCATGCATAATTTAACCCTGTGCAAAACCGAATCTATAGATACGCTCGCTCATCCGGATATCTATGAGCATGTTGAGTTAGCGTCATCCGCGCTGAGTATTTTTACCGATTTTCACGATCACCAACCGCTGGTGATAGACGGTAGTGTAAAAGCCGTAGAGCTGGAAAAGCTGATGCGTCAGTCTCACGTTAAAATGAAACTGGTACTCGATCAGCGGCAACAATTTGTTGGTATCGTTACCCTGGCAGACATCACCGAGCAGAAAATTCTGCAACGGGTGGTTCAACTGGGAATACCCCGGTCGGAGCTGCTGGTGGTGGATATGATGCAACCAAAATCGATGTTGCAGGCATTCGATTACAACGAGCTGAAGCTGTCAAGTGTGTCAGACGTGGTGAACGCCCTGCGCGAGAACGGTGCCATGCATTGCCTTGTCATTGATAAGGTGGCTCATGAAATTCGTGGCGTAATCAGCGTGAGCGACATTGCCCGCATCTTGCGGATCCCTCTGGATATTCAGTCCCAGCCTTCCTTTGCGGCACTTTCCCATATTATTGCTGCTTAATCACACTTTGCCTGTTCGCGACAACCCTGTGTCGCGGCAGGCCCGCTTTTGCTACACTGAGATCAGGTTCGCTTGCGGAATGAAAATATGGATATCAGGTACATTAAACAGCACGGTGACTTTGCCTTGACCATGGTAAATGACATTGTGCTGGTGAATGCTAAGGGTCCATGGAACACAGAGTGTGTGGAAAACTTCGGCCTGACCTACGCTGGCACGGTGTATAAAAGTGGTATGCTGCGCTGGGCCGACATTGTTGTGCTTGATGGCGAGAGCCTGTTAGTGCCGGAAGCAGAGCGTGCGCTCACCGAACGTATCGGCAGAGCCATAGCTGCCGGACTGGTGCAGGTCTATATCGTTACCGAAAAGTCACGTACTGTAGCCACCTCCGTAAGGCAAATCAAAAAGCTCTACGAGCCCTACAATATCAGTGTGGAGTATGTCACTGAACTGGATATGGCGATTGAACTTGCCAGCGCAGCGGGCTTTGCGGCTGAAGTGGAACAGATCCGCGCTTTCTTTGGCTGACTCAATAACCCGTCTCAAACCTCATGACCTGACACCCGCTAAGCCCGGTATAGCGCAGCCAGTATAACCAACGTTTTTGAATTAAAAGCCGGCTAATTCCATTTTCTGAAAAAAACATTGAACAGTTTCGGGGCTTCCTCACGTATAGAAAA
Source organism: Gammaproteobacteria bacterium (assembly GCA_018222405.1). Lineage (GTDB taxonomy): Bacteria > Pseudomonadota > Gammaproteobacteria > Enterobacterales > Alteromonadaceae > Alteromonas. The sequence goes on along the minus strand of JAAFAI010000005.1, from coordinate 213,732 downwards.
ACTGTCGGGGTTTTCCAGATATTCCATGGCAATGCCGCGGATGAAACAGCTAAGAGCCAGAGTCAGTGTCTTAGGATCCAGATCTGCCGATAAGGTGCCTCTGGATTGTGCTTTTTCGAAAAATTTTGACAGGACTTCGCTCTTTTCCCTACGGGCATCAATGGTTCGCTCCTGGCAAACCTGCAGGCTGCCGGTGTAGTCACATTTTAGTAAAAAAAGTGAAAGCACACGGCGCAGGTACAGGTCATCTTCTAAACGGGTGATCAGCTCAATACAATAGCTCTTGAGACTTTGGAGCGGGTCATCGCCGGTATTCTCCAGCCCGTCTACTAAGTCTTGTATAAACGGGCGATGAAGCTCATCGTGAAGGGCCATAAAGATGTCAGTTTTGTTTTTGAAATGCCAGTAAACGGCGCCTCGGGTAACATTTGCTGCTTTAGCAATTTGTTCTAATGTTGCCCGCGCTACGCCTTTTTCGGTAAAGACATCTACTGCAGCTTCCAGAATGGCATTCCTGGTTTGTTCGGCTTCTTCTTTCGTTCGTCGCATATTCTGACTTTTTGGGCTGATTGACAACATACATACATGAATGTATTTTAAACTATAACTTACAGAGCCGTTTGTCCAGTTTTCCTGTCAAGTAGTCCTCAGGAACCATTAAAGTAAAAGTATTTATGATCAAAAAATTGGTAATACTAGCAATATCGATTATTGCAATATCAGGTTGTTCACAGGAACCTGCTCCTCAAGCCGCTGGTGGTGGCCAGCAGCCGCCTCCTACGGTTTCTGTTCTCGAGGTTGCCCTGCAGCCCGTTGAAAATACCGTTACTTTGCCCGGCCGTGTGAGCCCGCTGCGACAGTCACAGGTGCGCCCACAGGTAGAAGGTGTGATCACCGAGCGCTTGTTTGAAGAAGGCGCGTTTGTGGAAAAAGGTCAGCAGTTGTATCAAATTGATGATTCACGCTATGCCGCTCAGTTAGCCAGCGCTAGGGCCGACGTTAAAAGCGCCGAAGCCAATCGTAAAACGCTGGAAGCCCGGGCAGAACGCTATAAAGGACTGCTGGATAAAAATGCGGTAAGTCAGCAGGAGTATGACGATGCCATTGCCCAGGCAGAACAGGCCGACGCGCAAATCAGCGTGGCTAAAGCGGCGGTAGAACTTGCTCAGGTCGACCTTGATTTCACTAAGGTGTATGCCCCGATCAGCGGCCAGATCAGCCGCTCTTACATGACAGTGGGTTCGTTGGTGACCTCCAATCAGACGCAGCAGCTGGCAACTATTACCCGGTTAGACCCAATTTATGTGGATATGCAGCAATCCGGTAAAGGCGTGTTACAACTGCGTCGCGCCATGCAGGAAAGTGGCACTCTGCCAGTGACTTTAGTGCTTGATGATATGACCGGCGAAAGTTACGAGCACACCGGCGAGCTTAAATTTTCAGAAGTGACCGTTGATGAAACCACCGGGGCAGTTGCCCTGCGTGCCGAGTTCCCGAACCCTGACTCACTGTTGATGCCTGGTATGTTTACTAAAGCCAGGGTGAATATCTCCAATACCCAGGAGATACTGGTGCCTCAGCGTGCCGCCACGCGCCAGCCTGACACCTCGCTTTCAGTGATGGTCGTTAATGCTGAGAATAAAGTTGAAGCGCGCACCATTACCATTGCCGGCAGTTACGGCGATCAGTACATCGTTACCAGCGGTGTTGCGGCCGGCGATAAAGTGATTGTTGCCGGTTACCAGAAGGTAAAACCGGGTGCTCAGGTCAATACCAAGCCATGGCAGCCGCAGGGCTAACGCGCGTTAACTAATTCAGGAAATCATCTTATATGGCACGTTTTTTTATAGACCGCCCGGTGTTTGCATGGGTACTTGCTATCATCGTTATGATGGCGGGTATTCTGTCAATTAGCGGGCTTCCCATTGAGCAGTATCCCAAGGTTGCGCCGCCGTCGGTAACGATCAGCGCCGCTTATCCCGGGGCCTCGGCCGAAACCATCGAAAATACGGTCACTCAGGTCATCGAGCAGAGTCTGACCGGTATCGACAACTTACGTTATTTCATCTCCAGTAGTGAAAATGCGCGAATGTCGATTACCCTGACTTTCGAACCCGGTACCGACCCCGATATCGCCCAGGTGCAAACGCAGAACAAGTTGCAGTCGTCCATGTCGTTGCTGCCAACCCAGGTGCAACAGCAGGGCGTAACCGTAAACAAGTCCAATGATGCCTTTGCGGTGGTCGTTGGCTTTTATTCCAAAGACGGCAGCCTCTCTCAGTTTGACCTGAGTGATATGCTGGTGTCGCAGTTTCAGGATCAGATTGCCCGGGTAAATGGGGTGGGTAACCTGCGGGTGTTTGGTGCACAGCGCTCTATGCGTATCTGGCTGGACCCCGACAAGTTGTACAGCTACAACCTGACGCCGGTAGATGTGCGGGCGGCAGTACAAACTCAGAATACCGATATCTCAGCTGGCCAGCTCGGCGGTATGCCAGCGGTTGAGGGCCAGCAAATCAACGCTACCATCACAGCTCAGTCGTTGTTAAAAACCGCTGAAGACTTCGAGAATATCGTACTCAGAGTAAATACCGATGGTTCTCAGGTGCGGTTAAGAGACGTAGCCAAAGTCGAGCTGGGTTCTGAGAATTACAGCTATATTGCCCGTTACAAGCGCCGTCCTGCTTCGGGTATGGCGGTCAGTCTGGCCAGCGGTGCCAACGCTTTGGATACCATTGAAGCGGTTAAAAAGCGGGTAGAAGAACTAGCGGTTAACCTGCCTGACAGTGTTGAAATTGTATATCCGGTAGACTCCTCACCGTTTATCAAACTGTCGATTACCTCGGTGGTACAAACCCTGGTAGAAGCGGTGGTGCTGGTATTTTTCGTGATGCTGTTATTCCTGCAAAACTGGCGTGCAACGCTGGTTCCCACCATTGCCGTACCGGTAGTACTGTTGGGTACCTTTGCCGTACTGTATGCTTTTGGTTTTAGTATTAACGTACTGACCATGTTTGCTATGGTACTGGCCATCGGCCTGTTGGTGGATGATGCCATTGTGGTGGTAGAAAACGTCGAGCGTTTGATGGAAGAAGAAGGACTCGACGCCAAAGAGGCCACCAAGAAATCCATGACGCAAATCTCCAGCGCGCTGGTGGGAATAGCGGTAGTGCTGTCTACAGTATTTGTTCCTATGGCGTTCTTTAGCGGCTCGGCCGGTTCTATTTATCGTCAGTTCTCTATCACTATTGTATCGGCGATGACCTTCTCGGTACTGGTAGCGATTATCCTGTCGCCAACCCTGTGTGTGGCACTGCTGCGCAGAGAAGACGTTGAGAACAAAAAAGATAAAGGCTTTTTTGGCTGGTTCAACCGGGTGTTTAATAAAAGCCGCGACAACTATGGCAAGATTTCTACTGGTATTGCGCATCGCGTAAAACGTTCGCTGCTGGTTTATGGTCTGCTGGTTGCTGGCATGGGCGCTATTTTCACCCAACTGCCGGGCGCGTTCCTGCCGGATGAAGATCAGGGCAACATTATGGTGCTGGTTAACGCGCCGGCCGGTGCTACTGCTGGTCGTACGCTGGAGTCAGTGAAAAAAGTCGAAGACTTTTTCCTTGAGCAAAAAAGCGAAGCGGTTAAAGATATCTTTACCATTGTAGGCTTCAGTTTTGCCGGAGCGGCACAGAACTCAGGTATGGGCTTTGTGCACCTGGTTGACTGGGAAAAACGTGACGAATCGCAAAGTGCGTTCTCGATTATTGGTCAGGCCTTTGGCGCCTTATCACAAATTCAGGATGCCAGCGTCTTCCCCATTTTACCGCCGCCTATTCGTGAGCTGGGTAATGCTACCGGTTTTGACTTCCAGTTAGTCGACCGCGCCGGTAATGGTCACGAGGCATTAATGAATGCGCGTAATCAATTCCTCGGCATGGCCGCACAGAATCCGAAGCTAGTGGGTGTGCGTCCTAACGGCCTGAGCGATGTGCCTGAGTTTAAGGTCAATATCGACAATGAGAAGGCATCTGCATTAGGTTTATCACTTAGCGATATCAACAATACACTGAGCATTGCCTGGGGTTCTGCTTACGTAAACGACTTTATCGACAGAGGCCGCATTAAGCGGGTTTACATGCAGGCCGATGCTCCTTACCGGATGGATCCGGAAGATCTGGATAAGTGGTTTGTGCGCAATAACGAAGGCGACATGGTGGCGTTCAGCGCATTCTCTTCGGTTGAATGGAACTACGGTTCTCCTAAGCTTGAGCGTTTCAATGGTATTTCTTCAGTGAACATTCAGGGTAGTCCGGCTGAAGGCATTTCTACTGGTGAAGCCATGGCCGAAGCCGAGCGCTTAGTGGGTCAGTTACCGCCGGGCTTTGGTCTGGAATGGTCTGGTATGTCTTATGAGGAGCAGGCGGCAGGTTCACAAGCACCGATGCTTTATGCGCTGTCTATTATCGTGGTGTTCCTGTGTCTGGCAGCACTTTATGAAAGTTGGGTTGTGCCTTTTGCCGTATTGTTGGTAGTGCCTTTAGGTATCTTCGGTTCGGTAGTGGCTGCCTATATATTTGGCTTGCCGAATGACGTGTATCTACAGGTAGCTTTCCTGACTACCGTGGGGCTGGCCTCAAAGAATGCCATCCTGATTGTGGAATTCGCCAAAGAACTCTACGATAACGGTACGCCTATATTTGAAGCAGTGATCACCGCGGCGGAACAGCGTTTCCGCCCAATTCTGATGACCTCAATGGCGTTTATTCTGGGTGTAACACCGCTGGCAATCGCTACCGGTGCCGGCTCTGAAAGTCAGAACGCAATTGGTATCGCCGTGATGGGTGGGATGTTTGCTGCTACCTTCCTGGCTATCTTCTTTGTGCCCATGTTCTACGTGATGGTTGTTAAGTGGTTTGGCGCTAAACGTCATCCACATGAGGAAGACACTAAGCAGGAAAGCTAATTGCTTTATCCCGATAAAAAAAGCCCCGCTGATGCGGGGCTTTTTTATGTGACCGGTCGCGAAGTGACAGAACACCACGGGTTTACCCGTGGATGAATGAGTCCGAGGCCTGTATGCTACGAAGAAGGAAGTTCAAGTCTCATCACATGGTCTATATTGACTTCAATATCACGTTGTCTGGGTAACTAAATACAGGCGTCGGATACTGTAGCCTTTCGTCGTGGAGTATTTGCGCAAAGTGTTGCCGAAGCTGCTTACGAAGTATGCCCGGCGTAACGATAGAGCGAATGGGCTTTGATAATGACCATATGTATATGTTGATGGTAATCCCTCCGAAATACTCGATAGCAAAAGTGATGAGCAAACTCAAAGCCCAGTCAGCGTCAAACATGAGAAAAACATTCAAATGGCTGGGAAAGGTCTATTGGAATGAAAATATTGTTTGGTCGCCGGGTTACATTGTAAGCAGCTTAGGCTTAGACGAGCACACAATACGGAACTACGTTGAGCATCAAGGTCGGAAGGATTCAGATCAGCTCCGAATGGAGTTGTAGCAGAAAGAGCCCCGGGCATGCCCGGGGGAATATATAGAAGTTTTTTACTAGGTATTCAGATTGGATCATCCGCATTATGGTCGGCAAGTCCAATCGCAAGCACCTGAGACAATAATAATGAAGCAGATAACGAACGGAAGGCATCTACCCGGGCTTCCTGGACAATAAAAGAATGCTGACTGGTATTGGCCAAGGGCGATATCGGACTATCTGTAATGGATAATACAGTTACGCCCCGGTTAGCTGCCTGTGCCGCGAGTTCACAGGTATTGGATGAGTAGGGACTGTAGCTGATGGCAAATAACAAATCACCGCGTTCTACATTCGACATTTGTTCCTGGAACATGCCACCGGTTCCGTTAATCAGGAACACTTTCTTATCGATATGGTTCAGCGCGTAATGCAAATACGTTGAAATTGTATGTGCGCGGCCATTGCCCAGCAAAAAGATATGACGAGCTTTACTCATCAACTCAATCGCTGTTTGAATTTCATCCCTGTTGATGCTGTCTTCCAGATGACGTAACGCATCACGATTAGCCTTGGCAAACCTTGGCATTAATTCGTCACTATGCCAGTCCTGCTGGCCCCGCATTAACTGGATCCGATTGCTGTAATTACTGGTGTGCTGTAATTTATCCTCTTTAATGATTTGTTTAATTTCATTAAAGCCGTTAAGTTCCAGCGCTGTCGCAAAGCGTATCAAAGTAGACGGCGGCACATCCATCTTTTCTGAAATGACGGCTATGGTTTCAAACGCGACCAGATTGGGATTCTCCAATACAAACTTAGCAACCTGCTTAAGACGTTTACTCATTTGTGGGTAACCTGACTTAATTAGTTCCTGTAACTCACCCCAATTCAAACCTTTATCTTCCTCAGAATCGATATTTGCGTTCATCCGCTTACTCTAAATGACTCAATGTAAAAATGCTATTGGCTTATGGATTGTTGTAGAGCATTAATGGAAGTTTCCAATCCTGCTTCAACTGACATGGTCAGGTCTTCCATCTCAAGTGAGACAAAGCCGTTATAACCAGTCATTCTGACTACCGAAAAGAACTCTTTCCACCATTGCAAATCGCGACCACAACCAACGGCAACGTAATTCCATGTGCGGTTCGCCGTATCTTCTACCACTTTGGTTTCTAATAGCCCGTTTACCTCCACTAGGCCACGCTCCAGACGAACATCTTTGCCGTGAACATGCTGAATGGCATCGCCAAGAGCTCGTGCAACATGGATAGGGTCCAGGCCCATCCAAATCATGTGGCTGGGGTCCAGGTTCAGGCCTACCATGGGGCCAACCGCATCCCGTAAACGGAACAACGTTTCCGGATTATACACCAGCATAGAACTAAAATTCTCCAGTGCGATTTTTTCGACACCATGTTGTTCCGCGTGTGCCACTAATTCCTTCCAGTAAGGGATCGCTACATCGTTACCACTGGTAATCCAAACGTTCCTTAAGGATCGGGGGCCAACTAACCGTATAGGTAATCCAATTGGGTACGGTATCTTCCGGTGACGCGGGAGGCAGGCCGCTCATCATAACTATTTTCTTTACGCCTAGCAGACCGGCTAGTTCCATGGTTTTAAAAGAAACCGCCTTATGTTTCTGACCCATTTCACTGGGATCCAATGGGTTGCCAGAACAATTTAATGCTGCGATTTCCATGCCGTGGGAGCTCGGTGCGGTAAGAAAACGTTCTCTTGCAGAGGCATCACCCAGTAATTCGTCCATGCGTACATGCGGTGCTGGCGACCAGCCACCCGTTGTCATCTCAACGGCTTTCACACCTCTTGCCGATAAATAGTCGAGCATGTCTTCAAAAGCTAAATGCCCCAGGCTGTCAGTACAACAGGATAATTTCATAAACACATCAAAAGTGTAGGGTTGTGTAGGATGAAATATTTATTTCATTTTTAGCGAAAATAGGCGGATAATAATCCGCCTGTGTGTTTAGTCAACCATTTCTTTTAAAACTGGCCACGGAATCCAACGCTGTAACGCGGCCCAGTGTTGCGATAAAGAATAAATTGATCATCGTAACGACCATGTTTGCGAATGGCTTCGTCAGTAATGTTGACACCCTGTACGAATACCGAGAAGTCTTCTGTGAAGCGATAGGTCAACTGTAAATCAACCTGTGAAAATTCCTCTGTAAACACGGGTTCAACACCGGCTTTAGGATTAATCAGTGACTCCAGGAATTCATCACGGTTACTCCATGAAATACGCGCCTCGAACGACTCCATTTCGTAGAAAATGGTGGCATTCATTGAGTCTCCTAATCCTGGTATTGCAAATAAGGTGTTCACATCGCTGTTCGACGCAATTTCAGCGTTAGAGTCCAGAAAAGTTGCGTTGGCAGAGAAACCTAAACCTTCCAGAGCACCGTCGTCAAATGCATACTGCGCAGCAATTTCGTAGCCGGTGACATCTGCAGTCTCACTGTTCAGAGGGCGTTGAACATTGAAATCTATTGTGCCAGCGTCAGCATCTATCGCTGGTTCATCAGAAATTAACGGAGTTTGAATATTTACATCGGATACAGACACTATTTCGTTATCCGTCACGATAAAATTCTGCACTTCCTTTTTGAACAGAGCTAAGCTGACATAATTAATATCACCCCAATAATATTCGAAAGAAGCATCCAGGTTGATCGACGTATAAGGCTTGAGGTTTACGTTACCTGCAACAGCGTTTAATGACCCAGGACGCAAGTCAAGATACGAGAAACGTGGGGCCAGATCTTTCAGTTCGGGCCGAGTCATAGTTTCAGATACGGCCAGACGTACTACAAAATCTTCTGTTGGATTCAGTGTGAAGCTAACGTTAGGTAATATTTTTAAATAATCGTTAGTTTCAGCTTGGAAACCGGAGCCCTCGGTGTCGAAAGCTGGATTGTACTGCGAAGCTACTGTTTGGCTTAGACCTACTAGCAGTTGCTGTGAACCAATAGCCTCATCCTCAGTGTAAACCAACCGAGCACCAGTATTTAATTTCCACTCCATGTTGTTGAAGTCACCTTGAAAGAGCACGTCCGCATAGGCTGCCATGATGGTTTCCGATACCTCATAGCTGTCAGGTTGTCTGGTTCCTAAAAAGCCCCCTGGTTGACTGTTATAGAAAGCCTCAGATGTCCCTGGGTCTAGTCCATAAACCGCGTCTCGGGCCAGGAAACCTTCTGTTGAAGTTTGCCAGCCAATGTAATCATTCAGATTAAATGAGTAAATATCGCGGAATGTATTGGGAGATACACCACTAAGCAAGCCCGACGTGTCGAAATCTAAGATCAAGTCATTGGGAACATCAATACTAAAAAAGCAGTATAAACAGAAAACATCAAAACCTGGGCGCACTATATCAACTGTCTTGTCTTCTTTAGAGTAATTTACTCCAAATTTCACTTTGCTGAGCATTCCGCCATCATAAGGCTCGTAAACGTTGTCGATTGAAAATTGATAAATACTGGCATCAACGGAATTGCCCCCTGTGCCGTCACCGGCTTGGTCACCATATTGTGCTACGTGAGCACGATAACTGTCGCGGTCTAGTAAACGGTTAACTATCGGGGCAGGGTAGATTAGTTCAGCTTCGGACCCATAATTGTCAAAATGAAAATCATCCGTTGGATCGTTCGGGTCGTCAGTAAAGCCCATCACAGCCTGACCATTCCCCTTGCCTTGTTTGGCCTCTGAGGAGGAGTAACCAAAATCAAAAACAGTTGTTAATTCATCTGTCACTGTCCATTTAAAATTAGCTCCGAACGCCATCGTTTTGGTAGGGCGGCCTTCTAAGCGATTAAGGATGCCCACCTCTGATGAGATATCCTGCTCTAACACTGTGCCGTTTTCATTGAGAATTACATTTGACGTTGCTGCCGCAGTGCCATACCACGAACCTAACATTGTTGCTGAGGATGATACTTCGTAATCGTTGTAAAACCCATCCAAAGTCATTACAACATCATCTCCAATATACTGTTGTAGCACCGCCTGTACATTCAAACGTTCACGTTCTTGGCTACGGCGGCCCGTTTGGGTTTCTCGCGGGATAAATGCTGTCGATACATTACCTGGGTTCGCATTAACGCCTGCAGCAAAGTTAATTGAATCAACATCAGTAGGTAACCAGCCGTTGGTATTGGTGAAATCTTCCTGCGACTTGCGGTTCTGATAAGAAGCAGAAATCAAAACACCCGTCGCACCGTCATTAAAGCTGGTGGAATACAAGCCGAATAGCTGAGGTGTTGTTTCACCGCTATTTTCATCATAGAGGCCCTGAGCTGTCACCAGCATAGTATCGTCGGCCAGCGAGAAAGGACGCGCTGTTTTCAAATTGATCGTGGCACCGATGCCGCCTTCCTGTAATGACGCTACACCTGACTTATAAATATCCGCACCAGAGATTAGCTCGGCTGGATACAAGTCGAAACTGAACTCACGTCCACCTGTTTCTGAAACTATACGGCGTCCGTTAACCAGCACTGTATTAAAACTGGGGCCAAAACCACGGACTGTTACAAACTGACCTTCACCACCGTTGCGGTCTATGGCAATACCTGGAATACGCTGTAACGACTCTGCAATGTTGGTGTCGGGAAATTTACCTAAATCTTCGGCCGATATGGCGTCTACTACACCAGGAGCTGAGCGCTTAATATCTTGAGCGGCGCTAAGGCTACGGCGAATTCCACGCACTTCAATGATCTCTGCATCCTGGCCTGCGGCATTCGCGGCCTGGTCGTCCTGAGCAATTGCAATGGCAGGTACAGAACTTAAAGCACTGGTAATACAGCAGGCTAAGAGTGTCTTTCTGTAACAAACGGACATACGGTTTCTCCAGATGGTTTTTGTAAATTATGTGTTAACTGTATTTCAAAAATAGACGACTTTGTTAGTAGGGATGTCATCTGTTGACATAATTTTTACAAAATAATATTCCGTTCGTCAATAAAAAAGAAATAAATATTTCATAATCGGTTTACAAAATTGTCGAATTTCGTCTCAGACTCCTTGTGACAGGCGCTCTGTATAATATTTCTACAACTTATGTCTGGTATAGCGGGAATCTATGAATTGTGGGTGAAGTTAGGCTTTGACACTTTTGGTATATAAATGAAATATAAATTTCGTTGAAATTATTTTTGAATTGTTTTATTTTGGTTATGTTAAATATTTGTCACTTTAACTTTAAGAGTGTGTGTGTGGCGATAGAGCGCTGGAAGTCGCGTAAAACACCAGTATAGAGCATTGCAGTTCAGGGTGCTTAGTAAACATTAAATTAATGTGAACGTTGCTGGTCGGTACTAAATTTAGTGCGCGGGATATTTCACTGTCACTCTATCGTCCTATTTTTCTGGAGGTCGCCGTTGTGAGCGAAGTGCAAGAATTTGAAAACCAGCCGGTCGCGGCAAATAAATTAGAACCAGCCAGACATTTTGCTGCCAGTTACGCTGGTGAGCATGTTGCCGGCACCGAGTTTGTCATTGGTGCGTTATTTGTTTCTTTAGGGGTTTCGACTTACGACGTTATCGTTGGTTTATTAATGGGTAACATCCTGGCGATTCTTACCTGGGCATTTATTACTGCACCTATTGCAGTAAGAACCCGCCTGACACTCTACGCCTATTTAGAAAAAGTAGCCGGCCCTGGCGTAGTTAAAATCTACAGTCTTATTAATGGATTTCTGTTCGTCATTATTGCCGGAGCCATGATAACGGTTTCAGCCTCTGCGGTGCGGATACCCTTCGGTATTCCGCCACAGGTAACCTGGTATCCAAATAGTATCAGCTTTGTATTTGTTGCTGTGGTTGTTGGGATTGTTATCAGCTATGTTGCCATTAACGGCTTTAAGAAAGTTGCTCAGTTTGCTGCGGTTTGTGCGCCTTGGATGATTCTAATGTTCTTGATTGGTGGGATCGCTGCATTACCAATTCTTACCGCCGCGACAGACGGTGTATCTGGGATTTCCAGCTTTGCAGATTTTGCTGCGGTTGGTGACACCTTTATCTGGCGTGAACAGGATAATGGAATTGGCATCTGGCACGTAGCGGCATTTGCCTGGGTATGTAACGTGCCTATGCATGGTGCAATGTCTGATATGACCATCCTGCGTTTCGCTAAGAAATCTTCTTATGGTTTCTTTTCTGCACTGGGTATGTTCATCGGTCACTACATGGCATGGATTTGTGCGGGTATCATGGGCGCTGCGGCAGCGATGATATTGAACACTACAGTTTCACAGCTTGATGCCGGTGAAGTCGCCTATCAGGCGCTGGGCTGGGCAGGTATTCTGGCTGTTATTATTGCTGGCTGGACAACGTCTAACCCAACGATATACCGGGCAGGTTTGGCGTTTCAATCAATCAATCCTAAATGGGATCGGATTAAAGTCACCATTGTGGTTGGGGTCTTTACCACCATTATTGCCTGCTTCCCTTTCGCTTTTGCGCAAATGCTCGACTTCCTGGGCATTATGGGTCTGGCGATCGCGCCAATCGGTGCCATCCTATTTGCTGAACACTGGTTATTAAACAAGGTAGGAATGACGCCTTACTGGAATAGCTATAAAGGTAATAACATTAACGTGCCAGCGTTGGTGGCCTGGCTTGGCTCTCTGGTATTCGCTTTCTTATTAAATACAGTTGCCGACGTCCATTTATTCTTCCTGTTGCTGCCTACGTGGATTGTAGCAACGGTAGGCTACATGGTTATGGCCGCAATGGCAGGCGCTAAAGAAGACTTTACCGCACAAGCTGCACAGGAAGTTGCTGCTTATGAAGCGCGCGTTGCTGAAGAAAAAGCGTTCTTTAGCCACAGTGAGCAAATCGATAAGGCGACGGCAAAAGATATTGCTAAAAATCCGCTTATCACGTTGGCAAAGGTGGTTGCTATTGGTTCTCTGGTATCCTGTTGTGGCCTGGCAATATGGGTCTATTCAGCAGGCCCTGGTGCACTTGGGCAATTTCAGCAATGGCTGGTGTTACCTACTATTCTGTATTTTATCTCTGGCACTTACTGGTTCACCAAAAAAGAGTCAGCGGAAACAGACGAGACAGAATATTACAGCCAACAACCTGAAGTAGAGAGCCGGGGATGATTGCCCGGCTACCGCTCCTTCCAGCAGGGGAGTGCGATGAGATTGTTGCAGTGTTAGACAAGCTCAATTGGGCAGATGGGCTGGCACCCGGTCAACTTTATCGCGAAAAAGTGAAGGGCAACAAAGAAATCGCTTTTCAGATGAGCCCGCAAACGGCGCCTGCAGATGAGCTGATCAAACAAATCAATAATGCCATCATGAGCAGTAGTCACATACGCACACGCATGTTTCCCAAAAGCATGGTCAATCCGCGGTTTAATTTGTACAGCGACGGGGGATTTTACGGTCCTCATGCCGACTCGGCCTTTTTAGGGGATAACCGTCGCCAGGTTCGAACCGACTATTCCATGACACTGTTTCTTACCGAGCCCGACAGTTATGAAGGGGGGGAGTTGCGTTTGACTTACCCCAGTGGTGAAGAAATGCGCCTTAAGGAGCCGAAAGGTACCCTGTTGTTTTATCCCTCGGGCGTAATGCATGAAGTACTGCCGGTGACTTCCGGGCGCAGGATTGCGTTTGTTGGCTGGGTTGAGTCCCATATTCAAAGTCAACAGGAGCGTGACTTGCTCACGGAAATTACTACCTTATGTGATGACATGATGGCGGATGAGTCTACGGCGTTAGGCGAATTTCACACACGCGCCCTGAATGTTAAACACAATTTGTATCGTATGTGGTGGAAAGGTCAGTAATCACCTAATGAAATGCATTTTGAAATAAATATTTCAAAAAATTATTAATATCTAACTTGCTGAAATACATAATATAAATTGGTTGCTTTTGGCCGCCCAATGACTGGAATAAAAATTTCGTTAAAATAATGTTGAAATATTTATTTCGTTTAATTAAGCTTAGCGCAAATTAAGTAAGTCAACGTGATTAGCCTGCATGGCACGTTGCAAAAACCTTGCGGACCAGCGTGTTTAAAGAGGACAAAGAATGAGTACTACAGCTAAAACACTGGATCTAATTTGTATGGGGCGCGTAGCGGTCGACCTTTATGGACAGCAAATTGGTGCGCGTCTTGAAGATGAAGCAACCTTTGCTAAGTATCTGGGCGGCTCTTCAGGAAACGTAGCCTACGGCACCGCTCGTATGGGCCTCAAGTCTTCAATGTTAGCGCGTGTTGGTAATGAACACATGGGTCGCTTTCTGCGCGAAGAACTTGATCGTGTTGGTGTTGATATCAGCAATCTGATTACCGATCCAGAGCGTTTAACTGCACTGGTTATTCTGGGTCTTAAAGATGAGGATACTTTCCCGTTAATCTTTTATCGCGACAATTGTGCTGACATGGCGATTACGCCAGATGATGTGAAAGAAGACTATATTGCGTCATCAAAAGCATTAGCAATTACCGGTACTCATCTGTCAAATCATCAAACCCGCGCTGCGGTGTTAAAAGCGCTGGAATATGCGGGCAAGCACGGCTTGAAGCGTGCGCTTGATATTGATTACCGTCCGGTTCTGTGGGGGCTGACTAATCCTGGTGATGGTGAAACACGCTTCATCGCTTCAGAGCAGGTTACACAAGAATTGCAAGATGTGCTGGGTCACTTTGACTTGATCGTCGGCACCGAAGAAGAATTTCATATCGCTGGTGGTTCAGAAGATACCATTACTGCATTAAAGAAGGTTCGTGAAATTACTGATGGCGCCTTGGTGTGTAAATTAGGTCCATTGGGTTGTGCGGTATTTGAAGGTGATATCCCGGACAGCCTGGATGATGCCGAAGTATTCAAAGGCGTCCGCGTACAGGTCATGAATGTATTAGGTGCAGGTGATGCCTTTATGTCTGGCCTGTTACGTGGTTATCTCAATGGCGAAAGCTGGGAACAAGCCTGCGCATACGGCAATGCCTGTGGCGCTTTGGTGGTTTCTCGTCACGGTTGTGCACCGGCAATGCCGAGCAAAGAAGAGCTGGATAATTACCTCAGCCGCGCTGAATCCGTTCCGCGCCCTGACTTAGATAAAGATCTGCAACATTTACATCGTGTCACCACGCGTGACCACGGCTGGGGTGAGCTGAATATCTTAGCATTTGACCACCGTAGTCAATTAGAAAAAATGGCTATCGATGCCGGCGCAGATCTAGCGCAAATTCCTGCAGTGAAGAAACTTATTCTGCGTGCAGCCGAAGAGTCCCGTGAAGAACTAGGTCTGCAAGGCAAGATCGGCGTATTCGTTGACGGCACTTATGGTCAGGCAGTACTGAATGAAGTGACTGGCCGTGACTGGTGGGTTGCCCGTCCAATCGAACTGCCTGGTTCACGTCCGCTGCGTCTGGAACATGGCAATATTGGCAGTCAGTTAGTGAGCTGGCCGCTGGAACACATCGTCAAATGTCTGGTGTTTTATCACCCGGACGATTCACTTGAAATGCGCCTGGAACAAGAGCAACTGGTTCGCGAAGTCTACGAAGCCTGCTGTCAGTCAGGGCATGAACTACTATTAGAGATTATTTTACCGGCCAGTAAGCCACGTACTGATGAAAATTACATCAGAACCCTTGAGCGTTTTTATCATCTGGGTATCAAGCCAGACTGGTGGAAGCTGCCGCCGTTGAGCGCAGACTCATGGGAGACCGTTGAGGCGCTGGTGAACAAGAATGATAAGCACTGTCACGGAATAGTGATCCTGGGACTGGATGCGCCAATGGATGTGCTGGAAGCTGGCTTTAATCAGGCCGCTAAGAGCGCCATGGTAAAAGGTTTTGCGGTAGGTCGCTCAATCTTTGGCGAGCCGTCTAAAGCCTGGTTGGCGGGTTCGATCGATGATGAAGCCTTCATTGGTCAAATTAAAGCTAACTATCGTTTTCTGGTCGACGTGTGGAACAAGCGCGCGCTGTAATCTGCGCAGGCTAAATAGAGGATAATCAAGATGTCTAATACTATCCGTCTAACCATGGCACAGGCTGTGGTCAAATATATGATGGCCCAAAAGGTCGTGATGGATGGCGAAGTAAAGCCAATGTTTGCCGGTGTTTGGGCGATTTTTGGGCACGGTAATGTCGCTGGTCTGGGTGAAGCGTTGTATCAGGTAAAAGATACCATGCCAACCTACCGCGCGCACAACGAACAAGCCATGGCGCACTCGGCAATTGCTTATGCGAAAACGTTAAACCGTCAACAGATGATGGCGTGTACGGCTTCAGCGGGCCCGGGTTCAACCAATATGGTCACCGCTGCCGCCGTGGCACATGTAAACCGCATTCCGGTGTTATTCCTACCGGGAGATACGTTTGCAACGCGTATGCCTGATCCGGTATTGCAACAACTGGAAACGTACCACGATCACACAATGACCACGAATGACTGCTTTAAGCCAGTGAGTCGTTTCTTCGACCGTATTACGCGTCCGGAGCAGTTACTGACCTCTCTGCCACAAGCAATGCGTGTACTGACCGATCCGGTAGAGTGTGGTCCGGTAACATTAGCGTTACCACAGGATGTGCAAACCATGGCGTTTGACTTCCCTGAGCATTTCTTTAAAGAAAAAGTCCATAAGCTGCGTCGCCAGTTACCTGATGAAGTAGAAATGGCTGAAGCGGTTGAGCTGATTAAAGCGGCTAAGAAACCACTGCTTATCGCAGGTGGTGGTGTGCATTATTCCGGCGCGTTAGCCGAGCTCGACAACTTTGTTAGTGAACATAAAATTCCGGTGGGTGAAACCCAGGCCGGTAAAGGTGCACTGCCCTGGGATCATCCACAGAACATGGGTTCTATGGGGGTAACGGGCGCTGCATCTACGAACGAGCTGGCAGCAGAATGTGATCTCATCATTGCTGTTGGTACCCGATTGGGTGACTTTGCATCTGGCTCCCGTACCATGATCAACCCTGAAGCGAAGCTGGTCAGCATAAATGTTGCTTCATTTGATACTGTCAAACATTACGGTAAGCCATTGGTTGGGGATGCAAAGTTAACCCTGCCTAAATTAGGCGGAGCACTGGGCAACTGGATGCCGGAAAATGGCTGGCAGCAAGCTGCTGTTGCGGTAAAGAAGGCCTGGGATGCTTATGTTGATGAAGCAACCGCCGACAAGAAGACATTGCCATTAACCGATCCTGAAGCAGTGGGTGCGGTTAACCGTGCTGCTGGCGAAGAGGACATCGTTGTTTGTGCTGCGGGTGGTTTGCCCGGTGAGCTACAAAAATTATGGCGTACCCGTTTTAGCCGCGGTTACCACATGGAATATGGCTTTTCATGTATGGGTTATGAAATCGCTGGCGGTCTGGGGGCCAAAATGGCCAAGCCAGATTCTGAAGTGTACATCATGGTCGGTGATGGCTCTTATTTAATGCTCAATTCCGAAATCGCAACGTCGGTCATGCTGGGATATAAAATTGTTCTGGTTGTACTGGATAACCGGGGTTACGGCTGTATTCATCGCTTGCAACAATTCTGTGGTGGTCCCGGGTTTAACAACCTGTTGGACGACTGCCTGACCGTTGAAGAAGGTGCACCAAAAACCGACTTTGCGGCGCATGCCAAATCATTGGGGGCCGCCTCTGAAAAGGTTGAATCCATTCAGGAACTGGAAGCCGCGCTTGAGCGTGCTAAAGCGTCGCCTATTTCTTATGTGATTACGTTGGATACAGATCCCTTAAAAATTACCGAAGAAGGTGGTTTCTGGTGGGATGTGGCGGTACCTGAAGTGTCTCCTCGCGAGGAAGTGCGTCAGGCGCGTGAAATCTACGAAGCGCAAAAAGCTAAGCAATTTAAGAACCTGTAATCAGGCTTTTTGAGGAGAATTAAGATGGCAGTTCAATTAGGTATTAATCCTCTAACCTGGACTAACGATGACTTGCCCAGTTTAGGTGGCGACACTCCATTAGAAGTGTGCCTGAAAGAAGGTAAACAAGCAGGCTTCGACGGATTTGAATTGGGACATAAGTTTCCCAGACAGGCTGATGCACTGAATACTGTGCTGGCAGCAAACGGGTTAAAAGCCGTTTCTGGCTGGTACTCATTGATGTTGTTAGAGCGCAGTGCTGAAGAAGAAATTGAGGCTATGCAGGCCCATCTCGAATTACTACGTGACAGTGGTTGTAAAGTGATGGTGTGCTGTGAAGTCACGAATTGCGTACACGGCGATCAATCTACACCTCTGTCCCTACGAAGACCATTCCCGGCTGATAAGTGGGAAAGTTATGCAGAAAAGTTAGATGTTGTCGCCGCGTACGCCCTCAAACATGGTGTTCGCCTGGCTTATCACCACCACATGGGAACGGTTATTCAAACCGAGGATGAAATCGACGAACTGATGCGCCGTACCAGTACTGACCTTGGGCTACTTCTCGACAGTGGCCACTGTCTGTTTGCTGGGGGCAATCCTGTTGAAATTGCGAAGCGCTGGTCTGACCGCATTTGTCATGTGCACTGCAAAGACATACGTAAGCATGTCATGTTGGATGCCAAAAATCGCAATTTGAGCTTTTTAGATGCGGTATTAAATGGCGTGTTTACTGTGCCTGGCGATGGTTGCGTGGATTATCCAGCTATTTTTGCGGTGCTAAAAGAGATGAATTACAGCGGCTGGCTGGTCGTTGAGGCTGAGCAGGATCCTGCCGTAGCCGATCCATTGACCTATGCAACACTAGGGCACCGTAATTTACAGGCCCTTGCTACCGAAGCTGGTCTGCTCTAACGCGCTTTCGAGCGAAAACCCGTCAATACGGAGAAACTAATGAACAAAATTTTAAATTTTATTAACGGTCAGGTCGTTGAAAGCGAAAGCACTGACTACAGTCCGGTATTTAACCCTGCAACGGGTGAAGTGATTGCTGAAGTTGTGCAATCAACTGATGCGGACATTGAAGCAGCGGTTGCAGCTGCCAAGGCTGCTTTCCCTGCCTGGGCGAATACGTCACCACTGAAGCGTTCGCGCATCATGAATAAATTCCGTCAGTTACTGGAAGATAATCTGGACGAACTTGCAGCCATCATCTCGCGTGAGCACGGCAAAGTAGAATCAGACGCGAAAGGCGAAGTGATTCGTGGTCTGGAAGTCGTTGAGTTTGCCTGTGGCGGCCCTAATCTGCTGAAAACTGACATGACAGAAAATGTCGGTACGTCTATTGATAGTCACGCCCTTCGTCAGCCTTTAGGTGTGGTAGCGGGTATTACGCCGTTTAACTTCCCGGCCATGGTGCCCATGTGGATGTTCCCGGTTGCGCTGGCCTGTGGCAACACGTTTATTCTTAAACCTTCTGAGCGTGATCCGTCCGCAGCATTATTCTATGCGGAGCTGATTAATCAAGCCGGTTTCCCGCCTGGTGTATTTAATGTTGTTCACGGCGGTAAGCATGTGGTAGATGCGCTTATAGAGCATCAGGATGTGCCAGCACTGAGTTTTGTTGGTTCGACTCCGATTGCTAAGTATATCTACGAGCGTGGCGCATCCTTTGGTAAGCGAGTACAGGCCCTGGGTGGTGCGAAAAACCATATGGTTGTTATGCCTGATGCCGATGTAGAAAAAACGGTTTCTGCATTAATGGGTGCTGCTTACGGTTCTGCCGGCGAGCGTTGTATGGCTATTTCGGTTGTCGTACCGGTGGGTGATGAAGTCGCAGATAAACTGAAAACCCGTCTCGTTGAAGAACTGGCTAAATTGAAAGTGGCGCCAGGTACAGACGCCGATGCGGATATGGGGCCATTGGTGACACAGGCACACCTGGATAAAGTTTCTGGCTATATTGCTAAAGGCGCTGAAGAAGGTGCTGAGCTGGTAGTTGATGGTCGCGATTTTGAAATGACCCGTGAAGGTTATGAAAATGGCTTCTTCATTGGCGGTACGTTGTTCGACAATGTGACCACTGACATGACCATCTACAAAGAAGAAATCTTTGGTCCGGTACTGGCAATGGTGCGAGCGAAGACTTTTGACGAAGCAGTGCAAATGATCAATGACCATGAGTTTGGTAACGGTACCGCTATCTTTACCCGAGATGGGGATGCTGCTCGTACGTTCACTAACGTGATTCAGGTAGGTATGGTTGGAGTTAACGTGCCAATCCCTGTTCCGATGGCATTCCACAGCTTTGGTGGCTGGAAAGCCTCTTTGTTTGGTGATCATCACATGCACGGCCCTGAGGGCGTACGTTTCTATACTAAATTAAAAACAGTCACCACGCGTTGGCCAAACGGGATCCGTGAAGGCGGTTCTGCGTTTGTTATGCCAACCATGGATTAATAGTTAATAACCCTTTTTTGTCAGGAATTATTTATGTCTGAACCAGCGGTTTCTTTTGCTTTAAATCACATGGCCTGCCCGACTCTGAGTCCGTTGGCGATGATTGAAGCAGCCAAAAATCTGGGTATCGAAGCAGTTGAATTACGGAATGATGTAAAAGAGAACAGTGTTACTGATGTAGAAACAGCCAAGTCGGTCAGTGCGGCCGCCGAAGCTGCCAACATTACAGTGCTGAGTATCAATGCACTTTATCCATTTAATGTCTGGAATGATGAGCGTAAGGCACAAGCCGAGCAAATGGCCGATGTGGCCGCCGCCGCTGGTGCTATTGGTTTGGTATGTTGTCCGCTGGTTGATGCTGACGATGCACGCACTGATGTGCAGCGTACCGAGGACTTGAAAGCGGCATTGACTGACTTAAAGTCAATCTTGGGTGATAGAGGCTTGAAGGGTTTTGTTGAGCCATTAGGCTTTCCTATTTCTACACTGCGATTTAAGCAGGAAGCCATTAGTGCGATTAAAGCGGTAGACGGCGAAGACATCTTTGGTCTGGTGCACGACACCTTCCATCATGCAGGTTCGTCAGACCCGGATTTCTTCCCGCTGCAAACCGGCCTGGTGCACGTTTCTGCTGTGGTAGATAAAGATATTTCGTTTACCGATATGCTCGATGGTCACCGTGAATTTGTGATGGACGGTGACAAGCTCGACAGCATTGCACAGGTAAAAGCATTGTTTGAAGGCGGTTACAAAGGGTACATCTCGTTTGAACCGTTCTCAGATGGTGTGTGGCAATCGTCCGACCCGGTTGGTGATATTAAAGCCAGCATGGATTACATGAAATCAGCGCTGTCTGCCTAAGGCAGCGAGTCGACAGAACTGAGGAGTCAGAACATGAAAATAGCCCTCGATCCGTATATGCATCGTCATATCCCCCTTGAAGAGTTGCCTGCTTTTGTGAAGGAAATGGGATACGACTACATTGAGTTATCACCGCGTGCAGACTTTTTGCAGTGGTGGACACGTCCACGTGTTTTCCCGGCTCGCGCAAAAGCGTTTAAACAAGCCATGAAAAACAGCGGCGTTGAACTGGCTACACTGCAGCCAATGTATCGTTGGTCCAGTCCCTATAAAGATGAGTGGGAAATGGCCATGGACAACTGGAAGCGTACCATCGAAGTGGCTGTTGAGATGGAATGTGAGCTGTTGATTTCTGAGTTTGGTCGTGGTGGTTCGCCAGAGCGTTCTGCTGCTGATACCCAGGGTATTCATACTCCGGAAGCTTGTGAAAATGCTTTCTGGCGTTCTATGGATGTACTGGTTCCGATTCTTGAGCGTGAAGGCTTAACCTTAAGTGTTGAACCTCATCCGGAAGACTGGGTAGAAGAAATCTCCCCGGCAATTGACATTATCAAGACCATTAATTCAAAAGCGGTAAAGGCATCTTATATTTCGCCGCATTCATTTTACTACGGCGATGACCTGGCTGAGTCTATTCGTCAAACCCAGGGTGAACTGGTTCACGCCCGGGTAGCGGATACCTTCAACCATAAAGCATCCTCGCAGTTGCGTTATATCGTTAATCCTCCGGGTTCCACTGCTCGAGTGCACCAGCACCTGAACATGGGCGAAGGCGAGATTGACTGGGATGTATTCTTCAAAACACTGCGCGAAATTGGTTTCGACGGTGTGTTGTCGAGTTGTGTATTCGCATGGGAAGAAAACGCTGAAGCGTCGTCTAAATTCATGCGTGAAGAAATTCAACGCTACGTTGATAAGTATTGGCAGCGTTAAGGTTTGGAGATGAAGATGAAAGTCAGAATTGGTGTTATTGGTACAGGAGCGATTGGCTGTGAGCATGCTCGTAGACTGACTAAGGTATTAACAGGGGCTGAGGTTGTTGCTGTCACCGATGTTAACCGTGCCAGTGCAGAAAAACTGGTTGCTGCTCTGGGGATTAGCGCTGAAGTTTATGGCGACGGTCATGAGCTTATAGCTGCCGGGGATGTTGATGCCGTCCTGGTAACGTCATGGGGACCTACTCACGAAGAATATGTGCTGGCAGCGATTGAAGCGGGCAAGTACGTGTTCTGTGAGAAACCTCTGGCAACTACTGCAGAGGGGTGCCGTCGAATAGTGGACGCTGAAATTGCACACGGTAATCGACTTGTCCAGGTGGGGTTCATGCGTCCGTACGATGCCGGTTATCGTTTGTTGAGACAGGCCATTGTTGACGGGGATATTGGAGAACCGCTTATGGTCCATTGTGCCCACCGTAACCCGGAAGTGCCAGAAGCCTATGTCACACCAATGGCCATTCACGATACGGTTGTTCATGAGCTGGATGTGCTGCGTTGGTTACTGGATGATGATTACGTGTCCGCACAGGTCATTTTCCCGCGCACTACAAAGTATTCGCATTCAAAGCTGGCAGACCCACAAATTATCCTCCTGGAAACGGCGAAAGGTGTACGCATCGACGTTGAAGTCTTTGTAAACTGTAAATATGGATACGATATACAGTGTTCCGTAGTAGGTGAAGAGGGGGTTGCAAACCTGCCTGAGCCAATGAGCATCACTACTCGAAAGAATGCGTCATTGTCGCAAAATCTGCTTTCTGACTGGAAGAAGCGCTTTATCGACGCTTATGATGTTGAGCTGCAGGACTTCATTGATGGCATCAAAATTCGTAGCCTGACTGGTCCAACAGCCTGGGATGGGTTTGCGGCAGCGGTTGCCTGTGATGCTTGTGTGAAAGCGCAGGAAACAGGGCAGATTGAATCAATTTCTATGCCACCCAGACCACCGTTTTACGACGCTGAGTAATTAGTTTTGTCAAACCCCCGCTCAGCGGGGGTTTTTGATCAGGACTCTGAAAATTTCACTATGAGTAATCAATCTTCTTCGCAGCTCACGGCTCATTTGCTGCTGGTGGTGGTGACCTTGCTGGCAGCCATGGGATGGTTTTTTTCTAAGTCGGCATTGCTGGCGATAACCCCCATGTACTTTTTAGCTATAAGGTTTTTTAGCTCCGCTTTGTTAATGGCGGCAATGAAGCCTCGGATAGTAATAAAAGCGACGTCAGTTCAGATAAGAAATGCGTTATTAACTGGCCTGGTGTTAGGAGTACAGACCTCCGTATGGGCTGCGGCCCTGATGCTTTCTGACGGACTTGGCGTAGGCGCTTTTTTGATTAGCTTGAGTTTTCTACTCATCCCCGTTACCGGCCTTGCTTTTGGTTATCGGGCTCAATCTCAAACCTGGATTGCCATCGCCATTGCGCTGCCTGGCGTCGCTTTACTTGCTGTTCGCAATGGGTTTAATCTGGCGCCAGCAGACAGTTTATTCTTAATTTCGGCTTTACTGTACGCGTTATATTTTAATATTAATGGCCGCTTGTGCGCGCGGATCCCGCCGGTCACTCAAACCTTTTACCAGATGCTTTCGGCTAGCGTGGCTTGCACTGTGGCTTACGCTGCGTGGGAATTAGATGCCAAGCAGGAACTGGCCGAGGTATGGCACTGGGTTTTATTGAGTGTTGTACTGGCAACGTGGTTGCGCTTCTTCTTGCTTTTAAAGGCACAAAGTATGGCGCCTGACGGACAAGGTGCAATTGTTATGACTCTTGAGCCTGTGTGGGTGGCACTGTTGGGTATCACGCTAATGAACGAAACACTAGGCCTGGCTGCAGTCACCGGGATGGCGGTTATCTTTTTGGCGTTAATGGTCAATTCGTTGGGGACGGTGCGTACCGCGCGTCAGGCAAGGAAAGTGAGAAAGGCAGAGGCGGTAAGAAATAAATAAAAAACCGGTCAGGTGTGCCATGCCTCGCCATGCCTGACCAGTTGCGAAAAACGGTTTAGTCGCCGTATGCCGGAGAATTTACCCAGTTATGGGCCTCCTCCCAAACAAAACACCAGCGTCTGTTTGGTCCTGCCATTACATTGAGGTAATAGCTGTTATAACCTGCCAGTGTGGCCACTGGGTGATAGCCCTTAGGGACCTGAACAACGTCTTTGTTGTAGGCTGCCATGGATTCATCAATTTCACCGTCTTCGGTGTAAACGCGCTGAAAAACGAACCCTTGTGGCGGATCGATGCGGTGATAATAGGTTTCTTCCAGATACGTCTCATGCGGGGCATTATCCTGATCGTGTTTATGCGAAGGATAGGAGCTGGTATTCCCCTCATCGGTATAGACTTCCACCACTAACAAGCTGTCTGCCGGCTCAGTCTCGGGCAGAATGTTGTGCACATGGCGCTTATTGAAGCCTTTACCGCGCGATTCAGAACCAATATCGTCCGGTGTGATTAAGCGGGCCTTAAAACCTCCTTTACCAGGAGCTTTACACACTGCGATTTCGGCGTCTGTTGTTGCCGTGACAGTGAAGTGATCTTCATTTGGCACATATACTGCGTATGGCTTTTTTCGTTCAAAGGGGCTCATTCTGTCGCCCACATCAGATAAATCGAGATCGGTGGTTTTAATATCAGCCTTACCACCTATCAATACCAGACAAACTTCCTGATCTTCGGTTTGTTGTGAAAACGATTCGCCGGCTTTCAGCTCAAACACTTCAAATCCTACGTATTTCCAGCCTGCTGAAGCAGGCGTGATATTTTGAGTCTGCGCCGTTTTGCCGGGCGGTTGATATTTTGATAATAATTCTGGCATTACAGTCGTCCTCTCAGGCAATTTGCTTATCTGATCAATAGGGCACTCAATATAACGTTAATGAAAAAAATATTCCATAAATTTAATAAATGAAATTTAGTTTTCTTTTGTTGTCGGGCTTAAAATAAGTGACAGAAAAAATACCGTTCAGATCAAAGTTAGACCACTTGCTTATATGATTGGGCAGCAACTGTGGCATTATGAAGTGAGTTGAGATTGGGAGTTGGAACTATGACCGTTGCTCTGCCGCCGCGACCGGACTGGTCGCATCTGATCAAGTCAGGTAGCCGGGTATTTGTTGGTGGAAATGCCGGAGTGCCTTATGCACTCATCGATGATTTAATTAAGCACAGCAAAGGGTTCAGCGATATTGAACTGGTGCACATGCTGGCCCTCGGCGATACCCGCTGGGCAAAAGAAGAATACCGGCAGCTATTTAAGGTTAATACCTTTTTTATTCAGGGCGATGAAATTCGCCGGGCAGTGGATGAAGGCCGCGCCGATTACACGCCCGTGTTTTTATCGGAAATGTCGAGCCTGTTCAGCGACGGCACCTTACCGCTGGATGCTGCGCTGGTGACGGTAAGCCCGCCGGATGAATTTGGCTATTGTTCGTTGGGCGTGTCGGTAGACATTTCCATGTCGGCGGTACGTAATGCCACCATTGCCATTGCCCAGATAAATCCGCAAATGCCGCGCACTGCTGGTCACTCTTTTATTCACATTAGCGAGTTCACGGCCTGTATCGAAGCCGATGAACCTTTGCAAGCCATTGAAGCCCCGGCTATCGACAGCGTGACCGAGCGGATTGGCCAGTATGTGGCGATGCTGGTGGAAGACGGCGCCACCCTGCAGTTTGGTGTAGGCAAGATTCCCAGCGCCACGTTAAAGTACCTGCAGCGCCATAAGGATCTGGGGATCCACAGTGAAATGCTGTCAGACAGTATTATGGACATCATTGCATCAGGCGCTATTACTAACCGCAAGAAAACCTTTCACCCCGGCAAAATCGTGACCAGTTTTTGTATGGGCAGTGAGCGTCTGTATAAGTTTGTCCACAACAATCCACACATCGAATTTTATCCCAGCAGCTATGTGAACAAGCCCACCAATATTGCCAAAAACGACAATATGATTTCCATTAACAGTGCGCTGGAGGTGGATTTAACCGGGCAGGTGGTAGCCGACTCGCTGGGCTATGATTTTTACAGCGGTATTGGCGGGCAGGTGGATTTCGTGTCGGGCGCGTCGATGAGTAAAGGTGGTAAACCCATTATTGCAATGCCCTCCACGGCGCAGAATGAAACCGTGTCGCGTATCGTTCCGTGCATTGCCGAAGGCGCAGGGGTAACCACTTCCCGGGGCAATGTACACTACATTGTTACCGAGTACGGCATCGCCTCACTACGCGGCAAAAGTATTCGTGAGCGGGCCCTTGAGCTGATCCGCGTGGCCCATCCCAAATTTCGCGCCCACCTGCTTGCCGAGGTGCGCAAACACTACTGGGTACCGCATTTTCAGCAAAAATATCCCACGGATATTCCTGAGCTGGGCGCTATCCAGTTACAGAAAATGGTAATTCAGGGCGAGACCTTTTACCTGCGGCCGTTGAATCCGGCCGATGAGCGACGCTTGCAGGAGTTTTTCTATTCGCATACCAAGGAAACCCTACGCTTACGCTATAACTACGACCCCAAACAAATGTCGCGGGAGAAGTCCTGTAACCTGGTCAGCGTCGATCAGAATTCCGACGCGGCGCTGTGTATTGTGCGTCAGGAAGGCTCGCGGATCACCATCCATGCAGTGGGGCGCTTCTATTATAACGAGCACGATAACTCCTGTGAGGCGGCCTTTGTTACCCGCGAAACGCAGCAGGGTAAAGGGATGGGCAGCCGCTTGCTGATCAAGCTTATCGATATTGCCCGTAAACGGAAAATCAACAAGATGCTGGCGTTTTGCCGGGCCGATAATAAACCCATGATTGCCATCTTTGAACATCACGGATTCAAGCGCCTGTTTAGTGGCGACCCCAGTGAGGTGGAGTTGGAATTGCCGCTGCAGGAGCCCGAAGCAGCGGAAGGGGCGGAACAGGAGACAGAAAATGACCATTAAAATTTATCGCGGTAGAGATTGCGTGCATCACGATGTGTCTTCTGAGCACCCGGAAAACCCCGACCGCCTGTATGCCATAGACGATCAGCTGTTGTCTTCCGGTCTCGAAATGATTTGCCAGCACGGTGATGCCAAACAGGTGAAACGAGAAAATTTAGCGCTGGCTCATGACCCTTATTACGTTGATAGTATCTTCCAGCGTTCGCCGCGCACCGGCGTAATTTGGCTGGAGCAAGATACCGGTATGACGCCGATTACCTTAAGCGCCGCTTTATATGCAGCGGGCGCCGGCTGCGATGCAGTAGACTGGGTAATGGAAGGGGAAGACCGTCAGGCATTTTGTGCCGTGCGGCCGCCGGGCCATCATGCTGAGTACGACAATGCCATGGGCTTTTGCCTGTTTAACAACATTGCTGTGGCGGCTCGCTATGCCCTGAAGCACTATGAACTTTCGCGCGTGGCCATTATTGATTTTGATGTGCACCATGGTAACGGCACCGAAAATATCATTGCCGGCGACAAACAAATTTTAATGTGCTCCTCATTTCAGCATCCGTTTTACCCACATTCCGGTCATCCGGTATCGGCCAGCAATATACTCAGTGCGCCACTGAAAGCCGGCGCAACCGGTGAAGAGTTCCGTGAAAAAGTGAATTACTGGTTTGACGCATTGCGTAATTTTATGCCAGAACTCATTTTAATCAGTGCCGGCTTTGACGCTCATGCCGAAGACGCCATGGGCCAGTTGCGCCTGCGCGAAGATGACTACCACTGGGTAAGCAAACAACTGCGCAATGTGGCCGATGAGGTTTGCCACGGACGAATAGTAAGTATGCTGGAAGGTGGTTACAACCAGAGTGCTTTAGGGCGCAGCGTGGTAGCACATATCAAAGGCTTACACGGTGATGAACAGAGTCACTGAGGCACGGCTTATACGGCGCAGAAGCAGCCTTTTACATCGCTGTTAATACTGGCGCCGTAGTATTCGGCTGAGGTGGCGGCTTGTTTAATCTGACTCACCAGGTTGGCTCCGGTAAAGCAGCCGTAACCAACGGCATAGGGCCCAAGGTAACGCAACTGCCCGGCGTTATCGACCACGGCCAGGGCCGGGTAATGATCAACAAACCTGGTCAGCGCTGGATGTTCGGCTAACGACAGTTGTTTTAGCTGATAGCCTTCATGTGCCAATTCAGCGGATAGCTCCTCGCGATGGGGTTCGGTGAGCTTATCGCAATAGCACTTGCCGCTGGAAACCATATGTACCAGCGTACCAGGCGCTATGCCTGCCTGGCCTAATGCTTGAGCGAAATCGTTATCAAATTGCGGGTTACTGGCCGCCTGGGCCAGTAACATGGATGGATCGAAGGGTTTAATCTGATTAACGCTGGCAACGCCGAGCAGGCTCAGAATGCCGAGCGCCCATATCACAACAATCAGTATGATAGTGCGTTGGCTCATTACACCACAAAGCGTTTAACGGTTTGCAGCATACGCTGACACATCTCGGCCAGCTGCACTGATTTGGCTTCGAGTGCCTCGGCAGTTTTTGCCTCCAGGTTTGCCAGTTCATGAATGGTGGCCGTGCTCTTGGCAATTGAGCTCGAGGCAGATTCCTGCTCTACCGCCGAAGTGGCGACCTCTAGCATATTGTCGCTGGCGGCCTGGATTTTCTCTTCAATGCTGTTCATAAAGCTGGCGGCATTGTCAGAGGTGTTAACCGCTTCATCGACCAGTTCAATGCACTGATTCATCTGCGTAACCGATGAGGCAGTACTCGATACCAATTGCTCGGTGATGGTGGTGATTTCATCGGCGCTTTCTTTGGACCGTATAGCTAGCGTACGCACTTCATCGGCAACAACCGCGAAACCACGGCCATGTTCGCCGGCACGGGCCGACTCAATCGCCGCATTCAGCGCCAGCAGGTTGGTTTGTTCTGCCACCGCCGTAATAGAGCGCATGGCATCAGAAATGTTGGCACAACGTTCGTTAAGTTCCTGATTCGTTCTGGCAGCGTTATTCAGCCTGTCGCGCAGTGAGTTAATAGTGGCAGTGGCACTTTCCACCGCAGCACGCGACTCACCGGTAGTATGGCGGGCATCTTTGGTGATGTCGTTGGCTGCGGTAGTGCGCTCTGAGGAGTCTTGCAGCGTTACTGCAATTTCTTCTGAAGCAACCGATATAGCGCCAATTTCCGTGCTGCTTTGTTGCACGTGTTGGTTTAACTCTTTGGTGGATGATTGCATAAACTCACTGGCGCTGGCTACATCATTAGCCAGCGACGAAGCATCGTGTACCAGCTGACGGAGGGAGGCGAGCAGTTCGTCGAAGCGCTTTAGCATGGGGATGGACTTATCGACTTCCACACGCAAATTAATATGCTGCCGATCGGCAAGAATTTCATTGATAGCAACTTCCAGGGCCGCGCCGCCAACGCCTTCCTCGTGGCTGCGCTTGGTCATATACATCAGGATGCCGCCTTCTACTAATGCAAATAATGCATGTAGCACCAGAATAGTAAAGGTAACGTGGCCTTCCTCAAACGCGTACACCGCCACTTCGTTTACCTGGAGTAGGAAAAAACCAATGTGGTGAACTGCTATAACCACAACGGCCGAGGCAATCACCTTCCAGTTGCGAAATACTGCCAACACGGCTAATAAGGAGAAAATCTCAAAGTGAATTTCGATAAGACCAAAAGCCTGATGAATATGCAGCGCGGTCATTAGCTGGGTACCAATACCCATTGCATGCGCGCTTATCTCGGCTTCTGGTTTGTTAAAACTGAGGAACAGCGGCAGCGCGATGATTGGTATGCCCAACCAGAAGGCTATAAATAGTTCCCCGGTGACCAAACCGATAATGATGGCTGCTACCAGCTGGGCAATTAACACACCACGAAATATTTTATGCCCCTCGGACACCCATGAATACATAGCGAAAACTCCGGAATTTTTGTTAAGTGTAGGCGAGGAACAGGATCATGCCAGTAAACCAGATCAATCTTTAGTGCAATAGATGATCTGGTCGGATTAGAATTTTCCTTTATCTTACAGCCACTTTTTCCAGAGCATGGCGATTAGCATTAACACCGCCAGCACGCCCATAGATGACATCAGCAGGGTAAACGCATTTGGCGTTTCGGTGCCTGGCAAACCGGCCACGTTCATACCAAATACACCGGTCAGGAATGACAAAGGTAAAAAAATGGCGGTTATCATAGATAGCACGTACATGCGGATGTTTTGCTTGTCGGCTATCTGGTTGCGCAGTTCATCCTGCAACACAATGGCGCGCTCACGGGCAAGATCCAAATCCTCAATCGAACGGGTCATACGGTCTGACTGGTCGCGCAGATCAAATGTCATTGTGTCGGGAATTAAACCCGGTACGCGCACCAGAGTTTCCAGCGCGTCGCGCTGTGGCGCGAGGTGACGACGAATGCTGGCGGTTTGCCGGCGCAGCATAGCCAGTTGGTTACGATCGTGTTTGTTGAGTGATTCCTGAGCTTCGTACTCGCCGAGGGATTCATCAATGTCTTCCACTTTATCGTGAATCCGATCGGCAATGCGGGTTAACAGCGCAATCAGTAATTCAGTGGTGGTTGCGGGTACGTCGCCCTGCTCAAGGCTGGTGCGCGTATCCTGTACACTCATTAATTTGCGGTCCTGGCGACGCAAGGTGACAATCAGGGAGCCGGAAATCCACAGGCGCAGGGATACCATGTCTTCCGGATCTGCGCCCGGGTTCACATTAATGCCGCGTAAAAAGACCAGTGCACCACGGTTAACCGGGATCACCCGGGGCCGGGTTTGCTGGGCCATGAGACTGTCTCTGACTTCTTCAGATAACCCCAGAGCTTGCAGCATGCCTTCCGCTTCGGGCGCATCAGAATGCATATGTACCCAGCGATAGCCCTGTTCTGGCAGGGGTGAGGCAAGTTGGTCTGCATCAAGCGTTTCAGTTTCACCCGTTTGCTTAACATCATAAGCCCATAAAAAAGCATCGTTTGATTGTGCCATTACGAATTCCTGGAAGGTTTAACCAGTTGCAAAGTGCCATCAAGGTGAACGTCACGCTGCGGAAAGGCTATCACTATGTCATGCTCAGCAAAGAGCACGTCTATGGTAAAACGTACCTGACTGCGGATCACCCGAAGGTCACGTTCTTTGGTAGCGTTTACCCAGAAGAAGGTTTCAAACATCAGGGCGTTGTCACCAAAGTCATCAAAAATAACCACCGGTTTGGGTTCGGTGAGGATGTCTTCCTGTTGCTGGGTGGCTTCTTCAATCAGGCGCGCAACCAGTTTGCAGTCTGAACCATAAGCCACCCCAACCCGCACTGATGTGCGTGTCAGGTTATCAATGAGTGTCCAGTTCACCACGGTGTTCTCGAGTAACTTGCTGTTGGGGATCAGCATGTGTACACCATCAACCCGGCGGATACGGGTAGACCGGGTATTAATGGTTTCAACGCTGCCCCGGGCACCATCCACTTCCAGAAAGTCGCCAATGCGGATAGGCCGCTCCCACATTAAAATCCAGCCGGAGATAAAGTTATTTATGATGTTCTGCGCACCAAAGCCCACACCAATGGCCACCGCACCAGATAAAAACGCAAATGCGGTAAGCGGCACGTTCATTACATCCAGCGTGGTAACAATTAAAATCGCCCCGGCGATGATATAGAACAGCCGTTTAAATAAGTGAATAGTGTCGGCACTGGCACCGGATGAGCGTAAGCGGTAAGTGGCAATGTGCGCGAGCTTTTTAAATAGCCAGATACCCACCA
The DNA here is from genome assembly GCA_018222405.1 of Gammaproteobacteria bacterium. Lineage (GTDB taxonomy): Bacteria > Pseudomonadota > Gammaproteobacteria > Enterobacterales > Alteromonadaceae > Alteromonas. The sequence goes on along the minus strand of JAAFAI010000005.1, from coordinate 182,335 downwards.
CATAAATCAGTGGAATAGCGATTAAATCGCCGCTGGTGAAAGTTATATCAAACAGCGTAAACAGGTCTTTCGACAGAAAGTTTTTTACTAGCGTTAAGGTTTCTTCCACTGGAGTTATCCCTATTTATCGGTGGCGCACATAATAAGTGTGCTATTGATTAATGCAAATAACTTAGGCGAAAACAAGCCCGCTTTAATTTTGTCCTTACGATGAAAATTATTGATATAAACAGAGTCATGCCGCTATCAGGGCTGTTTATCCTGGTTCTGGATTTCCTTTGCGAAGCTACTGCGTTTGGCCCAGAAACTGGCAAACAGCGCGCCTGAAATGTTGTGCCAGATGCTGAATATTGCGCCGGGCAGGGCGCTCGCTGCTGAAAAATACTTTAAAGCCAGGGCTACGCTTAATCCGGAGTTCTGCATGCCAACTTCTATGGCTACCGTTCTTGCAATCACTGAGTTGTAGCCAAGCTTGCGGGACAGTCCGTAGCCACAGGCAAGTCCGATAAGGTTATGCAGGATAACAGCGCTCACTACCTGCCAGGCCACGGCGTTAAGGTTGTCACTATTAAGCGCTACCACAATGGCGATGATAAGCAGAATGGCTGCCATGGAAAATACCGAGCAGGCTGGCGCTATACTGGCCAGCTTGTGTTTAAAAAAGTGGTTAAGCAGCATGCCGGCGGCCACCGGCAGCAAAATGACTTTAACCAGCATACCCAGCATCGACACGGCAGGAACCTCGATGCTTTGCCCTAAATATAACAAGGTGAGTAATGGCAGCAGGATTACGGCCACCAGGGTCGATATCATGGTCATACTGACCGACAGCGCTACGTTGCCTTTGGCTAAATAAGCCATCACGTTGGATGCGGTACCGCCGGCGGTAGCGCCGACCAGCATCATGCCGGTCATCAACGCCTCTGACAGCCCGAGTAGCAAAGCAATGAGCCAGGCCGCAAATGGCATTATGATAAACTGAATGGCTATGCCGGCACTCACGATGCGGCGGTATTGCCATACTTTAGCGAAGTCCCGCCACTGTAGTGTGAGCCCCATAGCCAGCATCACCATAACGAGTAAAGGCACAATAAGCGCTTTTAAACTCACTAATAGAGAAGGAAATAGATAAGCGAACAGGCTTATCAATAATGCCAGTACCGGAAACACATAAACGGCCATTGTGACTCTCAATACAAAAACTAAATTGACCTAAGTCTAACATTGCGACCAAGGGGATAGGCAACTTAAGCGAGATTTTCATATCACCTGCAAAGGGCTCGATATCTGACAGCGCAGAACTTTACCTGGTTGCATGGCGAAGTCTGTGTTTTGCATTTTTAAGCCGGCTTGTCCCAGCCGCTAAATGAGCAAAGTAGTTGAAGTGCAATTCCATGTTTGCCCATCCGCCAAACAGATTTGCCCGACACAACAACTAATAGCCACGCAGTTGTGTCAGGCTAGATTGAGGTATCTTAATTAGTTCGCGGAGGCGCTGTGAGACAAACATTTAATCGAAAACGCTGGTTACGCATTCACGGCTTGTTGTCTTTACCGGTATGGATGGTGTTCAGTTTTATTTGCCTCACCGGTTCTATTGCGGTGATCAGCGATGAAATCACCTGGCTGGTTAATCCGGCGTCGCGAGCTGCGCAGACTGATAATGACCAACCTGTGCAGTTGGCAAAGATTATCTCCGCGGTGACATCTGAGTACCCGGGAGCACAGGTTACCAGTATTACTGTGCGCGAAGCGTACCTCACCTACGAAGTTAATTTCACCGATGACAAACGACCATTTGCGACCGCTTATGTTAATCAGTACACCGGGGCATTACAGGCCGTTTATACCGATATCAGTTTCAGTGAATTTATGCGTAGTTTGCACGGCTGGTTGCTGTTTCCGTGGCAGCATGGCTATAGCGTTGGCTACTATCTGGTCTCAGCAATGAGTGTGGTTGTTTTGATTGCGGCAATATCTGGAATGATCATTTATCGTCGTTTCTGGACGGCTTTTATCCGCCCACAAATCCGTACCCGCTACGGTTTAAAGTTGCTACTCCATGACTTACATCGCAGCGGCGGTGTATGGGCACTCTGGTTTATGCTGATTATGGGGGTAACCGGCCTGTGGTATTTAGTGCAGGCCATTTGTTGGCACTTAGAGGTGCCTATTGAGCAAGAACCTGCGCCATTGGCGGCTGCAGCCCTGCCGCAACAGCAACCACGTCTGAATACTTTTCCGACGACTGCCGATAGTGCCTATCAAAGTGTTCTGGAACGTTTTCCTCAATTCACGTTAAGTTATGTAATGCTGCCTGAGCATAACCGGGATACGTATAAGTTTGTGGGCGGCAAAGGTGACGTTTTTTACGACCAGAGCAGTTATCAAATGGCTGTTAACCCCTGGAGTAACGAGACTGTTCATATCACTGAGCCGGCTACCTTCGGTGGATTGCAGACTATTATGCACATCGCCGATAAATTGCATTTTGGTACGTTGGCAGGTTGGCTTACTAAACTGATTTGGTTTGTTTTTGGTTTAACGCTAACCGCTATATCCGTGACTGGTTTTTATTTATGGCTGGTCCGACAGCCTGCTCCAAAATCTACTACCAAAACTCGCAGTACTATCATTATTGAGGAACGAAAAGCATGAATAAAGCCGTCCGAAAACCCATCCGGTGGTGGCGTAATCGCTACATGCTAAATAGCTTGTTGTTACTTTTACCCGCGTATTTTTATTATCAATCGCTTAATCCCACATTCCCGACAGGTTTAGCCGAGCAACAGGTTGGTCCGTTCTCAATTGAGCCATTCCCCTATGATTCGGATGGGCCCTATCAGCATGATGGTTTGTACGTGAAAGACTTTTTGTTGATGTTTCATCAGGGCGACTTAAACCAGATAAAACAAGCGTATTTAAATATCGGTGAGGCACCATTACCGCTGGCTGTGGCGCAAAAAAATGAACTCGGCATTTTACATGGCACTCGTTATGGTCAGGAAGTGCATGCCCTCGCAGATAAAAAAATAAATCAAGGCGATAAAATCTGGCTCACCATTGAACGATGGCAGGGCGATGTGCTGACTTCGCAATGGCCGGTACCTGGCTACTGGCTTTAAGTTATTGGTTTCATGTTGTGTTGACCTACACCCCCAACGGTGAAAGCCGTCTGGTTTTTTTATGCTACTTGGCACTTAAAATGTGGCCTGTTCCGACAACAAATTGACCCTGCTTAAGCGTTTTTCTTTGCTTGCCTTTTATACACTAATTTCCAAGGTACCAGCATAAAACGAAGTAATGCTGTTTTCTTTCATACCTAAAACTAATCAGAAAACGCTGAAACATTTTTGGAGAACACCATGAATAATTTTAAACCGCAGCACGCTAACTGGTGGGTTGGTAGTGTATTGGCAGGGGCAATTTTTTTACCAGGCTTGAGTCTGGCTCAGCAGCAATCTGATAGCGATAGTCAGGATGAGACCGTATTCGAGAAAGTGACGGTAACAGCGACGAAGCGGAGTAACGATTTACGTGAAATCGCTGGTTCAGTCAGCGCCCTGACCGGCGAAATGCTCTCGGATATGGGGGCAGAAAGTTTATCTGACTATATCAACCGTTTACCAGGGGTGCATTTTAACGATTACCAGCCTGGCGTGTCAGAAGTGGTTATACGTGGCGTGTCAGCCTCTACCTATCACGAACAAGGACAAACAACAGTAGGCTACTTTATTAACGATATTCCGTTAAGTGAAGCTGGGTGGCCAATTGTTTTACCCGATGTTGACACCTTTGACTTAGAGCGAGTTGAGGTGCTGCGGGGGCCGCAAGGGTCGTTATACGGTGCTGCGACATTAGGTGGCCTGGTCAATTACATTGCTAAAGAAGCCAAAACGGATGGTTTCAATGCCGCTTTTGAAGGGTCACTGGGTTCAACGAAAAATAGTGGTGATCCTAACTATTCAGTAAAAGGCATGGTAAACCTGCCACTTATTGATGATGTGCTTGCCGCGCGTTTTGTGGTGTTGGATCGGTACGAAGGCGGCTATCTGGATAATATCGGCACGGGTGAAGATCACGCCAATAACATTGAAGTTAAAGGGTATCGTGGTTCGGTAATGTATACGCCCACAGAACAGACCAAAATATCGTTCATGAGTATGTATCAGGAGACTGATCTTGACGATCAGACCTATGCAACCTTTCCGACCCTGACCCGGGATACGGTGGTTCCTGAGCCACATCACACAGAATTTACCCTGCACTCTTTACGTTTAGAACAAGACCTTGGGTTTGCCGATTTAACATTTTTGGGCGCGGTGGCAGATAAAGATAGTTTAATTGTCTTTGATTACTCATTAAATGGCTATCTGCAAGCAGGTGTAGGTACCTGGTCAGATGGTTTTGGTGAAGCGGACAGCGACCATCTCGAACTACGCCTGTCGTCGAAAGGTACCGGATCGTTTAACTGGCTGGTTGGCGTTACCCGCTATACCAGTGAGAAGCGTTCTAATGATGCCGTATATCAAGCGGGTGCAGCAGACTATATTGATGCCAACCCTGATTTGTTTGGTGGCTTTTCAGGCTCATTGCTTGCACCTAATGATTACTTTACTCAGTACCAGGTTGCACAGGATAACGAAGATTCTGCCATTTTCGGTGAAATCAGTTATGCCTTAACCCAAGCCCTGGAGCTGACCATTGGTGGACGCTATTTTGATACGTCCAGTGAAACCATTGTGACGCGTCCGCCGAGTGCAACATTTGCTGGTGTTTATAGCAGCGAAACGGTTTCTTACGGTGGTACATCAGCTGAAACTGGCTTTACGCCTAAAGTATCGCTTAAGTACAGCTACTCTGAAGATCTAATGATGTATGCGAGCTACTCTGAAGGTTTCAGAGTCGGGGGGACTAACCCTAATCCACCAGGCCTGACCGCTGGCGCACCACAGAGCTATGAGCCGGATTCAACTACCAACATGGAAATTGGTGCACGTGTGGATTTACTCGATAACAGTTTGTTGCTGGATGCGACGTTATTCAGAATCGACTGGACCGATATTCAGGTTCGTTTGTTCACACCTGCGCCGGATTACCTTGCTTACGTTACCAATGCTGGTGAAGCGCAAATTGATGGGGTGGAATTTTCTGCTGCATGGCGGCCAATTAATCTGGTCGAATTTAATACCAATGTTACTTATCTTGACGCCGCCATTTCAGAATTTTTACCTGATACCTTTGCGGTAGGTGGTGGTTATGAAGAAGGAACAACCTTACCGGGTGCTTCTGATTGGACGATTGCCAATAACCTGGTGCTTAATCTGGATGATTTGCCATTTGCTCCGCGTGTAACTTTATCTCATCGCTATGTCTCTGAAGCGCCGGTTGCTTTTAGGTCAGTGACGAAACGTGGTGGTTACAATATGGTTGATTTAAGAGCTGATATGGCAATTACTGACACCACTAAGCTGGCTATTTATGTAGACAACGTGTTCGACGAATATGCGATCTTAAACTCGCCATTCGGTGATTACTACCCTGCACCGCTTGCCAGCGTTACTCGCCCCCGTACTATTGGCGCACGTATCAGCTGGACATTGTATTAATAAAATAAAAACAGTCTGTTTAGCATAACGTCACGCTAAATGAGGCTAATTAACTTGTTAAGCCTGCTATGTTGCGGGCTTTTTTTCCTCTTAGTTTCGCTAAGTGCTGGCTCATTAAAGCTGCATCAATTGATGCTTCCAGGCGGTTTAATAATCATTGTGTATCGCAACAATTACCGCTGCTGCGAAGCAGGCAGAGGGGCGGCTATGCAGTGCTGATACTATAAAAAAGCCCCGAGCAAAGTGCATCGGGGCTTACTTACGGTGGGAGAACACCCAAACAACGATTATGCGTTAGCGGGCCATTGGATTTGCCACATTTCTTTTGCTTCCATTTCTGTGGCCAGCTTTAGCAACGTATCATCCTGTCCGAAATCGGCTGACAACATAACACCAATCGGGATCCCGGAACTGCTTTGTCCCATTGGCAGAGAAATACTTGGTGTGCCAGTTAGGTTTTGGATGGGGGTATAGCTCATGTACTCAAAAACGGCAGCCCATAACTCGTCAAATGCCCTGCAAGGGGATAAATGACCGAGTGGGGGAGAAACTGTGGCATTAACGGGGCTTAGCATGACATCATATTGCTGGTGGAATTTCGTCAGCAATGCAGTTTGTTCTACGATCACCTGAAACGCCTGAGAGAGCTGACTTGGGCCCAGTGAATCGCGTTTTGAGTGTAGTCCTAAGGTCCATGGTTCCAGTAAGTTTTCGATTGGCGTACTACCGGCTACGGCAGAAACTGAATCAACGATATCGCCACCTAGATAACACCAAATTGTGCCTAGCGCCTGACCCAAAGCGTGAGTGTCGAGAGGTTGCCTGATCTCATCAACCTGATACCCCAGGCCTTCAAGTTGAGTTGCGGCCTTTCTAATAGTGTTGTTTACATCGCTGTCTGGTGTGATGCCGTTTAGCCCTTCCATAATCATTGCGATTTTTAACTTACCTTGCGGTGCTACGCCTGGGAGCGCCGATGCCGGTCTTACCCAGTGGGTTGCCCAGTTGACGTCGCGCATGCTTCTTGCAATCAGTGTGTCTGAACATAGGTAATCGTCAACAAAATGGTGATGGCGGGCTCTGAGATTATAATCCCGGCTTGCTTTAAATCCGATAACGCCACATGATGACGCGGGCATTCTGATGGAGCCAGCCGCATCGCTGGCATGGGCAAATGGCACCATACCGCAAGCGACTGCAGCCGCTGCACCACTGCTTGAACCTGAAGTAGAGTGACTGTGTGACCATGGGTTTTTGGTTGGTCCATACAAAATCGACTCACTTGAAGATAACAAGCCAAATTCAGGCATCGATGTCATGCCGACCGGCACTAAGCCAGCTTCGGCCAAGCGTTTAAAGAACGGAGCTGCCTGGTGGCCCATGCGACTTTTCGCACTGCGGGAACCGCTGCAAATTGGAAAGTCCGGAAATTCAGATGACGCTTTGAGTAGATAAGGGACCTGAAGCATAGGACCGCTGGCGACGGTTGGTTTAGGAATAACTTCCGGCTCCCAAACGACAGCATTAACCGCTGGGTTGAGTGCTGCAATGCGGCGTTTAGCCACTTCATTGAGCGCGCCATCCGGCAGCTCTCCACGACGGATAAGTCCGGCCTGATCATGGCCGTCCAGTCTGGCAATCTGTTGTACATCTGATGCTGTGAGTGAAGAGGTTAAATCTACTATATTGTTCATAAGGTCTATTCAGGCAATGATAATTAACCGGATCTAATCATGCCAGCAATCTAAGAACTGTCGACAGGGGGTCGCCTTTTAGTTTGAAAGGGCCATGCCGATTGCCCGCTCGCCTGAAAGGCCTGTTCAGCAAACTCTGTGGCCCGCTTACACACGTCAGAACATGAGTGTCGTGTTAGCGTTAACTATTATCCGCTATATTGAAGATACTCATGACCAACCCTGTCCGCTATTTCGCCAGAAAACCAATAAAACCCACCGCTGATCAGTCCCTTAATCGTGTGATGGGACCGGTTCATTTGGTGTTAATTGGCATCGGTTGTATCGTTGGCGCCGGCGTTTATGTTATCACCGGGCCAGCCGCTGCAGAATATGCCGGACCGGCTATCATGCTGTCATTTGTGATGGCTGCCTTTGCCTGCGGCTTTACCGCATTATGTTACGCAGAACTGGCGTCAATGATGCCCGTCTCTGGTGCGTCCTATTCATATGCTTATTCGGCGCTGGGAGAAATATTCGCCTGGGCCCTCGGCTGGATGCTTTTGCTTGAGTTCTGGCTGGCCGGTTCGGCTCTGGCGGCAGGGGCTTCCGGTTACCTGGTGAGCTTACTGGGCGATTTTGGTTTGCAACTGCCGGTTTGGCTGACGACGGCGACTATCAATGCGGTTAGAGACGGCGTTCACACCAGTTTCTCGCTCACGGCAAACTTCAATCTGCTGGCGGTAATCATTGTCGGGGCTGTCTGCTCAGTGTTAGTCCGCGGTGTCAGCCAGTCAGTTGTGGTGAATACCATTATGGTACTCATCAAGGTAGGCGTATTGATTCTATTCGTTGGCGTTGGCTTTCAGCACGTCGATCCTACCCTTTGGCAACCATTGGTTCCTGCCAATGAAGGCGGGTTTCGTTTTGGTATCGAAGGCGTATTTCGGGCGGCATCTATCTTGTTTTTTTCCTACCTGGGTTTTGAGGCTGTCGCCACGGCTGCGCTGGAAGCGCGTAATCCCAAGCGGGATGTGCCGATTGGCATCATTGGTGCGCTAATCATCAGTTGTTTATTGTATATGGGAGTTGCCCTGGTTCTTACCGGTTTGGTGCCATTCAGAGAGTTGGGCGTGCCTGATCCGATTGCGCTGGCGGTAGGGGTCATTGAACAGCCAGTGCTTAATCTGGTAGTTAAAATTGGTGCACTGACTGGCTTATTATCGGTGTTGATGGTGAATACCTACGGTCATTCCAGAATTTGTTTCGCTATGGCACAGGATGGCTTGATCCCGCCGGTATTTAAAGCGGTGGAGCCGCGGTTTAAAACGCCATTAAAAGGTACGGTTATTGTTGCGAGTCTGGCCGCAATTGCTGCAGCATTGCTGCCTATCAGTATTCTGGCCGATCTGGTAAGCATTGGCACTACCTTCGTATTTGCCACCGTGGCCATCAGTGTAATGGCACTGCGAAGTCGGCAGCCGGAATTACCAAGGTTGTTTAAAGTGCCCTTAGGTGGAGTGAAGATCGGTAAATTATGGTTGGGTACAACACCAGTTTGTGCTTTGCTTTGCTGTGCTGTTATGGTTACACCGGTATTTATTGATATTTTTCAGCGCGCCAGTCGCGGCGACGTCATCCCCCTATGTATCCTAGTCGTTTATCTGCTAATCGGCTTTATGATCTATTTTGGCTACGGCGTCAGACGGTCTGTGGTGCAACTGTCACAAACTTAGTCATCTTCGGACTGAACGTCGCTAAAATATTTACTCGGTGGTAAACCAAAGGTTTTATGAAACACCGAGGAGAAGGCACTGACGCTGGAATACCCCACATCCAGCGAGACTGTGGTAATGGGGGTGCCTGAAGAAATTCGCGAAAGCGCTTCAAGCAAGCGCACCTGTTGACGCCAGTTGGAAAAGCTCATTTGTGTTTCATGTCTGAACATCCGGGTAAAAGTTCGGCGACTCATACCGGCATCATAGGCCCATTCATCAAGATCCCGGTTAACCGACGGATCGCGCAAAAATGCCTGACAAACTCGCAACAGCCGTCGCTCGGCAGGCATGGGAATAAGCAGGGGATCAACCGGCATCAGCTCTATCTCATCCAGGATCAGTTGCATGATACGTCCGTTGCGACTGTCAATGTCATATAAACTGGGGATGGAACAAGCCTGCAATATCAGTTCGCGAAGCAGCGCTGAAACGCCCATTACCTGACACTGTAATGGAAAATGCAGCTTAGCGTAGGTATCGACATAAAGGGTGCGTAGTGACACATCACTCTTACAGTACACGGTGTGACTCACCCCGGCAGGGATCCACAAAGCCCGCTGAGGCGGTAGCACAAAACTGCCAGTCTCGGTGGTAACCGAAAGGACACCTTTAGAGGCGTAAACCAACTGATTACGTTGATGACTATGCCAGTCATCAACATATCCACAGGGGTACTCATCTTCCAACGACGCAACGGGTCTGTCGATAGATTGTAATTGTGCGCTACTCTTCATCGGTGCCCCAAAAGTATCTTGTTGATTTAAAAGGTTAACCCTTTGTATCTATGAACGAAAAATATGCATAAAGTATACCATTTACGGCTATCTTTCAGCCTGGTGAAACCAGGTGGTCGGCGCGGGTTGCTGTTGTGGCCAAACTTCTTCCAGTGTATCAGCCTGATACAATTTTCCGTCTTTCATCACGAGTTCCAGCGAATGGATATGGCGGATGTCGCGACGTGGATCGTCAGCCATTATCAGCAGGTCTGCGTACTTGCCTGGTGCAATGCTACCAATTAAATGATCCCTACCTATGGCTTTACTGCTGCCCATGGTAGCAGCAAACAGCACCTCCTCAGGTTGTCCATCACCAGACGCGAGTGCCTCCATCTCCCACAGATAACCAAGCCCTTGTACTTCACCGTGGCTGCCGACTGCCAGCACGCCGCCCGCCCGTTGCAGATTAATAGCGTCGGTGGCAAAGCGCGGGTAAGCCTGATCGCCGTGAGGTTGCCAGTAATTCGCCTGCCGAAGTTTATTATCAATCAGGCCCGGTGGCATAAAACGGTGCACCTTTGCATCGGTGTGGGGCAAGTGAGCAGCAACAAAATCATATAAGCCGGCTTTACCGCCATACAGCACCGTAAGAGTGGGCGTATAGGAGGTTTGGCTGGCGGCAAATAATTCCAGAACATCCTGATGCAGCGGGCTGACCGGGAGGTTGTGTTCATTACCGGCAAACCCATCTAATGCATGAGTAAGACCCAGGCGCAAATTGGATGCGCCTTCAGTGGTTGGCATCATGCCCAGTGCTTTGGCGGCTTTCACCATATACTGACGGCGTGCGCGTGGGCCTACCATGTAAGACTTTAAATTGTGTGTACGGTAATACTGCTTGTACCGGGTGAGAACGCCTTTAGCAGCCTCTTCGGAATTAATATGACTGTTAACAAAAATCCCTGGGCCGGTAGAAAACGCGCGTGGGCCAATCATGATGCCGGCATCAATCATGTCCTGATAACTGAATACATCTACGGTAAAAGGCTGAACATCCAGGCCACTGGTTACGCCATGGGCAAGGTTAGCCAGAAAATTCCAATGATTTTCAGTCGCCAGGATGCCCCGCTGAATATCAAACCAATGGGCATGTGCGTCTACAAAACCCGGTAATATGAATTTGCCTGATACATCTTTTATAACGGCCTTCTCAGGCACCGCGATACTGTCTGAAGGCCCCACCGCAGCAATGCGGTTATTGACAATCAGGATATCGGCATTGGTCAGATCGCCACTGGCTTCCATAGTGAGCACGGTGGCACCACGTAAAAGCAGTGTGCCCTGCGGTGTTGCTCTTGGCACGCTAACCGCCAGAGACGTGGTATTACTTGCTGCTTCTGCTTCCTGGCCGTATGCATTGAGTAGCGCATCAAATTCTATTGCGTGGTGCTCATTGCCCACAGTCCAGTATAAGATCTGACCATCCGGCGACCAGTTAACATGGTCGGCTCCGATGCGGGTGAGTTTAAAGTGAGGTACTGATGGACTGGATATGTTTACCAGTGGCGTTTCACCATTGCCGGGGGGGATCTTAACTAAATGTAGTTGTGCAGCATGGCTCACCACCGCCCAGTCTTCTTGTGGTCTGGGTTTTATCATCGAGACCGGTGATGGGTCGTCAATATATTTTGACATATGTTGGCCAGTGATACGCAGTATCTGCTGCTTGTACTGGCTACTGATATTGACTTTGTTGACTGCGCCACCGTCATAAAACAGCAGGCTCTTTCCGTCTTTGGCAAGGGATAAGTTTAGCGCTCCGAAGGCGCTGGCAACAGTCGTTAATTGACCGGAGTTAAGGTTGATACTGACAATTGTCCAGTTAACGTCACTGCCTAATTCATTGGTTCTGTTTAGTCGTTCGGCATGGCTACTACGCAATGCAAAGAGATGTTGACCATCCTCTGCGAAAACCGGATGCGCGTAATAATCGGCATCAGTGGTTAGACGCTGTGGCGGTTTTCCCGGCTGTACCGACCAAATATGGCCGCCCGATTTGGCATGCCAGCTAACATAAGCCAATGATTGGCCATTGGGAGTCCAGGTAGGCTGGAACACACCTCGTGACAGGTGAGGCACCTTAACGGGGGAGGACGAACCGGACATATCCTTGGTATAAAGTTCACCCAGCGCAGTAAAGGCAATTTTCTGTTGATTAGGTGAGACGGCAGGAGACTGCGCAATGCGAACTTCAATTGCTCCTGTCTCATCTGGCACGTTAACACGGGTTTGCGGACCAAGTGACAGGTTTAGATTCGCTGAAAAGGGAATATCAACAGCGACCTTCGCGGCGATCTCAATTTTCGTCAGTTTACCGTTTATGCTGGTAATCAGGTATCGATCATCAGGGCTAAAAGCGAAACGCGGTAGTAATCCTGAATAATATCCGCCTTCATGACCATCGGGGTCGAGGCCTGTGTGCAATAAGCGGTCGTTACCAGTTACTAAATTGCGCAAACGAAGAGTAGTTTCGTTATGACTACGGGTGGCGTAAGCCAGTACTTTACCATCATTGGAAAGTGCTGGATTCATTGCCCCACCTGGCGCCCTGATAAGTGGTAACTCTTCACCACTTTGCAAATCTCGTTGTTTGACTGACCAGTTGGGCTTCAGGTGTGGAGACCAGGTATGTCCTTGTTTATGTGCATAATAGATATACTGACCATCAGGACTCACTGTTGCCCCTAATGCATGATGTCGATCATCATAGCCATCGTTACCATTGGGTTGTGATGTGGTCACCGCATAGCCGCTTCCGCCTTTTAAAGGGTACGCATGAAGGTGAAATGCCAACATCGCATAACGCATTTGTGAGACATATACGGTTTCTCCATCGGCCGACCAGGCTGGTGAGCTAAACACCATGGCGTCGTTAGCAAAGGACAACTGCTGCAAATGATGGCCATCAGCATCGGCCACCCAAAGATTGTTGCTACCTGAGCGGTCGCTGATAAAGGCGATATGCTTGCCATCGGGTGAATACACAGGTTGTGATTCAAATGGGACACCTGAGAGTAACACTTCGGCTTTGCCGCCGGTCATGGGAACACGGTAAATATCCCCGAGGATATCCATCACGATATAGTTGCCGTCCGGGGAAACATCCGGATTCATCCAGGTTGCCTGCTGAACGGTTTGCCGGTAGTGATTTTCCGGCGTCAGGCTCAACGGCGATGCTGACCATCCAAAGGATGACCAGGTCAGAATAAGCAGTAGTACAAAGTCGTTAGAAAAGGCTATTTCAGGAAGTCGCGATCTGTGCATTGTATATCTCTGATAGGGCTGGCATTAAAACGATTGTCAGATAGATTGCATCCCGGCGTGCTGAATTTCCAGTGTTTGGCCCGCCAGCAACACACATTGGCCCTGCGGCTAACACCTTAGTACACAGCTTTGGCATAGTACTTGACATCAATAACTGTCCAGAGAACACTTTATATGTACGCGCCAGCCCCCTTTTATTCTGCTTCTTTGACCGATACGGAGCAATTAGTCAATCATATTGTGATGGGCACTCTGTTGTTGTCTCAGCAAGGCAAAATGTCGGGTTCACCCTTGCCATTTCGGGCCATTCGCACTGACCGCGGGTTGCGCTTGTTCGGCCATATGGACAGGCAAAATCCGCTGAGTCAGCAACTGAGGTCAGCCTCTGACATCCTGGTTGTCTTCTGGGGACCGAATGCGTATGTCTCGCCCAGCTTTTATACGCAGGGCCCCAGAGTACCCACCTGGTTGTTCGCCAGTTGTCATATTCATGGTTCGCTCACGGTAATTGATGAAGAAGCTGTTCTGGCGAGCCAGATGGATGCGCTCACCCGTCATGTAGAACCCCAGGACTCCTGCTGGCAAATCGAACAGGTGTCGGCCTATAAACACCTGCTGTTGCCGGCAATTGTTGGGTTTTGGATAGACGTGGAGGAAGCCCACTGTCAGTTTCGCCATGGCCAGCATAACAGCCCGTCTGATCAGGCTTCTGTAAGGCAGGCACTGCAAGCGGGCCAACCCGGTGACCAGGCGATGGCTAACTGGATAACAACCTGGCAAAGCTAAAGTGATCGATAGACGTTCAAATAAGCCGCAATAAATTATAGATGAACCGGTTCAAAATCGTCTGCGTACTTTAATGCCTGAATACTAAAAATCTGGTAGCCTTAGGCAGATAATAATCAACTGATGTTGCCCCATGAAGTATCTTTGCCGCCTGTGGATTTGCCTTTTTACATTGCTGGCTGGTATGCCTGCCGCGCATGCTTTTAGCATGACCTTTTCTGAAAGCCAGTTAAATACTATGGTGACTGCCGTGTTTCCCCAGCAGCGTACCTTTGATGATGTGGTGTTTACCTTCTCTGACCCCTTTGTTGAGCTGGACCCGCTGGAAGATGAAGTGAACGTGAAAGTCACCGTACTGGCAGAGCAAAATGGTCAACGACTGCAAGCTAAGGCGGAGATTTCCGGGCGCATAGCTTATCACCATCAACTGGCGCAACTGCGCCTAATAGAGCCGCGGTTGGATAAGCTCAAAGTGCTGGATAATCAGGCGGTAGTATCCGATAGCCTGGTTAATGGCATAAAGCGTCTGGAAGGTAAACGAGTGCCGGTGATCCTGCTATTAGACTTCGACGATTTGGATATGGCGGCCTTTGGTATTCAAAAACCCAAACGCATCGACATAACCAGTCAGGGCCTTCTCATCGAAATATAATCTGCTATTACTTCGGGAATGATTATGAAAAAGCTCGCGTTTCTGTCGATGGACGACTTGCAGGATTTTTTTGTTTACGACGAGCTGCTGCGGGCTCCTTTTGCCGTGCAGGGATATGAAGTGGATACGATTTCCTGGCACCAGCAGGAAGTGGATTACAGTATCTATGAAGCGGTTATTGTGCGTAGCCCCTGGGATTACCAAAAGTATGAAACAGACTTTGTTGCCTGCCTGAAACGTATCGATCAGCAATCCCGACTGATGAATTCGTTGCCACTGATGATGTGGAATCTAAACAAACAGTATCTTAAAGATCTGGAAGCCGCCGGAGTTCCGGTATTGCCCACGCGCTGGCTTTCAGGCTTTGATCAAAGCGCTATTACCGAGGCGTTTAGCGGTTTTGCCTGCGACGAACTGGTTATTAAGCCCTGCGTAAGTGCGAATGCCGATGATACCTTCCGCTTAACCACTGAGCGGCTGATGTCTGCCGCTGATGAACTGGCCACATGTTTTGCCGGGCGCGAGTGTATGGTTCAGCCGTTTGTGAAGAGTGTTACCGAACAAGGCGAAGTGTCTTTGTTTTATTTCGCCGGTAAACTGAGTCACGCCATACTTAAGCAGCCGAAAGCGGGAGATTTCAGAGTGCAGGAAGAGCATGGCGGCAGCCTGCAGGCGATTACGCCGGAGCCGGCTATGTTAACGAATGCAAAGGCCGCGCTGAATGCCATGCCTGATGATTATCTGTATGCGCGGGTTGATTTATTATGGTTCGCGGATGAATGGCGCATAATAGAGCTCGAGCTCATTGAGCCCTCACTCTATTTCAACCTGGATGAACAGTCACCCCAACGGTTTGTTAACGCCTACCTTCGCTATCTTAATGCTCACGCTTAACCCGAGGTTTCTGAGCATGATCCCGCGGTGCCGGGCGACTATGTGATTGCTTAACCGGGCGCTGCTGACTAGGCTTAGAGTAGGCTTGCTGCGGACGCTGTGATTGCGACGGCGCTTTATTTACCCACTTGCGCTCTTTGTGTACCGTATGTTCCTGAGGCTGTTGACGAACCGGTTGTTGTCGTTCAGCTGGCGCAAATTCCCGCTGTTTGTAGCCCGGCTTACCGCCTCGAGCCTGTTCTTTAGGCGCTTTCACCACATTTTTGGGCAGGCTGCGATTACCCGGGTTATTCTCATGGCTTTGCAGGCGCTGTTTTAACTGTTTGGCGTCCTGGCTGTATTTCACAGGTTTCTGCCCCTTGGACTCGCGCTGTAATGGTTTACCCTGTTTCCCGCCATCTATCCGATAGCTATTGCCAGCCTGGGTTCGGGTATACAGTTCGCGATGTCTGGCTGCATTATCTAATGATCGGTGTTGCTTAACGATGGCCGGTTTGTGGGTCGCTACCTGTTGCGAATAACGGGCATGGCGGTTGCCCACATTATGCTGCCAGCGATGGTATTCTTTTACAGAATAACGCTTGGTCGGATAGTGTGGTCTCACATAATGACGTGAGGGGGTACTACGAATAATAATGTGCCGCTCGGGCCACCAGATATTACCGAAGTAAAAGCCGGCTGAAATGCTTACCCGCGGGCCCCAGTAAATACGATGCCCCAGGGCTATCCGCACGCTGGTGGGCCAGAAAACCGGCCGGCTGTGATAATGCCAGTGGCCATAGACATGGCGGGTGTCGTAGTAAGGAATATACACCACTTCGGGCTGGCGGGATTCAATCACAATGATCTTATCTTCGGTGGAAACCTGCTGGTAATCGTTGCTCTGCAGGTTGCCACTCTGGCGCGCCTGTAAACGCAGCGCCTGTACTCTGTCGAGCACCCAGTCTTCATTGGTGAGCACAGCGTCGCCGAGGTTTTGCAGCCAGCCGAGGTCATCACTCATGTGGCGCAGGACCTCGGTAAACGGCACCAAAGCCTTTACACTCGGATCCCAGTCGGTGTTTTCAAGTGCCCGCTCCAGTGCGTCACCCTCCAGCGACTGATTATCCTGACGCCAGCGGTCGGCTTCTATCACCTGTAGCGGGTAAGTGCTGGCGATCAGAATATGGGTTACCAGCGTGTCGGGGTATAACGCGATTGGCGCCAGCAGGGTGTCGAGCGTTTCTTCGCTAAGGCGCTGCGCATTGTATGTTGGTTGATTTTCGGGGGCCGTGGTAGCCAGTGCATGACCACCGTAGACCAGCGGCAGAAACAGGGCCAGTATTAATCGCTTTTTCATACAAACTCTCCTGTGCCACAGGGCACTTGGTGTGATGTTTGTATCGTTATAGCAAGGGCAAGATTAATTGAGGCTGAACCAAGCTGAACCAACTGTTCAGCTTGCTAGCGAATAAGCCCTAATCACCCAGAATATGCGGGTCGAAGGCGTGGCCGAGTTTTTCGGTTTTGGTTTTAATGTAGTTTTTGTTGTCTTTGGTGATACCGTGGTCAATAGGCTTGCGGGCCACCACGTTAATATCGAGATCTTTCAGCGCCGCGGTTTTACGGGGGTTATTGGTCATCAGCTCAACATTTTTAACGTTCAGCTTATCCAGCATGACCTTGCACATCTCGTAGGTGCGCATATCGGCATCGAAACCCAGGTGTTCGTTAGCTTCAACGGTATCCATGCCCTGATCTTGCAGATGATAGGCGCGGATTTTATTGATAAGACCGATACCGCGCCCTTCCTGACGCAAATAAAGCAGTACGCCATAGCCGTTTTCGACGATATTTTCCATCGCCCGCTCTAACTGGAAACCGCAATCGCAGCGGGTAGAGAACAGCGCGTCGCCGGTGAGGCATTCAGAGTGAATTCGAATTGGCACCACGTCTTCCGGCTGCCAGGTACCGTATGATAACGCAACGTGCTCTATACCCGAGTTTTCTTCCACAAAACCATGGATAGTGAATTCGCCCTTGCGGGTAGGAAGCTTTGCTGCGCTGACAAATCGGTATTGCTGGGATTTACTGGTCATGAAACTCGAGCCGGGTTGATGTAGAAACTGCCAAATAAGTACCACTACATGAGGGCAGTAACACAGGTTTACAAGCCCTCAGGGGCGGCGATTATACCGCCTATCAGGGCACGGGTCTAATATTCAGGCCGAACTAAATTGGTATACTAAAGATCCGTCTGCTCTAGCGCCTGCTGTAGTTTTAGCTGCACGTTTTGCAGCATGTCTGCCTTACTGATATGGGCGGTAGAGGCGCCTACCGGCTCAAGCCAAACTGCTTCGCACAGCCATTCCACGTTAAACAGCAACTCAAAATCATCGGCATTGAGGCGCACCTGTAACCTGTCAGCACCCCAGTCATTTTCGCCCTGGCGAGCATTGAGTAAACGGGCAATATTGTGGCACAGGCCCACTGCCTGTTGCTGAGTGGCGGGCATCGGCCCAACCCAGCGGATAATGCCGGGTTCACAAACCAGTGCATTGGCAATGGCGGCTGGGGTTAACTGCTGCATGAAAGACTCCCTTGCGAACTGGCAGCGCCGGGTTGGGAATAGTCCCGGGTGTTCTCATTATCATCAAATGGCTGACGAATGGCTTCCATCAACTTGTGCGCCGGCTCGAAGTCTCCTTGCTCAGCGGCGTCGATAGCAGATTGTAAATAGTGCGTACGTGGGATCACCAGCGGATTAAGCGCATATAGCGCCTCATTTGCAGTCCCCGCAGCAAGGCGACGCTGGCGGTAATCCTGCCACCAGTTGTCAAAGGCGCTACGGTCAACAAACTGATCGCGTAACGGCACCAATTCCTGCTGTAGGTCGGCCGTGATTAGTTGCCTGAAGCTTTGGGTATAGTCGCGCTTCTCAGCGCTAAGTAAACTCAGCCAGGTGTTCAGGCAGGGCTCGTTGTCTGCATTATCCTCGAGGCCAATGCGGCTTAGCATCTGATGACGGTACTGACTTAAAAAGGTGGGCTCAAATAACGTCAGGCAGGCGCGGATATCATCGGTACTTAAGTGATCAGAAAACGCATAGGCCAGCGCGTTAAGGTTCCACAGCGCAATACCAGGTTGGCGATCAAAGGCATAGCGGCCTTCGTAGTCGGAGTGGTTAAATACCGCATCAGACTGGAAGTGTTCGATGAAAGCATAGGGTCCGTAATCAAAGGTAATGCCATGGATTGACATATTGTCGGTATTCATCACGCCGTGTACGAAACCGTATGCCTGCCATAGCGCCACCATGCGCGCGGTTCGCAAAGTAATGGCAGTCAGTAACGCTTTGTGCGGGTTGGCGTCTTGTAAACACTCCGGGAAGTGATGAGTGAGGGTGTACTGCATCAGCTTGTCCAGCGTGTCTTTTTGCTTACTGTGGTAGTAAAACTCAAAGTGGCCAAAGCGAAGATGGCTCGGAGCCATGCGGATCATCATGGCGCCAGGTTCAGGCAACTCCCGCACAATGGATTCCTCACTGGTAATTAAACACAGCGCCCGGGACGTTGGGATGCGCAGATGGTGAAGTGCTTCTGATGCAATGTATTCTCGTAACGTCGAGCGTAACACGGCGCGTCCGTCGGCATGGCGGGAGTAGGGTGTTTGTCCGGCGCCTTTTAGATGCAGGTCGAAACTCGTGCCCTGATCGTCGCTTACCTCACCCAGTAGTAAACCACGCCCATCGCCCAGAAAAGGATTCCACTGGCCAAACTGGTGGCCGCCGTATTTTTGCGCCACCGCGTTAGCCGCAAGCTCGCCGTCTTCGTCAAAAATTGCCGACATCAGTGCGTCGCTGTCCGGCAGTTTAAACTGTGTTGCCAACTCGCGGTTGTATATCGGCATAGTCATTCCGCTCAGTGGCTGCGGTTTTATTGCGCTGACGGTTTCGGCCAATTCGGTAGCGTAGCGATGGTGTAGTTGCATTGGACTCTCAGATGTTCGTCAATGGGTGAAGTGTAACATCAGGTACGACCGATACAGAAATAGCGATGAATCAACTTTGGATAAACCGCTTATCGACTTTTCGCGACTATTTTTAACCAAATGTAATCCAACTCACGCTTTTTGCGTATTAGTTTCATCTTATTGTTTTTTATGGCCGTGGATATGGAAATACGGCTCACAAGGTTTTTTATGACAGCAGCATCTCCACTCGTATTGCACCATCTTAATAATTCCCGCTCGCAGCGTATTTTATGGCTGTTGGAAGAGCTGGGGGTGGACTACGAAATTAAGCACTATCAGCGTGATGCCAAAACTAATCTGGCTCCGGAAGGTCTCCAGGCGGTTCATCCTCTCGGCCGCGCGCCAATTATCACCCACGGTGATACCACGCTGGCAGAATCCGGTGCCATTATTGAATACCTGATTGACGAGTTTGGCGGGCAATTTAAACCCACTGACAGCCGTTACGCGCTCAATCAGTATCGATTCTGGATGCACTTTTCCGAAGGCAGCCTGATGCCACCGCTGGTGGCCAGACTGGTGATGAGCAAAGCCAAGGAAAAGGCCAGTCCGTTTTTTATGAAACCTGTGGTGGCCAAAGTGGTTGATGCCATCACCAGTGCCTATTACGGGCCAAATTTAAAAGCCAGTCTCGACTATGTTAATAGCTATCTTAAAGAGAATGAGTGGTTTGCCGGGGAAAGTTTAAGCGGTGCCGATTTTCAGATGAGCTTTCCATTAGAAGCCATGCAGGGGCGCGTTGGTAAAGGGCAGTATGCCGCTATCGATGCCTGGGTAAATAAAATCCACAGCCGCGATGCATACCAGCGCGGCCTCGAAAAAGGCGGCGAGTACGCTTACGCCTGAGTCATTACTCGTCGTCGCGTTCCAGGTAGTCATTAATCAGTTGCAGGAAAGGCACACCGTAGCGCTCCAGCTTGGTTAAGCCAACGCCGCTGACTGCCAGCAAGCTCTGCTTATCTGTGGGTTTGCTGGCGGCCATTTCGGCCAGTGTCGCATCGTTAAAGATAACGAAAGGCGGCACGTCATTTTCCTGCGCCAGTACTTTGCGTAAGTGCTTGAGCCGGGCGAAGAGTGCTTTATCGTAGTTTTTGAGCGCGGTTTTAGCCGGTTTGTCGGCTTTAATTTCAAGCCTTGGTGTGGCCAGTTCTACCGCAATTTCCCCTTTCAGCACCGGGCGGGCAGCCTCAGTTAAGCGCAGCACTGCGTGGCTGGCAATATCCACCCGAATATAGCCGCGGTGGATGAGCTGATTGATAATGTTATGCCAGTACTGATCGCTCTGATCTTTACCAATCCCCCAGGTAGACAGCTTGTCGTGCCCGGCTTCCTGTAAACGTTTAAGGTTTTTACCGCGCAGTACATCAATCACATATTGGGTAGCGGCCTGCTGCTGGAGGCGTAAAATACAACTCAGTACTTTTTGAGCGGTTTCCAGACCATCAAAGGGACGCGGTGGATCCAGGCAAATATCACAGTTACCGCATGCAGTATCGCTAAACTGTGAAAAGTAATTGAGTAACACCTGACGGCGACAGGTTTGTGCCTCAGCGAAGGCTTCCATAGCGGCGAACTTTTGCAGTTCAATGGCATTACGGTCGGCCATCGAGCCCTGATCAATCCACTGTTTTACCCGGGCGCTGTCTTTCTCGTCGAACAACAATAACGCTTCGGCGGGCAAGCCGTCACGACCGGCCCTGCCGGTTTCCTGGTAATAACTCTCGATACTGCGCGGCACATCGTGATGAACTACATAGCGCACGTTTGACTTATTTATACCCATGCCAAAAGCCACGGTTGCCACCACCACGTCAATTTTGTCGGTAATAAACTGGCGTTGTACATAGGCCCGCTCGTCGGCATCCATTCCCGCATGATAGGCGGCACTCTTGAAGCCCTGACGGTGTAATTTAGCGCTAAGATCATCAACCTTGGCTCGGGAATTACAGTAAATAATGCCGCTGCCATCCTGCTGACGAATGTAGGTAACGATCTGCTCAAAAGGCTTGTACTTGGCCATTACCCGGTAACGGATATTCGGCCGGTCGAAAGAGCCTTTGTACACCAGTGGGTTATCCAGTCCGAGCTGAACCTGAATATCCTGTTCGGTGGTGGTGTCGGCGGTTGCCGTAAGGCCGATTACCGGGATATCCGGAAAGCGTTGCTTTAACTGTCCTAAAGACCGGTAGTCCTGACGAAAATCATGCCCCCAGTGGGACACGCAGTGTGCTTCATCCACCGCGAACAGCGCGATTTTAGTTTGTGCCAGCATGTTAATAAAGTAGCGCTGCAATAAGCGCTCGGGCGACACATAAATAATGTCGTAGTGGCCTTCCTGCAAACGTTGCACGGTGGCCTGGTAATCGTCCTGATCTAACGAGGAATTCAGGTACGCAGCCTTTACGCCGGCCTCGCGCAATTGTTCTACCTGATCCTGCATCAGCGAGATAAGGGGCGAAACGACAATACCGGTGCCGTCGCGAACCATGGCCGGGATCTGATAGCACAACGACTTACCGCCACCAGTAGGCAGCAATACCAGCACATCTTTACCATTTATGGTGTGATCAATCACCTCGGCCTGACCGGAGCGAAATTCACTGTAACCGAAGATATCTTCAAGGATTTGCTGAGCGTTACGGCTGTCTGTGGGCTGCGCAGCACTTGCCACGATAGCGTGCTGGCTATCGTTATCGTCGATGGCGGTGGGGGTATCTGGTGTCGCAGTCATGAGTCGCAGAGTTTACGCGTTTTTTGCCTGAGGTTCACGGGTTTTGCCCGACTTTTTCTGCGTCTTGCCATAACTGACTGATGTACCGCGACAGAGTCATTCCTGCGGTGATAGCAACAGTGTTATTATGGGCCAAATTTTGTTGTGTGGTGGAACTCATGGCTGAACCCTTACCCGATCTCATTGAAGAAATCGTTGCCGATAACGGCGTCGACGACTTTCAGGCTGTGGCTGAACAGCTGTTACCGGCTGAAGATGTCGAAATAGCCACGCTGTTAGAGTCACTTCCCGTTGAAGAGCGGATGTCGTTATGGGAAGTGTTGCCGGATGTACGTAAGCTCGACGTGCTGGTCGAAATGCGGAGCGATCCGCGGGAAGTCTTGATTTCCGCTACTCCGGACGATAAATGGAGTGCCATTTTACTCGGCATTGATGCCGAAGACTTACTTGAGTTGATGGACTCCCTGCCCAGCAAACTACTGGAACTCGCCATTCAGGCTCTGGATGAACAACAACAGGCCTATTTCCGCGACGCGACCCAGTTCCCCGATGAGCAGGTCGGGCACTGGATATCGCATGAGATGCTGGTGCTGCCATTAAATGCCAAAGTGCGCGATGGCTTGCGTCTGATAAGGCGCAATGTACCGGATCATTGCGACAGCATTTTCCTGGTCAATCGTTCCGGCCAGTTTTCGGCTGCGGTAAAGCTAACGGCGGTATTTGGTGCCCCTGAACATTTGCCCATGGTAGAGCTGACCGAAGAGTCCATGCCGGTTATTAAAGGTACCGATGATTCAACGACGGCCTCTTTGCTGGTGCAGCGCAGTGGTTATGCCGCACTGCCGGTGATTGATGACAATAATAAACTGCTTGGCCGCCACGACATTTTAAGCGCCAGTGAGCTGGTAAACGAAAACTACGAACGTCAGGTGATGGCCACCGCCGGTATGGATGAAGACGAGGATTTATTTGCTCCGGTGGCAAAAAGTGCCCGTAGTCGTGCTTTGTGGTTAGGCATCAACCTGCTTACCGCGTTTATGGCCTCGTGGTTTATTGGCTTATTTGAAGCCACCCTGCAACAAGTGGTGGCGTTAGCCGTACTGATGCCAGTAGTGGCCAGTATGGGCGGGATCGCCGGTAGCCAGACCCTGACCCTGATTGTGCGAGGCCTGGCGCTTGGCCAGATCACTAGCGCTAACTTAAAAGCGCTGATGACCAAAGAGCTTAAGGTGGGGGGCGTTAATGGTGTGATTTGGGCGCTGGTGATCGGCATTGTGGCCTTTATGTGGTTTAGCGATCCGCTGTTGGGGCTGGTTATCTGCCTGGCTATCTTCGTGAACATACTGGCTGCAGCCCTGGCCGGCGTGGTATTACCGGTGATCCTCGAAAAACTCAAAATTGACCCGGCACTTTCAGGTTCGGTGATTCTCACAACCGTTACCGACATCGTGGGTTTTGTAGCCTTTCTGGGCCTGGGCAGCTTGTTTTTACTGTAATGAAAAGGAAACGATTTGAACGCTGAGGTTACGCAACGCCAGGCCACCGCCGGTCTTCTTTATGCGGTGGCGGCCTACACCATGTGGGGCATTGCCCCGTTATATTTTAAGCAAATTGCCAGTGTACCGGCGCCGGATATTCTGATGCATCGTATTGTCTGGTCGGCGGCGTTACTGGCTTTGCTATTATTGGGCTTAGGGCAATTTGCTAAAGTCAGGGCCATTTTCCGTTCCAAACGATTAATGGGATTACTTGCCGTGGCCAGTGTGTTGCTGGGCGGTAACTGGCTGCTGTTCATCTGGGCTATCAATGCCGATATGATGCTCGAAGCCAGTCTGGGTTATTACATAAACCCGTTGCTGAATGTGTTTCTGGCCCGGCTGTTTTTAAATGAACGACTGCGCACCATGCAAAAAGCCGCTGTAGTGCTGGCGATCATCGGCGTGGCGAATATCATTATTGCCCACGGTACCTTACCCTGGGTAGCGTTGTTACTGGCGGGCAGCTTTGCTATCTATGGCCTGTTACGTAAACAAATTCCCGTTGAGCCACTACCGGGATTGTTTATGGAAACCCTGGTGTTGTTGCCGTTTGCGGCGCTTTACTGGGTGTACTTTGCTTCCGCTGAGGCTAATATGCAAAGCAATGAATGGTCGTTAAATGCCTGGCTCATGGCTGCCGGTGTGGTGACTACGCTGCCGCTGCTGGCATTTAATGCGGCGGCCAAACGCATAATGTTCACTACGCTCGGACTTATTCAGTACATCGGCCCCACGTTGATGTTTATCTTTGCCGTGGGGATGTACAATGAACCGTTGGAACCCGCCAGACTGGTCACCTTTGGCTTTGTGTGGTGTGGCCTGGTGTTATTTAGTCTTGATTCACTGAAAACCTACCGGCAGCAGCGTAAGGTTTTACGCGCGGCATAAGCGTAGTACAGGATAGTCCGGCATGGGTGCGGGGCGTAATCCGCGTGGTCTCTGTTTTGTCAGTATACGTTTTGTAACGTACTCTGTGGGGCAGTAATAAGCTTTTATCTGTAAAGGATATTGATGCTCAGATTCTCAGTTTTTAGTTCCATTCTGGTGGCCTCAATTTTTTCTGTGCAGGCGAAAAGTGAGTGTGATATCTCGGGCGTATGGAATCACTCAGCTAAGCCCGCAGAACTATTAATCAACTTAAATAAGTCTGAGATCACTGTCTATTCCCATGACAACAATAAAAAAGCAATTGGGTTAGTTGTTTTAAAGGCCTTAAAACCAACATCAAATGCTAAGCTATGGACTGCACAGATGTATAGTGCGACAGACGATTCGTTTGTTGATGTCCAGGTGGTCTCAGAAGGCTGCAGTCAATTAACAGTTAGTTTTGACGGAGAAGAGATTTTAGAGCTTGTAAGGTAAATTTGTATAAAGCAATCGTAATGCCGCCAACGCAGGTTCCTAGCATTAAGAGCCAGAAGGGGCATTATGTTCCACTCTGTTACGGCCTTTGTGCTTGGCCTGATAGAGCAGTTTGTCGGCGGTGGTGAGCATTGCCTGAATATTATGATCACTTCGTGTGGTAAGGCCGATGCTGACTGTTACGTTTAAGGTCAGTTCGCCGAATTTAACCGGATGTTCACTGATGTTACGACGTATATCTTCGAGTCGGTTTAGCGCTTTGTGATAGGCGGTGTCTGGTAAGTAGATGCAAAATTCCTCGCCGCCAAAGCGCGCAATAATCACATCTGCACACATCACCGCGAGGCGGTTGGCTACCACTTTGAGCACTTCATCGCCGGCGTCATGGCCGTGGGTGTCGTTAATGGCTTTAAAAAAATCCAAATCCAGTAATGCCAACGCCTGATTAGCTGGCTGATTGCGCTGCATTTTATTTACGGTATAGAAAAAATGGCGGCGGTTAGGTAAACCTGTGAGGTAGTCGGTATTCGCCGTGCGCCTGATGGTTTCTACATTTTCCAGCAGTTCAATGTTCTGGTTTACCCGGCAAAGAAACTCTTCAAGGTGATAAGGTTTCCGCACGAAGTCATTGGCACCACTTTTAATAAAGCGTGCCGAGAGCAGATTGTTGCGATCGTTAGCGACACCAATTATCGCCAGATCTTCTTTACTGTACTGTTTGCGCAGCCAGGCAACAAACTGAGTAGGCGGCTTATCCTGAATATCACTGTCAACAAACACCAGTTTTATGTGGCTGCGTTCATCGAGGAGAGTTTCTGCCTGAGCGGCGGTGGCGCATTCATAGGTAATGAAGTTATGCCGGCGCAATAGGGCGGCCATGGCTGTTCGCTCGTTGCGTTTGGGATTGATCACCAGTACACCGGTGGTTTTGTTTTTCTCAAGCCGGCCAATCAGGCGCATGAGATAGTCAAATATCTGCGCGTTTTCTTTGGGAATATAATCCACCACATCCCGGGCCAGCACCGCTTTGCGGATGTCTTCATCTAATCTGGCTGTGGTAACAATGGTTGGCAGGTAACTTTTTACAGCGAAGTCGATGGCCTCACCGTTGGGAGCATCTGGTAGGTCATAGTCGACAATGGCGCACAGATAGTCTTCCGGGTCGCTGTGTATAAAGATGTGTTTGGCTGCAGTCAGTGAAGTGGCGAGTACCGGCTTTAACTGCGCCATTTCAACCAGCTTGGTCATCAGGCTGATAGTACTCGCACTGTCTTCAATTATCAGCACCTTCTGCTGCATTAATGCGTCCTATATCACCTCTAGTTTGGCAAAGCTCAGTACCAGCCACTTGCTGCCGAATTCATCAAAATTCACCTGAACCCGGGCATGATCGCCACTACCTTCATAGTTTAGCACTACGCCTTCACCAAATTTGCGATGTCTTACCCGCTGACCCAGTGAAAAACCACTTTGCTCCATCCGCTCATGGGACGCTGCATTGCTGAAACGACTTGTGACCGGTCTTGATACTGTAGACGTCAGGCGGATTTCTTCCACACATTCGCTGGGAATTTCCCGTAAAAAACGTGAGGCTGTGTGATATTTTTCCTGCCCGTATACCCGGCGCATTTCGGCGTAGGTCATATACAGCTTTTTCATTGCCCGGGTCATGCCTACGTAACACAGGCGGCGCTCTTCTTCCATGCGGCCGGGCTCGTCGTTGGTCATCTGGCTGGGGAACATGCCTTCTTCCACCCCGGCAATAAATACCAGCGGGAATTCCAGACCCTTAGCAGTGTGAATGGTCATAAGCTGCACCGCATCCTGATCGCCGCTAGCCTGGGTTTCACCGGCTTCCAGTGAAGCGTGGGCAAGGAAAGCCTGCAGAGGGGTCATTTCATCGGCTTCTTCGGGGATCACAAACTGCTTACAGGCGGTAACCAGTTCTTCTAAGTTTTCCAGCCGTGCCTGGGCTTTTTCGCCCTTTTCAGCCTGATACATGGCATACAGGCCAGACTGATTAATGGCTTTGTTGGCTTGCTCTTCCAGCGGCTGGCCTTCGGATTCGTCGGCCAGTTTATTGATAAGCTCAATAAAGGCATTCAGCGCATTGGCTGCACGACCTTTGAGGCTGCCATCCTGCAATAGCTGCAAACTGGCCTGCCACATAGAGCAATCCTGCAACCGGGTTTGCTCGCGAATGGTGGCAAGTGTGCGCTCACCCAAACCGCGACTGGGCGTATTCACTACCCGCTCAAACGCGGCGTCATCATGGGCGTGGTTAACCAGGCGCATATAGCCCAGCGCATCTTTAATTTCCTGCCGCTCGAAGAAGCGCAGACCGCCGTAAATCCGGTAAGGAAGGCTTTGATGCAGCAAGGCTTCTTCCAGTACACGCGACTGGGCGTTATTACGATACAAAATAGCGACTTCTTTTAACTGATTACCCTGGTTATGCCAGTCGGAAATCTGCGCAACAATAAAGCGCGCTTCATCGAGATCGTTAAATCCGGCATAGATCGAAATCGGCTCGCCATCGTCGCCGTCGGTCCACAGTTCTTTACCCAGCCGACCCTGGTTATTATCGATAACTGTATTGGCTGCTTTGAGTATAGTGGCGGTAGAACGGTAGTTTTGTTCCAGACGAATGGTTGAGGCGCCGTCGAAGTCTTTCAGAAAGTGCTGAATGTTATCCACATTGGCGCCACGCCAGCCGTAAATAGACTGATCGTCGTCACCTACAATCATAATGTTGTTGTCCTGATTACACAGCAGTCGTAACCAGGCGTACTGGATATTGTTGGTATCCTGGAATTCGTCTACCAGCACGGCGCGGAAGCGGCGTTGGTAATGGGCCAGCACATCGGGATTCTTAACCCATAATTCGTGGGCCCGCAGCAACAGTTCGGCAAAGTCTACCAGTCCTGAACGGTCGCAGGCTTCCTGATACGCGGCATAGATATCGCGCATTTTCTGCTGGGTATGATCGCCGTGAGTCTCAATGTGCTGGGGGCGCAGACCTTCGTCTTTATTACCGTTGATGTACCACTGGATTTGCCGTGGCGCCCAGTGTTTTTCATCCAGGTTCATGGCCTTAAGCACCCGCCGCACCAGCCGGTACTGATCGTCTGAGTCGAGGATTTGGAAGTTTTCCGGCAGATTGGCTTCAGCGTAGTGGGCGCGCAACAAACGGTGCGCCAGGCCATGGAAAGTACCTATCCACATGGTATTCAACGGCCGGCCCATTACATGCTCAATACGCCCGCGCATTTCCCGCGCGGCTTTATTGGTAAAGGTTACCGCCAGAATACTGTAAGGGGCGATATTCTCTACCTGCATTAACCACGCGATGCGATGCACCAGTACACGGGTTTTACCACTACCGGCACCCGCCAGTACCAGCATATTAGACAGCGGTGCTGCCACGGCATCGCGCTGTTTATCGTTTAATTCGTCGAGTAACTCAGAAACATCCATAGCAATACAAAAACACCTGTATTTTTATTCAGGCCATAAAAAGCAAAGTATGCCATTAAAGCCTACCGCGTTAAACCGCGCTTGCACAATAATGGCGGATTATTGCCTGTAGCAACTTAATGAAAGTGATCCCGGCGAAGTCCGGTCGGATATAAGGTAAAATAAACCTCCCGGTGTCGCAGACCGCGCTGAATTCTCCGGCCATCGCAATTTTTTCGGGTTACCTCTTGAATTGAAGCCATAAACCATTATGTTACCGCTACGCGCGTTGGCTGGTTTATTCTTGTTCAACCTTACCCGCACAGCAAACTAATTAGGAACGCCCATGCATGCACTGACCGATACCGCTGATTTTTGGCTGCAGCTAAAAAAAGAAGCGCGTCAAATTGTCGATGAAGAACCGCTGTTAGCGAGTTTTATTCATGCCTGCATTTTAACCCATCACAACTTTGAGTCTTCGCTGAGCTTTATTTTGTCGAACAAAATGGCCGACGATGTGATGCCCGCGCTGACTATCAGAGAAATTCTGGATGAAGCCTATTTGCTGGAACCGGCCATCGTTGAGTCGGCCATCGAGGATATTCGCGCTATTTACACTCGTGACCCGGCAGTAACCAATTACCTTAATGTGCTGGTGCACTTCAAAGGCTTTCAGGCTGTGCAGGTGCATCGTATGGCGCACTATCTGTGGCAGCAGGGCCGACAGCAACTGGCATTGTTTTTACAAAGTCGCAATTCAGAAACCTTTGCCGTGGACATTCACCCGGCGGCTACCATCGGCAAGGGCGTAATGTTCGACCACGCCACAGGTATCGTAGTGGGCGAAACAGCGGTCATTGAAGATAACGTTTCGGTTCTGCAAAACGTTACGCTTGGCGGTACCGGTAACGAGAGTGGCGACCGTCATCCTAAGATTCGTCAGGGCGTCATGCTCGGCTCGGGTGCTAAGGTGCTGGGCAATATCGAAATTGGCGAAGGTTCAAAAGTGGGTGCAGGCAGTGTTGTGCTTAACGATGTTCCGCCTCATGTTACGGTAGTAGGTGTACCGGCTAAAGTGGTGGGCCGTCCCTGTTGTCCGCGACCCTGCGACTCCATGAATCAAAATGTGCTGGAAGACAACGAACCCTACGAACAAGCTTAGTAAGGTTAACGGCTGATCGTTATAGACGGTCAGCTTTTGCTTTTGAACCCGAGTGGTTCAGTCTTGCGGTAACTCTCCTTTACTCAGCAGGCACAGCTCACAGTCTTTTACCGATAACTCCTTCGTGCACTCAAATTCCAGCCTCGCGTAGTCTTCCGGTGTGACACGATAGACCTTTTTGATTTGGTGCTTTTCGACCAGAGCAAGAAGCCCACTGGCATAGCGCAATTGCGCACCAAACATATACGTGCGGAGATGCCAGGGCTCTTCGTTTAATACGTATAAGGGGGCGAACTTTGGCGAATTGGTAAGATATTCAACCAGTTGGTAAGAAGCGATATCAGTGCCTACTGCAATCATCGGGAGCCGGGCAGGGCGAAACCAATGTTTTATAAAGTCCGGCAATCCCATCAGAAAAGATCTTAGTCTGAAGTAATGGCACCATAGCGCCAATTGCCTTGAGCAAAAGACTTAATTATGCGGTACTGCCTATCGGTTAACGTTCTGCTGCCTTTGTCTGGTGATTTTTTCATCCCTGACGCTATTTATTGAGTATAAAGAGTCGTTTATGCCAGATTAAGATCGGTCTTATGGACTTTATTTTTTCTTGTTTAGGATTACACCATGTGTTTTTTCAAAAAACTGAGCGGGCTGATTTTGCTGACTTTGCTATGCAGTGGAAGTCCCGCCGCGTCTGAAGATGCGGCTATTGAAGACTCGCCGAATCGTGATTTGACCGGCTTTGAGGGGCTCAATGAGCGACTCCCTCTATGGGAAGCGGGCTTAGGCGGCGGCATGATCGAGTCACCGAATTATCCGGCCTCATCAGAACGTAATTTTGTAGCTCTGGTATTACCTTATGTCATTTATCGTGGTGATATTTTTCGTGTGGGCGGTAGAGGAGGAGCAAGAGCCGTATTCCTCGAAAATGACAGGCTGGAGCTCGATATGAGTTTTGGTGGTGCTTTTGCTGCTGACAGTGATGACAATACCGTTCGCGAAGGCATGCCAGAGCTCGACTATCTGGTTGAGCTTGGCCCACAGCTGATCTACAAAATTAAAGACTTTTCTTTTGATGGGGGCGGTAACTCGCGCCTGAACGCCCGTCTACAGGCCCGTGCCGTCTTCTCTACCGATTTTGGCGGATTTGACGCCAGAGGATTTGTCTTTGAGCCGACCCTGACCTACCAGCAACGAGGCGTTTTTCTGCCGGAGACCGGTTTTAGCCTGGCTCTCAGAACAACCTGGGCCACCGAAAAGTTACATGATTACTTTTATGAGGTAACGTCAGAGTATGCCACCGCGGTCAGGCCTGCCTACGATGCACAAAGTGGCTACCTGGGCGCAGAGTTGTCGGCAGGACTGGCGTTCCCGGTGATTAAAAACGTGCGGGGCTTTTTAACCACATCGGTGCAATTTAATCGTGGTTCTGCGAATGAAAACAGTCCGCTTTTTGAGAAAGATGTCACTTACAGTGTGGGTGTCGGGTTTGTTTGGCGTGCGTATAAAAGTGATGCAAAAGCCACCTGGTAAAGCTAATAAAATAGCAAGAAGCCGCTTCCCGCGCTTTTTTTTCGGTAGACGCTAGCCAAATTTGGCGTCTGCCACAAACGGGTTAGTTGAGCGTTCGTGCCCGATGCTGGTGGTTGGGCCGTGGCCGGGGTATATCGTCATTTCATCTGGTAATGTGAACAGCTTTTCACGGATCGCTTCAATTAATTGCTGGTGGTTGCCCTGAGGAAAGTCGGTACGGCCAATTGAACCGGCAAAAATGATATCGCCGACAATCACTTTATTGCTGCTGCGTTCCACCAGCGCAACGTGACCGGGCGTATGCCCCGGACAATGCAGAATTTCCAGCGTCAGGTTACCCACCGAAATGGTATCGTCTTCGGTTAACCACTGATTTGGGCTGAACGGCTGGGCCGGGGGAAAGCCAAACATCTGACTCTGTTGCATCAGGGCATCGAGCCAGAACTTGTCTCCAATATGCGGGCCAATGATCGGCACGTTGTAATGGGCGGCCACGGCAGTAGTACCGCCAACATGGTCGAGATGCCCATGGGTGAGAATAATTTTTTCGATGGTAACCTGTTGCTCGGTAACTGCTTTATAGAGCTTTTCTTCATCGCCGCCGGGGTCGACCAGCGCACCTTTCATGGTGTCGGGATCCCAGATTAATGAGCAGTTCTGAGCAAACGGGGTAACAGGAATAACAAGTATTTTCACAATCGTATCTGGCCAGGAGGTTTGTTGTTATGTTAGCAGGAAATATTCGTGGATGTCACAATCAGGCGCACATCTGGCAGTGAATAGTTGGTGCATTGATTTTCTGAGATTTTTTAATTTTTTTATACTAAAGTTTAATGAGTCAGAGTTTGTCTGACTATACCTGATTATCCCCATCAATATGCACCTGTTCCGGCCACTGCAAATATAATAACGATGAAATTTATCGTATGCAGGAGACGAATGTGGACGTTTCTCGGGAAGATCTCAAGATCATCATTATGGATTTGCTCGACGCTGGCCAGTTTATCAGTGACGAGTCGTGTAACGCGGCTTGTGAGTGCAGTG
The DNA here is from genome assembly GCA_018222405.1 of Gammaproteobacteria bacterium. Classification (GTDB taxonomy): domain Bacteria; phylum Pseudomonadota; class Gammaproteobacteria; order Enterobacterales; family Alteromonadaceae; genus Alteromonas. Next base: position 150,066 of record JAAFAI010000005.1, on the reverse strand, counting down.
TGTGCAAAGAGAAAGCAGTAAAAGTGGGGTTGGATATAGTGCATAAAGAAGACTGTCCGGTAGGGCGGGCTTGTGATGCACTGGGGTATGTGTTCAGAGGCTTTGCTAAAGAAGCCTGAGTTATCGCGGTGTGAGTTAGAAAGGGCTGTGTGATCACAGCCCTTTTTCGTTCAGTTGGTTTTGTTAGAAAACTACCGTGACGGTTGCTGAACAGGTAGTCGTACCGGTTTCGCAAACCTGATAGTCATAGACGCCGCCACCTTTGGTGTTCAATGCATCGGTGTAAGCCGTTACGCCGCTTACACTGACTATCTCACTGCCATTACGATAGATAGTCATATCAGCCGTACTGTTAGCCCAGCTCAAATCGACTACCTGAGAGCCTTTTTCTTTGTAACCGGTTGCGGTGAGGGTCAGATCTGTGCCGGTGTCACCACCGCCATTGTCGCCACCACCACCGCCGGCACAGCCGTTGGTGGTCAGGTAAGTATCTGCCGCGGCTGCCTGCACAATACCGTAACCAAAATACTCGTCTTTACCGGCAGCGCCACTATCCAGTGCGGTCGCTTTTAACGCCTCACGAATTTCAGTACCACTACAGCTTGGGTGATTCGACCAGACCAGTGCTGCCACGCCCACAACTGCAGGCGTTGCCATTGATGTACCGCTCAGATAAGCGTAATCGCTGGCTTCAACAGACACCTCCATGCTGGTTGCGGCCAGCAATGCTAAACGATCTTCCAGCGCTGCGCCAACCGCAGGGATAGAGGTTGTGTTGGTGTCACCCAGCGTACCGTACAACATACCTGCTTCGTTGTTGATGATTACCGCACCAACACCACCGGATGCTTCGCAGTTAGCCACTTTATCGAAGAAGCTGATTACGCCACGGTCGATAACACAGATTTTTCCAGCCGCACCGCTATCAACAGACTCGGCAGTGCCCATGAAATATGTACTACCAGCGGCGCTACCCATGTTTTCCATGCCGGAAGAAGCAAAGCTGCTGCCATCGGCCAGCAGGCCTGATGCGGTTGATAACCCCGCAGGTACTGTCGACAGTGTATCCACACCACCGGCGGTCACTTCCACACAGATGGTTTCGTCAGTGGTGGCTCGTTTACCACGACCGCTGGTACAGCTCGGGTACTGTGAGAATGAGGCAATGTTGTTGTCGGCATCGTTAGCGCCAACCATCATTACCGACGAATAACCTGCCGGATATGAGCGTACTGAGTTGCCATCGTTACCGGCTGCCGCTACCACCAGGCCGCCTGCAGCAGTGAAGTCTGCAAACGCATTATCCTCGGTACTGGAAGCCCCACCACCGCCTAAACTCATATTGATCAGATTAGCGCCGGCTGCCTGACAAAGCTGGGCTGCCTGAGCGAGGCCGGATGAATAACCCCAGCCAGACTCGTTAAAGACCTTAATGATGTGCATATCCACGCCTGGTGCCATACCAACCACTCCGAAAGTGTTGTTGGCTGCGCCAATGGTACCGGCTACGTGAGTGCCGTGTTCGCCGCCAGCATCAAACCAGTTGCCGGTGCCCGGGTCGTTATCGCCGGTAATGTTAGACCAGACAAAATCCGGGTTAGAGTCGTCCAGACCAGAATCGATAACACAGACTTTCATGCCAGCGTTAGGGTTAAACGTTACCTGGTCAGCTTGCGCCTGGTACACCGCATACGGGGTGATCTGGGTTTGCATCGGGCTACCGGTGTCGTCATTGAATAGCGCGGTGGGGTAGCGCTTTTGATCGGCTTCTACCAGTTTGACATGAGGATTATTCATCAGGCCTTTTACTTCATCGAGTGATTTGCCTGTGAATGTTGCGGCGATAAAGCCGTCAGCATCAATGTGTATCTCTGCGCCGGACTGTTTAGCCAGTGCTTTGATTATGCCTTTGGAGTTGTTATCGACCTGGATAATGTATCTGTCGTCTGCCGCAAGGGCAGAACCGCTAACGGCAAGCAGGACTGCTGCCAGTGTAGGTTTTAGGGTTGTTTTAAACATATTATTATTCACTTGTGCTACTAAAAGAAGTTACCGAATAGTATTCGGCTAATATAGTTTTTATTGTTATCAGGCCGGGGCCTTAGTTGAAATTAAGAAATTTATTTGGTTGGCGCAAGTGAATAGCGTAGTAAATAAGTATAATTTTTCATCCCTGTGTGTGCCGGGACGATGTGATAAGTGACAGGAAGTCCCTGTCACTTATCGGGTTTTTTACTTCACATCAAAATGTCTGTCGAAGAAATTAGTGATGGTGTGATACAAATGTATACCTGTTTGTTTGCCCCGGATGCTGTGCTTCTTGCCTGGATAGTCCATCACCTCGAAAGGTTTGGCGGCATCCTGCAGGTGTTTATACAGCTTGGTGCTGTGGGTAAACAATACGTTGTCATCAGCCATGCCATGATAAATCAGCAGCGGGCCTTGCAGTCCCTCTGCATAAGGGAATACCGATGACGCTTCATAGGCATCGCTATCGGTGTTCGGGTTGCCCATGTAGCGTTCGGTGTAGTGCGTGTCGTACAACCGCCAGGTGGTCACTGGTGCACCGGATACCCCGGCTTTAAAGTAATCACCCGCCTTAAACATGCTCATCAGCGTCATGTAACCGCCGTAGCTGTGGCCATATACGCCGATGCGCTCTTTATCCACATAGGGCAGGGTGTGGAGAAATTTAACGCCGCTTACCTGGTCGTCAACTTCTACGCTGCCCATCGCTTTGTAGATAGGTTCCTCGAATGCCTTACCACGATAATTTGAGCCACGGTTATCAATGCTGAACACTACGTAGCCTTTGCTTACCCAGTGCTGCATTAGCAGGCCACGGTTGCCGCCCCAGGCGTTATTGACTACCTGAGCGTGAGGACCACCATACAGATAAACAATAACCGGATGCTTGCCTTTCAGCTCTGCCGGCTTGTAAAGGCGATAATGCAGGTCAATGCCGTCATCATTAGTGATGGTGCCAAACTCAGGCTCTACCCAGTCGCTAAGGTAAGGCGTAAGCGGGTGGTTTTCATCCAGCGCGTTTTCTTCCAACCAGGTGAGCTGCTTGCCGTTGGCGCTATGCAAACTGACCTGAGTAGGACGGTTTGCGGTAGAAGAGCTATCCACATAAATTGACGCATCGCGGCTAAAGCTGATGCCGTGCATGCCTTCGCGAGCGGTGAGGCGCTGTGGTTTGCTGCCTTCCAGGTCAGTTACATATAAATGGCGTTCCAGCGGCGTGTCCATACGGCCGGTAAAGTATACCCGGCCGGTTTTATCGTTAACCGCTTCCAGTTCGTCCACTACCCATTCGCCTGCAGTCAGCTGGCGGACCAGCTTGCCTTCATTGGTGAATAAATAAAGATGTTTAAAGCCGTCGCGCTCTGAGGCCCAGATAAAATGTTTACCATCGGCTAAAAAGGTAAAGTCATCGTGCAGGTTTACCCAGGTATCCGACTGCTCTTCAAGCACCAGTTTCTGCTGCTGGTTGTTTACGTTGTAGCTGCGCAGTTCCAGCTGTTGCTGGTCACGGCTTTGCCACTGATAGGTAAAGTGCTCGCTGTCGGGCATCCATTTACCGCGGGCGATATAGATATCCTGCTCCTTACCCGTATCAATCCACTGCCGTTCGCCGCTTTTAATGTCCTGTATGGCCAGTTTAATGGTGACATTAGGCGTGCCCGCTTTGGGGTACTTCTGCTCAATCATCTTGATCTCGTCAGCATAGATTTCTGAGCGGGTAATCACTTCAACCGGCGATTCATCCACTTCGGTAAAAGCAATGTAAGACTCATCCGGAGACCACCAGTAGCCGGTCATGCGGTTCATTTCTTCCTGCGCAACAAACTCGGCCATACCGTATTTGATGTTGCCACCGCCTTTAGTGGTAATCGCCGTTTCCTTGCCAGACCCGATATGTTTGATGTACAGGTTCTGGTCGCGAATAAACGAGATATAGTTACCTTTGGGCGATAACTTAATATCGGTTTCAAAGGCTTCGGTATCGAGTAACTGGCGGGCACCGGGTTTACCTAACTGGTGATAAAATACATCGCCGCCCATAGGGAATAACAGCGCTTTGCCGTCGGCCGACCATTGATAACTAACAATACCGCTGCCGGATAAGCGCATGCGCTCACGGCGCGCTTTTTCTTCGTCTGAAAGTGTTTCCTCGCCACTGGATAAGTCATCGGAATCAAACAACAAACGCGAGGTCCCTGAGGCAATGTTATATTCCCACAGGTCGAGGCGTTCGTAGTCAGACTGCTTGCCCTGCAGATAGGTCACGCGTTGGCCGTCGGGGGCAACCTGCAGGTTTCTGGGAGAACTACCGTCCAGTGACGGCGACGCATAAATCCGTTCGATGGTCAGCTTTTCAGCGGCTACCGTGTTTGTGAGCATAAGGGCTCCAAGTATTAAAGCTTTTTTCATGGATACGCTATTATCTGTCGTTATTAGGGCTTGCTTACTGCACGTATTTGCTCTGAAATACGTATAAACAAGTTGTTGTTATACAGGAGAACCCGGCAGTGTGCGGGCTCCATATTAAAGCTAGAGGATGACACAATTTGGCAGTATTAAAAAGCGCACTTATCCTGGGAGCCAGTGGATTGGTAGGGCAGAACCTGCTGAGGCTGCTGTTACTCGATCCCCGCTATGAATCGGTCACTTGTCTGGTCCGGCGTCCACTGGGGCGACAGCACTATCAGGATCCCGATAACAAGCTGCGGCCGGTGGTGATTGATTTCGATAATCTGGATGAGTATCAGGGCTATTTTTCGGTTGATCATGTGTACTGTTGCCTGGGAACCACGCTAAAGAAAGCCGGTGACATCAGCGCCTTTCGTAAGGTGGATTTTGAATATGTTCACGTGGCGGCCCAGTTAGCCAGGGCACAGCGGGCTGGCGGATTTGTGTGGATTTCCTCGGTAGGTGCCAATGCTAAAAGTAAAAACTATTACCTGCGCGTGAAGGGCGAACTGGAAAACGCCATCATGCGCATGCCGCAGTTGCCCAATGCCGCTGCGGTAAGGCCGGGCGTGTTAATTGGCGAACGAACTAACGATAATCGCCCGTTGGAGCGGGCTGGGGCGAGCGTAATGCAACTGCTGAAACCACTGCTGCTCGGCCGGCTTAAAAAATACCGTGCGGTATATCCTCACCAGGTGGCCAGAGAAATGATGCGCCACCAGACTTTCTGATGAGTAAGGTTTCTAAGCAACCCAAAGGGTTTCAGTGTAAGCAGTTTTTTGTCGCCCATGACCAGTGCGCCATGAAAGTCTCTACCGACAGTCTGATCCTGGGTAGCTTCGTTGATACCACTAATACCAGCACGATGCTGGATGTGGGTACCGGGTCGGGCATACTGGCGCTGATGATGGCGCAAAAAAGTGCGCCTGATTCTGCCATTACTGCCATTGATATCGACCCGGGTGCGATTGCTCAGGCCGGTCACAATGCGGCCAACAGTTCGTGGCCAGAAAAGATTCGGGTGGAGCAAAGCCCGCTTCAGGAGATGGGCCATCAACAGCAATTTGACCTGATAGTATCGAACCCGCCGTATTTTGCAGATGCCGTGAGCCCCACCCGCGCTTATGCGTCGATGTCTGAGGGCCGGGGGCTGGCGCGCACGGAACAAACGCTGAGTATTGATGATTTTTTTGCGCAAACTGCCGCACTTAGCCATGCGGGGAGCAGGCTTTACTGTATGTATCCAATAGCCAGGGAAGCGGAAGTGTTAAACTGCGCCTCGCATTCTGGCTGGCATCTAAAGCAGAGTCTGGCAGTCCGACATAATGCCAATGCAGCGCCCTATCTTGGCGTGTATTGTTTTGTGCGTGAGCCCGCCTTTGCGGCAGCGGAATTGCTGACAATCCGCACCGGTGAAAACCAGTATACCCCGGCATATAAGCAGCTATGTGCTGACTTCTATCTCAACTTTTGAAAAGTAACAGGCACAAAAAAAGCGCGGTAGACGCGCTTTTTCTCTTGTCTTAAACCCTGTCTTAAGACTTAACCAGTACAGATACTTTACCAATACCTGCTTCTTTCGCCTGGTTCATTACTTCTACCACAACACCGTGCTCAGTATTTTCGTGAGCCTGGATAGCTGCAGTGTCAGTTGGGTTTTCAGCTAAGTAAGTTTGAATGTTCGCGATAACACGACGGATATCGACTTCACGGCCATTCATCATAATCGTACCGGTCTCATCTATACGAATAGACAGAGATTTACTTGGCTGGTTTGATGCGTTTTTGTTTTCTGGGCGATTAACATCCAGACCTTTTTCTTTAACGAATGATGTCGTTACGATAAAGAAGATCAGCATGATGAACACAATGTCCAACATGGGCGTCATGTCGACCTGGGCTTCGTCATCCCCAGAAGTATGCTTTTTTCTTTTCATTTCGTTTTCTTGTCTCTAACACTTGTCTGCCTAGTATACTGTTTGTAACAAAAAAATGTAGTAATTTGTACAATCAATATTACCAAAAGCGATAAACTTACTGACTTAGTCGTTCACTTTCGTTAGAAAGCAACATCATTTTGCGGACAGCGCCACACCCAGTTGGTAAAAATACAACTTAAATGCTTCGTTTAGCTGCTGTCTCAAAATACCATGAGGATAAATGCCAAGTCTAGCCTCTACCGACATTTTTGTCTCGTGACCTGAACAGCCTTTATGCTATTCCTAGCCTGCAGACAGGCACCAGAGTCCTTTCTTGTTAGTAATATACTTTAATAAAATAAAGTATTTCCAAAAGGTTGGCGGAATAGGACATGATTATCCCTACCGTTAATATGAACCAGGGATCTCTGTTACCTTTGGTCTGCAGATCTTTTTTGATACCGTTGTATCCTGGTCGTGGCACATCGATTGTTGGCTGACCGGTCGGTCCGGGTAAATGAGGCCGAACAAAGCGAAAAATGCCTGTCAACGAATCCGACGGGCCTTATTTGTAGAAAGCTGATGTCGGGTTACCTTCTGTTTGTCTGTGCCGAATGATTGTACTGGGTGGCATGCTCTTGTCTGCATCACCCAACCTCACTGCGAGCGTATCCGGTAAGGGGCGTAAATTATTTACGTTCCAGTGCCCGACCTAATGCTGAAAAGTACTTATAGAAGTGTTGGGAGATTATGTTCCGTTGCTGCCCCCGGGGATAGATGCCGATAGTCGCTTCCATGGTTTGCTTTGTACCTTGAACCAGAAATGCATTTTTGATGGGGTTGTCCTGGATGGAAGCTTCGAATGCTCGCGCGCACATTTCTTGTGGCGTTGCGTAATATATACTACGCAATGCTCTATCTGCTTTCACACTCTGGTTGAATAAATCACTCAATGCATCACTGTTGGGTTTGAGAAAAATATGCTGGTAGCAGTTTTCTAAGAGAACGTTTAAAGCATGATCCCGCGTTTGGTAGCTTTGGAGCCAGAGGGCAGAAGCGAAATTCTCATGTGTTGCTTTTTTGAATAGCCGAGGGGATATGAAATGATCAAAAGCATGAAACCATTCGTGCGCTAATGAGCCAGCACCAGCATTTTTTGCTAACGCTAACGTTCTAGTGCGAGCGTTATAGTGCGCAGAGCAGTGTTTCTGCCCTCCTTTTCCAAACGCGATAGATAGCGTTCCGTTTAATGACAGAACCCGCTCCGGAACTGCCAGAATATCCATCAGGTCGCACAGTGCATCAAAGAATAAATTTGCCGCAATCTGCTGTTCTTCCCTGGTAACCCAATTCCCGATCGTCACAGTCCTGAAACCAAATATCTTCTTTATGTCATTAAAAGTAACATCTGCACCGTCTCTGTGACTCGGACCATTTCGGTAAAAGTTACTGTAAAGGCGCGGGTACTTTAACGCGTCAGAAGTCATAAGCAATACTATTAAAGAGTTTAAGGTTAAAGAGAGTGTGGGGTAAAACCGGGTCAACAGACTCTGCTAGCACTGGCAGTCCTCTCAGCTTCTTTTGGCGGCTATCTTATGAGCAGGGTGTATGAGCTGAGGGAGCCAGTGTTACCCCCGTATAGTCATTAGACTAACCAGAAACAGTCAGTGGTGCATGCTGTTTTTTAGCTCGGTTTAAATTTCGGTCGCACGTGCAGCTATGCCCGCCGGGGCAGGCGGTCATGGCGGAGTGAAATATCGCCTTCACAAACCGGTATAACCGCGTAAGCCTTTTAATAAGAGCCAGATTGTGCACCAAGTGTCTGGCGAGGTGTGAATACATGACTTGAGGTAGGCAGGACAACTATAGGTCTGGAAGAATAACTTCCAGTGGATATTCTCTTTTTTTTATCGGCTGTTTTAAGACAACGCGATGAGAGAGCTTTGTAATACCAATATCTTCCTCCAGCAATTGTTCTGTAAACATTTGATAATTAGACAAGCTGGATGCCAGGATACGGAGCAGGTAATCGTAGCCTCCACTCACGTTAAGGCACTCCGTGATCTCTTTATACTGGATAATACGTTCTTCAAACCGCTTAAAGTCAGAAGGGCGGCGTTGCTGCAACGTCACCTCGGTTATCACAATTATGTGTTCGCCCAGTTGTTCCAACGCAATCTCTGCACCATACCCGACAATGTATCCAGCGCTTTCGAGCCTTTTGGTTCTTAACAGACAGGGGCTCTGACTCAGCCCGACAACATCAGCCAATTCGACGTTACTGCATCGCCCATTGCTTTGCAGATAAGATAAGATTTTCAAATCAAACTTATCGAGAGGGTAGGGCGTCATCATTGCATCCTCTGTCTGTCATCTATTGTTTTATCCTACAAAGTTTCTGCTAACGCTTTATCCAATGTAGTGATAATAAGGTCAGCTTGCTCTTTAGTTAAAATTAAAGGGGGTCGAATTTTTAATACATTATGACCCTTAGCGCAGGCACTAATTAATACCTGATTTTGCTGCATGCGATTCACAACTCGGGATGTTAACTCGCGGTCCGGCTGTTTCGACTGGCGATCTTTCACTAATTCAACGCCGACAAACATACCCACTCCCCTAACGTCTCCGATGCACGGGTATTTTGTCATTAATTTTTCAATTCCCTCACGCAAGTGTGTACCAACCGTGTTGGCATTGCTCAGGATATCCTGACTTTTAATAACGTTCAACACTGCCAGTGCCGCAGCACAGGACACCGTGTTTCCGCCAAACGTGTTAAAGTAGCGTGAGTTAATACCAAAGTTTTCAACCACTTCGTGAGAGACCATCAAGCCGGCGACCGGGTGCCCGTTCCCCATAGGCTTGCCTATGGTAACAATGTCAGGAATAACGCCGTGGCGCTGAAATCCCCACATGGATTCGCCGGTGCGAGCAAAGCCAGCCTGCACCTCATCGGCAATGTATATCCCCCCGGCCTGTTTAATTGCCTCTACAGCGCCCGCGATCAGTCCGGGTTCACCTGTCAGAATACCGTCACTGGTGAATGCCGAATCAATAATCAACGCTGCAGGTTTTATACCGTGGCGCCTAAAGTCGTCAATGGCGTGCTGCACATCGGAGGTAAACTTACTTGCGATATCAACACCCTCAGCATGATAGGCGTTCGGTGCTGGTACGGTTTTGACGTGTGTGCCAAGGTTCACTCCTGTGCCGAGTGATGGTGAAAATTGGGAAACCGCATCTGTAAAGCCATGGTAAGCAGTTTCGGTAACAATGATACCGACGCCATCAGTGAACTGCTTGGCAATTCTAAATGCCAGATCGTTGGCTTCACTGCCCGAGCAGGTTAGCATCAGATGTTTTAAGTTAGTTTCTGGTACCGTTGTAATCAACGCATCGGCCAGTTCCATAATCATGTTATGGAGGTAACGGGTGTTGGTGGCCAGTGTCTGTACTTGGTTGCAAATTGCTTCAGTAATTTCCGGATGGCAATGGCCTAACGACGCAACATTATTGTACGCATCAAGAAATTTATTACCGTCCTGGTCGATTAACCAGACCCCTTCGCCTTTAACGATGTGCAAAGGGCGTTCGTACATTAAACGGTAAGCAGGGCCGAGAAGAGTTTCCCGGCGCTCAATCATTTGGGACATTTGTGGATCTAAATCGACTTGACCCGGAATAAACGCGTTCACCATATTAAGGTCGGTAGTACCTTTCATAATTATCTCCTGATTAACAATGGTTTAGAAGGTTATCTCTGGCAATGTGCCGGGGCATGTCTGCAGCATGCTTTAAGGCGTCCCACGCTGCTTTATTGTGACGTAAAATATACGCTTTGTTTTCGGGAAAGCGCTTAGATCGCCATTCCGAAATAATCACTGTGATGAGTTGGCGGGTGATAACCAGATCGGTAACGATTTCTTTCTCCATATCGGTTAATGGCAGTTTCTCGTTATAGGCGGCAACAAACTCTGAAGCCTTTTCGAAAGGGTTGCTGCTATCTGTCATGTGAAAGGCGGCCGCGGTGGCGACTTCACCAACAAGCGGTGCATACAGCATATCGCCAAAATCAATAATACCCGATACGCTATCTGAATCAGCCGGATCCACAAGGATGTTGTACAAGTGGAAATCATTGTGGATAACCTGTTTGCGAAGCGAGTTGAGACGCGGTAAAACCTGGTCAGTAAATCGCGTCATAAACAAGTCGACCAGGCTTTTATCCTTGGTAGGCGCGATATCATCAAGCATCCATGCCAGTTTGTCGGCGGCCGACACATTCCAGATTAAACTGTGAGTGGCGTGAGGGTGACTGAAATCCGCCAACGCCAGATCTAATTCTGCAAGACTGTGGCCTAAAGCTCGGCGTTGGGTTGGTGTATTGACGGTTTCTTTTACCTGAGTGCCTTCCAGATACGTGAGCATCCTGATAGTCGCTTTCGCGTTGTTCGGGAGCGTGATGACCTCGAAGGCCTTGCCGGTAACTGTTGGTATCACTTTTGGCACTATGCCTTCGACAGGGGTACTGCTGAGATGTCTTAGTGCCTTAACCTGAAAACCTATGACGCTGTGCTCCTCAGAAGGATTCCCGATTTTAACCACAAATCGTGAGCCGCAATCACTATCAAACCTGAAGTTTTGATCTCTCTCGCTCGACAACGAACGGAGAGTGCCTGTTTTGCGGTACAAGCGTTTTAATAGCGCCAATACTTCATTGTCGGGAAGGTTTGGCACCAGAGTATTAAAAGACGCATCGTCAAGCGTAGCCGTTTCCATGTTTAAGCCTTTTGCGTAAGAGTTTCTGAAGGGGTAAGGCCGAGTAATGACGGCAAGTTGCGGATATCAGTGAGACGATCCACACCGTAACCCGGACAGTTGGGTTCATGTTGCCGATCGATAAACACTTTGGCCATAAACCCTAGGTCTGAGGCCGTCATCAGGTCATATCGATAACTTGATGAGACGTGCATCATTTTTTCGGGGCCACAATTGAGGGAGTCAAACATGTATTCAAATATTTGCGCCCGTGGCTTATAAGCCTGTGCTTCTTCAGCCGTCAGAACTGAATGGAATTGTGCCTGCAGGTGCTCTACACTGGCAGGGATAAGGTCGATCATTGAATTAGAAAGGATAACTAATGGGACATGCTGGTCGATACTTTTGAGGGTTTCAACAACATGGGGATGCGGTTGCCAGGTAGATACGGCGTTATATAATGCTATCGCGTCAGCATCGGTATAATCCACCTGGTGTGCAATACAGGCTCTTTGAATTGCATTTTCTACCACATTGAAAAAGGGCTTCCATTCTCCTAACACTTCATCCAGTCGATAAAAGCGGAAGCTTTCAAGAAACATTGGCATCACGTCGGCAGACACTCTGTCATTAAACAGTTTCTTGGCAGTGGGCCCCATCTCAAAATTAATTAACGTTCCATAACAATCAAAACTGATAAAACTTGGCTTATAGCTCATTTAATAATTGCTCCATGGCAGGTTTAGCTGATTGTGTCAGTGTAATAATTCTTCGCCAGGCAGTGATGGTTTATTGGCTAATGGCTCGAGCAGATTCCTGCTCGTTAGACTTCAGCCACAGAACTTTCTGCGTTTGAAATTCTGCAGGGGGGGCGGATTGTTATCAGGGGCGAGCGGTAAGGGAGAGATTAATGTCGTCTATGCGCCGGTATGCCCCGACTAGCGGGGCCATGCCTGAGGTAAACGAGCAGTGAAAGCGCGTTAATGAGGGATTAGTCGTAAATTTCTTTAAGGGTATGGTCGATGTAGTAGCGACACATGGCCATAGAGGCCAGATAGTCTGGTGAGCCATCGGTTTCCAGTGTTATCCAACCCTGATACTGATGTGCTTTAAGCAACTTATACAACGCGGGGAAGTCCAGCACACCCTGACCCAGTTCCCAGAACCAACGTTTCCCGTCGTCCTGAATTTCCGGATCGCGGGAGAATCTCACCTCGTCCGGTTGCTTTGGGTCGGCCGTATCTTTGAGGTGGAAGCCACTAATTCGCTCGGCGTAGGTAGCATAGAAATCCAGCAAGTCTTCACCCATAATCGCAATTTGCGCAGTATCAATACAGTAGTGCACAAAGCGGGGGTCGGTTAACTCAATAAACTCCCGGTGATCGTTAAGATTAATACCGCAGAAAAACTCATTGTGCAGTCCTAGTTTAATCCCATGGTCGGTGGCGTAACGACCTATTTCATTCATCACATGTGCACATTGTGCCACCTCTTCACGAGAGAGTGGGCCGATGCCACAGTAATTATCGGTAGGGCAGGTGTTCATTTGCGTGCCACCAAAACCGACAATGGTATCTACGGCTTCTTTCCCCGCCTTGAGTACTTCATCGAACTTCGATTTATCATGGCTGGCATGGGCACCATGAAACATTCCGGTGATTTCAACGCCGCGTTCAGCGGCAAACTGTTTAAAGGCATTAGCAGAGCCAAACAACGGTATAATATCGGCCAAGTCCCAGGGGGCGACTTCAATGCCATCGAACCCTAGTGCTTTTTGGTATTTTAATAAATTATCCCAGTCGGAGTAATACGCCGTGTTTGACTTGTCCTGATAGTAAAACTCCCGGAAATTAGGAATACTTTTATAAGGAATATTTTTCCAGTGATTCATGTAAGCATAGCGAATGTTAGACATGATTTATGCTCCTTTCCTATCCGTAGTGAGTTGATTGATGAACCGACGGCTGCGCAGCAATGCGCGCATGGGATCGCGAGTGTGCGAGTTACACAGAGTGATATCGCCCTGATAACCCTGCGTCTTCAGGGTATTGAGCACACTGTGCAGTGGCACAATGCCGGTGCCTACATCGGCAAAAACCTGGCTTGCATGCTGGGCGGGAAACTCCGGGTTGGCCGTCAGGCGAAATGGACTACTTTGAGACAATGGCGTATCGGTAAGTTGAATATAACGAATATGTTCACTGTGAGTCGCAATAAAATCACTTGGATCCTGGCCTGACAACAGTAGATGCGCAGTATTCACGGTCAGGGTAACCGCATCGCCGGCAGCCGCTATAATATCCATTAACACCGGTAATGAGATCAGACTCCAGTATTCAGGCCGTAACGCCAGGGTTACGCCTGACTCTCTGGCCTGACTGGCTAGCTGCTCAATAAGCGTTCGGGTTTGCGCAATAAAGTCGGGATCATCAATGGCAAGATCCGGATGATAGTGTTGCAAACGTCCGGCATACGCGGTGGGCGATAGCACCAGGGTGTTAGCGCCTAAAGCGGCGGCAAATTCGATGGCCTGACCGGCAAAATGGCCAGTGGCCCCAAAGTAAAAGCCCAGTTGATCGTTTCGGACAAACAGGTTGGGAGTAAAACTCACAGCACTGACTGATTCGATGCCGGCTGCATTTAATAATTGCAGGTATTTATCCGCGTTTCCGTACTTGGTGTTAATGGAGTACGGTGTCATGGGCACACCGCTGCGCCCCCCGAATTGCCAGACGGGTTCAAAAGGGATCTCTATATGACGAAAGCCCGCAGCGGCTATGAGTGTGTAAAGTTCTTCCCAATAGTACTTTGATTCATAACGGTTGCGGTTGGGCTCTGAATAATGACGGTTGATCATATCCAGGCTAATGGCATAGTGATTTTCAGACATAGGCCTTCCTGCTGCAGAGACCCGGCGTATCGCCGGGTTGATAGTTAATTGGCTAGAGAGCGGATATAAGTCAGTGCTTCAGGCGTTGATTCGCCACTTGGGTAACACTCAACGCCGAGCGGGCCGGTATAGCCGGTGTCACTGATCTGACCAAGTAGTGTTGGCCAGTCAAGCGTGCCTGCGCCTGGTTCCCCGCGTCCCGGGTAGTCGGCGAGTTGAATATGGCCGATGTGATCTTTTATGGTGGTAAGTGTGTCTGCCACGTTTTCATGTTCTGCCACCGAGTGATATAAGTCGTACAGCAATTTTACGCTTGGGCGGTTGAGTTTATTGGCAATGTAATAGGTATCCGAAGTATGACTAAAGAATACGCCCGGGTGATCCACTCGTGTATTTACCGCTTCCAACAGCAGTGTCAGGCCCATTTCTTCGGCAATGTCGGCCGCTTTGTCGATTGCTTCACACACCACATCAAGTGAGATGGCGCGGGGTAAAAAAGGCGCGCCCGTGCCTGAGCCACACACCAGATGCTTACAGCCCAATTTGACCGCTTGTTCAGCCGTGTCTTTCAATGTGGCTAGAAACTTCTCGTGGGTGTCTTTAAGCACCAGCATGATCCGCGGGTCAACCAGCATAGAATGCAGCGTGACGTTATGGGTTTTCAGCGCCTCGGCAACGCTGTCGATATCGCGTCCCTCAAGGGAAAAAATTTCTACATGGGTTATCCCCGCTGCCGCGGCTGCCGCGATGCGATCCTCAATACGTTCGCCGGCTTCTTTAAACATATATTCAAGGTTAGTGGATATAGTAAACATAAGGAGTTTCTCTTTTATTGGGTTAATTTAAGGCTGTTACGGGTGAATGTCAGTGCTTCGCGGGTGGAAAGATCGTTGAGTTTGTATTCCAGACCAATCCAGCCCTGATAGCCTTCGTTCTTGAGCATATGGGTGACTGCAGACCAGTTCACGGCACCGGTGCCGGGGGCACCACGGCCTGGCATATCCGCAATTTGAATATGGGCAACCCATTGGGTGCGACCAGCAATAATGGTTTCAATATCTTCGCCCATCACAAGGGAGTGATAAGCATCGTAGAGCAAACGTAATCGGGGACTATTGACCGCTTCAACCAAATCCAGTCCTACCTTATTGCTGTCCAGATACATTCCCGGGTGATCTACCTTAGTGTTAATGGGTTCAAGTAGCAGCGTAACACCCGTTTGCTCACCGATCTCAGCTGCTTTCTTCAGTGCCCTCAGGGCAAAATTAAAATGTTGCTCCGGTGAGGTATCGGCGAGTAAAAAGCCGGAGGCAATAATCATCTGCTGACAATTAAGTTGTTGTGCTATGTCGGCAGATTCAGACACGGCTGATACGAATTCAGCCAGTTGAGATTCGTCAACGATGCTGCGACGGGGATCTACACAAAAACTGGTTAGCGTTATACCGGTGTCCTCTAATGCCTGTTTAATTTCGGCGATGGGCTTGTCGCGCCAGAGGTGAAATTCGACGCCTTCCAGGCCTGCTTCCTTCGCTTTATAAATACGCTCGGCAATGTTGTCGGTTTCATCCTCGAATAGCCATTCAATACATGCGGTAAGTTTCATCGTTGTCTCCAAATTCAGGGTCAGCGGACGCGTTTTAGCGGCCGCTATCAGATAGTAATGTTGATGAGGGGTAGTAACGTATTAAGCCAGCCTGCAATGCAAACACCGCCAGTGGCAGGCCGTAGTAAATCCAGGCCATCATGCTGATAGCGGATTCGCCCACGGCGGTTGGGTCATAATCGGCAATCGCCAGGGCATAGGCCACACCGGCAGTACCAAATGCCATGCCGATTTTAATGGCCAGTGAGACACCTGCAGCCAGCAAGCCTTCCTGACGGACACC
Organism: Gammaproteobacteria bacterium; assembly: GCA_018222405.1. Lineage (GTDB taxonomy): Bacteria > Pseudomonadota > Gammaproteobacteria > Enterobacterales > Alteromonadaceae > Alteromonas. The sequence goes on along the minus strand of JAAFAI010000005.1, from coordinate 134,131 downwards.
GAAATAATGCTGGTGGAAGTCCACCGCTTCTGATGCCATGGCATAAATCGACGTCATAGTAATACTGATAAATAATGACGACAGCACATACAGAGTAATAAACAGCCAGGGAGACTGTTCACAAAATGGCAGTACTGCGTAGCAGAGAAAACCGGCAATGAGCGCCAGCGTGTCGGCTTTAATCAGGCCTAATCGGGTAAGCACCGGGCGCGCGAGAAACGCGCCGATTAATAAGGTGCCCGACAGCGTGGGCAGTAATACTGAAATCATCCAGGGTTGCTTGAGCACATTAATCGCAAAATAAGGTGTTAGCGACAGTAATGCACCAAACCGAATAAAATTGAGCAATGCAAAGCCGGAGGCTACATTCCACGCCCGGTTTCTGAACATTTGCACGATGTCGGTTCTTAGATTAACCGGCACGGTGTTGGTAATAACCACCCGTTCCTGACACTGCCAGAAGCAATACAACAGCATAGCGGTTGCGACAACACTGACTATGGCGCCCATGATGAAAAAACCACGCTGCTGGTCGCCCTCCCCAAAGTAGGCAACACCAGGCATAAATAATGCCGTAACCACGATGACACCTAAGGATGTGGCCACTGAGCGGGCAGCACTCAGGTCGATACGGTCCTTAGGATACTGACTCATCATCGGCAACATCGCGCTGTAGGGAATGGTCACCACTGAGAGCAATAATCCCAGTATAAAGTAAGTGAAAAGTGCATAGTAAAAGCGTCCGTCGGTGGTGAGGTCAGGGACGTAAAAGGTCAGTAAGCCAAACAGCCCAAACGGCATTGCGCCAAATAACAGGTAAGGACGGGCACGGCCCCATCGAGTGCGAGTGCGGTCAACAGCAAGCCCTATGCCGACATCGAATCCGGCGTCAATGATTCGGGAGATAAAAAAAAGTGTACCAATGGCGGCCGCTGGCAACAGCGCCACATCGGTATAAAACAACAGCGCGAAAGCACTCACGGCATTCCACACCAGGCTGGCTGACACATCTCCAAAGCCATAGGCCAATACTTCACGGCGAGACAAGCAGGATTTTAGTGCTGTTTGATTTGACATTCTTATACACCATGCTGCGCTATTTAATGTCCTGGCGCGTGTACAGACGTTTTGCTCAAGTCTAAATCTGGTTTATTTTGATAAAGCCACTTCGTTACAAAAAAGTTTACGTTAGTTAAATATTATGTAACTTTATTTACAAATTAGAATTCTAATCCTAATATTGGTGTATTCGCAAGCCATACTTCAAAAAAAATGAAAATTTCCTCGCTGTTTAATGTTGTTCTGCTTTGGCTTGTAAATCAATCCATGCTGTCAGCCGAGTCTCTGGTGTCTAATTCCTCCGGTACCCTGCGTGGCAAAGCAATCACTGAACAGGTTAATGCTTTCCTCGGCGTTCGCTTTGCTGCGGATACCTCTGGCGACAACCGCTGGAGGCCACCACAGCCGGTATTGCCCTGGCAGGGTAGCGTTGATGCAACCGAGTTTGGGGCAGACTGCCTGCAATTGCCGCCTCCCTCCAGGCAAACGCCCTGGGGGCCTGAGTTTATGCCTGATGGCGGGATGAGTGAAGATTGCCTGTTTCTGAATGTTTGGGCACTCATGAGCGCCTTACAGTGGATAAAGCAACATCGGCAAGCAGATACCGTATTTATGCATCAGTTTAATGCGGTGCCTCCGGCAGGCTTTGGCAGTTTCCATACCAGTGACGTACCCTATGCGTTTGGTGATCTGGAGCCTGTAGAAAGAACCTGCACGAAGTTGGAGCACGCCTTATCAAAGCAGTTATCCGCCCATTGGAACGAGTTTGTAAAACACGGGGACCCTGGTACTGAAACCCGGCAGTGGCCGGCCGAGGCGACAGGTAAAATGCTGTTAATAAACGCACAAAAGCAATTAACCGTGACCAGTATACTGCGTGAGGAAAAGCAGACCCTATTGTCGCAAGCGCGAAAAGAAGGGGCTTACTTTGGCATGTTTAATAGTATTGCCAGTCACTAACTGCTGAGCATTATTGTGTAATGTGTTGTACTGATTACCTCGCTGCTTGACGATTTCCAAGGAGAAGCGATAGTGCCCAGCCAGCGAAAGCGAATCTCGCGACACTGTTATGGATGACGAGGGCAAGGGCAGGGCATCAACACTATGGGGGCATCTGAATGATTGGAAATATTCAGGATAACCCCGAAGACGAGGGCGTGATATTACCTGTCGCGGCCATTTATTTATTCGTGTAATTCAAAACGATCCAAATCGTTGGCGATAGTAATTGCACCCGAATAAAACTCAGCCACTTCCGCGCGGTATTTGGCAAATTCCTCCGGCGTTACCAAGCCTGGTGCCATATGGGTTATTACCAGTTTTTTTACCCTGGCGCGGGTGGCTAGCTGGCCAACCTGATCAGGGGTCAGATGGTGGGTGGATAAATGCCGCTGCATATGCTGCAACGTCATCGGCGGCATATCCGGACTCATCTTTTTGACCAGGTTAACCGTGTGAGCCACATCCATCATTTCACTGATCAACAAATCTGCGCCCTGCGACAGTTTGGTTACTGCGTCACTGGGGCCGGTATCGCCCGTATACACCACTGTATAGTCAGGCAGTGTAAACTTAAACGATAAGGCCTGGAATTGCTGATATTCCCTGCTGTCCGTTGGCCAGCTGTAGTGCGTATTGCGGATCGCACTGAAACGAAAGCCGTCAAACACCAGCTCGGAACCATCTTTGATTTCGACCACTTTCACATGGCTTTGCGGTGCAGCCGGCACCTGGCCAGGCACCCCGTAGTGGCCAAGGGCACCGAAGCGCATGAACGCAAAGATCCCGTCAACCGTCTGTTGGGTGCCTGGTGGGCCGTAAATGGTCAATTCACGTTGGGTTTCTGTTTGCCAGCGTAAACTGAGTATAGCCGGCAGGCCACCGGTGTGATCAAAATGCAGGTGACTCAGAAACACCGCATCAATATTTTTAATATTTAAACCGGCTTTTGTGAGTTGACCGGCTGTCCCGTCACCCGCATCAACCAGATAGGTTTTCCCTCCAACCAACAAGGCATTAGCGGGCTGGGAGTGATGTGCATTTGGCATGGGACCGGCCATGGTACCCAGCGTAATCCAAGCATCGCTGGCGGGCGCACTGTGCGCGCCCACCGAGATGATATAGCCGACACTGACTAACAGTAGCGACAGGGGTTTTAATAATTTCATATGGTCAGCACTTTAGAATTCGTAGAAAACGTTCAGGCCAAAGGTTCTGGGCGTTTCATAGATAGCGCTGACCAGATTACTGCCACTGCCAAAAATTTGGGTGGTGGACTTGATGTTTTCATCGGTCACATTGCGGACATAGGCCATCACCGACCACATCGAGTCAGGTGAGTAAACCCGCATCGCGGCATCAAATGTGGTGACTGATTCAGCCCGTTGTACCGGGGTGAAGTCAAAGCCTACCCAGCGCGCATCACGGTATCTGCCATCCAGTGTAAAGACCGCTGCATAACCATTATCGAACTCAAATTCCTGCTCTATGCCCAGATTTAATGTCATTTTGGGGGAGTTACGGCCTTCCTGGCCTGAGCAATCTACATTATAAACGGGCTCACCGTCAGTCACGGATACCAGCGTGGTGTCACAACCGGTGACTACTTGTACTGCTTCGTCAGGCGTGCCCTGTAAATAGCTGAATTGCTCAATGGTGTTATCCAGTAATTGCACGTTGGCTTTCAGTGTCGTCATATCGGCAACTTTATACAACACATCAACCTCTACCCCTTGAATTTTCGACTCACCGATATTTTCGGTAAAGAATGCCGAATTACCGTTTCCGTCCAAACCAAAATGACTGGCTTGCTGATCCTCATAGTTCCAGATAAAAGCTTCAGCATTTAACTGCAGGTGATTGTTTAAAAATCGGTTTTTTGAGCCAATCGTAAATGCCTTGATGTATTCCGGGGCAAATTCTTCACGCCCGGTAGTGGGACTGAATCCGCCCGAACGGTAGCCGGTTTCATAACTGGTATAGAGTAAATTATCCTGGGCGACGTCATATTCCAGCGACACCCGGTAAGTCAATTCGTTATTGTCTTGTACCCTGTCCACTACGGTGGGATTAATAAACAGCAGGTTAGCCGCTGCCGTTGGTGGTGCTCCCGGAAATAACGGTAGTTGGCCGAAGGGCACCGGGCCAGTGCCAATGCCTGGTGCACCGGCTGGCAAATCAGCTGGATTGATATTGGCTAATGTATCAGCTACTGAGGTACCTACCGGAATAACCGGGCTACCCTGACAATTGGGGATTTCAGGGCCGCCAGGATACGCCGGCAGATCACGGATACAAACACTTAAGAATACATCGGCGCGGCCATCAAATGACTTTTTGTCATCGGTGTAGCGCAGTGCACCTACCAAGCGCAAGTCGTCACTCAGATTGTATTTGGCACGGGCAAACAAGGCGCCTGACTCGGTGCTCGAATCATTAATGGTTTGGGTCGATTGCAAGGTATATTGATTAAATACGGCGATGCCATCTACGGTCTCGTCAAAGTAAAACGCACCAAAAATCCAGTCTACCGGCCCGGTGGTGGTTGACAAGCGCGCTTCGAGACTGGTTTGCTGATGATTTTCCTGGTTGATACCGGCCTGGAATCCCGGGTTGTTAAACAAAACATCAATGGTATTTTCGCGGTACGCCGGGATCACTACCAGTTCGCCGAACCCCAGATCCACGTTCAACTCCGCCGATACCCCCATATATTCATTGTCGATAAAGGGCTTTTTAAGCGGGGTCATTTTGGTAAAAGCCGGGGTGGTATCCAATGACGTAAAATAATCAATGGCGGCCGGTGTAAAGGCGCCGGTATTAGGCGCCGATACATTCGCCGGCGCCGGGGTAAAATTGTAACCCGGCACATTATTCGGATTGTCAGAAGGGCCGGCCAGTGGCAAGGCATAGTTACCTAAAAACGTCGGCGTGATGCCTGAGCCCTTGGTGGTGGAGTAGTCAAACGACATACGTACATTCACCTTACTGCTCAGATCGCCGTATAGCTGCGCCCTTAATGCGGTGTCATCGGTGGATGCGGTGCCGTCATCGTTGTAGCCGTCATTTTTTAGTCTGCCCACTGCCACCCGGGCAGCCCAGTCACTGCTGATGGGGAAATTCACCGCAGCAGACGCTTCAATTGTACCAAAGTTACCCACGCCCACAGATACATTGCCGAAGGTTTCCCCTAAATCTGGTTTGGCCGGAATTACGTTAATCGCGCCAGCCGTCGCATTACGTCCATACAGAGTGCCTTGCGGCCCCTTTAGAACTTCTACTCGCTCAACATCCAGGAAGGTAGCTGTGGTTGCCGTTGGCCGGCCAATAAACACGCCGTCAACGTTAAAGGCCAGGGCCGAATCGGTATAGGCATTGACCGCAAAATTACCCACCCCGCGAACAAAAAATATGGCGCTTGAACCGCCTCCTGAGGCAACTGTCAGCGCCGGCGAGATTTTATTCAGTCCCTGGGCGCTGGTAATACCTAACCGTGCCATATCTTTTGCTGTGGCGGCATCAATAGGCACTGCGACGGACTGGATATTTTCCGATGACCGTTGTGCGGTAACCGTAATTTGTTCAATTCCCGACTTGTCTTCGGTAGATTCCGTTGACTGTGCCATTGCCATTGTTGAGAACATCGAGGCTCCCAATAACGGAATTATTAACGATATTTCTTTCATCATTCACCTATGAAAATAGCTAGTTGATTAACGACCATGTTTTACACACTTGTTGTGCCTGTTTGCTTGTCTGTAAAGGCGAAAGAAAGGCTTCTCTGTTTAGCGGGCTTCGCGACTACATGCAAGCAACTTTTTTGCAACATAGAATTAACTTTACAGAGTTCTGATGTATCGCAGTAATCGACTTTATTAATACTAAGTAGCGCGAACTGTGATACCTCAAGGCGAAATACATCGCCAAAGCCGGCGGCAGTAGAGGTTTACTCGCGCGCGCGGCGCAGCAAATCAGGCCCAAACGTGTCTGGTTGAGCGGTCAAGTCACTAAGAAGCAGATTTTCAGAGGAGCGTGTCAGGGCGACCCGGGAAAGTCCTGCAATATTGACGGCCCCTGGATACAGACGGTCATATTCGTGTGACATCCGGGCGAGCAGGCTGTTTATATTGGTACTAACGGCGCTGACCAGCACAACGCAGTTCACAGAGGGGGAGGCAAAAGTCAGTCGAGTTCGGCCGCCGCTGTTTGGATTTTTTCTCGTACCCAGCGATGGAAGGGATCATTTTCCATCACCCTGTGCCACTGTAAATGTTCGCGCATTACCGGTAATTTTACCGGGGTAGGGATAATCTTTACCGGCAGATACTGGGCATAATATTCGGCCAGACGTTTATGCATTGTAGCGATACGATTGGTACCGACCACCAGTTGCGGCAGCGTATTAAAGTCACAACTAATCACTTCAATGCGGCGCTGAACATCATATTGTTTCATAAACCAGTCTTCGATACTCAGTTCACGCTTGCTACCAAAGCCCACAGTTACATGCCCCATACTGATGTACTGGGCAAAGCTGATGGTATCGCCAACCAGGGGGTTGTCCTGCCACACCACACAAACGTGCTCTTCAACAAACAGCAACTCGGAAGGATGATTTTTGGACGTGTAACGTTCAGGCAGCAGCAAAAAGTCCACTTCGCCGCGCGCCAGCATGTTTTCTGCTTGCTGATAGGGATTTAGAATTTCAAAGCTGATCCCCGGGGCGATTTCCTGCAGGTCATGAATTACTTTGCTGAGTAACACTGTGATGGCGAAATCGGCACTGATGATGCGAATATGTCGCTTACTGATCGCGGGATCAAAGGCTTGTCGATTGACAATACTGGAGCGAATTTTGAGCATCACATCGCGCACCGGTTCCTGCAATTCCAGAGCGCAGGGAGTGGGGAGCATATTGCGTCCTACCTGCACCAGTAGCTCGTCGTCAAAGTACAGGCGTAAACGTTTCAAGATACCGCTGGTGGCAGACTGCGTCATATTCAAACGCTCTGCACTGCGGGTAATATTGCATTCCTCCAGCAACACATCGAGTGCAACCAGTAAATTAAGATCCAGATGTTCTAGGCGCATACAGGTCTCTCTTGGTTTTATTTAACGAGTTAGTTTCACGATACGTTGTGATCCGGTCATCCCGTTTGAATGTCCTGGTTTTTCATCAGCATTCAGGCGCATGTAAGCCTGCCAGGGTAAACGTCCACTAACCTATCGCATTTGTAACTACATGACATCGTAATAAGTGATTATTCTTATAGGTCGACTGGCGGTAATGTAGCAGAAATGTAAACGGATTCGCACTGAAAATAACAATGAAATTTGCAACCCTGAAAAACGGAACGCCGGATGGCGTTTTGCTACTGGTCTCCCGGGACCTGCGTAAAGCGGTGCAGGTGGATCATCTGGCCAGCACATTACAAGCGGCAATTGAACGCTGGGACTCGTTATACAACCAGTTTGCCGAACTCTACCAGGCTCTGAACGACGGCACATTGGCAGAGACGCTGGACTTTGCCCAGCAGCAGGTGATGGCGCCAATGCCACGCAGTTGGCAATGGCTTGATGGCTCACTGTTTCTAAGTCATGGCGAACTGATGCAACAGGCCTTTCATTTGGATCCCACTGATAACGCCGACACCATACCGCTGATATATCAGGGTGCGGGTGATGATTTTATTGGTCCTTATGATGACATTCCTCTGCCCAGTGAATCCCATTGTATCGATTTCGAAGGCGAATTCGCCGTTATTGTTGACGAAGTGCCGATGGGCACACCCGCCGACAACGCCCTTGAACATGTGCGCCTGCTGATGTTGGTCAACGACGTCAGTTTGCGCGCCATGGCCGTGCGTGAGATGAATACCGGCTTTGGCTTTATTCAGGCCAAGCCTGCCAGCAGCTTTTCTGCGGTGGCTATTACCCCGGACGAGCTGGGTGAGCATTGGCAAGACGGCCGCATTCATTTGCCGTTACACGTTGCGTGGAATGATAAGTGGTTTGGTCATCCTCATGGTGGTGCCATGCATTTTGGTTTTCATCAACTCATTGCTCATGCTGCCCTGACGCGCCGTCTCAGTGCTGGGACCATCTTAGGCTCAGGCACGGTCTCCAATCACGACCGCAGTGTCGGCTCAGCCTGTATTTCTGAGCGCCGCGCGATTGATCAGATTGAGTTTGGTGAAATTCGTACTGGCTACATGCAGTTTGGTGATCGTATTCATATGCATGCCACCCTGCCTGATGGCACACAGCCGTTCGGTGCTATTGACCAGAAAATTACCCGCTCACCGGCATTGCAAGCTGGTGAAAATTACTAGTTATTCAAAGGCTTATTTTTATGAAGCTCAATAATTGCAAAATGATTGACCTGTCGGTCACGCTGGAAAATAACCCCTACACTGATCCGCCGGAAATGCTGCCTGAGATTGAGTATCGTGACCATCACTCTGGCTGGCCACTGATGGCCGCCATGTTTCCGGGCCTGAAAAAATCCGATATGCACGGCGGCGAAGCGCCGGCTGGTGAATTTATGAAAATCACCACTCACAGCGGTACCCATATGGATGCCCCCTGGCACTACGCCTCTACCACCGACGAAGCATTAGGCGGACGGCCGGCTTACGGTATCGATGAGTTACCGCTGGAGTGGTGCTTAAAGCCGGGGGTCAAGCTCGATTTTCGCCACCTGCACGACGGCCATGTGGTGGGCGCTGCCGAAATCGAAGCGGAACTTGCCCGCATCAATTATCAGTTACAGCCTTTCGACATAGTGCTGGTTAACACCCGCGCCGGCTCTGTTTATGGCCAGCCGGAATATCTGGATGCCGGTGTAGGGATTGGTCGCGAAGGCACCCTGTATCTGCTCGAAAAGGGGGTACGGGTGGTAGGCACCGATGCCTGGAGCTGGGATGCGCCGTTTTCCTTTACCAGAGAGCGATTTGCCCAAAGTGGTGATGCGTCGATTGTGTGGGAAGGCCATAAGGCTGGTCGCGATATCGGTTACGGTCAGATGGAAAAACTGGCCAATCTGGAGAGCCTGCCAGACCACGGATTTTTGGTTGCCTGCTTCCCATACAAAATTAAACACGCCTCGGCCGGCTTTGTCCGTGCCGTGGCAATTCTTGAACAGTAATTAATCCGTTCAGCGCCAGGCGCTGAACCAGTAACGCAATATAAGGTGTCATTATGTTTAGATTTTTTCCAACCAACTATGTGTGGGATCTGTCGGTCAATCTGGCCATTGAAATGGGTGCACGGATGGGCGAAATTCAGGAAATGTGCGGGCCATTAGCTGAGGCTGCGAAAGCCCCTGATGCTGCAGGAACCAAGGCCTTCAGAGATACCTGGCAACAAATGGCTGACAAGCTATGTGGATTAGCTGCAGAAGATGAAGCAGCGGGTAACCTGTTATCAGCTGGCGAAAAATACTCTCGTGCTTCCACTTACCTGACTACCTGCGAACGTCTTCAGGGTCATGGTACAGAGGGACGTATGGAGTTGTACAAGCGTTCACTTGAGTTGTTCCTTAAAGGTATAGAGCTGAAAGGTGAACGTTGTCAGCGTGTAGAAATTCCTTACGAAGGTAAGCATCTTGCTGCTTTGTATTATCCTGCCGAAGGCGTAGAAGGTCCGCAACCAGTGCTCGTTCAGGTTAACGGTTTGGATTCTACCAAAGAAATGATCTACCGGGTAGGTCAGCCTGAAGCACTGGCTAAACGCGGCATTGCCTCGTTAATGCTTGATCAGCCAGGAACAGGCGAAGCGCTGCGTCTGCAAGGTTTTACCGCCCGCTATGACAGTGAGCACTGGGCCAGCCGGGTGGTTGACTATCTGGAAACCCGCGCTGACATCGACAGTAAGCGCATTGGTATGCAGGGTGTCTCGCTGGGTGGTTATTACAGCCCGCGTGCGGTGGCTTTTGAACCTCGATTTGCCTGCGGCGTTTCATGGGGGGCAAACCATGACTGGCGTGACGTACAAAAACGACGCCTTGAACGAGAAGGTGAATTACCTGTGCCTCACTACTGGAATCATGTTTGCTGGGTGTGGGGCGCCAAAGACATTGATGACTTCATGCGCATCGCAGAAAACGTTCATCTTGATGGTGTGGTGGAAAAAATCAAAGTGCCGTTTTTGGTAACCCATGGTGTGAAAGACAGTCAGATACCATTGAAATGGGCGCATCGTACGTACGAGCAATTGGTTAACTGTCCAGACCGAGAGCTTAAAATCTTTACTGAGCGCGAAGGAGGGGTGCAGCATGCCAGTTTCGATAACAGCATCAATACCAGCCATTACATAGCTGACTGGGTAGCCAAACGACTTGGTGGACGCACCGTAGCGAAAAAAGACTAAAAGGCGATTGAACATGAATATAATTGGACCTGATACACTGGTGTTTGGCGTGGATGACGTTGATGCCTGTGAAGAATACCTCAAGGATTATGGACTGGAGTCCGTCGGTGATGGTCAGTTTATCGCACTGGATGGCACTTCAGTGATTGTTGCCCATAAGGATGACCCGTCCCTGCCGGAGCCGCTGGCTTCAGGCAGTATGCTGCGCAAGACCATTTATGGCGTCGCTGACCAGGCGACGCTGGATGCCATTGCCGCCGAGCTTGATAAAGACAGAACGGTTAAGGTACTGGACAACGGCTCGTTAGAAGCCCAGGACGATGCAGGATTTGTGCTGGGTTTTCAAGTTACCATTCGTAAACCGTTGTCAATGCCCGCTGAGCAGATTAACGCGCCAGGGGCATCGTCCATGCGTGGTTTTAACTCGCTGGGAGTAGAAAAGCTTGCCACACCCAAGCCTCGTTCTCTATCTCATGTGGTGTATTTTGTGCCGGATTTCGCCAAATTAGAGGCCTTTTACAGCCAGCGATTAGGCTTTGTCACTACCGATCGGTTTAGTCATGTGGGGCCCTTTATGCGTCCGGCTGGCACCCATGATCACCACACTCTGTTCTTTATTGAAACGCCGCCACATATGCAAGGGTGTGAACACTTTACGTTCCATATGGCGGGCCCGACCGAAGTGGTTCAGGCCGGAACCAATATGGTTAATAAAGGTTATCAGAGCTTTTGGGGGCCAGGTCGTCATATTATGGGCTCTAACTGGTTCTGGTACTTTAAGAGTCCATTTGGTTGTCACATTGAGTATGACGCTGATATGGATTTGCACGACGAACACTGGACCGCGCGGGAAATGCTGCCCGGGGCCGACAACTCGCAGACGTTTTTGTTGGAATTTCGAGAGAAGTGGGCGCCCGGCGGGCCGCCCCAGCAATAGATAAGGATGACCTGATATGGTGTTGTTATGTCATATCGATGACATCCCAGAAGGCGCAGCCAAAGGCTTTGACCCGTTACAAGAGGGGCGCGACAGCCTTTTCGTGGTGCGCCAGGGAGCTACGCTTTATGCCTATCGGGATCTGTGTCCCCACTATGGGGAGACGGCGTTGCCCTGGCGCAAAGATGGTTATCTGGACGGCGCTGGTCAACACATTGTCTGTGCTTCGCACGGTGCACGTTTTGAGATTGACACAGGCTTGTGTATTTCAGGGCCCTGTAGGGGACAGACACTGACTGGCATCACCCTTGAGGTGACGGCAACAGGGCAGGTACTGGCGCATTTGTAACGATTTAGCAGGTTGAGGAAAACGTATATGGACACATCAGTTAGTAAAGTACTCATTATCGGTGGCGGTTTTTCCGGCATGTCAGCCGCGATACAGTTAAGTAAACAAAATATTGAAACCCACTTGTTGGAAATCAACCCGAAATGGCAGGCCGAAGGTGCTGGTATCAGTTTGCATGGTGCCACACTAAGGGCGTTCAAAACCCTGGGTACACTGGATGCGTTTCTTGCTCAGGGCAGCAGCAGCGAACAGCTTGAGGTGATGGCAGCGTCCGGTCACCCGATTGCCACCATACCTAACCCACGCTTTGCCGGACCGGATATTCCTGGTGCCGGGGCGATTATGCGCCCGGTGCTGGCGAAAATTATGGCTGATAAAGTGGTCGAGTGCGGCACCAAAATTCGTCTGGGACAGACCTACACGGCGTTGCAGCAGGACGACAGCGGTGTGACAGTAAGTTTTTCTGATGGCAGTACGGCGCATTTCGATTTGGTGATCGCCGCTGATGGCGTCCATTCAAAAACCCGACAATGGCTGATGCCCGACGCGCCAGCTCCTGCCTACACCGGGCAAGGGGTTTGGCGGGCAGTGTTACCGCGACCGGCGCAATGCAACAGCACCATGATGTGGGTTGGTCCGCACCTCAAGGCGGGCATCAATCCTATGTCACAGGAACAGGTATACCTGTTTTTAACCGTTAACAGTGTTACCCGCCAACGTTTTGACCCGGCAGAAGAGCCCGCGGTACTGAAACAATTATTGGAGGATAACTTTAGCGCGCCTATGGTGCTGTCGCTGGCTGCGCAAATTAATCAGGACTCACTTGTTTCACTGCGTCCGCTGGATTCCTTATTAGTGCCGCAACCCTGGTTTAAAGATCGTATCGTTATGATTGGTGACACCGTGCATGCCACCACTCCTCACCTTGCCTCAGGTGCCTGTATTGGCATCGAAGATGCCATCGTGCTGGCAGAAGAACTGGCTGCGACCCCGCAACTGGCAACTGCGCTGGAACGCTATCAGGCCCGGCGTTGGGAGCGTTGCCGCATGGTGGTGGAAAATTCCGGTCGTTTGGGTGAGATCGAGGTGCAAGGTGGCGATAAACAGGAACATGCCGACATTATGCGTAGCTCAATAAGCCAATTAATGCAGGCTATTTAACGACAGGTTATATACCCCACGTGAAACATGTTCAGACAATACCATTCAGTATACAGGCTGCAGTCTGGTGCCATGCAACCAGCATGTTTTGTTGGTTAGGCACAGACTGCAAAATTCAGCGTTTAAAAGCAATGAGAACCCTATGAGCAGCCAACAACCTTATCAGGACATACCGGGTACCACCGTGTTTGACAGCAGTCAGGCGCGTAAAGGTTATCATTTAAATCAGTTTTGCATGTCATTGATGAAAGCCCAAAATCGCCAGGCTTTTAAGGCTGACGAAGCCGGCTATCTGGCTCACTGGCCAATGAGCGATGAACAGCGCCAGGCTGTGCTTGATCGCGATTACACTCGCATGATTGCACTGGGTGGCAATATTTACTACTTGGTAAAAATCAGCGCAACCGATGGCCTCAGCGTAGCTGCGGCCGTTTCCTCTATGACCGATATGAGTAGCGAGGAGTATTTGCAAATGATGAAAAACGGTGGTCGCCCGGTAACCGGCAACCGCTACATTCAGGAGAAAAAATAATGGCACGTATTAGCGCAGGTGTTGCCACCTCACATGTGCCCTTACTGGGCAGAATTATCGACATTAACCAAACCGACAGCGACGAATGGCGCCCGGTGTTTAGTGGCTATGACTTTACCCGCAGGTGGATAGCCGAACAGAAGCCGGATGTAGTGATCCTGGTATATAACGATCACGCCACGGCCTTTGATATGAAAATCATTCCGACCTTTGCAATTGGCTGCGGACCAGAATTTCAGCCGGCTGACGAGGGCTTTGGTGCACGTCCGGTGCCCACCGTACAGGGCGCGCCAGATTTGGCCTCGCATATTGCCCAGTCAGTGATACAGCAGGATTTCGACCTTACCATCGTCAATGAGATGGATGTGGATCATGGCCTGACCGTACCCTTGTCGTTGATGTTTGGTCAGCCGCAAGCCTGGCCTTGCAAGGTGATCCCGCTGGCCGTTAACGTAGTGTTGTATCCGGGGCCCAGTGGGCAACGTTGTCTCAACCTCGGCCGCGCGATTCGCCAGGCAGTGGAGTCTTTTGATGCCGACTTAAATGTTCAAATCTGGGGGACAGGTGGTTTGAGTCATCAGTTGCTGGGCGAACGGGCGGGCCTGATTAACCAGCAGTGGGACCTCGCCTTTATGGATAAGCTCAAAGATGACTATGCGCAACTGGCGAGCATTCCGCAGTCTGAGTACATTCGTGAAAGCGGCACAGAAGGTTGTGAAATGGTGATGTGGCTGGTAATGCGCGGCGCCCTGAACGCCAGGGTTGAAGAGATTCATCGCCACTACCATGTGCCGGTCTCCAATACCGCGCTTGGCCACCTTGTGTATGAAAACCGAGACTGAACAGGTATACCCAGCATGAATCAACCCAGCAACAAAACCCCTTTAGTATTGCTGTGCGGCTTGCTCTGTGACCGCCTTATGTGGCAGGAAGTGGGTACCCTACTCGACGATGTCGCCGAGGTTAGTATTTTTAGCTTTGCCGGTTTTGACAGTATCAGCCAAATGGCCGCCCATGTATTGGCCAGCAGCCCTGAGCAGTTTGCTCTGGCCGGGCATTCCATGGGTGGGCGCGTAGCATTTGAAATAATACGCCAGGCACCGCAGCGCGTTACGCAACTGGCCTTTCTGAATACGGGAGTGCATCCCCGCTCAGATAAAGAGGTACCGGGCAGGCAGAGGCTGCTGGACTTGTCCCGTGATGCCGGCATGGCTGCGGTTGCTGATAGCTGGTTACCGCCAATGTTGAGTCACACGGCTAAGCAAAAACCAGAACTGGTAGAACAGCTAAGACAGATGGTTTTGCGCCACAGTACAGAGGATTTTCATGGCCAAATTCAGGCTTTACTCAACCGTCCCGATGCAGAACAGGTACTGAGTCAGGTACGGGTGCCAACTTTGTTGATGAGTGGTACTGAGGATCAATGGAGTCCGGTTGCCCAACATCAGGCAATACAGCAGCAAATCCCCGGTAGTCGCCTGGTGGTACTCGATGGCGTGGGGCATATGTCAACCGTCGAAGCGCCCGGGCAAATTGCAGGTGCGATGCGCAACTGGCTAATTCAACAGGAGCAGGGCTGATGGATAGACAGGAAAGAGCCATGATTCAGCTCGAGTGCCAGCAATTGCTCAATCGCGCCACCCAATTGTTGGATGGCGGTCAGTGGCAGGCGCTTGCCGACTGTTATACAGAAGATGCAGTGTTGTTTCGACCCAGTGATGCCGAGCATGGCATTACCGGGCGCGACGCCATTTATCAGTCATTTTGTGCCCGCCCGCCACGCTCCAGTTGTCATATTATTGCTAACTCAGTATTTGACATCATCACGGCGAATAATGTGGTGGCTACCAGCCGGGTGTGGCTGGCCACCGGCTCCGCCAGTGAGACGTTGCCCGTTACCGCCGAGAGCAATCTGATGATAGGCAGTTTTACCGACACCCTGATTAGGCGTGAAGATCAGTGGTTAATACAATCGCGCAAGGGCAGCATTGAATTGAAATACTGCGGTCAATCTGCGGGGTAAAGCGGTCAATCGGCTGCAGATAACTATCAGATTTTCAGATGGCTGGGAGCAGAATTATCCATTATTCAGTCATCCATACGTGCTTCATTATAATTACAAATAATTAACACGCAGGTTCCAGCACCGGCATGCCCCTATGTTTAATGATGTGCACACCAACCGCAAAGACCTGCAAAAGAGTATTGGGAAAAACATGATTAACCAACAAAGCGAAGGCGGACTTTCAGATCAGGTTGGTCAGATTGCCACAACTAAACATGGAATTTTGTTAATCTTAGCCGCCGTTATGCCGGTGATGGCGATTATTTCTTTGGTGCCGGTATTGCCTTTGCTACTGCAAGAATTTTCAGGTATGACGGGCTCGCAATTTCTGGTGCCGATCGCCATTACGGTGCCGGCCTTATGTGTGGCTGTATTTTCACCACTGGCCGGTTGGGTATCGGATAAATGTGGCAGAAAACCGGTGCTGCTGGTTGCCTTGTTGATTTATGCCACTATTGGTCTGTTACCCTTTTTTCTTTCCGATCTGCGCCATATCATCGCAGCCAGAGTGGTTCTGGGGGTGGCCGAAGCGGCTATTATGACAGTGGCCACCGCGCTGCTTGGCGACTATTTCGAGGGAAAAGCCCGCCAGCGCTGGGTAGCTATCCAAATGGCCAGTGTCAGTATCAGTGCGATCGTATTAATTGCTATTGGTGGGCTACTCGGCGAGGCGCTGGGCTCACGCGGCCCGTTTCTACTGTATTTACTAGCGCTGCCGATTGCTTTGCTGGTATGGCTGATCTTGTTTGAGCCACAACGCCAAACGCCACTGCAAGCTGAGCAATTAGCGCGTATACCCTGGAAAAATATTTTGCCCATGTTACTCACCAGTTTATTTGTTGGTGTGTTATTTTATACCGTGATTGTTAAGCTCGGAGAAATTCTCGGCCTAACCAAAGAGGTGTCACCGGCGATGATTGGTGGGATAGGCGCTGCGGCTAATATCGGCATGGCGTTGGGCGCAGTCATCTTCAAAACCTTGAAAGGCGCTTCGGGTCCGACGCTGGTAAGTATCGGTTTTACCTTATCTGCCATCGGTTATAGTACGGCAGCCTTATCTGCCACCTTACTGCTAAGCAGCGGTGCGATGGTGATTGCTTGTTTGGGTTTTGGCATGCTGTTACCGACCATGCTGACCTGGATACTTAAAGAGTTACCCGACAATGTGCGCGGC
This sequence comes from Gammaproteobacteria bacterium, assembly GCA_018222405.1. Classification (GTDB taxonomy): domain Bacteria; phylum Pseudomonadota; class Gammaproteobacteria; order Enterobacterales; family Alteromonadaceae; genus Alteromonas. The sequence continues at coordinate 117,485 of JAAFAI010000005.1, read as the reverse complement.
CGGGGAACGGGCTTGTGGACTGGAGCGTTCTTTTTGGGACAGTTTACGGCCCCCATTATTGTGGCAGCGTTGCAAAATACGATGGCAGGGCTGGCCAATGTGTTGTTGCTCTTTGCGTGTTTATCGGCACTGGCAATGTTGATTGGAGTGGCCAGAATCAAAGGTGCACAGGGGTTAGTCAGTCACTAAGTCCCGGCCATGCGCTCGGTATCCCCTCGCGCTGCAGACGAGCTGAAGGGGATTAAACTGCGCTCGCATGACCCTCTTGCCTGGTTTGTTTACGGTAATCACGGGGGGTCATGTGCATCACTTTATAAAACACGTTTCTAAATACCCGGTCTGAATTAAAGCCTGTACGCTCAGCAATGTAGGCCAGTGAATGGTTCGATTCGCTCAGTAATTGCCGGGCCAGTTGCACGCGGACCTCATTGAGGTATTCAATGGGCGTCTTGCCTATTTCCTCGCTGAAGCGTGCGGCAAAATTACTTCGTGACATGGCACAATGATCGGCCAACTGTTGTACACTCCAGGCTTTCTCCGGGTGTGTCTGAATGGCATACAGCGCTTTGTTTAGCATCTGATTGGACATGCCGCGAAACACACCGATAGGAAAATCCGGCTCACTGAGAATATAAGCTCGAATCGATGAGATAACGGCAAATTCTGCCAGCTTTGTTGCCATCCCAAAATAACCGGCTTTATTGTCACTCACTAGCACATCGATGGCAGGCGTGATCACCTGGTAGAGCGGGTTACTGGCACTTTTTAACTGAATAAATTGCGGCAAGCTTGAAGCTACATTGAGGGTTTGGGTGTATTTCAATGAAAACGCAATCCCCAGCAAAGCGGTGCACAGGTTACCTTTCCCGAGTGACACGCTCATGGCCGAAGTGTGGTGATCGGCTATGTCATAGGTTTCAGCGCCAACCCCCTGCCATTCCAGTTTGTTAATCGGTGTATATACACGCGTGTCGGCAAAACCAATGGTGCAGTCACCGCCTAGTGGAGCAACAAACAGATCGCCTCTTTCCAGGGTAAAGGCCTCTTGTTGAGTATGAATATGCAGTGCGTCGCCGCTGACATGTGACAGCAAGAAGCCGGGTTTGAAGTTTTCAATACGCACGCCGCAAGGAGGGTAAAAACGCCAGGTGGAGATACTGGTAGAGCTGACGGTAAGTGAAGAAAGAAACTGACTGAGTAGATCCATACACCCTCTTGTTACGCAAATTGTCCACAAAAACCCAGTTTTCTGGATTAATCATCCGAAATATAGGATTTAAACTGCTTTTGAATCCATTAACCTCATATTAACATTCTGTAATGCAATTTAACAATATGAGTGAAACGATGAATTGGAGAAAGGGGAAACGTGTTGCCATTGTGGGCGCCGGGCCTGGTGGTATCTCTACCGCACTGGCCATGATCTCACGTGGGTATGATGTCCGGGTATATGAACGGCAGCCCGAGCCTAAAGCACTGGGTGGTGCAGTACTACTGAGTGTTCCTGTTCTGGCGGTATTACGGGAGTATGGCATCGATGTGAGCAATTTTGGTTCTTACACGTCGGTTGCATTTAAAAATAACCGCGGAAAGGAGCGCGCCAATCTGCCATTCAACCCCATCGTTGAGAAAGCCTTTGATATTAAGGGGTGGCACTATGGTGTGCTGCGTTCCAGTGCGTTTGGCAAAATGCTGGAGCGTGTGCCAGACGGTATAGTGGTTGGCGATCATGCTTTATCTCACTACCGAGAGCATGCCGATGGCGTGACTTTATATTTTGAGTCCGGTGAGACCGTTGAGGCCGACATGCTGGTGGGGGCCGACGGCATCAATTCTAAAGTGTCCAGACAGGCGTTTGGCGATCCCGGACTGTTTCACGTTGGGCTGCGCATCTGGCTGGCCTGGTGCGATCCTATTGACGGCATTCCGCCCAATGAAGGCGTGATCTCCCACTCAAGAAAATATCAGGCCAGCTATTTTCCTATGTTACATGACGGTAAACCGGGCTATGAATGGTGGATTGTTGAGCCGTCGAAAGAAAACGCCCCACGCCCGAAAAATGTTGAGGCTCATGTCAGAAAAATTCTCAGCGAGTTCAGCGATCCGCTACCGCGTTTCCCTGATGCTACCGATTTTGATCACCAGATATTTTGCTGGGATGTCTATAACCGCCCGTCGTTGCAGACCTGGTCGAAAGGTCGGGTTGTTTGTGTCGGAGATGCGGTCCATCCGGTATCACCTTATGCCGCTTATGGTATGGGGATGGCCATTGAAGACGGGTATTTTCTGGCCAGATTCCTCGATGGTCGTAATCTTGATGATCCCCAAACTCTGCGCGACGGCTTTGCCAAGTATGAGGAAACGCGTGTGGAGTATGTCAATCATAACGTAGAGTTTGCCCGCAAAATGGGCAATATCTTTCATCATCAGTCGTATCCTGTCGCGAAAATACGCGACCTGATTTTCGATCACACGCCATTTCTAAACAAAATGATTCAACGTGATTACCTGGACGAGCAGGAGGCCATGTGCATGTCGATGAAAGAATTACATGTCGGCTATTAGCGGTTGTCAGTCATAGCGTTGTGCCAAAACAGTACACATTAAAGAACAGGATTCATCATGTTAAATCTAAATATCATTCAAAATAAAGGTTGCAGAAATGTCACGTTAGCCAACGGTAAGCAAGGCTTTCAGTTTGAGATCAGAAATCCCAACTATCGTGGTATTCACGCCAGCTTAATTGAAGGTATCGACATCGTTTTTCAGGGGCGACACTATGCGCCGGAAGTGGCCACATGGACCCTCCAGGGTAACACCTATACTTTTGAAGAGCTCAGTCACTCGGTTGCAGTGCGCTGGGCGCTTGATGAAGTGGCAACCATAACCATTCCCGTTGAGAAGCCGGTGGAAGTCGGCGTACATCCCATCGACATCAGCGTGATAATTCGCCGGCCTTATATTCCTAGGCCTTATGCCAGCTCGCCGTTCAAAGCCAGTGAAAAATTGGTTGTACTACCTCAACATAGCGCGTTGACCCAGCCGTTGAGTGTGTCGACCTATAGCTATACAAACGATATCTACACACTCATGACGCTGGAAGACGTGATGGCGGAAATTGCTGATATGGGCGCAACGGGCATCGAAATCCTCAGCGAAGCCAATATTCTGGAGTATCCCAATCCGTCATCAGTGTGGAAGGATCAATGGTTTCGCCTGCTGGAGAAGTATGCACTGACCCCCACTAATCTGGCCAGTTGGATCGACACCGACATGTGGGCGCACCGATGCCTGACCGAGGCTGAAGCTGCTGCGCAATTGCAAAAGGATCTTCATCTTGCCAAGGAACTGGGCTTTTCGTCGCTTCGTCCAAAGTTTGGTGTGACCTCTCTGGAGCTTGATCCGCACCCGGTATGGCGAGAGGCGGTGTTACAGTCGCTGGATTTAGCTGCGCAGCTTGATGTGATCATTTGTCCTGAGATCCACAGTCCGACACCGATTCAGCATCCGGTCACCCAGGATTACATTAAGCTGATTGAAAGCACCCAAACCGAGCATTTTAAACTGATTATTGATACCGGTATTTTTCAAACCGCACCGGTGGATTTAAATGTTGACGGTATTGAGCTGAAAGAGGGTGAGCAACGCCCGGCATTCCTCGAACCGCTCGCCGTACCCATGTCCGATTTAAAAGACATCCTGAAGCATGTTCACTTTATTCAGAGCAAATTCTTTGAGGTGGACGACAACTTACAGGATCCCCACATTCCGTGGCAGGCCATTTTGACAACACTGCAAGACGGCGGTTGGCAAGGCTGGCTTTCCACTGAATATGAAGGTATGCGCACGCCGTATAGAAATGCCAATCAGGTGAGACGCCAGCATGCCCTACTAAGAACCATGATGAATAAAATGGTTAATAATTAATAAGAGGACTCGAAATGACAACACAAACAGCGTTTTTGCCGATAAAGACGTCCCTTGCCCTGGCAATTTCAATCAGCTTTTCAGGCACGGTACTGGCACAGGATACAACCTCGGAAACTGCCGAGGCCAAAGGTCTTGAAGTGATTGAGGTGACTGCTCAGCGTCGAGTGGAGAACCTGCAGGAAGTACCGGTCAGTGTGGTAGCGATCAGTGCCAGAGAGTTAGAACGTAAAAATGTGTCTGATGTCTATCAGATGACCCTTAATGCGCCGAGTCTGCAAATTGGTGAAAATAACACCATGTCAATTCGCGGTGCCGGTACACTGGCTTTTACCAGTACGCTCGACTCCTCTGTGGCCGTCGCATTTGACGATATTAACCTGGGTCGGCGTTTCCTCATGGGGGGCGTATTTAATGATATTGAACAAATTGAAGTCCTGAGTGGCCCTCAGGGTCTGCTATACGGTAAGAACGCGTCGGCCGGTTTAATCAATATTCGTACTACCAGACCTCAGCTTGACTATCTGGAAGGAAAGTTTGACGTGGAGTATCAGCTACGGGATACCACGCCCGGAGACGGTACCAGTATTATTAGTCGCGGTACACTGAATGTGCCGGTTTCGGATACCTCCGCACTGCGCATTAATATGCATTATGCCACCGAAGATCCGGTGGCAAAAATTGTTGCCCGGGGACCGGAATCGGTGAAGCAGGATGAAACCACCGATGACTGGGGCGTCAAAGTCAAATATCTGAATCATCTCAGCGACGATTTGTCGGTGTATATTATTGGGGATTTCAATGCCGAGAAAGGTGTGGCGGGTAACTTCGATCGGACTTATCGTTATCTGGCCCCGGGTAGCTCGAAAGCACCGTACCTGGAAGCAGATGGCGTGACCGCGGGGCCGGAAAACTTTGAATATGGCGCTGACGGTGCCAATTATCGTGACGTTGAGTTTGGTGGTTTTCAGGCGACTGTAGATTACACCATCAATTCGCAGTTCACGCTGTCGAATATCGTGGGCTGGCGCTATTATACGCTGGACCAGAACCTTGACTCCGATGCCACTTCCGCCAATGAATTAAACCTCAATCGTAACCAGACCGATTACGACCAGTTTAGTAACGAATTGCGCTTATCCATGGACTTCGATGAGATCAGCGGTCAGGTCGGACTATTTTATTTTAACTCGTCCATCGAGCAGGACCTGGTAATGGGCGGAGATGGCTTTTTACCGCCGTTTTTACTGGGCAATATGCCGTTTTGTGTGGGTGTGGAGGTAGGCACCGGCGGATGTCCTTACAGCAATGACTATTTTTTAGGTAACGACAGTTTTTATGTCATGGATACCGACAGTACGGCACTGTTTGGACAGTTTGACTTTGCGCTGTCACCGCAGTGGAAGCTGACCACTGGTCTGCGCTATACCTATGATGAGGTGGCCATTGACCTGGATAATTTCCAGCGTTACGGTTATTTTGTGCGGATAGGTGCGCCTGCGGTCAGAGACGAAAGCAATTCTTCTGACAACCTCAGTGGTAAGGTGTCGTTACAATACACCTTCTCAAAAAATAACATGGCCTACGCGTCGGTATCCCGTGGCTATAAAGGTCCGGGCTATACCGACAGCCCGTCGACTGAGCAAACAAAAATTTTCATAGAACCTGAAATCGTGACAAATTATGAGCTCGGGGTTAAGACCAACTGGCTGGACAATCGCCTTAATCTTAACGGCACTGTCTTTTCGCAAGACTTTGATGATTACCAGGTCCAATCGTTTGACGGTAGCATTGGTCAGAGTATTATTCAGAATGCAGCAGAGCTTAAATCGGAAGGGGTCGAGTTGGAACTGCAGGCCTTATTGACCGATAACCTGACCTTTAATGCCAATGCAATGTACCTGGACTCAGAGTTTGTTAGCTTCCCGGGGGCGGCCTGTTATCCGCAACAGCCCGGATGTGATGAGAATGGCACTTTTGATGCGTCAGGGTTAACGCCACCTACCGCAGCCAAACTCACATCAACTGCAGCGCTGACCTATAACTTTAATGTTTTTGATACCGGCTACGGCTACGTGACCGTAAATTACTACCATCGCGATCCGGTTAACTACCTGATTGCAAGAGCGCCGCAAACCCGCGTGGGCAATGTCGATCAGTTTGGCCTGACCGCTGGGGTGAATTTCGACAATGGCTGGAGTGTCTCGTTGTTCTGTAAAAACTGCACAGACGAAGTAGTCCCCGCTGCGATTGCGTTGGATGGCGGGGATGCGACCAATTATGATTTGGCAACCGCCGTTCAGGTATGGGGATTTAACTCAGTCAGAAATATCGGTATGCGGGTAGGTTACGACTTCTAGCGCATTCCGTTGTCAGTGATTGCCACGCCCATTGGGCGTGGCTGAATTAGAAGCGTCTGTCTTTGCAGGATAACTATGCATAACAATTCAACTAACACCGGGCAGGGCATCGTGCTGCTGTTCGTTCCCGTTTTCATAATGCTCGGTGCGGTGCTTATTGCACCGATCCTGGGATTGATGTTTCAACATTTTGCCGGTACGCCGTATTTTGAAATACTGGTACCGTTATTACTCACCGCACCGGCACTTTGTCTGGCGCTGTTTTCGCCGTTTGCCGGCGCCCTGGCCAATCGCTGGGGGGCAAAGAAGTTGCTGGTCATCTCGTTAGGCTTATATGGTTTCATGGGGTGCGCGCCAGTATTTCTTGATTCGCTTTATGCCATCCTGGCTTCCCGCATCGTACTCGGTATCGCCGAAGCGGGCATCGTTACCGCCGGTATGGTACTCACTGCGCACTACTTTAGTGGTGATGCGCGGCAAAAGTGGATTGCTTATCAGAATATTGCCCTGCCGCTGATCGGCGCCGGGTTATTGTACATTGTCAGTATTGTCAGTGCCATTGACTGGCGCTATACCTTTGCACTGTACGGGCTGAGCTTCCTGGTATTTATTGCGGCGATGATTGTGTTGTACGAGCCTGCGCAACAGATTCGTCAAACTGCTCAGACACCGCCCCCAATGAAACTCAAACTGCCGTTGCGGCCGATGCTGATTATAGCGGCAATCGCAATCCCCGGCTCGATTGCATTTTATACAGTGCCGGTGAAGCTTTCATTTTTGCTCCAGGATGTTGGGGAAAACTCACCGGCTGCTGCGGGTAGAATTCTGTCCTATGCTCTGGTCTTTGGTACACCTGCCGGGGCTATTATGGCGCGATTGCTGAAAACCTGGAGCTTTGGAAAATCATTGTGTGTCGCAATGAGCATGATGGGGGCCGGACTGATCGCACTGGCGTTGGCCGATGATATCCCGACTATTACCGCCAGTGTTATCTTGCAACAGGCTGGAGGCGGACTCATGCTAACGACAGCCTTAACGTACGTATTATTTATCGCCCCCAAGGAGCACAGCGGTCAGTATGCAGGGTTTTGGTGGCTCGTGTACACGCTGGCCAATTTTGCCACGCCACTGTGTCTTTCTGCCCTTGATGTTGCGACCACAACGTTAAGTTCCACAGTTATTGTGGTTGGGGTACTGACTATGAGTATGTCACTGTGGCTGATCGTATCACGCGATCTGAAAGGTTCCATGATACAGGAAGCCTGAAAACAGCCTGCCATCCCTGGCAGGCTGCTATTCTGTTATCAACAATTGTGTTACTCCGTATCAATAAAGTTCATTGTAACTGCATCTGCCGGGCGACTATCATGACGACTTTTGACTGGTAATTGTTACGATTGAGTGTTACATAAAGTCAAAGTTTAATATTTTCAGTCATTACCCGGCACATCCGGTATGCGTCATCGCCAACTGATAAACGGCATAACTGCGCTAAGCGCGTCAGACCGTCATATAGGCCATGGCCATTCGCTGCCTGCCCGTACCAAGTAGCTTGTACGGTCAGTGCGGGAATGTATTTTTGCGCATGGGGACACCGCTGGATGTGGTCATTTTTTACGATACAGAGGTAAGAGCATGAGACTAGCTTTAAGTTTATACACGGTGATTCTGATGTTCGGATGTGCCACTGACACGCCGGAAGAAACAACGTCGGTTGAGCAACGCGAGCTTATCGAACGGTTTAAACAGCCGCCGGTGGAATATGGTCCACACGCATGGTGGCACTGGATGAACGGGGCTATCGATCAATCGCAAGCCGTGGCCGACTTAGAGTGGATGTCAGCTCAGGGCATTGCCGGTGTACAGCTGTTTGATGCAGGGATGGGACCAGCCCCGGAACATCCCCTGACCTTTGGTAGTGCTCCCTGGCGCGAAGCGGTAAAACAAAGTGCCAGCGCAGCCCAGAGCCTGGGAATGGACTTTGTGATCACCACCTCACCCGGCTGGAGCGCAACCGGAGGCCCGTGGGTGGCACCTGAGCAAGCGATGAAAAAATGGGTATGGTCAGACACACGTGTTGAGGGCGGTCAGGTAGTGGACGTTTCGTTACCACACCCACCAACCGTTGCCGGTCCCTATCAGGACATCCCGTTAGCAGCCATGGGGCACGGTAGTCATCCTGCTTCTGAGTACTATCAGGATGTTAAAGTGCTCGCTTATCCGGTCTCTGCAGCACCGGCTTTACCGCTGAAGGTTGTCAGTGAACCGGCGATTTCAGCATTACTTTCCGATGGGCAATTCTGGCCGGCATCGTCGATGACAGGGGATGCAGAGGGCGTTGTTACCTTGGTATTTGATGCCGGGGATGAGGGTATTAGCTATGGGATTACCCTGGGTTTACCAGGGGCCCGGGGATTTGGTTCGCCCAATCCGCCGATTGCCCATTGGTACCGTTGCGATACCGAACATGCCACCCAGTGTGTTGAACTGGCTGAATTGCCTGCAACCCGTTCCTTAACCCGGACCGCGGCCTATGCGCCGGTAGCAGCCCGTTACTATAAACTGGTGTTAACCCGGGATACCAAACCAGGCTTTATAGACACATTAGGCTATACCGATGGCGCATCACGTTTGCCTTTCCCTGCGCACGCCAGTGCTTACGTGTTATCGGAAGTGACGGTTCATAACCGGCCGGTGGTACATTCCGCGGAAGAGAAAGCCGGATTTGCAGCGGCGCCACGCTATTATTCGCTGGCAACGCCAGCCCAGGCAGAAACCGCTATTACACCGGAAAATGTGCTTGACCTGTCGGCAAAGATGACGGCGGATGGCAAGCTTCACTGGCAAGCGCCAGCGGGCACCTGGCAGGTGGTACGCTTAGGCTATAATCTTACCGGCCATGAAAACGGTCCGGCCCAGCAAAATGCCACCGGCCTGGAAGTGGATAAGCTCGATCCGGAACGTGTTCGCCAGTATCTCGATACTTACTTTGCGCACTATCAAGATGCCCAGGGCGACTTTTTTCCCGGTATCACCGGGATACTCAGTGATTCCATTGAATCGGGGCCTCAAAATGCTACCCCATCGATGCTGACGACCCTACAGGAACAGCTCAATTACGACCCGATACCGTATTTGCCAGCCTTACAAGGGAAAGTGATTAGTTCAGCATCAGACACCGACAAATTTTTATATGACGTTCGGCGTTACGTGGCAGACACATTAACCAGTGCCCACTATGGCACCATTGCCCGGTATGCCAGTGAGCACGGTTTAACCTATTACACTGAAGCGCTGGAAGATCATCGCCCGCAACTGGGCAATGATCTGGATATACGCCTGGCGGGGGGGATTCCCATGGCGGCATTTTGGTATGTCGAGCCCGGCAGATCCCCGAAGCCAACCTATATAGCCGATATAAAAGGCGCTGCGTCGGTGGCAACCGTAAAGGGCTCAACCATTGTGGCCGTTGAAGCCATGACAACCTTCGGGCATCCCTGGGCAGTGGGACCAGCAGAGCTGAGAAGAGCGGCTGATTTGGCCTTTGTTTACGGCGGAAACCGTTTAATGCTGCACAGTTCGGTGCATCAGAATGACGGGGTTAACTACACGCCAGGTAAACCCATGATGACGCTGCTGGGGCATTATTTTAACCGTAATAACACCTGGGCTAGCATGGCGAAACCCTGGATCACCTATTTAACCCGCACACAGTACCTGCTGCAACAAGGTTATCCCCGCGCCTCATTTGGTTATTTTATTGGCGATGAAGCGCCAGTTACCTCCTTGTTTGGCGAAGTTCAGCCCCAGGTCCCCCAAGGCTATGATTATGATTACTTATCAGCTGCCGGATTAGCCTTGCTGACGGTAACGCCAGAGGGCAACTTACGCACCCGACAAGGCACAGAGTACGCGTTTTTATACCTCGGTGGAGACTCTGACTGGCTCACTATCAATACGCTAAAAGCCATTGAGCGCCTTGCCAAAGCTGGTGCAACGATTGTAGGACAGGCACCAAAAGGCAGTCCGTCGTTGAATGACTCCCCGGAAGAAGTGACGACTCTGATAAAGCGCATCTGGAGAATGTCAAACACGCTTGAACTTCAGTCGGTAAATGAAGCCATTGATAAGCTGAACTTACCTGTACAATACCAAATCACAAGTGCCAAGCCTGACTCTGTATTAGTGGAAAACCGGACTCTGGAACGAGGTGAGTTGTTGTTTGTGGTGAACACCCACTCGCAGGCACAGCAAATTTCGGTTGCGATCCCGGATGATATAAAAGGCGAGACTTCAACGGTGTGGCAACTTAATGCGGTTACCGGAGAGCAGCGTGTTTTAGCGCAGGTTAACGGTCAGATAAGTATTCCAATTGGGGCCAGGGATTCAACATTCCTGTTGTTTGAAAGCAATGGCAGGGGCGTGAGTTACGATTCACCAACAGCGACTATTCCCCACTGGCAACAAGTCTTAACCGGTCCATGGCAGTTAAGTGGCGATCAGCATTACGGCAAAGTAGCGGCTCTTACACTTGAAGCGCTTACGCCATTTTCTGAACTGGACGATATCGCCTGGCAGGGGTACAGCGGCATTGCACACTACCAGAGTGACTTTACGGTAAGCCAACAATGCGCAGGCGATGTGTATTTACAGGCAGACAGGGTGGGCGATATGGCCGAGGTGTTAGTGAATGGCGAGCAAGCCGGGTATGTATGGACGCCTCCCTATCGCATCAACATCACCGGTCTTATTCAGCCTGGTCGCAATCAATTACAAATAAACGTGGCAAATTACTGGGCCAACCGGTTGATTGCGCAGGCTAATCATCAGCAATCCCAGGCAGGGTTTGCTCCCAATGTTTATCGGCAGGGTACGGCCCCCAGGGTAGCGGGTCTTGCAGGTAATATCTATCTGGAATGCCAGTAGTGGCATTTTCAGTAAATACTCAGGAAAAGAGTGTGGGAAGGCAACTGAATTACGCGTAGACCGCCGACACTCTCTAAAAGGCTCAGTTGCCACGGTGCTATCGAAGCTTCAATCGCCGGGTGCGCATTACAGGTTAAGCGGCAGCAGGACAGCGACCTGTTGAGCCTGATTTTCAGAAGATAAATCCGTTCACGCCTAACTTTACCCCCGAGCTGGCCGGGCGAACTGCCCGGGCCTCTGCTGTAGAGGCGACCACCAATCTGGGTATCGATGTGACCTATGCAGCCATGGTGGTTATTGCCCGTGATCAGAAGCTCAACAAGGTATTGGAAAGTGGTAATATAAAACTGTGGGGAGCCCCTCATGCAAGAGCAGGGAAGGCTGTGAAAGTCGATATTATAGAGTAAAAGCCTGGCGCTCTGCTTGCAGAGCGCATTAGCGTCTGGTGTTTCATTATTATTCTTTCAGATTATCAGGGTGGCCTAATAGGTAGTGCAGGGTAATTTGACTGAGGTCATCGAGCAGCTCTTCCCAGTCGCCTTCACCGGAGACATTGTCCATGATACCAAGACCCAAATATCGGGCCAGTGCGGCATAGACAACTTTAAAAATATGGTCGACTGCTCGCTCAGGGGCTGGTTGGGATATTTCGTCTTTGCACTCCAGCAACAGTTGAATAAAATCAGCGATGTTCTGTGCTGCGTGGGTTTTCCCATAGGCCAATACAACTTCATCTACCGCTGATACTTCCATTAACGGGCGCAAAATGCCTTTATATTTGTTAAGTAGGTTACCGTACTCGGCAATGACTTCCGGCACCAGCAAACGCAATTTAAGTTGTTTACGGCGAATGCGGGTGATCACCATTGCCGATTCCACTTCCAGCGACTCCAGTGCCCGTTGTTGTATGAGTCGAATCAGGTCTTCCTTGCTCTTAAAACGATTGTAAATAGAACCAATCGATACTTTGGCACGTTTGCTGACTTCCTGCAGCGTAAAGTCTTTGTAGCCCTTTTCTATCAGTAACTCCGATGCTGCACTGAGCAGTCTCTCCAGCGAAGCTTTGCTGCGGTTTTGTTTAGGCTCTTTAAGGTAGCTTTTGGGCGTTGTCACGCATGTTTCCTACGATTTGTTGGCATTGTTATTTTTCGATTAAATTAGAATACACTTTTCATATTTAGAAGTTAAATAAATTTACGCACAATCAAACCTGCGCGATGCCATCCGCGCTCAAAACTACGCGACGTTCTTAACCCTGCATCCAACCCGAAATAAAGTGAGTTATTGTTCTAATTCATGTCGGTCGGTTGTGCATTCGGCGATGAACAGCGCCGGCGTTAGCCGGCCGCCGTGGTCGCCCGCTACGGAGTCTGGACGGGGAAGCAGTGTGCCGGGGAACAACCATTTGTTGGGCAAATCTTGGTCATCTCTAACCAACGAATCGGGCACTCTCTCTGCCGTACAATAGGGTATTAGAAACGAATATGCCGACGTCGTCATACTGGCATTGTTCGTACCGAAAGGGCTGGTTCCGTGTTCTGATCGAACACGGGTGTTAAATATTAGGAGGGTAATTTACACTGAAGACATAAATAATTAACAAAATCACTTGACTCATTAATTAGAATCAATATTCTATAATTAAAGTGAGTTAGCGGCAGGACAGATTGCCAATGAGCAAAATTTTTGAGTTTTTTAAGCGCTTAACCTTAGTTCCGCAGGGACTGATCATCGTGATATCGGCGTTTTTGCCGTTATTTGCCATTGTTTCTATGTTTCCGGCGTTACCGTCGATTATTGATCATTTTAAAGATCACCCTAACGCCAGGGAACTCGTGCCGTTAATGGTGTCGGCGCCGGGGCTGGCCATTGCACTTACCGCATCATTTGCCGGCCTACTGGTGGATAAGTTTGGTCGGGTAAAACCACTGCTTTGGGCAACATTCTTTTACGGCGTGTTTGGGGTGACACCTTTTTTCCTGACAGATCTCTACGTGATGATGGGCAGCAGATTTCTACTTGGCTTCTCTGAAGCCATTATTATTACGGCGGTCAATACCCTGATTGCAGACTACTGGCAGGATGAAGGCCGTCGCGACTGGCTGTTCCTGCAGGGATTGGCCGGTCCTTTCTTAGGCGCCATTGTAATTCGCTTAGCCGGCCCGGCTACTGAAATTCAATGGAATGGTGTGTTCCTGATTTATGCCGTGGCGTTTGTTATTTTCGCGTTGATGGCTCGTTATTTAACCGAGCCTGAAAGTCGAGCCAACAGCACAGCGCAACCGGCAAAGCCGGCGCAATCGGCACAACCGGTGCACACTGAGCAGTCAGAAGCGGTTAAGACGCCGTTCCCGGTACTCACCATGATGATGATTGGTGGCGTAACACTGCTGGCCTCTGCACTCTATTATGTATTTATTATTTCTGGTGGACTGGTTTTTCGTGAGGTAGGTATAACCGAACCCTCTAGAATAAGCGAGTTGTCGGCGATCCCCAGCTTATTCGTGATGGTCGGGGCGTTGATTTTCAGATTACTCGGAAAACAATCCAATGCGATACAGTTAGGGGCGTTTTTTGCAGTGCTGTGCAGCGGTTTGCTCATCATGGGGCTGGCTGACTCGGTGCCGCTTCTGGTCGCAGGCCTGGTAATACAACAAACCGGTGCCGGGATGTCGGTCCCCTGTCTGATTGCCTGGACACAAACAAAAGTAGCTCCCCAACATCGCGGTCGCGGGATGGGCATTTGGGCATCCTGTTTCTTCTTTGGGCAGTTTTCCAGCCCCTGGCTGGTGGCGCGCGTCGAAAAAGTCATTGGGTCGGTACAAGGCGCCTTTGAAGTGGCGGGGTTGATTGGCATTACCGCCGCAATAGTGGCACTGATCTTTCATTTTATCGGGCGATCAAAGAATAAACCAGTCGCCTCGCACAGTTAAAACTGATTCGGTTGTGACGCCTGGCTTTAACAAGCCCTGCGGCGCAACGGTTAACCTGCAGCTGTTATATAACAGGAGAGGGCCATGCAGGGCCAACGCGTGGGTGACAGTGCCCACACTAAAGACAATTGAAAACGCTATCGGAGATAGTTATGTCGATAAAAAGAGGCGTCAGCCTGTATAGTTTTCAGCATGAGACCTTTCTTGGGAAAATGAACCTGGAAGATTGTATTCGCACTTGTGCTGAAATCGGTGCTTTTGGCATTGAGGTTATAGGCGAACAAAGTTTTTGGGGATATCCCGAGCAACCGGCAAAAACGTCGGATATAGAACACTGGCATGCATTGATGGAGAAATACGGCACCACGCCAGTTTCTCACGATTTTATGCTCGATTATAAACGTTACAAAGGCCGTTTAATGCCATTTGATGAACAGGTGGCGAGTATTCGACGGGATATAGATTTTGCCAGGCAACTGGGTGCGCCGTTTTTGCGTGCACTGGTGTCTATCGATCCTGAGGTGCTGGTTGCGGCGGCGCCATACGCAGAAGAAGCAGGGGTCAAGTTATTACTGGAGGTTCATGCGCCGCTGCATTTTGATCATCCGTGGATCCTCCGTCACGCAGAGGCTTACGATAAATGCGGTTCAGATGCCTTAGGGTTTCTGCCCGATATGGGCATGTTCCTGGATAAGTTTCCGCAGGTGTGGAAAGCGCGTTTTATCCGCAACGGTGTTCCGCAGAAGATCGCTGATTATGTTGAAAAGGCCTATGAAGATCGTGTCCTGAGTGAATATGTGATTCAAAATGTGCGTGAAATGGGCGGTACCGGGCCTGCTATCGCCATGGCCGAATCACTACGCCATAACGCGGCCTATGAGCCAAAACGTATGCTTGCGCACATGAATCGGATCCATAATATTCACGGTAAGTTTTATGAGATGACTGACGATCTCGTGGAGCCCTCTATTCCCTATGAAGACATCATCAAGGTACTCAGCGAGGGGGGCTACAATGGCTATATTTGCTCCGAATACGAAGGTAACCGTTGGGTTGAAGATGCTCAGGAAGTTGATTCGGTTACTCAGGTGTCACGCCAGCAGAAAATGCTGGACACGCTCATTAGTCAGTATGCCAAGTAGGAGGCAGGATGTTTGATAATAAAATTATTGTTGAAGACAGTCTGGCCGCCGAGCAGCTCGCGGATGGACGTACAGGTGTCAGCGTGCTGGCCCGTTTGCCCTACTATCGTGGTCTGGGGTTGTCGATGGTCGAAAACATACAAGTCGTTATCGATGGCAAGGATATTGACCGTGAAAACGTTCGCTTTGCGGTACGCGGCAATATGTGGACGCTCGATGAGATGGAAACGGAATATGGCGATCGCTGGAATTTCGGTGAAAAGGCCAAAGTGATTGCATTAACCGATTCGCCGGTAACTAAAGGTGAACATGAGGTCAGTGTCGCAATCACTATGCGAGTATCTTATCTACCCTTCGTGCCGACTTCCGGTGACGTTAAAACGTTAGTGTTGTAACTAAGGTCGAGGGCATTGCTGGTTTAAGCCTGGGCTTTACCAGCAACCCCTCGCTATTAGGGAGACTATTATGTTGTGTCGTACAATCCCCGCAAGCAACTGCCTGTTCGGCAAATTTTTTAGCGTGTTATGCGCGCTCCTTCTGGTTGGTTCCCATTGCCATGTGGTCGCTGCTGAAAGTGTGGTGATCCCCGTGCCGGACTATCGTCCTCCTGAAACGGTTCAGGCCGTGGCGGTTCCCGCTGTGCCTAACGCCTCGGCCATTAATGTGCTGATTATTTCCGGCCAGAGTTCCTATGAGCACGACTGGACGGGCGTTAATACTCGCTTGCGCAGTCTGATGCTTGATAGCGGCGTGTTTGATGTGCGCATTATCGAAGATCCGCGAACTATCACTCTGGCATTGCTGAAACGTTATGATGTGGTGTTTGTTAATTACCTGGGGCGCTGGAATTACAGTGACAAGGAAGAGAATCGTTGGGGCCGTGAGCCGGAACAAGCACTGTTTGATTATGCAGATACGGGTGGTGGCGTGGTGATTTACCATGCGTCGCTGAATATGGGCGCGCCATCCTGGCCAGCGTTTGAACGGCTGGCTGGCGGTACGATGCGTCCGCTGCATGGCAGTCGTCGTTCACCGCCTGACGCGTTTATGGTCAAAATTGTTGATCACGAGCATCCGGTGACACAGGGTATGCGTGAATATGTATGGACCATGAATGATGACATGTACACCAATATGTACTGGGATCCGCAAGCCCGGGTAAGAGTGCTGGCCACAGCCTATGATGATCCATCGCTTTACACCGCGGCCATCGCAGGGCCAAAGTATCCTCCTCACCTGTACACCCCTGAAAAGCTAGCGTCCATGTCAGCCATGGCAGCGGACAACCCACAGGTATGGACAGTGGAATATGGTAGCGGCCGGGTATTTTGCGTGGCGTTAGGACACGGCCCTGATACCTTGTTACATGACGGCGTGAAGAGTCTTTTATTGCGTGGCACGGAGTGGGCGGCTACCGGCAATGTGACCGTACCTGTCGGACCCAAAGCGCAAGCGTTTACTGAATGAGAGTTAAAAAATGGATAGCATAGACAACAAACAGCGCCGGGTATGGTTAAAGCAGGCGATGTCAGCCTGTGGCCTGCTGATGACCCCAGCGGCTGTATGGGCAGCCAGCAAAGCCGTTAACCCCAAAACGGTTGCACCCTGGTTGAGTAGGGTCTGCGACCGCGTTATCCCTGATACGAATGTACCGGGCGCGGTAGCAGCTGGCGTACCGGCTTTTTTACATACCGCAGTGGCGCACGGCCTGAGTGGGGCAACAGCCAGTCTGCTCTCTCGGTTTGAACAGTTACTCACAGCACAGATAGCTGGAGATGTTATGACCCTAGATGATGCCCCACTGTCTGAGGCTCTGGGGGCACTGGATGAAGCCGCTTTTGGTCATCCCAGAGGGCAGGTCATGCCCGAAATATATGCGGCGTGGAAAACCCTGAAATCCCTCATCGTGTTAGGCTATTTCACCTCTGAGATTGGCGCTACTGAGGCGTTAGATTATGTGTTGGTACCGGGCAGGTTTGAGCCGGATGTGCCGCTTTCTGAGCATCCCCGTGCGTTTTCCAGCGACTGGACAGGAGTAAAATACGGATGACAAAACAGACTGTATACGACGCAATAGTGATTGGCTCAGGGATCACCGGTGGCTGGGCTGCCAAAGAACTTACTGAGAAAGGCCTGAAGGTGCTGTTAGTTGAACGGGGAAAGAACATTCCGCATCGAAGTGGCTATAAAAATGAAATGCGGCCGCCCTGGGAGATGCCCTTCAGGGGAGAAGGCGATCAGAACTATATTGATGAGCACCATCCCATCCAGCAGCATTCCGGACACTTAACGGAATGGAATCGTGACTATTGGGTGGACGATAAAGCGCAGCCTTATCAAACGCCTGGCGATAGTAAGTTTAACTGGATACGGGGCTATCATCTTGGTGGTAAGTCTCTGATGTGGGGACGCCAGTGTTACCGCTGGAGTGACTACGACTTCAGCGCCAATGCCCGTGACGGCATCGGAACTGACTGGCCGATTCGCTATAAAGACATTGCCCCCTGGTATGACAAAGTCGAATCCTTTGTAGGAATTTCGGGGGCCAAAGAGGCGTTGCCACAACTCCCCGATGGCCAGTTTCAACCCCCCATGGCGCTCAATGCGGTAGAGCAATATATGCGCGAGCAAATTGCTGAGCATTTCCCCGAGCGCCGACTGACCATAGGGCGCACTGCAAACCTCACTGAAGGTAAGCCTGACGAGGGGCGGGCCCCTTGCCAGAACCGCTCAATTTGTTCCCGGGGGTGTTCTTTTGGTGCCTATTTCAGTACCCAAAGCAGTACCCTGCCAGCAGCACAAAAAACCGGTAATTTAACCCTGCTGACAAACAGTATGGCATCGCGGCTAATTCATGATCCCGACACTAATCGTATCAGTGGCGTGGACGTGTTGGATACCCAAACTCGTCAAACCACCACCTACCGCAGTAAACTGGTCTTTTTGTGCGCAGGGGCGTTTAATTCCGTTGCGTTATTGTTGCGGTCGGTCTCAGAAGCGTTTCCCAATGGCCTGGCTAACAGCAGTGGTGTGCTGGGCAAATATATTATGGATCATGCCAGTACAGTTGGCGTGGCCTCGGTAATACCGGGCTTTAATGACCGCTACTATTATGGCAACCGTCCTACCGGGGTGGTAATCCCACGGTTTGTTAACCTCGACAGTCAGGAACAACCCTATACCCGCGGATTCTCCTATCAGGGAGGAGCGTACCGGGCGGGTTGGACTCGCGGTATGAAGGAGGTTGGAATTGGTGAATCATTTGCCAGGGACCTGCAAGGACCGGGTGACTGGAAGTTTGTGTTAACCAGTTTTGCCGAGTGTTTACCGCGGGCGGAAAATCACATTACGCTGGACACTGAGAATACTGACGCCGATGGTTTCCCACAATTGCAAATCCATTTTGCCTTTGGCGACAATGAACATCAGCTGCTTAAGGCTGCAAAGGAAGAAGCGGCCAAAATGGTAACGGCGGCAGGCGGTAAAGTCTTATTTGGCTCAGACCGGCCTAATCCCGGCGGTTCTGCCATCCATGAAATGGGCGGTGCGCGGATGGGACGGGATTCCAAAACGTCAGTTTTGAACGGCTATAATCAGGCTCATGATGTGCCTAACCTGTTCGTGACTGATGGCGCTGCGATGGCATCTTCGGCCTGTCAGAATCCTTCTTTAACTTATATGGCACTCACCGCCAGAGCTGCAGAATATGCCGCGTCGCAACTGGCCAAAGGGCTAATTTAATGTTTTATTGGCGGTATTAGCATAGCAATACCGCCACATAATCAAGTAGTCAATAATGAATAACCAAATATTTGAACGCGTTGACTTTTCCGGTCAGGAATTGTCAGGGCAGTACTATTCCCGTTGTCAGTTTCATGCATGCCGTTTCGACAGGTGTGATCTCACTGATGCAATTTTTGAACACTGTAGTTTTGTGGAGCCTGGTGCCGAGGGCGCCAGTTCCTTTAGTTTCAGTAAGCTTTGTGATGCCCGTTTTGAGAATTGTAAAATGGCCATGGTCAACTTTAAAGGCGCCGATTGTTTAGGTATTGTGCTGAATGAGTGCGATTTGAAAGGCGCTGACTTTTCCCAGGCTAACTTCAGTAATCAAATAAATCACAATACGTTTTTCTGTTCAGCGGTAATCACCAATTGTAATCTGAGCTATGTCAATCTGTCACGGGCGAGGCTGGAAGATTGTCAACTCTCTGGAAACCGCTGGACTGAAGCGAATCTAAGTGGAGCCAGTTTTCAGGGGGCAGATTTGTCGCGAGGGGAGTTTTCTTCTGACAGTTGGTATCAGTGCCAGTTACAAAATGCCGATCTACGGCATTGTGATCTAGTCGGGCTGGATATTCGACGGATTGATGTGACTGGAATTAAAATTACTCAGTGGCAACAACAGGAACTGTTAGCACAACTGGGCATTGTCGTCGAGCCAGATTAGGCCGATGACTACTGCCCTGTAACTATTCCCCCATTAAGCCCCTCTTTTTGTGAGTTGACGGGGATTGCATTTATTCGCATCCGCACTGCGCCCCTGTCAACACTCTCCCCCGAAGGTTCATCAAAAAAGATTGAGAACAGAGTACGGCGTCTACGACAGAGTCATGCGATGTCTGGACGACAAAGACAAATCACCGTTTAACCCGTTTGATTATATCTTTGAAGGTTGGGGCTGGTCGCTAAAAGCAAGCCGGCAGACTTTTTGAATTTAGGTTTACTCGTCGTGCAGCGCTGGTGGTGCTACATCATAAAAAAAGGCCTGCAATCGTACGGGCACTGTACGGCAGGCCTAAGCGGTGTTACTCCCGTTGGGCGGGAGCCCCCGGAAAGGGTTAACGATTTAACAAGCGTTCACACAGACGATGATGACGTCTGACCATCTCGAAAGCACAGACCTCATCGGCATCCCAAAACGCATGGCCTTCCCATTCGCTTGACATGCTGATGGTCCGATCCGCGTTGTCAAATATTGGCAGGATGCGGGAATGATCGATGGACGGTGAATCGGTGCAGTCTTCATTGACTTCATAGAATTTTGCATGGATATGCACAGTCCGGTCTAAAATGTCCGCCCATTCTTCGGGTTGCTGTCTGCCAAACATGGTAAAGATCAGTTTCGCCTGCAAAATAGGCAGTTCGGGTTCGCCAGCATCTTTGGCTTGTTGAGCAAAAGCCATATAACGCTGAAAAGGATGACCGTCACCTTCCCACAAGCTGATAAGCAACTGTTTGCCCTCTTGTGATAATCCGGCTTGAGTAAGCTTGTCGAGCATACCAGGTGGAATGGCGCGCATGCATGAACTAAAGTCCGGCACAAAACCCAGGTATTCAGAGTCAATCTTTTCATAGACTTCGCGGGTAGCCATAACCTTGGGGGTATTCGGCCCTTCCGGTGCATGGATTTCCATGCCCAGTTTGACCTTGGCTTTGGCCGCAATTGGTTCAAGCTTTGCCAGTACTTCTGGCGTCAGGCCTATTTGGATCCGCATGACCGGAAAGCCAAGCTCACCAGCCAGTTCAATTTGTGGACGCATATATTCAACACTTTGTTCAGTGTCCATCCATTGTTTTGGGTTCAACGCAATATCGGCATTACCGGCCAGCGAGGTCAGCGTCAGTTCGTTACGCTCAACGGCATCCAGAAAGTCTTTGAGCTCCTGTTTATCCACCGCGTGAGGAAACCCTCTGAGATTTTGAAAACCAATCATCTCAAGGCCCGGGCCGAGCTTACGCTTACCCACTTCATCGATTAACTGGGGCAAGGTGAACTGCCCTGCCAGCCATTCGTTGGTCATAGAATAAATAGTGGTGCCTAACATAATACTCATTGCACTGTTACCTCTTTGCTGACGTCGGTACGCTGCACCAAGGCAGTGTCTGGCCCGATAATGACATACGGAATACGTGTGGCTAAGGAAACCTGAATATTTACCTGTTCGCCTGCCGCTTTTGCGTTGGACGTGGTAATCAGAGCGGTTATGGGATCCTGAGTAAACCACCACTCGTCTAAAAACTCACCCGCCTGGGTGACCGGAATTTCGGTGTTATTTACCTTTATCGTCAGCTGCTCGGCAGGATACGCCTGTCCGTCAATTGTGACGGATAAATTTTCCAGGCACGCGATCGGCAACGACCGGTACCAGGAAATTCTGATATCGACTTCGTATCCGGACGGGGTATTACGCACCGCATCTTGTTTAATTACACTGGCTTCCAGAGTCATAGTGATTCCTATTCCTGTTATTGAGATCTAAAATTTAACATTTTTTTATATTAAAATGATAGTTCTAATATTGATTTTTTTGATAAATTTTTTATAACCCAATAATAATCAATTAGTTTTTGTTTTTCATACCGCTGATTGTCGATTGCTTATCGTTTTAGTTGTCTGCTTATTGCAATACATTACTTGCAAAATTATGTTATTAGAATTAACATTCTATAAAATTATGCAGTGATGAGTAGCGAAAATGAATTACGATGCGATTGTTGTTGGCTCTGGTGCCACTGGTGGTATTGCCGCCAAAGAACTGACCGAGAAGGGACTGTCGGTATTATTGTTAGAAGCCGGGCCAGCATTGGATGAAGCCATCTTTAACCGCCCGCCTTTAAAGCGGCAGGTTAATATCTGGGATCGCATTGGTTGCGCATTGAAAGGGCAGCAGGTGCAGGCCCGATGTTCCTGGTTTTCGCCAGATAAAAAAGAACTGTTTGTTAACGATAACGACAATCCATACACCACAACGAGTGCGCCCTATTTGTGGATCCGCGGTCGCCAGGTAGGCGGGCGCTTTCAGTCCTGGGGGCGTGTTGCGGTCAGAATGTCTGATTATGATTTTAAAGCGGCAAGCTTTGACGGTTATGGTGATGACTGGCCAATAGAGTACAACGATCTGGTACCGTACTATGAACAGGTAGAAACGTTCCTCGGCGTTGTTGGACGCGAGGATGGTATAAAAAACCTGCCCGACGGTAAGTTTACTAAAGAAGCGGGATTAAGTAGCTTCGAACAACATTTTCAAAACACTATCCAGAACAAGTGGCCGGAGCGGTCTTTTACGCCATGGCGTTATGTACAGTCGGCTGCCACCCACGCTGATACCGAAACCAATACACATATTACTTCCCCCATTGCGGCGGCAAAGGCAACGGGTAAGTTAACCTTGCGGCCTGACAGCGTGGTGAGTAAGGTTATTGTCGATAGAACAACGGGCCTGGCGAGCGGGGTAAGCGTTGTGGATCGGGTCTCTAAAGAGTCGTTTGATGTACATGCCAATGTAGTAATGCTGTGTGCATCCACTATCGAAACGGTCAGGCTGTTGCTCAATTCGGCCACCGCAGAGCATCCTGATGGACTGGCCAATAGTTCAGGCGTGTTAGGTCAGTATTTTATGGACCAAACCAATGGCGTGGTATTCGGGTCAGTTCCTAACGCAACCGGCTTTGAGCTGGTGGACGGAAAACATCCCGGTGACAACCATGGTGGATTCTATATACCGCGTTTTCAAAACTTAACCGAAGGTGAAGGCTACGACTTTTTGCGTGGTTACAACATTCAGGGCATGGTAGGGCGTATTCCGGTCCCCGATCATATTCCAACCATTTTCGGCCTGACGGTGCAAGGGGAGATGCTGGCAGATAAGCGAAATCAGATTACGCTGAATCATCGTAAAAAGGATGCCTGGGGTATACCGGTGGCAAATATTGATATCCGTCTGGGTGATAACGAACAGCGGATGGCAAAGGCGCAAATGAATACGATTCTGGAAATGGTCAAAGCCATGGGCTGGAATGTCGAAATTGCCGCCAGTTTACTGGATATACACAACCGCGAAAACCTGATGCCAGGGGCAAGTTGGTTTGAACGTACGATGTTTAAGATGTCCTATCAGAAAAGCCTGGGGTTAGGGTCGGCCATTCATGAATGTGGGGGCGCACGCATGGGGCATGATCCCAAGACGTCGGTACTGAATAAACACAATCAAAGCTGGGATATCCCTAATCTGTTTATCACTGACAGCAGTTGTTTCGTCACAAACGGGGCTTGCGGGCCGACACTGACCACGATGGCTTTAACCGCACGCGCTGCTGAGTATATCGCGAAGGAATATACCGGCTCGCCTAATCTTTCTTGCGCAGTCTAACGGCTATTTAATTCCATGCAGGTGAATCGGTGAAAAAGAAAGAGCAGTTAAATTCAGGCGCGGCAATAGGATTTGTTCTGGTATCGGTGTTTTTAGACGCGATGGGGCATGCGCTGCTCGCGCCGATTATTCCGGAACTCATTCAGCAGCTTGCGGCGGTCGATGTCTCTGAAGCGGCGCTCTATGGAGGGGCTATTATTGCGTTGTTTGCAACCATGCAGTTTTTTGCTACCCCGCTACTCGGCTCGCTAAGTGATGCCTATGGCCGTCGGCCAGTGCTGCTGATGTCTTTTACGGCGTTTGGTGTTAATTATTTATTGATGGGACTGGCACCTTCCATCGGCTGGCTTTTTGCGGCGCAGGCTCTGGCTGGATTATTTGGTGCAACCCCGGCAGTTGCTGCGGCATTTATGGCTGATATTACCAGCGCTGAGAATCGTGCTAAGCGCTTTGGAGCGTTGGGTGCGGCGTTTGGTCTTGGGTTTATGTTTGGGCCGGTGTTGAGCGGATTGTTGGCAGACTTTGGCCTGCGTACGCCTATTTTTGCAGCGTCGCTGCTTACCCTGGGAAACGCGGTAGTGGGCTATTTTGTGTTCAGAGAGTCGCTACAAAAACAGTTCCGCCGTCCTTTTGAATGGCGGAATGCCAGTCCGTGGGGGATTTTTAAACGACTTAAGGTGACACCACAAATTCCACGCTTGTTGTTGGTAGTGTTGTGCTTGCACATTGCACTGAATGCGGTGCCTACTGTGTGGCCCTATTTTACGGCATATCAATTTCAGTGGAGTGCAAAAGAAATCGGCTTATCGCTGGGGTTGTATGGCATCGTCAGCATCTTTACCCAAGGCTTTCTGGTCGGGCGTATCGCAAAGCGTTTCGGTGATTTAGCTGCCAGCCTTACCGGTATGGTGGGGTTACTGATTGGCTCGCTGGCCTTTGCGTTCATTAGTCATCAGTATCTTATACTAATCTTTATTATTCCCAGTGCCATGGGTTTTATGACCAATGCCGGGTTAATGAGCTATATGTCATCACAGGTGGATGTGTCTAATCAGGGTACTTTGCAAGGGGCATTCGCCGCTACACGCAGTGTTGGCGCGATTATTACGCCACTTAGCCTGCCCTGGATTTTTCACTTATTTACTCACGACGACAACGCTTATCCGGTGTACCCCGGCGTGCCCTTTCTGATGGCGGCGGTATTGACTGTCGTTGCGATTACGTTGCTATTAAGGGTCAATCGTTTGGCCTCATAACTGTTGCGACTTACCCTGATAAAAAGGAGAACTCCCTTGAACAAAGCAGTATCCTACCAACCTCAGCATATGAAGCTAAGTATTCTGACCGCGGCATTGCAAGAACTGACACCACGGGAAGTCCGGGATAATGATCCCGATCGTGCTGTAGAAGACTGGCTCGCCTTTTCAGCCCAAATTGCTTGCCCGAATATCCAGCTCTCGGCGGCGATTCATCCCAGCCTGGCAGACGTTCCCCCGGAGGCGTTGCTGGATCCGGTTGCCAATACACTGGATTTACGTGAACCCTTTAACAGTCAGCGAGCTAATCGGGTACTGGCAGCCATGGCAGATACCGGCGTAGGCCTGTCAGATCTTGTCTATTTTGACAACCTGCTGGTCCATGACAACGAGGTTCGTCAGACCAAGCATGACTTTATGCTCAGGGTGTTTGATGCCGCCTCGCTGCTCGGCACGGATGCAGTATGCGGATTTATTGGTCGCAACACTCGTTTATCCATGGAACAAAACCTGCAAATGTTTGAAGAGGTCTTTATTCCATTGTTGAAAGAAGCCAAGGCTCGAGGCTTAACTTACCGGGTTGAACAGTGCCCTATGCCCGGGTGGAACCCAACGGATTGCTGGCACAATAACATTGCCTATACGCCAGCAACCTGGATTGCCTTACATCGCATCTGCGAGAAGCACGGGGTGGGCGACCAGTTCAGAATACATTATGACCCGTCACACTCAGTCCTGATGGGGCAGGACACGCGATCGATGTTTCAGTATTTAAAAGACGAAGGCTATGGCTTTTTGATTGCCGGCTTTCATGTAAAAGGCCAGGTGATCGACGCTAAAGGCGTATCGGCCTGGGGATACGGTGGTCAGACAATACAGCGGGGGGACTGCGTTAACGGCAAACCTTCCGAAAACCCGGCAGATTTAATTAATGCATGGAAGAAACAAACAGTATTGTGTGAACATGAATTACCGGGAACCGCTCGTCACGATCCGTTAGCTTACCTGCAAAACCGCACCGTGGATTGGTTGGATCATCAATTAGCAGCGCGCGAGCTACTCGACCTGGACATTGCTAACACGTATCTGGTCGTTGAACATGAATATCCGGCCGCACGTATTCAGGAGCGCGATAAGCTGGCACCACTTTTACAAGGCTCAGTGGACTTCTGCCGGGCTATTGATGAGGCCGCAGCGGCCATGTATAGCATTCAAAATACGATATTGCCGGGTCTCAATATCCCTGTTCAAGGGGTGGGGCGTGAGGCATACCGCTCATAAATCGGAGGCAAAATGGAACTCGAATATCAGCAAAATATTACTTCCCGCCCGCTAAGAGCCGGGATCGTGGGCGGCGGCAGCGGTGCATTTATTGGTGCTGTACATAGGATGGCTGCGCAGCTCGATGGGCAAGCGCAGATCGTGGCTGGCGCCTTGTCATCCAGAGAGCAGGTCGCGCACGAAAGTGCTCAGGCCTGGTTTCTGCCGCGTAGTTATAGTGATTTCACGGTCATGGCGAAAGAAGAAGCCGCCCGTGAAGATGGCATTGATTTTGTGATCATTGCAACCCCTAATCACATGCATGCAACGGTCGCCCTGGCATTTATTGAGGCGGGTATTCACGTTATGTGTGAAAAGCCTATGGCATTGTCAGTCAGTGAAGCCGAAGAGATTGCCAGGGCATTGCAACATTCACAGGTGCTGTTTGCACTGGCCCATACCTATACGGGTTATCCGGCGGTTCATGAGGCGCGGGCGATGATCCAACAAGGCCTGCTGGGTGATATCCGCAAAGTGCTGGTGGAATATAACCAGGACTGGTTGATGGCGGCGTTGGAAAGCGGGAAAGATGCCAATAAGCAGGCATCATGGCGAACTGATCCGGCCCGTGCCGGGATCAGTTGTTGTGTGGGGGATATTGGCACCCATGCGGCCAATATGGTGGAGTTTATGACCGGCGATCGGATCAGCGCTATCTGTGCCGATCTCTCAACATTTGTGCAAGGGCGGCAACTCGATGACGATGCCAATATGTTGATCCGCCTGGCGGGCGGTGGCAAAGGTACGCTGGTGTGCTCACAAATCGCCTGCGGTGAAGAAAATGCGTTGTCAATCAGGGTGTATGGCGCAGAGGGAGCCATTGAATGGCATCAGCAGGAACCGAATACCCTGTGGTATGCAAAGCCGGGGCAACCGCGAAAATGTTTGCGCACGGCGGTGAATTTGCAGTCGCCACAGGCGCAGTACCTGACCCGCACGCCCGGTGGTCATCCGGAAGGTATCCTGGAATCTCTCGCTGGCCTGTATCGGTTGTTTATCGATGATATCCGACGCTTTCATCAACAACAGCCGTTGGTGGGAGGCTACCCTGGTCTGGATGATGGTATACGGGGTATGCACTTTATTCAGGCAGCAGTGAACAGTGCTCAACAAGGCGCAGTGTGGCAGCAATTGCCTGCCTCCTCGTAGACCGTTTTTAATGGCATTCTCACCACGCGCTTAAAAAAGGCCTATTCACCGGCTGTCAGAAGATGGCAGCCGGTCCCTGCATTGTTATTACGATGTGTTCACAGCACGTCTTCATGGCCCGTCATGCCAATCTGGCCATTTCCCCTCATTCTTATAAAAAATCAAAATATGATTGTTAATTCTAATTGTGTTTTATTTTGCCTGGTTAAATTTTCTTCATTCGATGAAGTTTTAAATTGTTGAAAAGTATAATTTAAATGTTGTTTGTTAATATGATTCAGTGATCTTATGTTATTTATTTGTATATTTAATGTTGATCTAATTTCTCTTTGTGGTTAAATGTGAATGGTCATTCGTATTTAGGATGGCGGACTGGGGTGTAAAGTGAAAACAACTCAACGAAAACACTTTGCACATACTTGAGGTTGATACACCGATGCCTACACAAGAGGGTGTTTCATGTTGAATACACATCATAAAAAAGCCGTTTTATCCACTGCCATCCTGATGGCATTATCTGTCAGTGCTTACGGGCAGGAAGCTGAACCTGCTGGAGAAAAAACCAAGCAGGATCTGGAAATTATTGAAGTTACCGCGCAAAACCGCGTTCAGTCTGCATCGGACGTGCCGATTTCGATGAATGTGGTCAGCGCAGAATTACTGGATAAAGCCGGCGTAACAGACATTCAGTCGTTGACAAGGGTTGCGCCCGATTTTGTGACAGCCAACGACTCTATTTCAACCCGGGTTTCACTGCGCGGGATTAGTACCGAAAGTAGCGATGAAGCGGCTGATCAATCTCTCACTATCAGTATTGACGGCGAATATATTAACCGTCCGCGAGTGATGAACGCCGCGATGTTTGATATTCAGCGCGTGGAAGTTTTGCGGGGACCGCAGGGCACATTGTATGGCCGAAATGCAACTGGTGGTGCGGTGAACATCATCACGAATAAGCCTCAGCTTGATGAATTCAGCGGCAATGTCTCTGCGGATATTGGTAACTACAATGCCAGGGAATTTACCGGTGCACTGAATATTCCGTTAGGCGATATGGCTGCGGTACGCGTTGCTGGCTTTTCAACTGTACGCGATGGCGTACGTGAGCATGGCGACTCAGGCTTTAAGTCAGGCGATCGGGATGTTCAGGCGGGCCGTATTGGCCTGCAGATCGAACCTATCGATAATCTGTCTGCGTATTTTGCTTTTGAAACCAATACTCTGGATCAACAAGCGCCCTTTTTTGCGGCGTACAACGTGAATGCGACCGGACAGGCAGACAATGGCTCTGGTCAATGTAATGTGGCCGCAGGTTGGGAACAGGTGGCTAATATCAATGGTCAGGTACTGTGCACACCATCGCATACCAATAATCTGGCCGATATCGACCGGGAAAATTTCGACGCCCCAGGCCAAGCTGCTAAAGCGTTTCATAAAGTGGACGGTGATGCTTTTCGCACCCAGATAGATTATGAACTGGACTGGATGACCATCAGTTATCGCGGCGGATATCGTGATAGCACGGTCGATGCTGATGAAGCGCTGCATCCAAACTATATCTTTTACCGTAATACCAATATCGAGACAACCAGTCACGAACTGCGATTCAGTGGTGGCGAGGATCGTTTCTTCTGGCAAGGCGGATTATTCCAGTTTGTCGAAGAGCAGAATGTCAGTTCCGGTCTGTTGTCGTTTATCGGTGCGTACCCTAATGGTCCGCAAGGATTTTGGGCCAATACGTTTTATCGTCCGGATGTGAAATCCCGCTCGACGGCTATTTTTGGTCAGGTAGACATCCCTGTGACTGACACCCTGACTGTAGTGGCCGGTGGTCGCTATACTGACGATCGTAAATCAGCAACCCAGACCAACCTTCCGGGGGGACTGACCTTTGAGGAAGTGCCTACTTTAAGACCGATCGATACAGAAGGGGCGGTACGAAGCGACTTGCTAGCAGAAGGCAGTGAATTCACCTGGACGCTTGGGACCAATTACCAACCGGATAGTGACAGCCTCTACTATGCAAAAGCCAGTAAAGGCTATAAAGCCGGTGGCTTCGACAGTACGGGTAAAAGCTATGATCCTGAAATTCTTTACTCGTTTGAATCTGGGGTAAAACTGGACCGTGATGACTACAGTGTGACCGGCTCTGCGTTTTATTACGATTACCAGGATTTACAAGTGCCCATTCTGCTAGATACGACGTTAGGTGGCCAGGTGTTTAACGCTGGTGAAGCGCGTATCTGGGGACTGGAAGGTACCTATAATACCTGGTTGACCGAGTCCGACAGCCTGGCGTTATCGCTGAATTACCTCAATGCCGAATACACCGAGTTTGCGGGTGCAATTCCGGTACAATGTCTTGGCGGTTGTGGCACCACCGCAGTCAGTCAAATCGATGGCGAGTTGATTAGCCTGGCGGGTAACAAACCGTCGCAGGCACCGGAATGGATTGCGACGCTGGGTTACGATCATTATTGGGAGCTTGATGCGGGAACCCTGGTTGGCAGCCTGTTTACCCGTTATAAGTCGGATTACTTTGCTTCGCCTCTGAATGATCGCGACAGTGAGCAGGACGCTTTTACGCAAACGGATGTGACACTCAAATTCACCACGTCGGATGATACGTGGGAAGCTATGCTTTACGTGAGAAACATCGAGGATGAAAGCCCGTTAAGTTACTACAGCTATACCGCGGCTGGTCCAGACGATGTGCAGTTGTGGTCATTTGGCACACCGCGAACCTTTGGTGCAAAAGTGACTTATCGTTTCTATTAATATCTCTGTGGTAGTGTGAAGTGAAACCGGCGACCTTGAGTGCGCCGGTTTTTTGTTTTTACTCATTCGGGATCAAGATGATTTTAACGAGGTAAAAATAAACTCCCTAAGCCAGCGATGCATGGGATCGCCGTCGAGTGTGGGATGCCAGGCCGCGTACTCGATTAGTTTGGGTGGTGTAAATGGAATGCCAAATTGCTTCAATGGCAGACGGTTCAAATATTGATCGGCAAATTTTGCAGGGATCATGGCTAAACGGGGTGTGCCAATTATTGATAAACATAACGTGTTAAAGTCATTGCTGATAATGTCAATTTTACGTTCATGGCCGAGCGTATCCTTAAACCAGTCTTCAATACTAAAACGACTAATGCGTTCGAAACCCACTGAGACATGGCCTGCGGCAAAAAACTCGCTTTCAGTCAGTAGGTTTTGGTCAGGATAGAACGACGGGTCAGCAATACAGACCAGTTCGTCTTCCAACAGGAATTCATGCGGATAAGCATCTATCATTCTGGCTTCAGGCGAAATAAAGAAATCTGCACCACCCTTGGCTAACAACTCAGCACCGTGACTGAAGGGTGTTAAAAATTCTAAGGTAATGGACGGGGCGAGCTGATTAATTTTAGCCAGCAAAGGACAGAGCACAACCTGAGTAATATAGTCTGAAGCAATGATTCTAAAATGACGTTGGCTTAACGCCGGATTATTTTGTCGCTTGCTGGTTATCGATGCTCTCACTATGCCTAAAATCTGCTTTACCGGTGATTCTAGCTCCAGAGCATAAGGAGTGGGTTGCATTTGTCTGCCCACCTGCACCAGCAGATCATCTTCAAAATAACTGCGCAATCTGGCTAAAATGCTGCTTGTCGCAGACTGAGAGAGATGAAGGCGCTCCGCTGAGCGGGTAATGCTTTGTTCTTCAAGCAGAATTTCCAGTGCTAATAAAAGGTTAAGATCAAGCTGTTCAACACGCACAAGTTTTTCCTCAGTGAAACGTTACAAATTTTTACCTATCGGTATGAGTAAAAATATCGGATTAATTATGTATTTACCAATTCGATATAAATCATTAATACTTTCAATTTTATCAATCCATTCTATTGCATTAACATCACTTTTACCAATTGCTTAATAATTGTTAAATTTCAATTATTATAACTAGAATACTAATTTTATTGTTGGTTAACGTTTAACAGGCTGTGTCATGAAATTTGCGACTCAAAAAACATCTCATCCCGATGGGGAGTTGGTATTAGTGTCCCGGGATCTCACCACTACGGTCCCGGTTAGCGATATCGCGGACACGCTTCAGGATGCGCTGAGTAAATGGGATATCTGTATGCCCCTATTACAAGCCCGATATGATGCATTAAATGCAGGAACGCTGGAAAATACCCGCCCGCTGAATGAATTATCCCTGACTGCGCCGTTACCGCGTGCATGGCAGTGGCTGGATGGTTCCTGTTTCTTAAATCATGGTCATCTGATGCAAAAGGCGTTTCACCTGGACCCCATAGAAGATGCGGATAAATACCCTTTGATGTACCAGGGAGCAGGCGATAATTTTTCCGGTCCCACGGATGATGTCGTGGTAGCCAGGGAAAGCGATGGTGCTGATTTTGAGGGGGAGTTTGCGGTGATTACCGGTAGTGTCCCTATGGGAGTGACGCCAGAACAAGCCAGGGATGCGATCCGCCTGGTAGTGATGCTTAACGATATCAGTTTTCGCGCACTGGCCCCACGGGAAATGAAAACCGGCTTTGGATTTGTGCAGGCCAAAGGGGCCACGGCCTTTGCACCCATTGCCGTCACACCTGATGAGTTGGGGGACAACTGGCATCAGTGTCGGGTGCATCTGACCATGAATATTCAACGCAATGGCTCGCTTTTCGGTTGCCCTCACGGCCGCGAAATGCATTTTGGCTTTGATCAACTCATTTCGCACGCGGCGCTGACTCGCACGCTTCACCCCGGCACGGTGATAGGATCCGGTACCGTATCCAACGCAGATCCAGATGTTGGACAGGCATGTATCTCCGAATTACGTGCCAAAGAAATGATAACCCACGGCGCGGCTCAAACCGGCTTTCTCAAGCATGGAGAAGTGATCGCACTCGCCGCAACAGATGAATCTGGTTGCAGCATCTTTGGTGATATTCATCAGCACGTAAAAGTGGAGCAACAGCATGTTTAATCCTCAGCAGTTCACCCTGATTGACTTGTCGGTCACTCTCGACAATAACCCTAACACCGATCCGCCGCCGTTGTTACCCAAGATTGACTATATGGACCATCAGCAGGGCTGGCCCGAGATGGAAGCCATGTTCCCGGGGTTGTCTCTGGACCAATTGCCAGGCAATGAATCCTGGGCGGCGGAACGGCTGCAAATAACGACGCACAGCGGCACGCATATGGATGCGCCCTGGCATTATGCATCCACCACCGATGGTGGCAAACCAGCCTATGGCATTGACGAGCTTCCTCTGGAGTGGTGTTTTCAGGCGGGCGTAAAACTGGATTTTCGTCATCTGCCTGATGGTCATGTGGTGACAGCGGAAGAAGTGGAAGCCGAGTTAGCCAGAATCGGCCATACCCTGCAACCACTGGATATTGTAGTAGTGAATACGCGGGCTGGCGAGTTATTTGGTAAGCCAGGCTACCTCGAAGCTGGCGTCGGAATGGGACGAGAGGCCACTATGTACCTGCTGGAGCGCGGCGTAAAGGTAGTCGGAACAGACGCCTGGAGTTGGGACGCGCCGTTTAAATTTACCCGCGAACGCTTTGCCGAGTCAGGTGATGCATCAATTATTTGGGAAGGTCACAAGGCCGGTCGTGACATTGGTTATGGCCAGATGGAGAAGCTTTCTAATCTGCAAGCGTTACCTGCAACAGGATTTTTGGTGTCTTGTTTCCCTTACAAAATCAAACATGCCTCAGCCGGGTTTGTCCGTGCTGTGGCCTTTGTACCCAACACAAAATAACAAACCAACCTCTTGGATAAGAGCGTTAACCTAAAGAGGACATTTAATGTTTAAGTATTTTCCAACCAATTATGTGTGGAACCTGTCGGTAGATTTAGCAATTGAAATGGGCGCGCGTATCGGCGAAATCGAAGAAATGTGCGCGCCGCTGCAAGACGCAGCCAAGCAACCCGATAAGGAAGGCACGCAAGCTTTTCGTGATACCTGGGCAAAGATGGCAGACAAGCTGTGTGTACTGGCAGAGGAAGATGAACAACGCGGTCGTATGTTTTCTGCTGGTGAAAAGTATATGCGTGCGTCTTCCTATTTGATCACTTGCGAACGATTGCAGGGTCACAATGCGCCGGGGCGACTTGAGTTATATAAGCGCGAGCTGGATTTGTTTGAGCGCGGTATGGCACTCAAGCAGGCCAACTGCAAGCGAGTCGAAATCCCTTACGAGGGCAAGCACCTATCGGGCTTATATGTTAGAGCGAAAGGTGTAGAAGGGCCAGCGCCGATTTTGATCCAGGTAAACGGCCTGGACTCAACCAAAGAAATGAAGTACCTGGTGGGTTTACCTCAGTGGCTGGCTGATCGCGGCATATCATCGCTGGTACTTGATCAACCCGGGACGGGCGAGGCACTGCGTTTGCAAGGCATGACAGCACGTTTTGACAGTGAGCACTGGGCGTCTGCGGCCGTCGACTGGCTGGAACAACATCCAGAAGTTGATAACAGCCGCATTGGCATGGAAGGCGTGTCACTCGGGGGATACTTCTGCCCGCGAGCAGTGGCCAATGAACCACGTTTAGCATTAGGTGTTTGTTGGGGCGCGAATCATGACTGGCGTGATGTGCAGAAACGTCGTCTCGAGAAAGAAGGGGATTTCCCGGTGCCACATTACTGGAATCATGTTTGCTGGGTGTGGGGCGCGAAAGATATCGATGAGTTTATGCAAATAGCTGAAAACGTTCATCTTGATGGTCAGGTTGAAAAGATCAAAGTGCCATTTCTGGTGACCCACGGCTCAAAGGATTCTCAGATTCCATTGAAATGGGCAGAGCGCACTTATGAGCAACTGATAAACAGCCCAAAACGTGAGCTGAAAGTGTTTACCGAGCGCGAGGGTGGCGTTCAACACTCTAGTTTTGATAACAGTATTAATGCTGGCCACTACATTGCGGACTGGGTAGCAGAGACCTTTAATGCCCGCACGGCGTAACGGAGAAGAAAATGAATATTATAGGCCCTGATTTGCTGATTTTTGGTGTTGACGACGTTCAGGCTTGTCGTGAGTTTGCCGCTGACTATGGTTTGACATCGTCCGGTGAGCATCGCTTTCTGTCGCTCGATGGCACGGGTATTGAGATCCGAGCAAAAGACGACCCTTCATTACCTGCACCGCTGGATACTGGTTCTATGCTACGCAAAACTGTGTATGGTGTAGCCGACCAGGCCAGCGTCGACGCTATTGCCAGCGAACTGCGTAAAGACCGTGAGGTCATCACACTGGACGACGGCAGTATTGAATCGATGGATGATCATGGCTTTGTGCTGGGTTTTCAGGTGACCGTTCGTCAGCCGATCGATTTACCAGCGGAAGCCATTAATGCACCTGGTGCCCCTGCTCAGCGTGGCGTTAATGAGGTAGCGGTGACAAAAGAAGACTCACCGAAGCCTCGTACACTCTCCCACGTCGTGTACTTTGTGCCTGATGCCCCTAAACAAGAAGCATTTTATCGCGACCGTCTCGGGTTTGTGACCACTGATCGTTTTACCCATGTTGGCCCGTTTATGCGACCGGCGGGTACCCAGGATCACCATACCGTATTCTTTATTCAAACCCCACCTCACATGAAAGGCATTGAGCACTTCACGTTTCATATGGGCGGACCCACCGACGTGGTCACTGCTGGAACTAACATGGTCAATAAAGGGTATCAGAGTTTCTGGGGACCGGGTCGGCATATCTTCGGTTCAAACTGGTTTTGGTACTTCAAAAGTCCGTTTGGCTGCAATATGGAATTTGATGCGGACATGGATTTACATGATGACCAATGGCAGGCGCGTGAAGCCATGCCGGGTGCCGATAACTCTCAGGTTTTCCTGCTGCAATACCGGGAAAAATGGGCCCCTATGGGACCGCCCCCTAAACCGGAAGCGTAATGACCAAACGAGTCATGTTGTGTCATCACGGGGATATTACTGATCCCGGTGCTCAGGGTTTCGACCCTCAGCAGCAAGGCAAAGACACGGTTTTTGTGGTCAGGCAGGGCGGGCATTATTACGCCTACGCTGATATCTGTCCACACTATGGCGATACCAGTTTACCTTGGAAGAAAGACGCCTACCTGGATGTCGCAGGTGAGAATATCGTATGCGCTGCACATGGCGCACTGTTTAATATTCGGTCTGGACTATGTACTTCCGGTCCTTGTCAGGGCGATGCCTTGCGACCGATACCCGTGATTCATGAATCGGATGGTTCACTTTGGATCACTTTGGAGGACGAGTAACAATGAGCAATTGTATCAGCAATGTTTTAATTATCGGCGGCGGCTTTTCTGGTATGTCTGCGGCCATAGAATTGAGTAAAGTGGGTGTCGAGGTGGATCTGGTCGAAATCGATCCTAATTGGCGCACTGATGGCGCTGGCATTACCTTGGGAGGTGCCACAATGCGTACCTTTGCACAATTAGGTATTGTCGATGAGTTTTTAGCCGTAGGCTGCGGCAATGACGGCCTGGAGGTTCACGCACCGCATGGGTTACACCTTGCTCACATTCCAGCGCCGCCATTGCAGGAGGGGCTGCCCGGTGCCGGAGCGGTCATGCGTCCGGCGCTGGCCAAAATTCTGGCCAAGAAAACCCAAAGTACGCCCACTAATATTCGATTAGGCACAACATTTGAGTCAATTAATGACCTCGGCGACGCTGTCGAAGTCAGCTTCACTGATGGTACCACCAAGACGTACGATCTGGTGGTAGGTGCTGACGGCGTTTATTCTAAAGTGAGAGCAACCATTTTTCCTGAGGCTGAGGCGCCAAAATACATCGGCCAAGGCGTATGGCGAGCAGTCATTCCGCGCCTACCGGAGGTCAAGAACACCATGATGTGGGTAAGCGAGCACATCAAAGTGGGTGTCAACCCAATGTCCAGCGACCAAATGTACATGTTCGTTACCGAAAATCGAAAGGAAAATGATTTCCGTGATCCGTCGAATTTTGTTGAAACGCTGAATCAGTTGCTGTCAGGCTTTACTGCGCCTATGGTCAAAACATTAGCCGGCATGCTTAATAATGATTGTCTAATACATTACCGACCATTGGAACGCGTGATGATGCCAGCCCCCTGGTATAAGGGACGGGTATTATTGATCGGTGATACGGTGCATGCGACCACGCCACACCTGGCAAGCGGTGCCTGTATTGGCATTGAGGACGCAATCGTTCTGGCTGAAGAAGTTGCAACAAAGACAACGTTGGATCAGGCTTTGGCAGGCTTTCAGGAGCGACGTTTTGACCGTTGCAAGATGGTGGTTGAAAACTCAGGTCGTCTGGCCGAAATCGAAATTGAAGGTGGTGATAAGGAAGAGCATACCGATATCATGCGGCGTACGGCTATAGCCCTGGCACAACCCATATAACAGGTATGGAGCCACTGACAACACGCTTGCCGGAAGACCGGCAGGCCTTTCAATAAAGGAGTAACCATGATTGAACGTTCAATAATACAAAGCCGGGGAGCGAGAAATATCACACTGAAAGATGGCCAACCCGGCTTTCAGTTTCAATTACGTAACCCCAACTACCGTGGAGTTCAGGCTAGGGAAGATGCGAATAAGTCTCTAATGTGAGATCATAGCAGCACAGCAAATCATAGCCACTAACGCCCATGAGCCAACAGTTTACCTTCGCCGATAGTGAGTTTTCCAGTAAGCGCCGTCAAACCCGTAATGAAATTTTCTTATCCCGGATGGACAAACTGTTGCCGTGGACTCAATTTCTGGAAGTGATTGAAGCCTTTTATCCTAAAACAGGCAATGGTCGTCGGCCGTATCCGCTGGAAACGATGTTCCGCATTCACTGTATGCAGCAATAGTACAGTCTGAGTGATGAGGCGATGGAAGATGCGCTGTACGAGATTGCTTCGATGCGCCAATTTGCACATTTATCACTGGATAAAGCGATTCCTGACCGCACCACCATTATGAATTTCCGGCACTTGCTAGAAAACACAAGCTTACTCGCCAATTATTCAAAACAGTCAATCAATGGCTGTCGGAGTGCGGTGTAATGATGACACAAGGCACGTTGGCGGATGCTACGATTATTGAAGCGCCAAGTTCTACGAAGAACAAAAAGAATGAACGCGACCCGGACATGCATCAGACCAAGAAAGGCAATGAGTGGCACTTTGGGATGAAAGCCTATATTGGTGTGGATGCTAAGAGTGGCCTGACTCATACGCTGGTGACCACCGCCGCCAACGAGCATGACCTGAACCAGTTGCACGGCGAAGAAGAATTCGCTTCCGACGATGCCGGTTATCAGGGAGCAGAGAAACGGATGGAGTTGCAAGATACGAATGTGGAATGGCTGATTGCCGAACGCCCCGGTAAAGTCCGGGCATTGAAAAAGCATTCCCGCAAAAACAAAACTGCCATTAACATCGAATACCTAAAAGCCAGCATTCGGGCGAAGGTAGAACACCCGTTTAGGACCATCAAATGTCAGTTTGGCTTTATCAAAGCACGCTATAAAGGGATGATGAAAAATGATTCACAGTTAGCCATGCTATTCACCTTGGCGAACCTGTTTAAAGTAGACCAGATGTTACGACGACAGCCAAGATCTGCCTGAAATCCGGGAATAACCCGGAATTAGGCCGAAATCAGGCCTAAAACGATAGTATATTGGCCGAAATTGAAATTTAGCGTTCAAAAAATAGACGGCGAGTGCGAAGCCTTGCTTAAGGTCTAAATTGGAAGACTTATTCGCATTTTCCCTAAGTCTACAACTATGCCTCCCGGCAATAACGCACCCACTTGTTTTTGGTACCCTGTGGCAGTTTTATGGAACTGAGGATCACTTTTCGCTATATCAGCAATTCGTTGTTGGTTTCTCATCATACCAAATGGAGAAGTTGGATCTTTTCCGTCAGGATCAACATATTTATATGGATTGTTATTCGCATACGCATAACGGTTAAAGCTATGAACATCGCGAAAACCGATAGGATCATTCGAATAAAAACGACCTATGACTGGATCATAGTATCGTGCCTGCATATACATTCACGTTCCGGAAGTTCCGCTAGCAAGGTATCCTTGTTGTCGAACCGTTAATCAATTGAGCCAACAGACACTCTGGCACGCTTGCTTGAATTTTGTAGAGTAAATGCCTTTGAGCCAAACTCTGAAAGACAATGAACAGCACGGTTGAAAATTTTTTCCTGAGACGCGACAGCACATTTAACCCGTGTGATGACACTGCCGGCAGGCACACCAGCGAATTGGCTGTGTCGTTGTCAGAGCTCACTGAGTTCGGTGACCAGCTGGGTACACCAGGTCAGGATCCTGTCATCGGTCTGGTCATATTGATTTTCGTCATCCAGCGACAGACCTACAAAGTGGGAGCCATCTTCGGTAAGCGCTTTGGACTGAGCAAACTCATAGCCCTGATTAGGCCAGTAACCAATAAACTGACATCCGGTTGGTGCGATGGCGTCGTGTAGCATTCCCAGCGCATCCTGAAACCAGTCTGCATAGCCCAGTTGATCGCCCAAACCATACAGAGCAACAATTTTGCCCGACAGATCGAGCTGGTGAACGTCGTCCCAACTGGACTCCCAGTCTTCCTGCAGCTCACCAAAGTCCCAGGTCGAGATACCCAGAATTAAAATGTCGTAACCGGCAGTCTGACTCAGTGACACGTCCTGTATGTTATGCAGCTCCACAACCGGCTCCCCGAATAAGGCATTCAGCTGGTCCTGAATTTTTTCAGCCGCCATTTCCGTATAGCAGGTGGTTGAGCCGTAAAACAGGCCAATTTTTAATCCGGTATCACTCATTTACTGTTCTCTTGCAGGTTTCGTCATCCGACAGTTCCGGGGGGAATTCTACCGTGTCGCCATTACTACACAAGGCAATACAACGAACATTTTCGATTTCGGGATCAATGAGCAGCTGGCCAATGGCCGACTGATTAAGCAGTGCAATACTGTCGTTGCTGTCAGGATGACGGTCGTGCACTGACATATTCCGTCGTCGGGTAAAGATATTGAGCGGCGAGCGGGTGCCGTAAAACCACTGGTTGAAGCGGTCCAGCCAGCGGATCAGCGTATCCGGGAAGGTGTTTTTAATGCCGCTACAGGTAAACTGGGTGATTTCAGGGCTGTTGCGCCTGAACCGTAACCGTACATCGTAAACAAAAGAGTAATGTACGTCGCCAGACAGGATAATAAAATGCGGCGGCGTTTTGTAGTGCCTGAAGATATTCAGAATAACACTGGCGGTGCCTTTATGGGCCATCCAGTTTTCCGCATCCACGGTTAACGCTTTGCCCGCCAGGGTGAATAGTTTCTGAATAACCTCGATAAACTTCACGCCGTAGATAGGGGCGGCGGAGACAACGATAACGGCGTCCTGGCCGATAAGCTGATGCTGAAAATCGCACAATGCTTCCCAGTCCATCAGCCCCGACGGTTTATTAAGGCTGGATTCACTGCGCCAACGTCGGGTTCGGGTATCCAGTACGTGCACCGGCGGCTGGGTGTCCAGCTGGTAATGCCATTGCTCCCATTGGAATAATGCGTCAATGAAAGCGGGGTGGTTCATCATGCCGTTGGCAGTAAAATTGTCAATGGCGAGCTTTTCGATGGCGGTAAAACTATCGGGCTGATTCGCCCAGCCCTGACAAAGCCAGTAACCGGCCAGCGCATTGCCAACCATTCGACGGGATAACGGATGACCGTATACCTCCTGCTCCCAGCCCCGGGTCAGGTTCCAGTCGTCGGTGACATCATGATCGTCAAATATCATGTAGGTAGGAATGTGTGCCAGCGCCCGGCGAACCTGCCCGAGGGATTGGCTGAACTGCTCAATAATGTCAGCTTCGCGGTTAAATAGGGCCTGATGGTCCGGGTCGACCTCATCGGCATTAAACGATATATCGGCCCACAGCGATTCCGACCACACTAATAAATACATGGCAATCACTTCGGCCAGCCCAATCAGGTGGTTCTGCGCGTTAACCGAAGTAAACACCGGTTTTTTTTTGGCGCCAAAAAAGAGTTTGGATAACGCCGTGTTAGTGGCTACCTGGGGCAGAATTTGCTGGCGGTGATAATAACAGTACGGGTGACCATCAAGCTGGGCTGTAGAATCCACAATCGCCTCATCAAGATCTTCATGAAATAACCCCAGTCGTCTGATGGTTTGCATTATCGCCTGCAGCATGGGGCCGGCTACGTCATCAGCGTAGATTTGATCGCCGGTCATTAGCAGCAGGTCTGGTCTTTGCGCGCCGCCCTCACACTCCTGATGAATGAGTTCATCAACTCTTACCAGACTGTCTTCTGACGGGTGATGAGGCTTGCGACAACTGCCATGCAGCACATTGGATAGCGCTGCGGGTACGCGGAAGTGCAGGTCATTCTGGCCCGGGTAGCACAGCGAAGGTAACTCGTTTTGCCAACGCTGCTGTTGCACCGTTTGCTTAAAATTAAGCTGGTAATGATACAGCGTGTTTGCTTCCAGCGGTGTTTGCGGTGCGCAGGTCAGTACATGAATAAACGCTTTTTCACCCACCTGTATAACGCGGTCGGTAGTGTCACTGTTTTGTGCCTGTTGCGCCTGAAGCAGGAATACATCAATATCGGCCGGTTCTGAAGTAACCAGCCATAAGGTAAAACCAGCCTGTTGCGTATGCCTTAAAACAGGGCCGGCGATAACAAGAGGAAGGGGTGATGAGGTCAAAACTGCTCCTGTAGTAGTTACTGCAAGACTATACGGTGCTGGTTGGTTTCAGGCAAGTGCGGTCAACGGCTCAGGGCGTTTGCTCAACGGGCTTGACCAGGGTGGGTCAGTAAGCGACGATAAACGCAAAATGACTAAGGATTGGACCTGACAATGAAATCAGCCTGGTTTTTAAGCCTGCTAGCCGCCGGCTTATTAAGTGCCTGCAGTAACGACAAGCAACCTACCGAAACAACTAACGAATTAAAAGCGGCGCCGCAGGAGCATGTGCTGGCTGGTGCCTGGATTATGGAAGCGGCCGGCGGTGTTATGCTGGATCCGCAAACCTCCGGCCTGACTCATGTTGACGGGATGCTCTACACTATCTCCGATGGCAGCGCTAAAGAGTATCAGCGCCGTCGTTTACACAAAATTGATCCTGCCAGTGCCACCCTGGCGCCGCGCCCGGACGATATGGGCATGGCAAGCCGGGTTCGCCGCAGCTGTTTTTCTCAGTATCTGGCAGATGAGCCTGATTTAGAGGCGCTGGTGGCCGACCCCGAACAGCCCAATGTGTTTTACACCGTTACTGAGGATGCCACGCGAACCGGCGCCCTGTCTGATCGCTGCCAGCAGCGCTATGAGGCAACCGGATCAACCGATTACCCTACATTACTGGTTCGTATTGAACAGCATGACAGTGGCAACGCCACCATGACACATGTGCGCCCTCTGCAATTTCCGCTCGAGTATGCGGTGGGAGATTTTCCTAACGATGGCATTGAAGGCATGGCGCTGGGCCAGAACCGCACGTTGTATCTGGCTCTTGAGCGGGATAATGCCGGCAACCCCAGAGTGTTTTCGGTTACCCTGGATGATAGCTTCTGGGATAGCACTGATTTTGCAGTAGTCACCGATCCGGGCCTTCAGGTTCCGGCATTCGACAGTGGTCGTCATCCCATCAACGGGCTGGAATATTATCAGCCTGCTGGCGCAGCCAGTGGCTTTTTACTTGCCGCTGCTCGTAATGATAACGAGTTGTGGGTCATTGATACGGCGGCTGAAAAGCCTACCCGGAAAATCGCCCTGCAATTTACCGCGCCTGGTGGAGACCCGGAGAACTGCGCAGCACAGGAAGTCATGGACAATGCTTCTATCGAAGGGCTGGCAGTGATTGGTGACACCCTGTGGATGGTAAACGATCCATGGAAAGTAAATTATATGAAGAACCTGCAGTGCGAGGCTAATCGTAGTCGTTACGAGGGTATGGCACCGTTGTTGTTCAGCATGCCGCTGGATGCCAGTTGGTTTAATTAGGTAAAGCGATTTAATTGGGTAAAGAGATATGGCGGGCTGGTTTCAACCAGCCCGAATCGATTAGCGCAGACGTTCGGCAAAGGTCTTTTTAAACTTCGCCAGTTTTGGCGCGACAACCATTGCGCAATACTGGTTTTGCGGATTATTTTTAAAGTAAGACTGATGATAATCTTCTGCAGCCGAATAGTTGGATAACGGCACTACCTCGGTCACGATGGGATCCGGCCATACCTTATCGTCGGTCATTTCCTGAATAATGGCTTCTGCTGCGGCCTTTTGTTCTTCGTCATGATAGAACACCGCACTGCGATACTGCGTGCCCACATCATTACCCTGACGGTTTAACTGAGTTGGATCGTGCAGTGCAAAAAAGATTTCGAGTATTTCCCGATAACTGATTTGGTCCGGATAATAAGTCAGCTGTACCACTTCTGCATGACCGGTATCTCCTTTGCAAACAGCCTCATAACTGGGTGAATCAGTGTGGCCACCGGCGTAGCCGGAGGTTGCCAGTTTAATGCCCTGAACCTGATTAAAGGCTGATTCGATACACCAGAAGCAGCCGCCGGCCAGGGTCGCAGTTGCTGTGGTTTCTGTCGCTGTGGTTGTCATAAAAAACTCCGCGTTTTTGTTATGCATGAAGTGTGGTGGCGCAAAGCGTGATCTTCAAGTCATCCAGGCGATAAATTTGTGCGTATAAGCAGGCATGAATACAAATACAACTCCACAACTTACCATATTCTATGACGGCGGTTGCCCGCTGTGTGCCATAGAAATGCGCCATCTGAAGCGCCTTAACCAGGACAATAAACTTGGCTTTGTCGATATTATGGCGGCGGACTTTCATCAGCGTTTTCCCGAGCTCGACTGGCAGGCCCTGAACGACCGCATCCATGCTATGCAAGCTGATGGCACCATGCTTATCGGCCTGGATGTCACCTATGAAGCCTGGCGGCTGGTAGGAAAAGGCTGGTTGTATGCGCCACTGCGCTGGCCACTGGTGAAGCCGCTGGCCGATCGCTTTTACCTGTGGTTTGCCAAACACCGTTACCGCATATCTTACTTATTAACCGGGCAAAAACGTTGCCAGCAGTGTGAGCTTAAAAAACCATGAATGTATTAGTGATTGGCAGTAGCGGCGCTATAGGCAAGGCCATTGCGCAGCAAATGCACAAGGTATTTCCACAGGCTACCGTTTACGCGGTGTCGCGTCAGGCGCAGGAGATTGACGGCGAGCAGGCAAACCTCAAATCAGTTCTGCTTAACACAACGGATGAACAGGCGATTGCGGGCTGGCTGGCAGAATGCAAGCAACACGACATGCAGTTTCATCATGTGGTGTGCACTACCGGTATATTGCACGACAACGAGGTACAGCCGGAAAAACGGCTCGAAGACATCACGCCCGAGGCTCTGCAGCATTACTTTGCCATCAACACTGTGCTGCCGATGCTGTGGATAAAACAGCTGGTTGGCTTTTTTCCTTCTGAGCATTCAACCTTAACCGTGCTGAGCGCGCGGGTAGGCAGTATCGAAGATAACGGCCTCGGTGGCTGGTACGGGTACCGGGCCTCAAAGGCGGCACTCAATATGCTGGTGAAAACCGCTGCGGTTGAATATAAGCGAAGAGCCAAACAGACCAGCCTGATTTGCTATCACCCCGGTACGGTAGATTCTCAGCTGTCCGAGCCTTTTCAGCGTAACGTGAAACCTGAAAAACTGTTTACCCCCGAATTTACCGCGCAGCAACTGGTCGCGATGATTCAGCAGCGCACAGTTGAACACAGTCCTTATTTCCTCGACTGGGACAACAAACCCATCCCCTGGTAAGTTGCGCATACAACGTTGCCCGTCCGCTGGCTGATTGCTTCCGATGAAACCCAAGACTTTTTTACAGGGTATTGATAGTATGCCAATTGGAAAAAATCGGACGACAGGACGCAGCCAACCGTCATTACCAATAAAAGAAGTTGTGCGCACCGTTCCGAAATAAAGCAACAATAAAAATCACAAGAGGAACTTATATGAGCGGGACCAGAGAACAGTTCGGATCGCGCCTTGGATTTATTCTGGCCGCCGCAGGCTCTGCGGTAGGTATTGGCAACCTGGTGGGATTTCCGGTAGGCGCTGCAAAAAACGGTGGCGGCGCATTCCTGCTGATGTATGCCATTTTTGTATTCGCTATTTGTTTACCGGTAATGATGGCAGAAATGTCAGTAGGACGGCATACCAAAAAAGATCCGCTGGGCGCCTATTCTGATCTTACCGGCAACTCGGCAAAGTGGAAGATAGCCGGTTGGTTATCCATTGTTACACCCTTTATGATTGCCGTGTTTTATCTGGTAATTACGGTATGGATATTTGGCTACCTGTTTTACGCGGTGACCGGCGATTTAGAATTACTCGCCGATCCGAATACCTTTGGTAACTTCATAAACTCGCCGGTGATATTCGCCTACATGGCGGCTGTTTTGGGCATTATGTACGGCATTTTACAGGGCGGCGTTAAACAAGGTATCGAAAAAGCGGCTAAGCTACTTATGCCCACCTTGTTTATAATGCTGGTTCTACTGGTTATTTTTGTGCTTACCCGCGACAACGCCATGGCTGGTGTGAGCTTTTATCTGGTGCCGGATTTCAGCAA
This sequence comes from Gammaproteobacteria bacterium, assembly GCA_018222405.1. GTDB lineage: Bacteria > Pseudomonadota > Gammaproteobacteria > Enterobacterales > Alteromonadaceae > Alteromonas. Next base: position 72,660 of record JAAFAI010000005.1, on the reverse strand, counting down.
AATTAATGCTTCGGTTATCAACGGCGCCCTGTCGCAGGCTTTCTTCTCATTAAGTCTGGGCATGGGGATCATGATTACCTATGGTAGTTACATCGATAACCAGTCTGATATTCCTAACTCGGCCAAACTGGTGGCAATCACCGATACCGCGGTAGCATTTACCGCTGGCCTGATGATTCTACCAGCAATATTTTCATTTAACCCGAACATCGATACTACCGAACTGAGTGAGTCATCAATTAGCATGATCTTCTCATTTTTGCCGCAGATTTTTCTGGCATTGCAAACCAGTATCGGATTTATTGGCGCCAGTATCGTGGCCAGCATATTCTTCCTGCTGGTATTCTTTGCCGCCATAACCTCTCTGGTCTCTATTTTTGAGGTGCCTGTGGCTGCGTTAATGGATGAAAAAGACTACAGCCGTCGTAAGTCGCTGGTGGTCCTCGGCGCTCTGCTGGTTATCTTCGCCGCGTTGTGCGCGTTGTCGTTTGGCTTCGTGCCGGCCCTGACTTCGTTCACCGCTTATGCGGGAGCAGATAAGTCTTTCTTCGACGTGGTGTATGACGTGTTCTACGATACGATTTTGCCCCTCAACGGACTACTTATCTGTATTTTTGTGATGTATCGCTGGAAACGCCATAACTTCAACAAGGCATTACAGGTGGGCGCCCCCAACTACAAAGGCAGCTGGGTTGAACGCTATGTGGATATCTCGGTAGGTACGTTTATTCCGCTTATTCTGGCGGTGATCTTCGTTAATACCGTGGCGCTGAAATATTTCGGTGTCAGTCTGATTGGCTAGGCAGGGCCGGCCATCAGGCCGGCTGCATTGTCCAGGGGGTGGGGTAAGTAAGCGTTACTCCCAGGCCGTTAAGGGTTGCCCCGGGGTTAATGTGTTTACCTGAAGGCACGCTTGCGCTGGTCAATTGGTCACTAAATTCAACGGCTGGTAACCCCAGCCGTTTTGCCATTTGCGGATAATAGTCACCGCGCATAGGGTGTTCATCGCTGCATAAATGCCAGAGCTTGTTAGTGGGCTTTTGCACTAAGAGCGCCTCTATCACCTTTACTACATCATCAACATGGACCAGGTTTACTACCTGAGTTGCGCCGCTGAGTGTTCGGCCTGCCAGGGTCTTTACCGGATGCCGGTCGGGCCCGGTTAAACCGGCCAGGCGCAATATATAGCCCGTGTCTGGCGCGGTGTCCTGGATCCATTGCTCAATCTCAACATGGGCTTCGCCAGAGGCGGTGTTTGGGACTGGCGCGGTACTGGTGGTGATATCGCCTTCCTGATCGCCATAAACCGATGTGGTACTGATAAAAATGAGTTGTTTGGGCGGTACCTGGTTGTATAACGCCGAAATCAGTTGCTGCATGGCTGAGGTAAACTGGCTTAAATCGTTATTGCGTCGGCCCGGCGGAATATTAAGAATAAAGGTGCTGTTGGGCGCTACCGCTAGGAGGTCTTGAGGGTTATCACCCAGCGTAAAAGGGATGGCCTGAATACCTTGCTGGCTTAACGCCCTGGCTTTGTCATCACTGCGGGTAGTTCCGTAGATAGTCATCTGAGAACGAAAATGGCTGGCGAGATAGCCTCCCAGCCAGCCACAACCACAAAGTATCAGTTTATTTTCTTGTTGAGATATCATTTACGCCACCGGTGTATGTTTTGCTAAAGCTTAACATTTCCGGTAGCGATTTCATTATTGTTTCAGGGTTGATTTACCGGTGGTTTCCAGTAAATCCAGACCAGATAATCCGGCGATATTTTTCTGCATGCGTGATTCGGCGTAGTCTGCTTTAGCCAGCACGGTGCATAATGCTTCGGCTTTGCTCTCCAGCGCATCCGCTTCACCTTCAACGCGTTGCTCAATCATTTCGCCAAAGTTTTCCATGCGGTTGGCAAAGGCGTCCATGTCGCCGTCTTCAAACAGCATCTGACGACCAATCGCCATTAACAGGTGACCGGTAGAACGCTCTACCAGCGACTCAATTTTGTCATCAAACTCTTCGCTCCAGGCGGCGTCGGCCCAATCGCCGTCAAGACCAGTGCTGTCGAACTTATAAGTACCGTCGGCAGCGTAGAAACGCTCGTCAATCTCGTCCGACAGGTCGGTAAACAGCGTATCAAAGTCTTCAGACAGGTCATTATCTTCACCCAGTAGTTCAGTAAATACTTCGGTAATGGCGAAGCTGGCAATCTTGATACCGTCACGGGCAATTTCAACTGTCATAGGAATAGCGGTTTCAATACTGCTGTAATAATCAGATACCCAGCGCTGTTCGTCGTTATCCAGGCTGACTGCCTGGTTATCTACGTATAACTGGTGACTTGGCGTGATCAAAACCTTTTCGCCACTTTCGGTGGTAATGGTCAGATCGCCATGGTCAAAGGTTACCGAGCCGTGCAGTTCCATATTACATTTATTATCGACTTCAACGTGTGCCAGTGCAGGTTGGGCAATAAAAGCAGTGGTTAAAATCAATGATGCAGCAACAGTTTTCATGGTTATCCTCAATTTTGCTTTTAAACAATACGAATGTCGTATCGCAATTCACAGGCCAACCTGTTAAATTTATATAAAACAAAGGGTTATGTTTTAATTGTTTTAAATGCCACGCATTTATTCCCTATTGTTTTGGAAGTAACACTAATTATTAGCGTATTTGACCATGTTCATTATTCAGCGGAATATTGATTTTGCGCATGTTCATTTTTGTTTCCTTAGTGCATAATACGCGCAGAATTTTTATAGGGTAAAGATTATGAGTGACTGGATTGATGCAATTTTATTTGGTGTTGCGTTAGTAGCGTTTACTTTAGGCATGAGCAGCATCGTCATGGGCTTTATGTCTGGTAAAGAGGGCAGTGAAGCCCTTCACGAGCGTATTGAGATGGGTTATCTGGGTGTTAGCGGCCTGGTAATCAGCCTGTTGATGCTCTACGTAATCGGCTAATTAACAGCTCACCGATTTTCGGTAAACAAAAAGCGCTCAGTCGAGCGCTTTTTTTGTGTCAGTCTTTTATGGCCTCAGGTGCCTCATCTGGCTGGGTTTGTGGTGCAGGGCCAGATAGTGCCGCTAAATGGCTGTCGCGTTGGTAGGCTCTCAGGTCGAACAAAGGCAGCATCGCCATAATGTGGTCGAAAATGTCAGCCTGCACCTTCTCGTAGGCTACCCAGGACTTATCCCTACAAAAGCAATACACTTCTAGGGGCAATCCTAACTCATTAGGCGGCAACTGCCGCACCATCAGTGTCATGTCCTGATTAATCTTAGGGTGTTTGTTTAAATAGGCTTCCAGGTAAGCGCGAAAAGTACCGATATTGGTTAATGCGCGGCGATTGAGTAAGTCGCCTTCATCAATGGAATTATCTTTATGGTAGCGTTGTAATTCATCAATTTTGCTTTTGATGTAATCGGCAATAAAGCGAATTTTGGCTACTTTTTGCAGGCTTTTCTCGTCATACAGGCAGATAGAATGGATATCAATATACACTGCACGCTTGATGCGTCGCCCGCCTGATTCCTGCATACCACGCCAGTTTTTAATCGCTTCATTAGTTAGTGAGTAGGTAGGGATAGTGGAAATAGTGTTATCCCAGTTTCTTACTTTAACGTTGGTTAAACCCAGTTCGATGATCTCGCCGTCAACGCCAAATTTATCAACCTGGATCCAGTCGCCATTGGTAAATAACCGGTTAGCCGTAATCTGAATACCTGCCACAAACCCCAGAATGGTGTCGCGGAATATCAGCAACAATACTGCGGCGATAGCCGTTAAGCCGGAGAGCAACAACAGCGGGCTACGTTCCACAATCAGCGATACGCTCAGTAGCATCAGTACAATAAACAGCACCAGCTTGGCTACCTGTACAAAGCCGGTAATCGAGGCTTGCGCAGCAAAAGGGGTGGAGTTATACCAGTCTTCAAATGTATTGAGTAAAGCGCTGATAGAAAGCGCCGCTACGGTCATCAGATACAGCAGTGAGCATTTCAGCAGAACGGTATACAGCAGGCTGTCGGTGGTGAGCAATACGTGGGTACTGGCAAAGATAATCAGTGCCGGTGTCAGGTGAATTAATCGTTTGAAAAAGCCGTGGCTGTGCAGCGCATCATCCCAGTGGGTTTTGCTTTTCAGGATCCAGCGGGTAACAACCGAATTCAGTGCGATTCTGCTAACTAACAGGCCGGTGATCGCCAGTACAAATATCAGCAGTAACGAAAAGCTGTTATACAGCGAACCGTTTAATACGATATCAGTGTCCACCTGCCTGAGCAGTTCAACGAAGTTTTCACGAAGCGTTTCCGCTGTGACCATTTAGTTACCCTTTTTTAATCCAATAATGTTGCGGTCTTTGTCCTGCCACAGGGTATTTACCCACTGCTGGAAACCGGCTTTAAACTGTTCATCGGTATAATAATCGCCAATGGCTTCGGCCGGAATGTCAACCACATTAACATCTACAACGATTCGTCGCATTTGACCACTTAACATGGCCAGCATCGGATGCTTTGGATTATCCGGATACAGCAGTGAGATATCCAGAATATTGGTGAACAATTCGCCCATGGTTGCCAGGGTAAATGCTATACCGCCGGCCTTTGGCGGCAGCAGGTGCTGGTAAGGACTTTGTTTACTGGCGTGCTTGGCCGGGGTAAATCGGGTACCTTCCACAAAGTTGATCACGGTAGTAGGTTTATGGCGAAACTTCTGGCAATAGCGTTTGGTGGTTTCAATATCGGCGCCCCGTTTGTGCGGGTATTTTTTCAGATAGGCTGCCGAGTAGCGTTTCATAAACGGCATTTCCAGCGCCCAGGCCGCGAGACCTACAAAGGGTAACCAGATCAGTTCTTGTTTCAGGAAGAACTTGGGTGCCGGGATCCGAAAGGCCGAAAACTCGATGAGCAGGACGATATCCAGATAGCTCAGGTGATTGGCAACTATCAGGTACCAGTTTTCTTTACTTAGCTCACCCCGCACCCGGTAATCAAGGATAACCGGATTAAACAGCCGGATCAGCGCTAAACTGCATTTACCAAAACACAGCATATAGAAGTTCATCAGCGGTGCCAGCGCTCGCTGCACTGCGCCAATCGGCAGTAAAAATCGCAGTAAACCAAACACGATAACCAGCCCGCCCCACAGGGCAAGGTTGGCCAGCTGTAACGGCAAATGGATTGCAAATATCAGTGGGGCCAGTACTACTCTAAGCATTGCTTACACCGTCTTCCAGTTTTCCAGGCGTTGGTCTTTTGCCTGCCACTGTTGATTGAGCCATTGCTGAAAACGGGCCCGTTGTTCGGGGTTTTCAAAATAGTCCATTACCTTTATATCGTCCGGAAAGAGGCCTTTCAACGGCTTCACATCTACATGCAATTTTATCTTGTTGACTGAACCATTAATAAAGTCCCAGAAGGATGGCGTACCGGCGGGATAAAAAATGGTGACGTCAATTAAATGATGAAGCTGACCGCCCATGGCGTTAAGAACAAAAGCAATGCCCCCTGCCTTGGGTTTTAACAGGTGCTTAAAAGGCGATGCCTGACGGGCATGTTTTTCTTTGGTGAAGCGCGTGCCTTCCACAAAATTCATAATGCTGGCGGGTTTGTACTTAAATTTTTCGCAAGCCTTTTTGGTGGTTTCCATGTCTTTGCCTTTTAAGTGCGGGTTTTTGGCCAGAAATGACTTGCTGTAGCGGCGCATAAAAGGAAAGTCCAGCGCCCACCAGGCCAGACCTAAAAAGGGCACCCAGATCAGTTGCTGTTTAAGGAAAAACTTTAAAAACGGGATTTCGCGGTTAAATACTCGCTGAAGTAATAAAATGTCGACCCAGGACTGATGATTGGCGATTACCAGGTACCAGTCATTCCGGGTCAGCCCTTCCAGCCCTGAGACTTCCAGCGTGGTGCGACTGAAAAGCCGCTGATTAAAGTTATTAACGCTTATCCAGCCTACGGCGCAGGCATCGAGCAGGTAGGTCATAAAAGTTCGCCAGTGTCTGAGCGGAACAACAAGCTTTAACACCGCCAGGGCTAATACCAATGGCACCCAGAACAGTGTATTGAGCCCGTAAAGTAGCGCCGATAGCGCGCCGTTGAGGCTATGTAATAGGGTTTTCACTACAGTCGTCTTACCAGTTGCAAAATTGAGCACAGTGTAACGTAAACCGGGCTTAAAACCGATACTTAATCGAATTAAGTGATGATAAAAGTCCACTCAACAGGCGTTTTCATTATCACTGTTAAAACGTCTGATGTGTGCCAGTAAGAAGTGAATTGGATAAATTACAACTCAAACCGAAGTCTAGCGTTTTTTAACTTTTTGTTTACGTTTTGCCGTCCTTCGATTGTGCCTGATAACCCATCAGGTATGGTGCCTGTAATTCAATTGTTGAGGCATCTGATGAAACTACCCACCCACAAAAAAAGCAATACCGACCTGCTGGCCAAATGCCGCCTGGCAACCTGGCTGACCCTGGCGCTTGCCCTTACTGCTTGTAACGAAAGCAATAATACACTGAGCAATGGCGAGAGTAATGACTCACAAACTGAGCAGGTTTTGCCGTATCAGGATACGTCGTTACCGATGAATCAAAGGGTCGATGATTTGGTGGGCAGAATGTCACTGGCAGAAAAAGTGGCCCAAATGTACAACGATGCACCGGCGATTGAGCGACTTGATGTACCGGCCTACGATTACTGGAATGAGGCCTTACATGGCGTAGCCCGGGCGGGTGAGGCAACGGTATTTCCTCAGGCCATTGGCATGGCTGCAATGTGGGACCGGGAGTTGTTAAATGAGATAGCCACGGTGATTTCTGATGAAGGCCGCGCTAAGCACCATGCCTTTAAGGAACGTGGCTTGAGTTATCGCTATACCGGATTAACTTACTGGTCGCCAAATATCAATATTTTCCGCGATCCGCGCTGGGGACGAGGCCAGGAGACCTACGGCGAGGATCCTTACCTGACCGGGGAACTGGGCGTTGCGTTCATTAATGGTTTACAGGGTGATGATGACACTTATTTAAAAACGGCTGCCACCGCCAAGCATTTTGCCGTGCACAACGGGCCGGAAGTATCGCGCCATTCCGATGATTATGTGGTATCAGACAAAGACCTGTTCGAAACCTACTTGCCAGCTTTTGAGAAGGCGGTAGTGGATGCCGATGTGGAGGCGGTAATGTGTGCCTACAACCGGGTCAACGGTGCGCCAGCCTGTGGCTCAGACCGCTTACTCAAAGATATTCTGCGCGGCAGTTACCAGTTTGATGGTCATGTAATGTCTGACTGCGGCGCAATTGCCGATTTTTACGATCCTAAAGCCCACAATGTAACGCGCTCGCCGGCAGCTGCCGCAGCCTGGGCAGTAAAGAGTGGGACAGATCTGAATTGCGGCACCGGACGCCTGAGTAGTTATGCCAACCTGACCTTTGCTGTTCAAAAGGGTTTTATTGAGGAGTCGTTGATAGATCAGGCTGTAGGTCGCCTGATGATGACCCGTTTTAAGCTGGGCATGTTCGACCCCGATAGTAGCGTGCCCTTTGCTGACATTCCGCTGGAGGTAGTGGGAACAGAGGAGCACCTGGCCCTCACACAAAAAGCATCGGAACGCTCCCTGGTGTTACTGAAAAACAACGGCGTGCTGCCTCTTCAGCCGGGGGTTAAAGTGGCTGTGATTGGGCCCAACGCGGATAATCAGGATGTGCTGCTGGGTAACTACAATGGTCTGCCGGTTAATCCGGTTACCGTGCTTCAGGGCATCAAAAACTACACGGGCAATTCAGCAGTGCCTTATGCTCCCGGCAGTGCCCTGATTGACGACATTTACGGCCACTGGCAAATCCTCGATGAATCGGTGTTGTTCCACCGCGATGAATCCGGAGAATTAAGTCCCGGCGTGAAGGTGGAATACTATGCGGTCGCGCGTGAAGCTATCAACGATTTTTCCTCATTAACGGTGCCAGCTAAGCAAACGGGAAGCGCAGTAGATTCTGAGATTCTGAATAAATTGCAGATGCGTAACCTGCGTTCGCCGGTTAGCGGTAAGTGGCTGGATGATTTTGCTATGGTGGCGCGTGGCCAGTTGGTACCAAAGGAGTCGGGCAGTTACCGATTCGACGGGCCGGGTGAAGTGACGCTTAACGGTGAAGTGGTAAACGGCGCGGTAGAGCTTAATGCAAACGAAAGCTACGAATTTATGGTCAGTCATAGGGTGGTATCCAATCCGGTTAGTAACACCGCTGGCGGTCTGCGGGCAGATTGGCAGTTGCGCTGGGTGAATGAGAGCCAGGCGCTGCAGGAAGAAGCCCTTGCAAAGGCAGCTGCAGCTGATGTGGTAGTAATGGCGGTGGGAATATCTCCCCGTATTGAAGGGGAAGAAATGCCGGTTAAGCTGGAAGGTTTTAACTATGGCGATCGCACCAGTATTGCCTTACCCGCAGAGCAACAGGCACTGATCAAAGCGGTGGAAAAGCTCGGTAAGCCAGTGGTACTGGTTAACTTCAGTGGTAGTGCCATGGCGCTTAACTGGGAGCAGCAAAATGTTGATGCGATCATTCAGGCATTCTATCCGGGTGAAGCTACCGGTACTGCCCTGGCGCGAATTCTGTGGGGAGAAGTGAATCCTTCTGGTCGCCTGCCGGTTACCTTCTACAAAAATCTTGATGGGTTTGCGCCGCTGGATGATTATGCCATGACGAATCGGACCTACCGCTACTTCGAAGGCGATGTACTTTATCCTTTCGGTTATGGCCTTGGTTACAGCGCCATGCAATATAGCAACTTACAAGCCCCTGCATCACTGGCTTCTGGTGAGGATTTAACGCTGCAGGTAGAACTTAGCAACCTGGGCGAACAGGCTGCCAGTCAGGTTACTCAGATTTATGTGAGCATGCCGGATGCTCCGGTAGATACACCTAAACTTAGTCTTAAAGGCTTTACCCGTACGGAGATTGGCGCAGGTGAAGCGCAGACGGTTACACTTACGCTGAGTGCAGACGAGCTGGTTTACATTAACGAGCAAGGGCAAAAAGTCCCTTATACCGGTGCACTCGATGTGTACATGGGCGATGGTCAGCCAGGCTTTGGTAAGCCGGAAAAAGTTGCCCACACACGTATTGAGTTGCAGTAGAGGAGCCTGATGATGTTGAGTCGCCTGACTGTCTCGTTAATTCTGCCTTGTCTTCTTACTGGCTGCGCCGCTAATTCAGCCGCCGGCCTGGCCGACAAATATAACGGACATTTTTTAATTGGCACTGCGGTAAAATCAAGCGAGTTGCGGTCAACGCTGCCGGCCAAAAATGCACCAGTTTGTCGTGAATTTAATGCATACACCGCCGAAAATGCGATGAAATGGCAGCATATTCAACCAGAGCCGGGTGTTTTTTCCTTTGCCATGGCCGATCAGTTAATCCGCATTGCTGAACAATGTAACGGTAAAGTGATTGGCCATACCCTGGTGTGGCACCAGCAAACACCAGACTGGGTGTTTGAGGATGAGGCAGGCAAAGCAGTAAGCCGGGAAGAACTACTTGCCCGCCTGCGCGCGCATATCTTCACTCTGGTGGGCCGCTATAAAGGGCGAGTGACGGGTTGGGATGTCGTCAACGAAGCGCTTAATGAAGACGGCTCTCTACGCGATACTCCCTGGCGACGCATCATCGGCGACGACTACATAGAATACGCCTTTAAATATGCCAGGCAGGCCGATCCCACTGCCGAGCTATACTACAACGATTACAATATGTATAAGCCGCAAAAAGTATCGGGGGCGGTTAGGCTGGTTAAACAACTAGCCAGTAAGGGAATTGACGTGGATGCCGTGGGCATGCAGGGCCACTATTCGTTGTTTTACCCGGCCCTTAATGATGTTGAGCAAAGCATTGAGGCACTGATTAACGCCGGTACCAAAGTAGCCATTACCGAACTGGACGTTACCGTATTACCGCTACCGGAAAATGCCCATACCGGCGCAGATATTACCCAGAGCTTTACCGCCCACCCGGTTTATGACCCTTATGTTGATGGTCTACCCGAGGAGCAGCAGCAATTGCTGGCCGGCAAATATAAAGACTTGTTTAGTCTCTTTCTGCAACACGCCGGGCACATCAGCCGTGTTACGCTTTGGGGGAGTACAGATGGTGATTCCTGGCGTAACAACTGGCCTATCCGGGGGCGCACGGATTATCCGCTGTTGCTGGATCGTGAGGGCGAGCCCAAAGCGGCTTATCATGCCGTGGCTGAGCTGGTTACGCCGGAGTAACTAGCGTATAAAGGCGGTAACGGTAAAGCGAGCGGTGTACGGGTTTAGATCCGTTTTAAACTGTTTCGAAATATCCCCTGAGTGAAGCAGCGCACAGGGGTAAATTACCGCCCGGTTAAATTCACAGGGCACCTGCAATACCCGTTCAAATAACGGCGTATCGCCATTTATATAGCCGCGTTCAGCAGGATAGGTTTGCAGGTGTCGCGCCAGACTCTGTTGATAAGCGTGAAGACCTGGCCGGGTAATAGCCACCTGCGCGGTAGGTTTGTACCGGTAAAAACTGGTGCCGCCAAACGTGGGTGAACACAAGTAATGAACAATGGCGTACTCGTTGAGCAGGGGCCGGTCAAAGTGGGGAATAGATTGCTCAAGCGTTAACTCTTCAGCCGCACGGGTTACCATGGCAAAGTAGGCTTCGCCATCACTCACCCTTGCAGTTACCTTTTCGCGCTGAAATGCCCGGTTTAAGGTGGCTATGGCGTATTTCAGATAGCCGGGCGGTACTGGCGCCCTCAGACCTGGGTACACCGGCGATTCACCTGGAGGCTGTTGCCGGGCCACCGCGTAATCGATTAATTTGTGCGGAGCAGGCATAAAATCGTCTATCACCAGTACCTGATGGTTACTACCGGGTACCGGCAGCATCCTTACATTAGTCACGGTTTGCGGCACAGGTTTTAGCAATAAACTCTGCGTGGCCGGGCATGTAATCTACGGATTTTCTCACCACCCTTTGGATCCCTTCCAGGCGACGGGTCAGTTCCTCCTCCGGAAAAATGTCTGCCAGCGCGTGATATCCCTCGGGACGCAGTCCCTGGCCGTACATCACCTCAAACCAGCTCAGATCATTGAACAACTCGTTATTAAAGCGGCTGATGCGGCCATTAGCCTTAAAGTGGTCGATTTTTTCCTGCAGGGTATCGGGAATAGCCATGTGCTTACAGTAGCGCCAGAACTCCGTGTCCTCACGCTCGGTAACGTGATAGTGCAGGATCAGAAAGTCGCGGATACGGGTAAATTCAAAGTCCATCTCTGAGTTGTACTGGTCAATATCATTCTGGCATGGTTGCTGAAACGGAAAGTAACTAAAGAATTTGGAGATCGCTACCTGCACCAGATGCAGGCTGGTGGACTCCAGTGGCTCCATAAAGCCGCCGGACAAGCCTACCGCCAGGCAGTTCTTGTGCCAGAACTTATTTCGTTTACCGGTGATAAATCGAATTTGTCTCGGCTCTGCCAGCAGATCGCCCTCAATGTTCAATCGCAGGGTTTTTTCTGCTTCTTCGTCGGTCATAAATTCACTGCAATAAACGTGACCGTTCCCGACTCTGTGTTGCAACGGAATACGCCACTGCCAACCGGCTTGCTGAGCAGCAGCCCGGGTAAATGGCCAGGGTGTTTCGGTGAGCGACGAAGGCGCTGTGATGGCGCGATCGCAGGGAAGCCAGTGACGCCAGTCTTCATAACCGGTTTTAAGGGTTTGTTCGATTAGCAGAGCGCGAAAGCCGGAGCAGTCGATAAAGAAGTCTGCGCCATGTTCGCTGCCGTTTTCTAAAACCAACGACTGTATAGCGCCATCCGGATGCTGACGGACTTCAGTGACTTTGCCTTCCGTGCGCTGCACGCCATGGCTTTCGGCTACCTCACGCAAAAATTTAGCGTACAGGCCGGCATCGAAATGAAAGGCATAGGCGATGTTTGACAGGGGCGAGTTGCCCGCCTCAAACGGTCGCATAAAACGCTTTTCGTTGCAGGCTAACGACGACAGGGTATATTCATCCAGCGGAGCAGCTTTTCCTTGCTGGCGCATTTTAAGCCAGTATTGATAAAAGTGGACACCCTCCATGTTCTTACCCACTTCACCAAATGCGTGATAATAGCTGTGGCCAGGCTTGCGCCAGTTTTGAAACTGGATCCCCAGTTTAAAGGTGCCCTGGGTACGTTTTATAAAGGTATCCTCATCCAGTCCGATTAAGTCGTTGAACAACTGGATTTGCGGGATGGTGGCTTCGCCAACTCCTACGGTACCGATTTCTTCTGACTCAATAACCTGAATGTCACAGGGGTGTTTACTTAAAATTTTACCTAGTGCGGCAGCCGTCATCCAGCCAGCGGAACCGCCGCCCAGAATGATGATTTTTTTTAATTGTGTTTGCATGTTTACCCCTGAAACAAAAAAATCAGGCCCTTAGCCAGGACCTGATCCATTACGCCGTGATCGTGTGATTAAAAGTTTGCTCTAATCACAAATGCCAGACGGCGGTCTGATTTAAACCACGAGCGCCCTGCTTCCAGCCCCTCGTTGTTCAATACCATAATGGTTTCAGACTGTGAGTTGGTCAGGTTGGTGCCTTGTATACCCACCGTAACATTCTCGTTCCAGTTGTAGAATATGGAGCCGTCTAACTGACCAATATCGTTATAAAACAGCGGTGCCTTGGAGATGACGTCACGGGTAGTAAGCAGGTAACGTGAACGCCAGTTATATGCCAGTCGCGCACTCCAGCCATTCTTTTCATACATGGCAACAATGTTGGCAGTATGTTTTGACTGACCTTGCAGCGGTACATTATCCAGGCTCACGCGAATACCGGTGTCGGTAAAATCATCGCCTAACCAGCTCTCATCTTCTACATCCACTTCGTTATTGGGCACGCCGGACGCATTGATGTAAGTGTAGGTAGCCTGCACACCCAGTCCGTCCCATGGCGCCGGAAGCATGTCGTAGAATTGCTGATAGGCAATTTCAACACCGTCCATTTTGCCTTTACCGCCGTTGGTGGTGGAATTTACCAGCGCCGACTGGACCTGACCGGTGGTAGGGTTGGTGTATTCCTGCACCGCTGCACCCTGAATAAAGTAGTTTTTCAGATCTTTATGGAAATAGGTCACACTCAACTGACCGACTTCGGCAAAATACCACTCCAACGCCAGATCGTACTGGGTAGATTCCATCGGTTTTAAGAACGGGTTACCGCCGGAGCCGGTCCAGGCTGGCACATAGGCCGACTGGATCAGGTTCTCACCTGGCTCTGGTGGGTTTTCCGGGTCAGGGTTACTGATGGGACGGATAGCCTGGATAGACTCAGTACCCAGTGTGGCCCGGTTACGGATATCGGACATATCAGGCAGCGCTACTGCTTTTGAAAACGCGAAGCGGGTAATGAGGTCATCGGCCACTTCGATTTTCAGGTTAAAGCTGGGTAACAGCATATCAAAGTCGGTTTCGGCAGACAGACGCTCTTCAGCATCATTACCAAAATTACGCTCGGCATCAGACAGGTAGTTACGTTGATCGCCAATCCAGCGGTTTTCTTCGGCCTCGAGTGCTTCCTCTATATCGGCATAATTGCCGGCGTTGATCTGCTCATTGAGCCAGTCGGTAACAATCTCTGCAGTCAGCGGAGCACCCTGTAAAGCTTCAGGTGGCATAAAGTCAGGTACTAAGTCCGGGAAGGTGATTGCTCCATCAGCCTGACGGTCGAGTTGAACATAACGTAAACCAATATTACCGCTATAGCGCAGGTCGCCTGTGCCTTCAAAGTTTACCCGCAGGTAGATCGCTTTATTCTCTTCAGTGGTCAGGTTGACCTCACCGGGCGTAAAAATACCGTACTTATTATCGACACCAGGACGGTCCGGATAGGGTTCCCAGGAACCGCCGGCCGACATATACGGGCGGGCGCCAGCGATAATCGAGCGCACATAAGCCTCGGTAGCATGAATGGTTTGATTACCCGGAATATTGGCAATGCCACCCCCGTGAAAGTCAGACCAGTCGACCAGTTCAAAGTTACTGGCGTCTACCGGGATAGTGTCGAGCCAACCGGCCGGTGCAGCTCCCGTGTATTCTGGCGCTAGTGGCCCCCAGTTCCAGCTGGTGGAGCGTACGGTTTGCTCTCGTTTGGCGTAACGCACGCCAGATTGAACAGAAGTGAAAATGCCGTCACTGTCGAGGTGATAAGTTGCATCCAGACGCGTGGCGAAAGAGTCACCCTCTGAACGTTCCCAGTGATCCATGGCACTGCGTAGAAAATAAGACGTAGGATCCTGAAAGTAATTGCTGTCGCCTGCCGGGTCGCCGGTGAAGCCTGGATAATTCCCTTCGGCATAAACGTCGGGGTTTGCATCCCGGTAACCGAAGTAGGGCTCGATCAGGGTCATGGTAGGTGTACTGCCGGTTACGTCATAAGCCTGACCGGCAAACGCGGCAGTATGAACCACCACATCGTCGTCGCGGGTTTTGGCTTTGATGTACTGTACATCAGCTTCCAGCTCCAGCGCATCAGTGGCCATCCACTCAAGGTTAAACGACAGATCCTCAACCAGGGTATCGGTTTGTTTGACACGCGAATCAAACTGGTAAGGATAGCCAAATTGCGGGCGGCCGCCGCTTTCCCATGAGCGGATTACCCGGTCATTATTGCCGTCGGCGGCGCGCCATCCGTCCACGCCCTGCACCATGGTGCCGGAGCCAAACAGGCCATTGTCATCGAATTCAAACTCGGTGCCTTCCAGCGCCCGGGTGCGGCGATTATCCAGGTTATAATAGCCGCCCTGATATTTAACTGCCTGTTCATGCCACGACAGTGATGCATCCGAGCGAATGTACTGCATGGTTGCCAACAGGGTTTCATCTTCGTTTTCCCATTGCAGGGTACTGGCAAAACCTTCCCGTTTGCGATCGTCAAACTTCTTAAGCAGGTTCGATGCGTTAGGGATCCACACCGTGCCGTTGTTATCTGCGCCGGTAAAGGCTTCGGCACCGGCTAAATCACGCGCGTAGGTCTGCACGTAAGCATCAGACTGAATACCATGTGATTCCCCGTAAAGCTGCGAGTTAGCGTAGTTAACCAGGAAACCAATCTCGCCTTTTTCATCAAGATCGATACGATCGCTGTAGAGCCCGGAAAATGTCGGGCTGCCTTTTTCGGCCACATCGCCGTATGAGTAATCGCCGCCAAAAGCAATTACCCGACCTTCTGAATCAAAGGGCTTACGGGTGCGCAGGCTGACAGTACCACCAATTCCTCCTTCAATCATGTCGGCGGTCTGGTTTTTGTAAATATCCACACCGCCCATCAGCTCAGGCGAGACATCCTGAAAAGAAAGGCCCCGACCACTGTTAGCCGTGAAAGAGTCACGCCCGTTAAATTCACTTCGTGTCTGGGTCATGCCACGAATAATGGCGCCACTGCCTTCAACGCTAAAGTGGTCTGGGTCATCGGGGCCTGCAAAGCGTTCAATGGATACACCGGGTAATCGCTGAATAGCTTCAAGGACACTGCGATCTGGCAGTGTTCCAATGTCATCGGCGGTAATGGCGTCCACTACCGTATCAGAATAACGTTTGAGATTTTGTGCATTAAGAAGATTACCGCGGATCCCCTTAACTTCAATTTTTTCTACAGCTTCCTCTTCGTTCAACGTTGCTCTATCCTCAACTTCCTGCTCCTGAGCGTTAACGCCATGGAGCGCTGAAAGTATTGTCAGTGCAACAAGGGATTTATTGAATGTTGTAGCGTATCGGTTGGATCTGTGTGCCCGAATCCTAGCCATGTGTACTTCTCCGCTGAGGTATAATGGAGTTATTGTTATCCATCATTTGGCTTTGATTGCTGCCTGGAAAGTTGCGGCTTATATTAAAGCAAATGCTGGTTTGGAAATATTCGTTGAAGGCGGGATATCTATCAATAGGATGTTAAAATATCACAAGTTGAAAACCATATATCGCAACATTATGTTAACATTTGTTTGGCGCAAAACGGGAGATTCTATTTCGACTGACGTTTGACATGGCGAGTGATGTCATGGATAGCAGCACTAGAGAGAAAGGGATAACAATAGTGTTATCCCATCCAATACTTTAATCTTCCCTTGCTAACATCGCTGCAAGTGAATAAACCAAAGGTGCATTCCAGTTTATAGTGACTTCGTTAGTTGAGTAACTACACCAACTGTCGGTATAAGAAGTTGCTGGCAACGAAGACGGGTACCGGCAATGATCCTGTTGACCATTCTGGGCCCCGCCGGCTAAAAAGCCAGGTACTGGTTCTGCGATCCCATCAGCTTGTGACTGGCGGTGATGAATAAACAGTGGTGTTTGTTCGCCAAAACCTGTGACGTAGCTGTACCCGGTGGGATTTTTCCCTAGCACGTAGTCCACCAGGCCGGTAAAAGCATGGTGGTAATCAGGATTATTCGTAAGCCGGTAGGCACTGGCCAGTATCATGGCATGGTTCATGGCAACACCATTGCTGCCCCAAACAAAGTCCTTAGCGGCCAAGGCGGTTCTGAACGGTGAGTTTTTGCTGGTTTTTACCAGCGTGTCTGCATAATCCAGAAAACGCGCCCTCAGCAACTTATAACGCTGCGCGGGTAAAGTTTTTCGCCCCTCATCAGCGAGTAATGACAGATACGCTAATCCCATGGTGTTTGACCAGCCGGGGGTGGCTGGAGATCCCAGATAGCGCTCTGTCTCACTGAGATAGCCTTGCTCGCCGGTGGTCAGAAACAACTCACTTGCGGCCCAGGCAAATTCATCGTTAAACGATGAGTCGCCGTATTCCCCGGTTTTTACGTTTTGCGCATTCTTATAGGCCATTTGCGGATTTTCCAACGCCCACTGCCAGGCTTTTTTCGCTGCCGCCAGAAAATTGCTTTGCTGTTGCGGGTACATTCTGGCCGCTGTTGCCATTACCGCTGCAAAATTGAGTGAGGCGGCGGTGCCCTTGGCCACTACATAACGCTGCTCTGTGGCCTCTGCCGGCATTACTGCCGGGGCAAAATTTAATGTGGTGAGCTTATGAAAAACACCGCCGTCCTGGTCCTGCATGGTGAGCATCCAGTCCAGATTCCAGCTGATTTCATCGAGTAAATCGGGCTGGTTATTGGTGGACTCCGGGATATTCCAGCGTCGCTGCGCATAAAAATCCGGGAAGTCGAGGTATGCCCGCATCAGGGTGTAAGTAGATATGCCGGAATTAACAATGTACTTATTGTAATCACCGGCGTCGTACCAGCCTTTAGGGCTTGCCAGGCTAACCTGCGGCTTGTTGAGGTTAAGTACATGGGTGTCCGGATGGCCTGCTTCGCGATGCCATTTGCCAGCAAAGGCCGGGTCCAGTGCCATTCCTGCTCGATTGTAATAATACGCTTTAATTGTTGCGTCATGCAGGGCACTCACACGTTGGGCAGAGATTCTGAACGTTGTATAGTCGGTGTCGCCAACAGACAGCCGGTACAGACCGGGAGCAGTAATACTGCTCACATCTGCTACGGCTACGGTTTGATCTGCCAGTGCCCAATAGTCCGGTGAACTGGTGGCTCCTTCCAAAATAGTCTGACCGTTGGCGGTGTTAGTTACCCTGTAAGTAAGAGCTTGCGAAGTTCTTACCACGATATGCTTTTGCTGCAGAGGCAAAAAGCCAACCTGATTGGCATAAAATTCAACGGGGTGCGAGCCGCTATCTGCGGGTGCGGAGCTGGCAGTGCTGTTGGTGCTGTTTACGCCCGAACAGGCTCCTATGGCGAAAACCAGTGATAAAGACATCGCCAGCTTGCTGAATGATAGTAGTTTTGTGTTCATATTAATTCCGGCCTGAAACATAGATTAATCAGCATTGGTTGCGCTGGTGACGGCCATACTGAAAGCCGCTGCGGGAAGCCCGGTGCTACTGAATAAACCGGGTTCGGGGTTATCAGCCCAGCCATAACGAACGTGAACCGGTTGACTGACCATATCGCTGGATAGGACCACCTTGTCGTTGTTAATTTGTACGTCAGCCCAGAAGTACTGGTTATCAGCCCCGGCAATAGCAAAGCTCTGCATCAAGGGGGATGCTTCTGTAAGGCCATCGCCCGTATGGCTAAAATGAACTATGGCTTTGTCATCTTTGCGTTCTGCTTTGGTCGGAACCGGGCCCTGATAAGCGATGTCCTGACCGTAGGCAATATTACGGGCAGCCAGTGCCAGCCGTTCTCCTACGGTAGCCTTGTTAACCGGATGGATGTCGTTCCACTCTCCCACATCAAGGGTGACTACTGAAGCGGTGTGATCAAGCGTTCCAACCTGGCGTTGCTGGTCTCGCAGAACTGCCCAGTTGCTTTCAACCGGCTGAGCCTGGCGAGCCATAAAATTGGTGAGCTGAACAATAATGAAAGGCATGTCCGGCTGCTCCCACTGGCCACGCCAGTGTTTAATCATAGCGGTTAGCTTGTCGGCGTAGTCATTGGGCGCGCCGCTGTTCGATTCGCCCTGATACCATAATGCCCCGGTAAGCGGGAACCGGGTCGCCGGCGCTATCATTGCATTATAGAGACCCATAGGTTGCCAGCGGATAAACGTGGAGCCAGCCAGACGGGGCATTTTGGCGGCAATCTTATAGTGCCATTCGCCTGCCAATGGGTAACGCGCGTTGTCGGTACCTAAAAAGTAGGCCTTGTCCTGTACAAACCCGGTTGAACCGCCTCCAGAGGTAACGCGGATGGCAATCACATTTGTGCCTTTTTTAAGCATATCCGGCATGACATTGTAGCGACGTGGTGGATACTGATAGCCCGTGCCACCCACTTCGTGGCCGTTGATATAAGCCGTATCCGCATCAACAATACGCCCCAGGCGAAGTGTCATCGGTTCTGCAGGAAGTTCGTCCAGGTGTAGTGTTTTTCTGAGCCACCAGACACCAATAAAGCCTTCGCCGTTGGTCGGCAGGTTGTCTGGCATTGTGATAGTCTGCCAGTCGCTGTCGTCTAATTCCGGGGCGTACCATTCAGGAGTTGAATGCAAACCCTTATCGGCCTGATGCAGCTTGGCATACCAGGCATCCGACCGGGCTTTATCCTCATTACGGGTTTGTTTGTCTACTGCCGGATCGGCAAATCGTTCACCGGCAGCAATTTTGTCAGGATAAGGGGCAAGGATGTCTTTGTGCATCCAGGCCTCAATCGGTGAGCCCCCCAGTGACGCATTAACAATGCCTATCGGGACATTCTGATCAAGATGGATCTGGCGGGCAAAGTAGTAAGCCACGGCTGACAGTTGGCGAATGTTTTGCTGCGTGGCACTACGCCACTGACCACCGCTGTAATCGCTGTTCTGGCCATCGAAACGGTATGTATCGGGCACCGTGAACTCGCGGATAAGCGGAAAGTTTGCTTCGGCAACATCGAGCGGGTAGGCCTCTTCAACACGGGCCATGGTGAGCTCCATGTTTGACTGCCCTGAGGTTAGCCATACATCACCAA
Source organism: Gammaproteobacteria bacterium (assembly GCA_018222405.1). Lineage (GTDB taxonomy): Bacteria > Pseudomonadota > Gammaproteobacteria > Enterobacterales > Alteromonadaceae > Alteromonas. The sequence goes on along the minus strand of JAAFAI010000005.1, from coordinate 53,141 downwards.
AGTACAAGTCGTTAACCGTCAGGGTGTCGCTGCTTTTGATAATAAGCTGGTGTGGACCGCCAGCGGGTTGTGCTGGTAACTCAAACTGCCACTTGCCATTGGTTGCGTTGGTTTCACCCAGCAGTTGGCCGTTAAAGAAAATTTGAACCGGTGCTTTTGAATCTGTGGTGCCGGTTAACGGAACAGGCTTATTACGTTGTAACACCGCGTTGTCTGAAATAAGCCGGTGCAATGTGGTAGCAGCCCCTGCGCTTTGCGCGATAAGACAGGTACATAGCAAAAGTAACCGAATCAAATCATGTCTCCTTCAGAAACAAAAAAAGTGCAGAGGTTTTCTGCACTTTTTAAGTAAAAATAATGGCTTAGCGGAAGATAACCTGGTTTACCTGGTTTTCCAGCAGTTCCTGACTGCCTGATACCTGTCTTGGGTTAAGCTGCTGTTCAGTGGTTAAGCCGGCCAGTGATTCCAGAGAGAAAGCACCATTGAGGATTTTCTCGCCTAGCTCGCCGTTCCAGCCCGCGTAACGCTTGGCTTTTGCATCGGCAATAAAGTCGTTTTCAAGCATTGCCGCGGCTTTCTTCAGGCCCAGTGCACAGGTATCCATGCCACCGATATGGCCGTGGAACAGATCTGCCGCATCAATACTCTGACGGCGTAACTTGGTGTCGAAGTTAAAGCCACCTGAGGTGTAACCGCCGTTTTTGAGAATTTCGTAACAGATCAGCGTCATTTCTTCCACGCTGTTAGGGAACTGGTCAGTATCCCAGCCTAACTGTGCGTCACCGCGGTTGGCATCAATGGAACCGAACACACCGAGTGCAAATGCCGTGGCAATTTCGTGGTGGAAAGAGTGACCGGATAAGGTGGCGTGGTTGGCTTCGATATTTACCGCGAACTCTTTTTCCAGACCGAATTCTTTCAGGAAGCCATAAACAGTTGCCGTATCGTAATCGTACTGGTGTTTAGTTGGCTCCTGAGGTTTTGGCTCTATCAGCAGCAAACCGTCAAAACCAATTTTGTGTTTGTGCTCCACCACCATATTCATAAAGCGGCCAAGCTGAGCGCGTTCACGCTTGAGGTCGGTATTGAGCAGCGTTTCGTAACCCTCACGACCACCCCACAGCACATAGTTAGCACCGCCAAGGGTTTGGGTGGCGTTCATGGCGTGAAATACCTGAGTTGCTGCGCGGGCAAAGATCTCCGGATCCGGATTGGTGGCTGCGCCTGACATGTAACGCGGGTGACTGAAGACGTTAGCAGTGCCCCATAACAGTTTCATGCCGGAGGCTTCCTGTTTGGCCGCCAGTACTTCAGTCATTTCGCTGAAATTACGAATATAGTCGTTAACGCTGTCACCCTCGGGTGCTACGTCAACGTCATGAAAACAATAGTAAGGCGCGCCGAGTTTGCTGAAAAACTCAAAGGCAACATCTGCTTTTTGTTTTGCTCGCTCCATAGCATCGCCTGGCTGCAACCAGGGACGGTCGAAAGTATTGCCACCGAACACATCGGCGCCGTCCCAGCAGAAGTTGTGCCAGTAGCAGGAAGCAAAGCGTAAATGCTCTTCCATGGTTTTGCCTAACACCACTTCTTTGGGGTTATAGTGTTTAAATGCCAGTGGGTTAGTGGACTCGGCACCTTCGTATTGGATTGGGCTGATGTCCTGGAAAAAATCCGCCATAGTTAACTCCTGAGTGGGCCGAATGGCCCGTTATTTTGATGATTGCTAATACTGTGCAATCGGCGTGTATTCGACAATTATGTAAACTTCATCGACTTTTGTGTTTTTTGTTAAAATTATGAATGAAGTGAAAAGTATAGCTCGCGGAATTGCTGGCGCCGCTGATCGTAGTAATTTTTAAGAGTAGAATCAGGCTCGTAGCTGGCAACCAGTTCCGGCACCGGACATATATCACTAACCGGTGTTTGTGGTGAAACGCCCAGCTGTGCCAGCCTGGCTGCACCTAAAGCCGGCCCCACATCACCGCCTTTGCGATAATTCATGGCAATGCCGCTGACATCGGCCAGTAACTGACGCCAGTAAGTGCTTTTAACCCCACCCCCAATCAGACTGATCCCTTCTACCTGAATACCACAGCCGTGCACCGCATCAATACCATCGGCGAGCGCCATAGAAACGCCCTGCACCACAGCCTGAGCCATATGCGCCCGGGTAGTGGAAGCAGTTAATCCAAAAAAGCCAGCTTTGGCATTGGGATTGTTATGTGGTGTGCGTTCGCCGGTTAAATAGGGCAAAAAGAAAGGGGTATTCGGATCATCCGGCCGGGTGTTGTTAACCACGTCGTCAAACAGTTCGGCAACGGAGTTGTAACCGGAATTTTTGGCAAACCAATCAAGGCAGCTGGCTGCGCTGAGCATTACCGACATCAGATGCCAGCGGTGGCCTACGGCATGACAAAAGCTGTGTACCGCTGATTCCGGATCGCTGCGGTAATCATTAGTCACCGCAAAATAAACACCGGAGGTGCCCAGCGACAGCATGGCCTGGCCGGCATCAACAATGCCGCAACCTACTGCTCCGGCGGCATTGTCGCCGGCGCCGGCCACTACCGGAACGGCATTCATGCCCCAGCGTCCGGCGGTTTCTGCTGTAAGGTAGCCGGTGATCTCGTTACCTTCATAGAGCTTTGGCATGTGCTTTTCACTTAAACCACAGACCATCAGCATGGTTTTGCTCCAGCTACGCTCGCCGGTGTTCAGCCAGCTTGTACCGGCCGAATCTGACATGTCTGACGCAAACTCACCGGTGAGTTTGTAACGCAGGTAGTCTTTCGGCAGCAAAACCTTATCCACTTGTTTAAAAATGTCCGGCTCGTTTTCTTTCACCCACAATAATTTGGGAGCAGTAAAACCCGGCATCACCAGGTTTCCAGTGATTACCCGTGCCTTTGCAACGGTGCTTTCCAGCGTTCGGCACTGGGATTCACTGCGGCCGTCATTCCACAATATTGCCGGACGTAACACCTGGCCTCCTTTATCCAGCATAGTAGCGCCGTGCATTTGCCCTGCCAGACCCAGCGCCTTAACAACTGATAAGTTATTACGCTGCTTTAATTCATCCAGTGTTGCACAGGTTGCTGTCCACCAATCCTCTGGATTTTGTTCAGACCACAGCGGTTGCGGTATGGCTACCGTTAATGAAGAAGACGCTGAGTCCACCACTTTACCGCTTTCATCGGTCAAAATGGTTTTGACACCTGATGTGCCAAGATCAATACCAATATACATAGTTACTCTCACCGGAAAGATTAGGCGCTTATGCTGATTGCGAAATCACTAAATCGCAATTACGAAAATTTGTTACTTTTTTGTTAATTCGAACAAGGTGTATTAGTATGCTCCGAAACAAGAAATATCGTAAAAAAAAGTTATTTAATTTAAACAAAGTGGTTAATTGGTATACAGCTTCAGGGCAAAACATTAATCACTTCGGGCACAATCGGTTAGCACGGAGCAGTTCATGTTTGAGAATAAACACAGTATTACGCTTTTATTTAATGCCAATAAAATTTATGACCGACGCATTATTGCGGGGGTAGGTGACTACCTGCAAACCTCAAAGGTTGACTGGGATCTGTATCTGGAAGAAGACTTTATGGCGCGCCTCGACCATCTGGATGAATGGAGCGGTGACGGCATTATCGCCGATTATGACAACCCGGAAATACAGGCTGCTCTGCATAAGGCTAATGTACCGGTGGTGGGCATCGGCGGCTCTTACGAGAATCCGGCCGATTATCCCGATGTGCCTTATGTTGCAACCGATAACTACGCCCTCATCCAGGCTGCCTTTGAGCATCTCAGACAAAAAGGTATCCAGCGCTTTGCCTTTTACGGTGCACCGGTGAATGAACATCATCGCTGGGCCCAGGAACGTGAAAACGCGGTATTAGAGATCACCCGTTCGCAAGGCTACGACTGTCATGTTTACCGCGGACACCCGGTACGACCTGAGACCTGGCAATACACAACTAAGCGTCTGGCCGACTGGCTGAGAAGCTTACCTACGCCGGTGGGGATTATTGCGGTTACCGACTCGCGGGCGCGTCATTTACTGCAGGTGTGCGACCATATCGGCATGCTTATCCCGGATAAGATGTCGGTTATTGGTATAGACGATGATGAACTGGCCCGTTATCTGAGCCGGGTGAGCCTGAGCTCAGTGCGTCAGGGTTGTTTTGAAATGGGGGTTCAGGCAGCAAAAACCCTGCACCGAATTCTGAAAGGCCATAATAAGCCACGCAAGCCGGTGCTGATCCCACCTGAATGTGTTGCAGAGCGTCAGTCTACTGACTTTAAAGCCATCAGCGATCCACACGTAATGCAGGCCATGCATTATATCCGGCAAAACGCCTGCCGTGGTATTAAGGTGGATCAGGTGCTCGACTACGTTGGGGTCTCCCGTTCAAACCTTGAACACCGTTTTAAAGAAGAGCGCGGCCACAGTATTCACAACGAGATCCACAATGAAAAATTGGGCCGTGCCTGCAAGATGCTGGAGAATTCTGACGAAGCAACCTCCCAGATTGCCAAGATCTGCGGTTATCCGTCGCTGCAATATATGTATGCGGTATTCAAAAAGCACTTTGATCAAACGCCTAAGGAATATCGCGACGCCCGGCGCGATAGCGAAGAACAGGACCTGTCGTTAAAGGCCTCCTGAAAGTGAAAGCAGGAAGCAGGTTTGTGAAATTGCACCTGCTTCCGCAAGCTTTAATACTGCTCTCACATACACTTATAACCTCTTTTTATATCATGGGTTTAGCCCACTTCGGCTAGCCTTTACTCAGTCTGTCTTCTGTTTACATTTGGTTCACAAAAAACGCAAGTCTGGTTGAGATTTTTCATAACGCCAACGCGTTGAAGCCTTGCTGGCTTTAACGTTAAATGCCTGTCACATTAGTGCACAGAGAATGTTTATGAAGCAGCGTGTTATTTTATCCTTACTGTCAGGTCTGTTGATGACCGGGTGTAATTCTCCTGGTTCATCAGGGGCTGCACAGCAGGCTACGGCTAAGCCAGCAGCGATGTCTGCAGAAGTGACCTTTGACTGGTTTAAATATGCTACGCCGAATAACCGCCCCTCGGCACCGGCCGGCGAATATGCCAATCCGGTATTGCCGGGCTTCTATCCTGATCCGTCTATCACCAAAAAAGGTGACGACTACTACCTGACTACGTCCTCTTTCAGCTATACCCCCGGCTTGCCCATTTTACACAGTAAAAATCTGACCGACTGGAAGCTGGTAGGCTATGCCCTTGACCGTGAAGAGCAAATGGAGTTCTCCGGCGCGAGCATTTCCAGAGGTATTTTTGCGCCGACTATTCGTTACCACGACGGACTGTTTTATATCATTACTACTTCGGTAGACAATGGCGGTAACTTCATTATCACTGCCAGCGATCCGGCTGGACCCTGGTCTGAACCCATCTGGTTACCGGAAGTCGGTGGTATCGACCCGGACATTTTCTTCGATGACGATGGCCGTGTGTACATCACTCATAATGAAGCTCCTCCTGGCGAGCCTTTATACAACGGCCACCGGGCTATCTGGATGTGGGAGTACGATCCCGCCACTCAGAAAGTGTTACCCGACAGCCGTAAACTGCTGGTAAATGGCGGTGTAGATATCAGCCAGGAGCCCATCTGGATTGAAGCGCCGCATATCTACAAAGTGAATGACTGGTATTTCTTATCCTGCGCCGAGGGTGGCACCGGGCCACAACACTCCCAGGTAGTATTCCGCACACGTTCTCTGGATGAGCCTTTTATCCCGTACGAAAACAATCCGATTCTGACCCAGCGGGATCTCAGTTGGCCGCGACCCAACCCGGTGGATACCGCAGGGCACGCCGACATGATTCAAACCGACGCCGGTGAATGGTGGGCGGTGTTCTTAGGCACCCGACCTTACGAGAACTATCTTTACAACACGGGGCGGGATACCTTTTTACTGCCCGTAGAGTGGCGTAATGAATGGCCGCATATTCTACCCCCTAAAACACCTATTCCGCCTACCAGCCCGCGCCCGGCCGGAACAAGCAAACAGCAGGGCACGGATTTTTACGATTGGGATGACCAGTTTGACGGCAATAGCCTTAGCGTGCGCTGGCAAACACCGCGGGATTTTGACCGCCACTGGGTGAGTGTTGAAAACGGCGTACTAACCATGTCGCCGTTGGAGAATGCCCTTTATAGCAAGGAGATGGTGAGCTATGTGGGCTCGCATCAGGCTGCTGCGTCTTTTGCGGCGAGCACCGAAATGACCATCGCTAAAGCTTCTTCAGCAGAGGCTGGTCTGGCGGCCTTCCAGAGTGCCAGCTACCACTATTTTCTTGGCTTACGCGGTGAGCAAGGTCGTTATGAGGCGTTTGTGGAACAGGTGGTTGATGGCAAGGTAACCACTGTTGCCCGTCACCCCCTGACAACCCCGATAGGCGAGCCGGTTAAAGTGAAAATTCACGGCGAGGGCGCATTAATTGAATTTGCCATTGAGCAGAATGGTGAGTGGCTGGCGGTGGGCGAACCGCAGGATGCTACCTGGCTGAGTACGCAAAAAGCGGGTGGCTTTGTGGGCACCACTATTGGCCCGCACGCCAGAAGATAATCAGGGTAAAGGCATGTTAAACCGCTTTGTAAGTATTTTATTGTTGTGTTTGTGCGCACCTGCCATAGCCAGTGACTATGTTACCCACCAGTTTGCGCCAGGCGACTTCGTGGTGGCCGATAGCGCCGCACAAAAAATGGCGACCATCTGGGTGGACAGTAAAACCAACCCGGGGATCAGAATGGCAGCCGAGTCGCTGCAGCAGGATATCCTGCGCGTTACCGGCCTTAAGCCACGCTTAACCAGTAAAACAGATGATCTTTCTGGCCACGTGATCATCGTTGGTAAGCGCGGTCAGGCTGCGCTGGTGGACAAACTGATTGCCAGTAATCAACTTACAGTTCAGGCAAAGGCCCGGCAGTGGGAAGGTTATCAGCTCGATACGGTAGCGAGCCCGCTTCCCGGCGTAGAACAGGCCTGGGTGATCAGCGGTAATGACCGGCGCGGCGTAATATTTGGTATCTATGATCTGAGTGAAAAAATCGGCGTTTCCCCCTGGTATTGGTGGGCAGATGTACCGATTGTCACCCATGACAAACTCTACATTGAGGCCGGTACGCACATCAGCGATGCCCCTAAGGTGAAATACCGGGGGATCTTCCTCAACGATGAGGCCCCAGCCCTTACCGGCATGGTGCACGAGCAGTTCGGCGGCTATAACGCGAAGTTTTATAAGCATGTTTTTGAACTGCTGTTGCGGTTGAAATCTAACTTTTTATGGCCGGCCATGTGGAACAATGCCTTTGCCGATGATGATCCACAAAACATGTATCAGGCCAATGATATGGGCATAGTAATGAGTACCTCACACCACGAGCCCATGATGCGGGCGGACAAAGAGTGGAACCGCTATGGCAGCGGCCCGTGGGAGTATTCAACCAATCCCGACAAACTCTACGAATTCTGGGTGGAAGGCGCTAAGCGGTACAAAGATAAAGACGGCATTTTCACCCTTGGTATGCGCGGGCAGGCTGATACGCCAATGAGCGAGGGCGAAAATATTGGCCTGTTGGAAAAGATCGTTCATGACCAGCGGGAAATTCTGGCGGATGTAATAGATAAGCCACTTTCTGAGGTGCCACAGGTGTGGGCGTTGTACAAAGAAGTGCAGGGTTTTTATGAGCGGGGCATGCGTGTGCCGGATGATGTGACGTTACTCTGGTCTGACGATAATGCCGGTAATATTCGCCGCCTGCCAACCGAAGCTGAGCGCGGCCGTAGCGGCGGTGCCGGGGTATATTATCACTTTGATTATGTGGGCGGCCCGCGGTCTTACCGATGGATCAATACCGTGCCGCTGGGTAAGGTCTGGGAGCAAATGAATCTCGCCTGGGAGTATGGCGCAGATAAAATCTGGATCACCAACGTAGGCGACTTAAAGCCTATGGAATTACCTATCAGCTTTTTCCTGGCGCAGGCCTGGGATCCGGAAGCGTTTAACGCGCAGTCTGCCAAACAGTTTACCCGGGAATGGGTCGCGAGTCAGTTTAATGGCCAGTTTACTAACGATATTGCAGAGTTGCTGACAGTTTATACGCTACAAAACGGCCGGCGTAAGCCCGAAGCGCTGAGCCCGGAAACTTACAGCGTACTGAATTACAACGAAGCCGACCGGATAAGCGAAACATTGGCCGAAGCTTCGGATAAAGCCAATAGCATTTATGAGCGCATCGACAGTGATTATCAGGATGCATTTTTCCAGTTGGTTGCGCATCCGGTGTGGGCTACCCAGGCTATGTTTGAGTTAAATCGGGCCCAGGCGCTGAATGCTCTGTATGCCGAACAGGACCGCGCTTCTACGTCGGCCATGGCGGCCACAGTTAACGCGTGGTTTGAACGGGATGCCGACCTTACTGAAATGTATCACAGTATTAACGGCGGTAAATGGAACCGTATGATGTCGCAGCCACACATTGGCTATGTGTACTGGAATAACCCGCCGGCCAATATCCCGCCGGTAGTTCAGACCAAAGCGCTGGCACAACCTGCCGTGGCTGATATGGGCGTTTCAGTTGAGGGTAGTCGTGCTTACTGGCCGGCCACTGGCGGATTGTCGTTGCCGGAGTTTACGCTGTATGGCGAAGCAACTCGCACCTTTACTGTATATAACCGGCAGGGCAAAGCTTTCAACTGGTCGGCAAAGGCCTCACAACCCTGGATCATTCTGAGCAAAAATGGCGGCGAGTTGCTGTCAGATACGCCCGTGCCGGTTTCCATTGACTGGTCTCAGTTAGAGGCTGGACATCACGAAGGCACTATAAATGTGAAAGGTACCGGCTGGGGCGGCGCTAACATAAAAGTGACTGCGCACAAACCAGAACTGACTGCCAGGCCGGTTAGCGGTGACTTTATTGAGGCCGACGGTTACGTGGCGATGAATGCCAGCGAGGCCAAGGTGAAGTCGACCCCGAATGGCCGCTGGCATAAGGTCGCGGTACATGGGCGCACAGGCGAAGCTATGAGTGCGGCATTGCCGCCATATTCCAGCCTCACACCCCAGCAGGCGCCGGCACTGGAATTCCCGGTATTCTTTACCTCAACCGGCGAGTTTCCGCTAACGCTTCAGTTATCGCCTTCTTTGCCGTTTGATGCAGCAACGGGCATTAAGGTGGCGGTAACCCTGGATGGTGAACATGTGGCTACGCTGGCGCTGCCTTCACAAAAAGACAAGCAAGCCTGGGGGCAGGGGGTAATGGATAACGTGAAAGAACTCACTACAACACTGCCCGTAACTAAGGCCGGTCGTCACCGTCTGGCGGTAAAAGCCTTAACGCCTGGAGCGGTATTGCAGCGGGTAATTGTGGACACAGGTAATCTGAAGCCCAGCTATCTTGGCCCGCCCCAAAGGCGCGCTCCCTAATCAGATAAGCAAATAAAGGCAAATAAAGGGGTCAGAGTACATTAATGATGTTCATTAATGTACTCTGACCCCTTTATCTTCTGACCCCATTATCTTTTCTTAGAAGCTAACCTGCTCCCCTTCGTTGAGAATGTGTAAGGGAATATCTGAAGCTAAACGCTTGTGCATGGTTAGCAGCCGAAAGAGGGCAGAGTGGGAAGTTTTATCGCCCATCTTCCAGCTGTTATTACCATAACCCCATGGCACCATCACTTTGCAGTTAAGTTCTTTGGCTGCGATAAGAGCATCTTCCGGGGTCATGTGGACTTTTCGGTAAAAGGCTGGTGATTCAGCGCTGAAATAGGAAGCAATGGGCAGCAAGCATACGTCAATCTCCCCGTACTTTTCTCTTATCTGCTTAAAGTGGAGCGAATAACCGGTGTCGCCAGCAAAGAATAAGGTGTTGCCCTGATGCTCGAGCAGCCAGCCACCCCACAGGGTTTTGTTCTCGTCCTCATACAGATAAGGCACCAGAATCCGATTGCTAAAGTGATGACCGGGGACGAAATGCACATTCATTTTGCCCAGCGGTTTACTGGCATACCAGGCCATTTCGGTAATGTTAAAATCACCGTCGGGAAAGTGCTCAGCAAAACCTAAAGGCGTTAAAAACGCCGTATCGGCAGAGAATGCCTGGATATCGCTCTTGTTAAAGTGATCATAATGAATGTGCGAATACATTACCGCATGGGTTGCATTAAGCAGCGAATCCGAGGGCTGTTCCGGTTTGTTACGATTAAAGCCCGCCGACAGGCGAAAAGCCCAGTTTACCGGCCAGTCAAACTGATTGAATACCGGGTCGAACAAAAACTGTTGGTTATCCGGTGTGGTGATGCGAAAGCTGGCGTGACCATACCATTTAACCGTGTACCCGGTGTCGAGCGACAACGGCGTTGCATCACCGGTATAAGTGCACTGTTCCATAGGCTCGTTACAAGTTAGAAGCTCACTGGGCTGGTAGCAGTCTTCGTTGCAGGTTACCGGGTAGTCTTTAAACTTGGGAAACAAATTAATAAAGCGGTCCTGATAGCCCTCCATGCTGGAGTATTTCACCACCGAATCGGGCGGCGTTAACCGTTCTGTTTGGTTATTGCTGCTACAGGCTGCAATACAAAGCGCAAGCGCTGAGGCAAGCGAAAAAGCGATGTACTTCACTGATGTTAAGTTCCCTCCAAAAATTCCAACGGTAAGTTTACCAACTCATTGCCGGCGACAAACGCAAAAAGTTGTAAACAAACTTAACGACGGGAGGAGGATAGTTTTTAGCCCATATGCTATTAAGATGATTGCCAGGTTCGCTAAGGATACAGACTTTTCCATTGGCCAAATCGCCGATATAAGCCACGAAGATGTAATCATCGGGAAAGGCGTTGCCAGCCTTGTTGAATGAGCTAGTATAGAGTGGGTAGTGGATGCCGTTTCGATGTCGGAGGTGAACAGCACCAGTAAACAGAACTGACATTATTTAGACAAGGATTCGGTTAATGAAGAACAATAATGCTCGCTTGATTGGGTTATTGCTGTCTCTGTTTGTACTAATGAGTCATAGTGCATTTGCACAACTCATCAGCGATACCCCCATAACCTCACCTACACAATTTAAAGCCTATTTGCTGGAACATGACTCCCTTTTCACATCCGGGGTTGAACATACACCTGACCTCGCAATGCTCGAAAACACCTTCAGGTATAACGTACACCTATCGGGCATTGTCTATGAGGTCGATGGCCTCAAAATCCGGGGTTTTGTCTTTAAACCTAAAGCGCCGGGTAAATATCCGGCAGTGATTTATAATCGCGGCGGTAATCGGGATTTTGGATCACTGGCGTTTCCGGGCTCATCGATAGGACCGGCGCAACTGGCTGAAATTGCCAGTTGGGGCTATGTGGTGATTGCCTCTCAATATCGGGGGGCCGGAGGCAGTGAGGGGGCGGATCATTTTGGTGGCGATGATGTAAACGATGTGCTGGCATTACCTGCTTTACTGGCCGGGATTGAGGAGGTTGATGCTTCGCGTATCGGTTTATTTGGCTGGTCGCGCGGGAGTATGATGAGTTTTCTGGCGCTAAAAAAGGGACTTAAGGTAAGTGCCGTAGCCGTTGGCGGTATTGTTGCAGATATGGCTTTAACACTGGAACACCGCCCGCAGTTTAGCAAAATGTTTGCTGAAATGGACCCGCAGTATCAGTTGGATCCGCAAGCCTGGCTTGCAGAGCGTTCGGTAATAAATTGGCTGGATATGTTACCTAAAGTGCCAATACTAGTACTGAACGGCTCTTCCGACTGGCGTACCCGTTCGACTCAGGCATTAAAGCTTGTCGAGGCGTTGGATGAAAAACGCTATCCGGTGCGGTTTATCATGTACGAAGGTGCCGATCATGCTATTAGTCAGTATCGAGAAGAGGTTTTTGTGCAACTTCGCAACTGGCTTGATCGGTATGTAAGGGATCAGCAACCACCGCCCGTAATAAACTATGCTCCTAAAGAGTAATTAAGTTAATTTGATTCGCACACAAACTGGCAGTACGAATTTTGAGTTAAGTCAGATTTGGTGGTCAGTCACTGGCAACTTGGCGAAATAAGCGAAAAGCAGAAGAAAGCAGTTCTTACTTTGAACGATAGTGTTTCCCTTATAGCGGACGTTCGTCCGCTATACTTTATCTATCTAATGGGCTTTTGGTGCCGGAGTGGTGCTGACCAATAAAATGAGTGTAGATTATTGTTTTTGCAGGTTATCAAGCCTTACCAACTGATGGGAATAAGTATTGCCTTTTACCTGACATGCAATTTAATCATGGCAATGCGAAGTCTTACGCTAGTTTGAAGAAAAAACAAATCGATAGTAGTGTGTCTTCGGAATAGATATTAGTCAGCCGTATGTATTAAAAAGAGATTAATTGATAAAAGGGAAGTTTCGAAAACAGGCGTGTTCGTTGAGTCAAGCTCAACCGGACTCTGTTTGTTTAATCCCTAAGGAAGGAATCAAATCATGACTAAAAGTACGCTAATTTTATACTCTATCGGAGTAATCTGTTTAGTAGGTGTTACCAGTTACATCCTGAAAGAGCAGGATTCTTCCTTAATACCTACTCAGAGTTTCTCGCCAGCAATTGAAACTACCCGATCAGAATTAGAACCAGTTGAAATGTCAAAAGAAGATGTCATCAAAAAGTCTCATGACAAAGTAGAATTAGATACTGAGCAAAATGGTGAACAAACACCTTCAACTGCATCTACCAATCAAAATTTAATAAATTGGGGAGATTCCTTCAATTCTGTTGAGAGTGCCGAAGCATACTTTGTGAATGAAGAAGGCGAATTATTAAAAAGCGGGCTGGATAGTTTTTTCAAAGCTAAAGATTTTGATGAAATATTGGATGCATTGGATAAAGTTGGAACCAATGAAAAATCTGTTTCACGAAAAAACAACCTGAAAGACTATTTTTATGAAGAGTTCGCTGCTACTGCTCATAGTGAACGTTTTTCGTGTGCTAACAAAATATGTGCGGTTACTTTTATCGGAGATGCGGGAGCTACCGAGCGTTATCAAAATTTATCGAAATTTGGTGAAAACTACGTATTCACGAAAAGTACGGTCAATGAGTACGGAGAAGGCGTTTATAAAATGTTGCTGGTCGAAACCTATGATGCATCATCTTTGACAGTAAAACCGAATTAAATAAAAAATATATTCGAAGAAACTGGAATCTTGTATTTTGCTGATGTCCGCTTTAGCAAATTTATTACTTCCAGAGTGAGTTGAGTGGCCTTTAAAGGAACTATCACTCCTGACCACAAGCAGTCTAATTGTATATCGCTGCCCAACAATGGCAACTCCGCTGCTATTGATAAACAAGCATAAAAAAGCCAGCGACTAAGCGCTGGCGAGTGGTGACGTTTTATTATGATTATAGTGTTGGAGTGATTTTGTTTATCCCTGCATTTGTTCCAGCTCTTTGCCTTTGGTTTCGTTAACAAACTTCACTACAAAGATTACCGACAGGAAGGCGAAAATGGCATAAATACCGTAAGCGCCACCTAAGCCAATACCGGCTAGTAGCATCGGGAAGGTAATGGTGATCAGGAAGTTGGAGGTCCATTGCACCAGGCCACTTACTGCAAGGCCTGAACCACGGATCTGATTGGGGAACATCTCTCCCAGCATTACCCACATTACCGGGCCCCATGACATATTAAAGAAAAATACATACAGGTTTGCTGCCACCAGTGCGGTGGTACCCCAGTCACCCAGGATAAGCTTACCGTCTGGCCCTTGTGAGGCATTTAAAAAGGCCACAACCATCACGCCCAGGGTAATTGTCATGCCGATTGAGCCCCACTTGAGGAGTGGCTTACGGCCGATTTTGTCAATCACCAGCAAGGTAAGAATACAGGCGGCGATACTGATAGCCCCGCTTAGCACGTTGATCAGCAGAGCGTCCGACTCAGAAAAGCCAACGGCTTGCCAGAGTACCGCACCGTAGTAAAACACTACGTTAATGCCAACAAGTTGCTGAAACGCTGCGAGGCCAAGCCCCACCCAAACAATGGGACGTACTTTAGTGGTGTTTTTGTCGATTAGGTCTTTAAGCTGAGGACGGTGATCGTCAGCCAGTGATTGCTTAATTTCGTTGAGTTTATGAGTGGCTGCATCTTCGCCCAGTAAACGGGTAAGTACGCGGTGAGCCCGTTCGGTTTTGTTGCTGGATACCAGAAAACGCGGGCTCTCCGGAATAAACCATAGCATCACGAAAAACAGGGTTGCCGGGATAAGCTCAATCCAGAACATCCAGCGCCAGGCCTCAAAATTTAACCACAGCGTATTGGTTGAACCTGCTGCCTCACCAGCCAGCATATAGTTGCTAAGGAACGCCGCAAACAAACCGCTGATAATGGCAATCTGTTGAATACTGGTCAGCATACCGCGATAACGGGCCGGGGACACTTCTGAAATATAAGCTGGCGCCATCACTGAGGCCGCACCTACCGCCAGGCCGCCAAGGACCCGGTAGATTACAAACTCAAAAGACGACGTAGCAATACCAGAGCCCCAGGCACTGATGATAAACAATACCGATGAGACAATCAGTAGCGCGCGGCGGCCGTACTTGTCGGCAAAGCGGCCAGCAAAAAATGCCCCTACTGCACAGCCAAGCAGCATGCTCGACACATTAAACCCGGTACCGGCGCTGGCCGAGTTAAACGCTTGCTGTAAGCCATCTACCGTGCCGTTGATAACCCCGCTGTCGAATCCAAACAGGAATCCGCCAATGGTGGCCACAATACTAATAAAAATAACAAAGCCGATATTTTCGCCCGACGGACTGTCCATCGATGCGGGCGTTGCGGTTGATTCAAGCATTACTTCTGCTCCAGGTATGGATCGATGGTAACGATGCTGCCATCCGGGTTATAGGTAAGTTCGGTCATTTTTACGCTGCGTAAATGCGTTTGACCGCCGGATAATGAGCTGTCGTGATAGAACAGGTACCATTTACCCTTAAACTTGGCGATAGAGTGGTGGTTAGTCCAGCCTTCTACCGGTTGTAGAATTACGCCTTGGTAAGTAAACGGACCGTAAGGGTTATCGCCGGTCGCATAAACAATTTTATGGGTATCGCCGGTAGAATAAGAGAAATAATACTTACCCTGATACTTGTGAACCCAGGCTGCCTCAAAGAAGCGACGGTCATTATCGCCTTGTAGAATCGGACTACCGTCTTTGTCGAGCAATTCAATTTCTTTTGGCGTTTCGGCGTAAGAAAGCATGTCATCCGCCATTTTGGCAATACGAGGTTTTACTGCCGGTGCATCATCGGCAGGGTAAACATCTTCCGGGTTATAAGTGCCGCCTTCATAGCGTTGTAGCTGACCACCCCAAATACCACCGAAGTACATGTAATACTCGCCGTTGTCATCTTTAAACACGGCAGGATCCATACTGTAACTGCCGGCAATTGGCTCAGGCTCGGGAGTGAATGGGCCTTCAGGCGTGTCGCTCACGGCAGCACCAATATGGAAAACGTCGTTCTTGTCTTTGAGTGGGAAATACAGGTAGTACTTACCGTCTTTTTCAGCGGCATCCGGCGCCCATAGCTGGCGCCCTGCCCATGGAATATCCTTAACTGATAAGGCAACGCCATGGTCGGTAACCTCACCGCCCACTTCGTCCATGCTCAGAATATGATAATCGCGCATGTCGAAGTGATCGCCATTGTCGTTTTGAGGAATACCTGATTCCACGTCGTGAGAAGGATAAATATACAGGCGGCCGTTAAACACATGGGCAGAAGGATCCGCGGTGTAAATATGTTCTACCAACGGCTCGGCTAGGCCGCTTTTTACCTGTGGTTGTGTTTGAGGCTCTGCTTGAGCCTGTGTGCTCTGGGCTTCAACATTTTGTTGTTGTGGCTGACACGCTGTTAGCACCATGGCTGACAACAACGCAGAAAAGGTCAGTGAATATTTTGGTTGAAACGTCACAATACGCTCCCGGTCAGTGATTAAAATTCAGGTCAAATAATGCAGCGACTGATGACAATCGGCAATGTTAACGGGCTGTGAAACGATAAAAAGATAAAGCGGTAATGAATAACATAAATTTCACAATGTAAAGTGCTCATACTGCACCCGATTTTCTGCTGCGGAAAAAAATCTTTTTTGAAATAACGCCTTACTATCTATCAGTTTTTTTGGTGATTATCCCGGCCACCCAAAAAACGTTGCTGGAATGTGAAAAATGACAATGTTGCCTGCTATTCGCCAGCGCTAACCTGGCGCCTCTACGAAGTAATTAAAGTTAACCTATGGTGATACAGCATCGTCTGCACAATTTGATTTTTGGTCTGCTGCTGGCTTTTTTTGCTACCGGTGGCAATGCAGATGCGGGGTCAGAAAAAGTGACGTCACTGAATGTGGTAACGTCACTGAGTAGCAGCGATCCCATGTACAAGGGCCTGATGCGCTTTAAGCAGTTGGTCGAAACGGGCAGTAAGGGCTCGCTTAGCGTTAACCTGTTTATTGGTTCTCAACTGGGTAACGACGACGACATTCTGGAGCAGGCCATGGCCGGTGCTGGCATTGCGGTGCTGGTGGATGGCGGGCGCTTGTCTGTGTATGCCCATGAAATGGGGATCCTTGGCGCTCCTTATCTGGTGAACAACCTGGCTGAGCTACAACACCTGGTTGGCTCTGATCTGTTTCAACAGTGGAATGGCAACCTGCAGCAAAACGCCGGTTTACGTGTGCTGGCATTTAACTGGTGGCAGGGCGCAAGGCATCTGCTAACTCAGCAGCCGGTAGCTCAGCCTGAAGATTTAAACGGAGTAAGACTACGTACCATCAGTGCGCCGGTTTGGATAAGCACCATCGAAGCTATGGGGGCTACGCCCACGCCATTGAGTTGGTCTGAAGTCTATAGTGCCCTGCAGCAACGTGTTATCGATGCCGGTGAAGCTCAGCTGGCTGCGGTATGGGGCGCAAGGCTCTATGAGGTAATAAGCCATGTTACCAAAACCGGCCATATTCAACTGATATCCGGCCTGGTGACCAGTGATGACTGGTTTTACCGGCTAACAGCCGCCGAACAGCATGTCATCATCCACGCTGCCACTGCAGCAGGTAAGTATGCCACTTCTCAGGTACTCACGGCTGAAAATGACATCGAGGCAAAGCTAACCGCGGCCGGCATTTCAATATCTAACCCGCCGGTTGAGCCATTTATGCAGGCAACAGAGTCAGTTTATCAGGCCCTCGGATACAGCGAACTGCGCCGGCAGGTTCGCGCATTGCTGGATGAGGGGAACAGCCAATGAACCACCTCGATAAGATTGAGCGTATGCTGTGCATTGGCTTGCTGTCTGCCATTGTGTTGCTGGTCTTTGCGGCGGCAGTGATGCGCACGATAGGGCTGCCGATTATCTGGTCGGTTGATATTGCCCAGCTCCTGTTCGCCTGGCTGTGTATGCTCGGTGCCAATCAAACCTTAAAACACGCACAACATGCCACAGTGAATGTTGCTACCCAATACCTGCCAGCGCGCTGGCAGCAGCGGCTTTCGGGACTGGCATCTCTTATGATGATCGGCGTGCTCGCCGTTATTGTTGTGTATGGCATTGCGCTGTTTAACCTTAACCCTCAGCGAACGCTGGGTAGCACGCCTATACCTTACCGGTACGTAGCCCTTGCACTCCCGGTGGGTGCCGGCCTGATGCTGCTAACCCTGCTTGAACAGAGCTGGCTTAAGTGGCTTTCAGTTAAAGAGAGGGCAGCACAATGATGATGCTGCTGGTTTTCTTAGCCTTGCTATTAGCCGGTGTGCCACTGGCGTTTAGCCTGATGGCCAGCGGCTTGCTGTTTTTTGTTATGCATGACTCCTTACCGGTGCTGGTAGCAGTGCAGCGAATGGTTTCGAGTAGCCAGAGCTTTCCGTTACTTGCAGTGCCGTTTTTCATTCTGGCCGGGCACATTATGAACGCTTCGGGGATCACCTGGCGGCTGATTAGTTTTGCTAATTTGCTGGTGTGCTGGATCAGCGGTGGTCTGGCTCATGTCACTATTGTGCTCAGTGCTTTGATGGGCGGCGTGTCGGGGTCGGCTATTGCTGATGCCGCCATGCAGGCCCGTATTCTTGGTCAGCCCATGGAAGACTCTGGCTTACCGCGGGGCTTTAGTGCTGCCATCATTACCGTGAGTGCTTTGATCACGGCCTGTATTCCGCCCAGTATTGGTTTAATTTTATATGGCTACATGGGCAATGTGTCGATTGGTAAATTGTTTATTGCCGGACTATTACCCGGCGCATTGCTGACTATTGCACTGATGCTCTGCGTGCGTTGGGTGGCAAGCTCTCAGAAGCTCGGTAACACCGAAACACAAAAGCCGCCGGCATTCCGGGAGGTTATGATTGCGGCTGGCCGGTGCAAGTGGGCGCTGTTATTCCCGGTGCTGCTGATTGTTACCATTCGCTGGGGGATCTTCACGCCATCAGAAGCCGGTGCCTTTGCCGTGGTGTACGCCGTTTTAGTGGGGCTGTTTGCTTATCGGGAACTCACCTTTGCACAACTGTGCAGCGCCTTAAATGAAAGCGTGCGTGATATCGGCATGATCATGTTGATTGTGCTGGCCGCAGGCACGGTAGGTTATGTGATTGCCTTTCAGCAGTTACCGGTTGAGCTGGCCCAAAGCGTGTCTGCAGTAACCCAGTCACCGCTGCTGGTGCTGATGATATGCCTGGTACTGTTGCTGGTGATTGGTACACTGATGGAAGGCACCATTACCGTACTGTTGCTCACTCCTATTCTGGTGCCCGTTATCCAAAGTGTGGGGATCGACCCGGTTCACTTTGGCATTTTACTCGTGTTGGTAGTGACCTTTGGCGGTACCACACCGCCGGTGGGTATTGCCATGTACACCGTGTGCAACATCATGGATTGCCCGATTACCCTGTTTATTCGTCATGTCTGGCCATTTTATCTCACCGTGCTGGTGGTGCTGCTGTTGCTGGCACTGCTGCCTGAGCTGGTGCTGTTTTTACCCGACTATGTTTATGCCACGCCTTAACCGGCCTGAAGATGAGACTTTATTATGAAAATTACTGATGCGTATGTGATTGTATGTTCGCCAGGTCGCAACTTCGTTACCCTCAAGATTGTTACCGACGAAGGGGTGTACGGTATTGGTGATGCCACACTCAACGGCCGTGAGAAAACGGTAGTCAGCTATCTTGAAGATTACCTCATCCCGGCACTAATCGGTAAGGATCCGGCCCGGATTGAAGATATCTGGCAATATATTTATCGCGGTGCCTACTGGCGTCGTGGGCCAGTGGGCATGACAGCTATGGCCGCCGTTGATATGGCTCTGTGGGATATTAAAGGTAAAGTGGCTGGCCTGCCGTTATATCAGTTACTCGGTGGCCGTAGCCGCGATCGCATCATGACATATACCCATGCTAACGGCAGTGATTTAGCCTCTACGCTCGAGGCGGTGGGAGAGGCCATCGATCAGGGTTATCAGGCTGTGCGCGTGCAGTCAGGCATACCCGGAATGGCCAGCACTTACGGCGTTGCCAAAGACGGTAAAAAATATGAGCCGGCGGACGCGGCACTGCCTTCCGAGGCGGTGTGGTCTACCGAAAAGTACCTTAATTTTGTGCCGCACCTGTTCAGTGAGGTGCGTCGTCAGTATGGCGCAGAAATACACCTGTTGCATGATGTGCATCACCGTTTAACGCCTATTGAGGCGGCGCGGTTGGGTAAAGAGCTGGAACCTTATCATCTGTTCTGGATGGAGGATGCCGTGCCCGCTGAAAACCAGCAGGGTTTTGAGCTTATCCGCCAGCACACCACAACGCCACTGGCTGTGGGTGAAGTCTTTAACTCTATTCATGACTGTAAGGAACTTATCCTGAATCAGTCGATTGATTATATTCGCTCAACGCTGGTGCATGCCGGCGGCATTACACAAATGCGCCGGATTGCCGATTTAGCGGCCCTCTACCATATTCGTACCGGTTTTCATGGTGCGACCGATCTGTCTCCGGTATGCATGGGGGCCGCACTTCATTTTGATTACTGGGTGCCTAACTTTGGTATTCAGGAGCACATGCCGCACAGTGAGCTGATGGAGTCGGTGTTCTCTTTTGACTACCAGTTTGACCGTGGTTTCTTCACTCCGGGAGAAGCCCCCGGTCATGGCGTGGATATCAATGAGAAGCTGGCAGCAAAATATCCCTATCAGCGAGCGGCGTTACCAGTAAACCGACTCGAAGATGGCACGCTGTGGCATTGGTGATCGTTTTTCATATTTGAACTGACTCAGGACAAGCTATTTGTCAGGTTAATAAAATGTTTAATTTGCATTCAGGCGAAAGGTTATCGGGGTGATTGTCATTCTGAGGCTTAAATCTGTTTATCTATTTATTTTGTAGAGTTTTCTATTGATTTTTTATTTAAGCAAAAGCAATGGGCTTACCAATAAGCGTAAATTAAATGTTAATAATACCTTCTGGGGTGAGTTGTACAAAGGAAACTCTGACACTCGATTGTAAATTCACAGAGTGAGCAAAACGGCTTGATGCCAGGGGAGTCACTCCCACGGTTTAAAAGGTCGGTACTTGCCGCTGCTATTATGTCTTGTACCACTGCAGTAATGGCGCAAGAGGCAGTAGATGAAAACCAAGAAGGCGAGGACGAAAGCGCAGTAGAGGTGATCTCGGTAACGGGTCAGCGTCAGTCTCTGGAGAGCGCCATCGACTTAAAGAAGAATGCCGATACCGTTGGTGATTCCATTGTCCTTGATGAAGCAGGCAAAGTCCCCAGTACCTCATTGCCAGAAATTCTGGAACGCTCACCGGGTGTCACCATGAACCGGGTTAGAGCGGGCAGCGAAAGCTCGCCGGATGGTTTCGCATTCGAAGGTTCTGGTGGATCGGGTGCCCGCTCAGGTGTTACTTAAAAACATGCAAATGCTGCGCATGTCAGTAGCGAAAACGGCCGGGTCTATGCCTACTCACGAGGAGTTTATCCACCGTTATTGTGAGGCAAAGCCAGCAGTTGCCTGACAAGGCAGTGGTTACATCAGTACCATCTCCTGTGTAATGCCTTTTGCAGTCTTCATGCGGATTTGTCTAATCTAGTGTTACATGTGGCTAGGATGTCACTCGTCATTCATCTTTACCCACTCGCCGATAAACCTCGAAAATGTGTCAATAAAATTTACAGTCACCTGTAATTAAACCTGACAAATTTTGCTAAGTTTGTAATTATTGGTTAAAAAACGATCTTGGCACGGTTATTTCATAGTCAACATGAGTTCTGTAGTAGTTAAATTTTGAGGTATTAATTATGAACGTTGTTAACTGTGCTATTAAAAGTAGTATTGCATTATTTGCTTTCAGCCCACTGGCGTCAGCTTCACTGATCACCGGTGATGTAAATCAGCAAATCTCAGGTCAGGGAAATTATTACGTTGATCTCGATGGCGATTCTGTCAACGATTTTAACTTTTATCATTACGACTATTCTTACTACAATTATACGCCAGCAGTTTACGGCTCTACCTACAGACGTACTGCATACACAACAAGCAGCGAAAACCAATATACTAATTTAACTGCATCAGGCGGGTTCAGCTTTTTAGCTTCTCCTTTAATGCTTGGCGAAACCATTAGTGCTGACGATAATTTCATCACTTTCGGCATGCTGGCGCAGTCCTACGAAAATGAGAGAACCACTTATAACTATCAATATGGCAGTCGCAGAAGTTCTTGTAATCGTTGGGGCCGTAACTGTAGTTATTATACCTCATGGGGGTCCGTGAATACTGTTCAGGGTTATTCATATGAAGGTCAGACAGGCTCCTGGATTGACGACGCGATTGCTAACGGCGGTTCAGTAAGCGGATACGTTGGCTTTAAAAAGACCGACGAGCAGGGGACCGATTACCTTGGTTGGCTGGAACTTTCGCTAAATACGCTGGGTGAAGGGTCTATTGGTAGTTATGGCATGGTATCAGCGAGCAGCATTAGCTCATTAACTGCCGGTGAATTACCAGCGCCTGTTGCAGCGCCACAGGCTCAGGTAACTACTGATGTTTCGGCGCCAGGCGTACTAGGCCTGATGTCGCTGGGAATAGGCGGTCTTGCTCTGGCGCGTCGTCGCAGAACCAGTCTATAATCAGTTAAAGGTTTTTGCTGGTTCCAGGTCTTCAACACATGCAGGTAGAAGATTTAACGGGAGTGTGCTCAGGCGCACTCTTTTCGTATTTCCCGGACTTTCTTACTGTTGATGGTCTGGTTCATTTTGCTGCCATAGTGGAAGATAACCGCTGTCTGGCGGTTTTTGCCATAGCCAGGATGGACCAAAACGATAATGACTTTTATTGTTTTGATATGTGCTTAGCGGATGGCCGTCCACTGCAATCAAACCAGCAAATCATCCAAACACTTCAGCAGATAAAGGCCTATGCTGCCGAGCACGGTATACGCAGGTTACTTAGGCCAGCCCTGGTGGCTGAGCAGGATGTGCCGGTCTACCTCGATGCTGGTATGCAAATAGGCCGCTGGAGCTGCTTCTATGATATGGATCCCATTTATGTAGAAAGCTCTCTGGCTGCTGTACCGGACTTTGTTAAAAGCGGCATATCCTATCAGTCCTACGATCATGACGTGAACGCTGTAAACGAGCTGTGTCTTAATACCATGGGGTTGCTTACCCACGGGCATTTTAAAGCTACAGGGAATATGCCTACTAACCTCGACACGTCTTCATCGATTTCCTGCTTTTATCAGGGGCGAGCCATCGCCGCTTTCGCCGCGCTGATCGATGAGACCAAAACTTGCGCTTATCTGGACCCGTTACTGGTTGATCCGGAATACCGACGCACCGCTTTATTCAGCAATATTATCAGCCGGGTTTGCCAATCTCTCATTGAAAAAGGCGTCACTAAAGCTCAGGTGCAAATACTCGAAGATAATAAACCTATGGTGCGATTTGTTGAACGACTTAAAGGCTTGAAAACGCATCGCCGGGCCACCCTTTTTATGGTGCTGGAAGATGGCTAAATTACTTTGCCTGCACCTTGCCGATTTTCAGTGGCGGCTTCTGATGAATGATAGCCTTGCAGAGCAGTTTCCTGTGCTGACAGCGTTATGTGAGTCAGGCGAGTCGGGAGCGACTGCCACGTTTGGTCACGAAGCACTGCTTTACGGCAGCATTTATAGCGGTTGTTCTCCCGATTCACACGGGGTGCTGGGATATGATGCGCTAAGACCCGATGGGCTGAATGTGGCACCGATGGCCAGATATCAGGTAACAAAACCATTTATTTGGGATTTATTGGATAATCAGGGTGTTGCCTGCGCGGTAGTAAATATGATGGCCACTTACGGCAGCCATGCCAGCCACAGTCATATTTTCAGCGATGTGATGGTAAAAAATAAAGCAGTAGAGGCGGCCGATATTTCGGTTTTACCCGGCAGCATATATCCGGCTCACAACAGACAACAGTTATTAAAAAACCAATGGCATCCTTCATTAATAGCAGATGAAGAGATAGCCGCTCTGGCTGATCGGTCAGATGCTTTATCACAATCTGTAACGAGCACCCTGAAAGAAGCGCTCTGTCAGGTGGCGAATACGCAAAACATTATCATTGATGCACTACATAGCAATGAAATAGCGGCGATTTTTGCCTGTTTCGACCCGCTGCGTACCCTGTTCAGTAATCCTGAGTTCACAGTTGAAGCATCAATTATCATCAAAATCATGGCGTTTATTGATGGTTGTATTGGCGCCATTTTATCGGTTTGCCCGGATATTTCGGTTTGCATTACCGGTGGTGGAGACCATCCGTTTGTGGTTCTGCGGCTTCCTGAATCACAGCCTGATCAATTGCTTTCATCTGAGTTTTCCCTCTATGACGTCGCGCCCAGCCTTCTGGCCCTGTTTGGATATACTTCAGCCGAACTAACCGGCAAACCGATCTATTCGCCTGATACTCCGCTCATTGATATTAGTGGCCAGTGGCAAACTGCGGAAGATGCCAGAATCAAAATGATTAAAGGGTTGATGCCCGATACGGCTGTTCCGCCATCGATAGAAAAATTACCCCTGATGCAGCAGGAGAATATCCTGGCAGTAACGAATGAGCACAATTACCATCTGGCGCAACACTGTCTTTATGCCGGTCGACACGCTGAAGCCCGGCACATCATCGACCGGGCTGAACTCACTCCTGAACAACGCCGATTACTTGCTGAACAAATGGAATAGGCGCAGTTGATTGACCCCATCTTCCTTATGACTCTGTGGTTAACTGGCTGTAGTAGCTGATGCCCGGCACTTTGCGTTTTCTGCTTCGTTACGGAGTATGGTAATATTATGGATTATTAAATTTTGCTTCTAAGGCCGCCTGAAGCCCATCGCTTCCTGTTTGCGCCCATCCTCCAAAGAGGTTAAAACCTGACAGAAGCTCTGAATCTGTAAGAGAGTTTAGCTAAGTGGCTGATACAAATAAAATTGACATGAGTCATACCAAACCGGTTATCGACAGACGAATATCTGTCGCTCCAATGCTCGATAGTCAGGACTAACATACAATGGCGTTGATTTATAAGGTGATTTCAACAACAAGTGACAATTGTTGTATTCCCATTGTGTTCCTCAGTCTACTGAAATAGACGGAAAAAAACAGAAACCCACGTTAGTTTTTTTCTTCATTTAATTGTTCTTTGATTATTTCAATCAGCGTCTCAGCTTCCTCGAAGCCTGCACGGGTGAATTTAGCGATATCTGTCTTGAGACGTTCCAATACTCCTTCATTGTTGAGCAGAGTCTGACGGAGATAGTTTAAGGTATCGTCGAGTGCTATAGCCGCGACCTCGTCAGCGAGCATCATTGCACTGGCTTTCATATCGTCATAATCCTGTAATTCCATATAATCGCGCTCATAAAGGGCTTCAAATACGTCGGGAATTTTACTGTAGTGTTTTATGACGTAATAAATATCGATAGCGTCCTTTCCCTGGTACTCGCGACCCCGTTCTGTCCAGGCGATGAGTTTGAGTAACAGGATGCCAGCCGG
This sequence comes from Gammaproteobacteria bacterium, assembly GCA_018222405.1. Classification (GTDB taxonomy): domain Bacteria; phylum Pseudomonadota; class Gammaproteobacteria; order Enterobacterales; family Alteromonadaceae; genus Alteromonas. The sequence continues at coordinate 28,026 of JAAFAI010000005.1, read as the reverse complement.
AGAGGCTACTTTCACGCTAAGGGCAGGTTCTCTGGTAAGGAGCACGTCCCAGGCATGTTTGTATACTTCATCAAAGCCTAACACACTCATTTGAAAAGCATGTTCTGGCGGCCAGGTGATCTGGCCCTCGGCGTCACTGACGCCCCCAAATGGAATAAGGTCGATTTCCCAGGGTTGGCCGTCACTGTCAGTAGTATTGAGTTGATGTGTTTTCATTGGGTGTGCTGTAAACCCAGATTGGATCAGGGCATCTCGCAATTTTTGGTAATGCTCCCAACTCTGAACTTCCAGGCCAAAATCCACATCCCGCGTGCCGCGTTCAATCGCAGCGTTATAACCATGAACTAAAATGATATCCCTTGCCGTAGCACCAACGATTAACAGTGGTATGTTTAAGGCAGAGGCAACACGCTGAATTCGGCCATAAACCTCAACTAGTCCTTCTGGTAGTTTGTTGGTGACATCAAGCGAGATAGTCATTGTAGATCCTTTTGGCGGTTTCCAGGTTACGAGGGTCGTCGCTGTTGAGCAATTCTGCATACACCAGTAAAGGCGTGGCATAGCCTGGTAACTTACCTTTAATTTTCTCAATTGCTACAGGCGGCTCTACAACCCTGATTGGGGTAACGTCTGTTTCATTGGCATGTAGTCGGCGTAGTCTGAATTTTTTTAACAGTGTTTTATGCGCCTCGGTATCTGCGTAGATTTGATAGGTTTTCGGTTTGAGGTAATGGGTATAAGCGTCGGCTGCGACCTCACCGCCCCAAAGTGCACCGTATGGTTCAAGTGGGGCATTACGGATTTCTGCTAAATCCTGGGCGACATAGAGAGTCTGTTTCAGCTTTACTTCCATGTTGTGAGGGTAAGCATCTAGCCATCGCGTGAGGAGCAGATCTTGCTCATTAAGTACGCATCCCTTTTTTCCTTTATCGATAATAAAGGTAAGTTGTTTGAGATCATCCAGGACTTGCTTTACGGTGCCTAATGCAATTTCTGCTTCATCAGCGAGCACGCGCATTGGTTGGTTGACGAGTTCTGGTCTTAACAACAGCATCATCACCAATTTCATCCCTTTAGGCTGGAACGCCTTACCTGTTAGCTGTCGAGTGAGTTGTATCTGATGTTCTGGCGGTGGTTTACGGCCCCGTATATCTATATAAATCGGTGGATGATTGAGGTGAGCGTTTCCCGCAAGATCTAAGTAATCTATCTGCATTTCCCGACAAAGCTCGGCAAGCTTCTCATTAATGTAGGGAGCCATGATGAGGATTTTTTCATCGTTAAATACCGTTTTAACTAGTGTGAGCTTTGCCAGTATTTGACGAGTGAGCCTTTTTTTTGTTTCAACGCCCCAGGTAAATTTTTGTTGTCCGTAGGTAATAGTTAAACGCCCGTCGGCTTCTTGAATATTATCTCCAATATTGTGCGTTTGGGTGACGTTTAGGTTTGTTGTTACTGCTAACAGTTCGGCTGCTTCAGCTAGTAGAGTGTCCATTTGTTCACTTTATGATTTCGTTCATTACTACTGAACAATGCACTAAAGTGAACTTAATAACAAGCTTTTGTTCATTATTTATCATTGTTCATTCTTAGTGAACAATGATAAATAATGAACAATGTAGAGTTTCCCTACGTTTCTCTCTTTTCTCAAACGTATATGGTGTAAAAGTAAAATTGGCTGTATCTACTGATAAGTTACCCAAGTGTACAATTTTCGCGTTATCGGTATGGCGACAAAAATTGACGTCCATGTCACAACAATCATCCTGACAGGAAAGGCTCTGCTAAAAAGTGGAGGAATGCGTAAACATGTCGTCAAAGATATGTTGAAAATGTCTCGATAGGGAATAACAGTAGAGCGGTGTTTCTCTTTTTGTTCAAAGAAATTGAGTAGCAAGTCATATTCGTTGCCCTCAAGCCTGCGTTTACGTGCCTTAGATCTAGCAATTAATTTTAAGTCATATAGCGCTTGATAAGCCTCAACAACAGGTTGTTGAGAGCAATTCACGCCAAGCAGTGACTTACCGACCCTTAAAACTTTACGGATCAGACTGACGTCAATTGAAATGGTCGCAGGGCCTGGTTTTGAGTCAGATTCCTTTCGGGCCAGGCAATATTCTACAATATCGTGGCTTTTTATTTTTGAAGCGATGAGGTGAGCGATTGGATATTTGACTATAGTCCGATATGCAAAGCTCGCTGTTCTGCGCAAAGGCTTATTAGATTTCGCTTTATACTTCTCGTATTCCCTGACGAGTTCGCAAAAAGTAACCTCTCTATAGCCAGCTATCATGTTTGTTTCATCGGCTTCTAGTTGTGAAATTAGTGCTCTTGCCCATTTCAGAGCCGCAGTTCTTGAAGTGAATGTTTTAGATTTTGAGAAGACTATCTTGCCTTTGTTTTTCTGCTTTACAGAAGTAGAATATACGGTTCGTTCTCCGCGAAGCCGCTTGTTGATTGAGTAAAACGCCATATTTTTGTATTCCTATTGTGTACCTGAAGGGTAAAAATCAACGGAATACAACGGAAATGTCACTAATTTTGAAATCGGTAAAAATGCGATGAGATTTACTTTTTTACATATTAATCAAGGTTTTAAGGTCTATGTCTGACATCTCTTTGAATCGTAAAATTTCAGTCGCTCCAATGCTGGATTGGACAGACAGGCATTGCCGGTACTTTTTGCGGCTGATATCCCGCCACACTCTGCTGTATACCGAGATGGTTACCAGCGGCGCAATTATTTATGGCAAGGGCGACTACCTCGGCTTTAACGAAGAGGAGCATCCGGTTGCGGTGCAACTTGGCGGCTGCGATCCTGACCATATGACACAATGCGCGGTTAAGTCACAGGAATACGGTTACGACGAAGTGAATATCAACGTTGGTTGCCCTTCCGACCGGGTAAAAAACGGCAGCTTCGGTGCGTGCCTGATGGCCCAGCCCCAGGTGGTGGCAGATTGTGTAAAAGCCATGCAGGCCGAAGTGGATATTCCGGTTACCGTTAAATGCCGGATCGGCATTGATGACATGGACGAGTACGAAGACTTCAGCCGGTTTATTGATGTGGTGGCCGGCGCCGGGTGCGATACGTTTATTGTGCATGCCCGCAAAGCCTGGCTGCAGGGGCTTAGTCCTAAAGAAAACCGAGATATCCCGCCACTCAACTATGAGCGGGTGTACCAGTTAAAATCGCAACACCCCGAGCTGAATATTTCAATCAACGGCGGTATTACCAGCCTGGAGCAGGCCGAAGTGCATCTCAATCAGGTCGATGGCGTAATGATTGGCCGCGAGGTTTATTCAAATCCCTACATTCTGGCAGAGGTTGATAAGCGCTTTTACGGCGACACTGCGCAGCCGCTGGACCGCGCAGAGATTGTCCGCTTAATGCAGGCTTACATTGAGCGTCAGGATGCACCGTACTTTAAACCCTGGCATGCTGCCCGCCATATGCTTGGCCTGTTTCAGGGGCAACCGGGTGGCAGAGCGTGGCGACGCTACCTCAGTCAGAAAGGCACTGGCAAAAACCCCGATCCTAACTTGTTGATGAATGGTTTAGCGGCAATGCAGGAAACCGCATCGAAAGCTATTGAATATCAAACTAAAGAGGTTGGTTAATTTCACAACGTTATTTGGTTAAATTCACCAACTGTTGGTTTGCTTCTTTTTTGTACGATAATTGGCATGCCAACACTAAAATTAAAAATCAATAAAATTCAATAACTTAAAATTTTTTGAAAGAGTGGCACAGGTTTCGCTATCTAGTGTGTAACAAATCACTTGTTTAACTAAATAGAGGAAACACCATGAAAATCAAATCAATCATCATTACTTCAGTTGTTGCTTTAGGTCTGTCTGTAAGTGCTCAGGCAAATGCCCAGGAATCAGCAGTAGAGCGTTTAATGAGTAGCCTGATCTCCAGTGCAGTATCAGTGACTCAGGCCGAAATTAGCCGTGAAGTTCAGCAGAATATTGCCAATGCCACTTACCATGTATCACTGTCTGATGCGCCGGTAGGTAAAGTCTCTGTACAGGAATTGGCTGCCAATACTGAACAAAACAACAACCAGGCTGATAGCGAGTAACAGGCGGCAATGGCTATGATGTTCAGCCATGCTCTACTCGCCAGTTACGTAGTCCTTCTACCGATAGTCAGCATAGGCCTCTGCGCTCTGGTGACATCCGCGATACAAAGCTACGTACAAAGGGTCAGAATCATAAGGCCCCATGTCTTACTAAGACAAATTCGAAGGCACAGGTAACCGTAAAAACGTTACCTGTTTTTATATTTGCAAACCCCCAAAGTTTTTATTCTCCTTTCCTCTGGCGTTTTTAACATCTTGCTTCGACCAAGAATTCATCCGCAAACCATAATCTCTTTCCAACGCCAGGACATGCTTGGTGAATTTCACAATGTAAGTAGTGAAATTAACTAACTGTTAGTTTTAACAATCTGATGTCGTTTTTAATTCTGTCAGGGTGATTGTTAAAATGATATACAAAACAATGACTTAAAATTTTTTGAAAGAATGGCACAGGTTTCGCTATCTAGTGTGTAACAAATCACTTGTCTAACTAAATAGAGGAAACACCATGAAAATCAAATCAATCATCATTACTTCAGTTGTTGCTTTAGGTCTGTCTGTAAGTGCTCAGGCAAATGCCCAGGAATCAGCAGTAGAGCGTTTAATGAGTAGCCTGATCTCCAGTGCAGTATCAGTGACTCAGGCCGAAATTAGCCGTGAAGTTCAGCAGAATATTGCCAATGCCACTTACCATGTATCACTGTCTGATGCGCCGGTAGGTAAAGTCTCTGTACAGGAATTGGCTGCCAATACTGAACAAAACAACAACCAGGCTGATAGCGAGTAACAGGCGGCAATGGCTATGATGTTCAGCCATGCTCTACTCGCCAGTTACGTAGTCCTTCTACCGATAGTCAGCATAGGCCTCTGCGCTCTGGTGACATCCGCGATACAAAGCTACGTACAAAGGGTCAGATCCATAAGACCCCATGTCTTACTAAGACAAATTCGAAGGCACAGGTAACCGTAATAACGTTACCTGTTTTTTTTTGCGCTACTTTAATTCTCCCCCTGCAATCTTTGCCAGGTCTCCAGCCTCTGTGCGTCCTTCTGCACGCCTTACCCTAATGAACTCATCGCTGCTCTGAAGCTCTCTTTTGCGCCGACTAGTGTGGTTAATTGATGATTTAAACGCCTCATATGGGGTTAGTCCAGGCTTTTGGTCAATTAAACTAAACCGTTAGTCAATTTTGCCAATATGTGGTTTTGATATTGTTACATTTAATGTGAGAAACACGCGGAATGATTTAAATTCAATTGAATCAATAGCTTATAAGTTGGCACGCGAATTGTTATATCTAATCAAGTGTTAAGTAACTTTTTAAAAAACGTTTCGCCAATCGGAGATTTAATTATGGGAATGTTCACACGTATCAATGACATCATTCAGTCTAATATCAACGCGCTGCTGGATAAGGCAGAGGATCCTGAAAAAATGATCCGCCTGATTATTCAGGAAATGCAGGAAACCCTGGTGGAGATCCGAACGCTGGCCGCACAGCATATCGCTGAGCAAAAGCACCTTAACCGCCAGATTGATAACCTGGAAAAACGCGCTGCTCACTGGCAGGAAAATGCAGAGCTGGCAGTCAGTAAAGGTAAAGATGATTTGGCTCGCGCAGCGCTGAAAGAAAGGAAAGAGCTGGAAGCGAAGCAAGCCGAACTACAGGAGCAGTTACAGGTAATCGATGAAGCGCTGTTGAAAGTGCAGGACGATACCGGCCGTTTAAACGAGAAGTTAAACGAAGCCAAAGCCAAGCAAAAAGCGCTGGCAGTTCGTCGTCAGTCTGCCTCAGTAAGAATGCAGGCTAAACAGGCAACGCACAGCGACAAGTTAGAGAGTGTGATGGGCCGTTTCGATCACTATGAACAACGGGTAGATGAACTGGAAGCACGGGTTGAAGCATACGATTTAACCGACAGCGCTTCAAAAAGTTCACTACAGGCTGAGTTCGACGCCCTGGAAAAAGACGAATCAATCGAGCAGGAACTGGCTGCGTTAAAAGCGAAAAAAGTCGCGTAAACGCAGGATGGCCCGCACTACGCGGGCCTCGCAACCAACCAGGTCATTCAAGCAGGAGTAAGGTTATGAAAACTATTTATGAAAAAAAACGTGTATCAAGAGATTTAGGTCGGGCTGTTATTTCAGGTGTGTGTGCTGGTGTAGCCCGCTATGCTGATATCGATCCGGTTTGGGTCCGAGCCGGTGCCGCTTTAGGTTTAGTGTTCATGCCAATGATTACTCTGCCTGCTTATGTTGCGGCGGTGATCCTGTTACCAAGGAGAGCATAATGAAAAACTTTATTCTTGCCATCCTGATTGCCATCGTACTGACCAAGGTTTTGGGCGGCGTGGCATCCGACTGGTTCGATTTACACCTGGTCATGGGTGACGAGCTGGTAAGTGGTACGCTGGAGTGGATAATTATGGCCGGAGTTGGTGTATTGTTAGTGGTTATTGGCTTTGTGGTCGCCATGAGCATTGCCGCAGCCCTGGGCATCGCCGCCATCGCGGTACTCGGCGGACTGGTATTTGCCGGACTGGGTGTGTTCTGGCCGGTATTGTTAATCGTTGGCATTGTAATGCTGGTGGGGAAGTCAAATAACGCAACAGCCTGATTACTCCTTCGCCAGCCTTCTACCAACCACCGTGGATTTACTTTCAGAGATGAACAACTTAGCATAATGAGCCATACTTTGAATGTATGGCAGGTTGTTCACCTGAAAGGCCAATCGCAAACAAGGAAAACTATGAAACAGTATTTAAATGTAAAAACCATTAGTATTACCGTAGGTGTTTTGTTTCTGCTTCTTTGGCTGGTTGGTTTTTACTGGAGTTTCGAACCCGATACTTTCGACGTTAGAGCCAATGCCAGGGCGCAAATGAGCAGCACCAATGCGCAACCAGTACCCGGCTATACCGTTACTACCACATTAATTACTGTTGCCGATACCCTCATGGATAAACCGGGCGGCTACTTATCAAACGACGTAATGCCGCCTTCCGTGTTCCTCGACAATATGCCCAGCTGGGAGTTCGGGGTACTGGAAATGGTCCGGGACATGTCGTTATCCATGCGTAAGGATTTTAGCCGTTCTCAGTCGCAGTCGGTTGAAAATCCGCATCTGGTAAAAGCGCAGCCAAAATTCAACATCGACAGCCGCAACTGGTTGTTTCCTTCCGCTGAGTCACAGTACTCAGAGGCTATTGAATATTTGAGTCAGTATCGTGATGATCTGGCCGATCCCACTCTTGGCGACAGTCAGTTTTATACCCGTGCCGATAACCTTCGTGAGTATTTAAAACAGGTTGAGAAAAAGCTTGGCAGTTTGTCACAACGACTCAGCGCCAGTGTTGAGGCGGAGCGGGTAAATACCGATCTGGCTGGTGATAAGTCGGCGTCTAACAGCACACCGCGCCCCAGTTCCATCCAAACCCGTACCAGCTGGTGGCAACTGGATAATGTATTTTATGAAGCCAGAGGTTCTACCTGGGCACTTTTACACCTTCTGAAAGCCATTGAAGTAGACTTTGCCAGCGTCCTTGAAAACAAGAATGCATTAGTGAGTTTACAGCAGATAATCAAAGAGTTAGAAGCAACTCAGCAGACTATCTGGAGCCCGATGATTCTGAATGGCAGCGGCTTTGGTATGTTAGCTAATCACTCGTTAGTAATGGCGAACTATATTTCTCGTGCAAATGCAGCCATAATTGAGTTGTCTGAATTACTCAATCAAGGATAAACGATGAAAAAACGTGTCATTGCCGCCGCTCTTGGGGCGTTATGTCTTGCCCCTGCCACTAATGCAGATACGCTGCTGGGGCTCTACGCCGGCGCTCAGGGATGGAATACTTCAACTTCGGGCGGTTTCTCAGAGACCTCCAATACGGCTGACTTTGATTTTGACAGCACCACTAATGCGTCACTCTATGTGGCGTTTGAGCACTTTGTACCGCTGGTTCCTAATGTAAAAGTGAATTATCTGCAACTGGATACCGACGGTGTAACGAATCTGAATGCAGCCTTCGAATTTGAAGGCACTGTATATGAAGCAAACACGTCGTTATTAACCGATGCGAGCATCGATAGCGCCGACCTTATTCTGTATTACGAGATCTTCGATAACGATCTGGTTAGCTTTGATATTGGTGTTAACGGTAAATACATCGACGGCACGTTTTATGTTGAAGACGTTGATAGTGGCGAAAGTGGTGAGGCATCGTTTAAAGGTATTATCCCAATGGCGTACAGCCGGGTGGAGTTTGGCCTGCCGTTCACTGGCTTAGGTGTTTACGCTGAGGGTAGCTATCTGAGCTTTGATGATCATGAGGTTCGTGATATTCAGGCTGCGCTAACTTATTCTTTTGTCGAGAATTTAGCTATCGATATGACCTTGCAGGTTGGCTATCGCGACATCACTGTAGACATTGAGGATCTGGACGATATCTACGCCGATCTGGGCTTCGACGGCGTCTTTGCCGGTCTTGAAATTCACTTCTAGTATTTTAAGATATAAAAAAGTAATTTTAATTCTTTCCAGTTATCAAGAAAACTCATTAGCCTAGTAGTATGCAAATAAGGCTAATGAGTTATGTCAGCAAATTCTAACAACCAAAACACTTCAGTCGGTTCACCGGGAGCAATTCTGAGTGAACCGCAATGGAATGCGATCACCCAGTCGATCTCTGGTTTGAACGCACAGCAATTAACCTGGGTAAGTGGTTACCTGGCAGGTCTGGCAGCGTCCGGACAGGCATTACCGCAAGGACAGGCTGCAGCTGTGCCTGCGGCGGCCGGCGAAGCGCCGGTATTAACCATTTTGTTCGGCTCTCAAACCGGTAACGCCAAGGGCATTGCCCAGTCGTTACAGGCTAAGGTTGAAGCCGCAGGTTACTCCAGCAAATTAATCAGCATGGCCGATTACAAACCGCGCCAGATTAAAAATGAAACTCACCTGGCCATTGTGGCCAGTACCCATGGTGAAGGCGAGCCGCCTGATGATGCCATTGAGTTACATGAGTTCCTTGGCACTAAAAAAGCCCCTAAGGTTGATAAGCTGAAATACGCAGTGTTGTCGCTAGGCGATTCAAGCTATGAATTCTTCTGTCAAACCGGTAAAGACTTCGACGAGCGTCTGGCGAAGCTGGGCGGTAAGCTGATTGTGCCTCGCGTAGACTGCGATGTGGATTATGAAGCTGAAGCCGAGGCCTGGGTTGCCAAACTGATCGAAACGTTAAAAGATGATTTCACTTCAGCAGGTTCTGCCGCTGTTGCCATGCAAACTGGTTCTGCAGTCGCCGCCGGCACTGCGGCGCAGGTATACACCAAGAAAGCGCCTTATCAGGCAACCTTGTTAACCTCGCAAAAAATTACGGGTCGCGACTCGGTGAAAGATATCCGCCACATCGAAATCAGCCTGGAAGATTCTGGTATTACCTATCAGGCCGGTGACGCGCTGGGCGTTTGGTTTAAGAACGATGCAGCACTGGCCGACGAAATTATTACCCTGATCCAGGCCTCTGCCGATCAGGAAGTTACCGTTGCCGAGCACAAACTGTCGTTTAAAGAAGCGCTGATCAACAAGCTGGAACTTACCCTGAGCTATCCGGGTTTTGTAAAAGCCTATCAGGAAGCCTCCGGCTGTGAAGCATTAGCGAAGTTGCTGGAAGACAAAGCTGCACTGCGTGACTATCTGGCCGATCGCCAGATTATCGATATTGTTCGCGACCATCCGCATCCGGTTACAGCTGAGCAATTTGTGGCAGCTTGTCGTCCGTTAACACCGCGTCTGTACTCGATTGCATCAAGCCAGTCTGAAGTAGAAGACGAAGTGCATTTAACCATTGCCCACGTTGATTACGATGCCTTTGGTAATCGTCATCAGGGCGGCGCATCAGGCTATCTGTGTGAGCGTCTTGAAGAAGGCGGTGAAGTAGAGGTATTTGTTGAGCCAAACGATAACTTCCGTCTGCCGGAAAATCCGGATACGCCGGTGATCATGATTGGTCCGGGTACCGGTATCGCACCGTTCCGCTCGTTTATGCAGGAACGCGATGCCCAGGGTGCCGAAGGGAAGAACTGGTTGTTCTTTGGTAACCCTCACTTTACTCAGGACTTCCTGTATCAGCTTGAGTGGCAAGGCTACGTGAAAAGTGGCCTGCTGAGCAAAATCAGCCTGGCCTTCTCACGTGATCAGAAAGACAAAATTTATGTTCAGCATCGCTTGCTTGAAGAAGGCAAGGAGGTTTACCAGTGGTTAGAAGAAGGCGCTCACCTGTACGTGTGTGGCGATGCTAACCAAATGGCCAAAGATGTTGAAAATGCGCTGCTTGAAATCTTCAGGACCCACGGTGGTAAGAGTGATGAAGAAGCCAAGGCTTACTTACTGTCACTGCGCAAAGCAAAACGATATCAGAAGGATGTCTACTAATGAGCGATACTAAGTCTCCTTATATTGTTGAAGGCAAACTGGCCGACAACGAACGCCTTAAGGCAGAGAGTCGTCATCTGCGCGGCACCATTGAGCAGGATCTTAAGGATCCGTTAACCGGTGGCTTTACCGCAGATAACTTTCAGCTGATCCGCTTTCACGGCATGTATCAGCAGGACGACCGTGACATCCGCGCAGAGCGTACCAAGCAAAAATTAGAGCCATTGCATAACGTAATGCTGCGTGCCCGTTTACCGGGTGGTGTGTGTAACCCTGAGCAATGGCTGGCCATCGACAAGTTTGCCGATGAGTACACCATGTACGGCAGTATTCGTTTAACAACCCGTCAGACGTTCCAGTTTCACGGCGTGTTAAAACCGAATATTAAGCTGATGCACCAAACCCTTAATTCCGTAGGTATTGACTCAATTGCAACAGCCGGTGACGTTAACCGTAACGTGCTGTGTACCTCTAACCCGGTTGAGTCGGAAGTACATCAGCAAGCTTATGACTGGGCCACTAAGATTAGTGAGCACTTACTGCCTAAAACTCGCGCCTATGCCGAGATTTGGTTAAATGGTGAGAAAGTAGAAACCACCGATCAGGAGCCAATCCTGGGTGATACTTACTTACCCCGTAAGTTTAAAACCACCGTGGTTATTCCGCCGCAAAACGACGTAGACGTTCACGCTAACGACCTTAATTTTGTGGCGATTGCTGAAAACGGCAAGCTGGTGGGCTTTAACGTATTAGTGGGCGGTGGCCTGGCCATGACTCATGGCGACAAAACCACCTTCCCGCGTAAGGCCGACGACTTTGGCTTTATCCCGTTAGAGCATACGCTGGCGGTTGCTGAAGCCGTGGTCACCACCCAGCGTGACTGGGGTAACCGGGTGAATCGTAAAAATGCGAAAACCAAGTATACCCTTGAGCGTGTTGGTGTGGATAACTTCCGCGCTGAAGTCGAAAAGCGTGCCGGTGTTACTTTTGCTGAAAGCAAGCCCTATGAATTCACCAGCCGTGGCGATCGCATTGGCTGGGTAGAAGGCATCGACGGTAAATTCCACTTAACGCTGTTTATCGAAAACGGCCGGATTCTGGATTACCCGGGGAAAACCCTGAAAACCGGTTGCCGCGAAATTGCCAAAATCCATAAAGGTGATTTTCGCATGACGGCTAACCAGAATTTGATTGTGGCGGGCGTACCAGCCGATCAGAAAGAGGCTATTGAAGCGCTGGCCAGAGAGCACGGTTTAATTCAGCCAGACGTATCGGCACAGCGTTTAGATTCTATGGCTTGTGTAGCGTTACCAACCTGCCCGCTGGCAATGGCGGAAGCCGAGCGCTTCTTACCCGGTGCAGTAGATCAGCTCGACGAGCTAATGGCTAAGCACGGTTTAAGCGACGAAAGCGTGATCTTCCGGGTAACCGGTTGTCCGAATGGTTGTGGTCGCGCCATGCTGGCTGAAGTCGGTTTGGTGGGTAAAGGGCCGGGCCGTTACAACCTGCACTTAGGTGGTAACCGCGAAGGGACCCGTATTCCTCGTATGTTTAAAGAAAACATCACCGAGCAGGAAATCATGACTATTCTCGATGAGCTTCTTGGCCAGTGGGCCGGCTCGCGTGAAGCGAATGAGTCATTCGGCGATTTCGTAGTGCGCACAGGCGTGATTGCCCCGGTGATCAACTCCGCTCAGGATTTTTATGACTGATCACGATCTACAATCGATTCGTCGACCGGTTACCTCTGATACTACTGACGAGGAACTGGCGGCGATCAATCAGGTGCTGGAAACACTGGATGCGTCAGCGCGTATCCGGTGGGCCCTGGAGTATTTGCCGGGTAACCATATTGTGTCGTCAAGCTTTGGCGCGCAGTCTGCGGTTATGCTGCATTTACTTACCCAGGCAAAGCCTGATATTCCGGTTGTGTTAACCGATACCGGTTATCTGTTTCCGGAAACGTACCGGTTTGTCGACGAACTGGCAGAGCAGCTCAAGCTCAACTTAAAGGTGTATCGCAGCGATATCTCACCCGCCTGGCAAGAGGCGCGTTTCGGCCGCTTGTGGGAGCAGGGTATCGACGGCATCGAGCGTTACAACAAGATGAACAAAGTTGAGCCTATGCAACGGGCGTTAAAAGAGCTTGAGGCACAAACCTGGTTTGCCGGATTGCGTCGTAGCCAGGCTGATACGCGTCAGCATTTGCCCGTACTGCAGCGCTCTGGCAACCAGTTTAAGTTGTATCCGATTATCGACTGGTCGAATAAAGACCTGCATTATTACCTTAAAGATAATGGCTTGTCTTATCACCCACTGTGGGAGCAGGGTTATGTTTCCATTGGTGACTGGCATACCACTCAGTCACTGCAGGAAGGGATGAGCGAGCAGGATACCCGCTTCTTCGGGCTTAAGCGTGAATGCGGCCTGCACGAATTCGGTGACGGTATCTAAAAAATGGTTGTTTACTCCACATCAAAATGTGGGGTAAACAGCGATTTAATATGTGCAGTAAATGCCTCAGACTTTTGTTTTGGTAACAAGCGTGCCAACTCACTGCCCACCGAAGTCAATTTGTAATACGTCATCAGCAATTGCCTACTTTTCGCTTCTAACGTCAAACTTTCGGTTGAAAACTTCAGGGTCATGGATGCTCCCTTGTCCAGCAGGCCGGTTTCTATCTCTGTGGCATACAATAATTTCATGCTGCCCAGTGCCAGAATATCAGTGTAAGACAAGCCAAACTGAGCCAGTTGGGTTTGTGCGGCCGGGGCCGGAAACAAGGCATTAAGTAATCCGGGTTGTTGATGGTACCCGGTAATGATAATTGGTGCCGGGTCACTGTTGCGCCGACAGGCTAACTGGCAAGCCTTGCTGAATAAACCTGCATCCCGTTGGGTGAGTTTTGTCAGCGTTTCCAGACTCCGTAGTGAAAAGCTGCCTGGTCGCTGCACTTCCACTGCCAGAATCTTGCCCCACAATTCCTGCATGGTAGGGGAATAAATATTTTCAGCCATGGAAATAAACGAATGAAACCAGTCCGGGTCGACCTGCTCCTGAGACTGTTCGCCGCTGGAAACGGATAAAGCTACTGACATAATTTTTTGCAGGTTAGCCAGTCGCTTCTGTTCGCGCAGGCTTTGATACTGAGCTATCTGCCTGGACGGCTGAGTGGAGTAATCCAGCGCCGATTGCTCAATGCCGATTGATGAAAACCAATGGGTTATACGGTGTTGAGTTGAACTACTATGCTGTGTAGAGCGGCGTTTGGCGGATGAAGGTTCTTCACTGGCAGGCTTAGGGACTTTACGTTCCTTACTGGTAGCGCTGGTCCACTGCGTGGCTGATGTGTGCGTGGGTATTTTCATCTTATAACATTCGCCGTAAACACATAACTAAAAATACCCTGTTTCGACTTTAGTGTATAGGAAGTTTACTATGCAAAGGTCTATATTAGGGGTAGGATACTAATAATATTGGTCACAACGTAAACAAGATGTCCGCGGAATACGATAACGACGAGCTGGTATTTCTTGATGAAGACACCCATCAGGAATTAGAACATAGCAATAAAAGAGAATGGAATATCTTGATCGTAGATGATGATGAAGAAATTCATACCGTTACCCGCCTGGCCTTATCTGATCTTGAAGTTCACGACCGCAAGTTAAACTTTCTCCATGCCTATTCCGGCACAGAAGCCAAAACCATACTCGATGAATACGGCAGCAGCATTGCTATTATTTTGCTCGATGTAGTGATGGAAACCGATGACGCCGGCCTGACAGTAGTACGCTATCTGCGTGAAACACTGAATCACCATGAGCCGCGAATAATTCTGCGTACCGGCCAGCCAGGTTTTGCCCCTGAAGAAGAAGTCATTAAAACCTATGATATTAATGACTACAAAACCAAAACAGAGCTGACCCGGGCAAAATTGCTTACCACGGTCATTTCTTCGGTGCGGTCATATCAGCAAATTCTGACCATTAATCAAAGCCGGATTGGTTTACAGAAAATCATCCACTCAGCCTCCAATTTGCTGGAAGAGCATTCCATTAAAGGATTTTGTGAGGGGATCGTTACTCAAATCAGCTCGATGGTAGGGCTAGAGGCCGAAGGCATTGTGTGTGCCCGGGCGGGGTCTGTGCTAGATCGCGACGATGATGGTGTTTACGTGCTCGGCGCGGCCGGCGATTACGCCACCTACATAAACGAACGTATCGAGTCGTTGCATAATGCCCTGATAGTAGAGCATGTCAGCCGCTGTTTACGGCTTAAGAGGCATATCTTTGAAGCCGGCGTATCCGTGCTTTACTTAAATAGCTCAGGCTTTGAAGCCGCTGTGTACTTAAACCTGCACAGTGAAATCAGCGAATTGGATAAACAACTGCTGGAAGTGTTCCTGTCGAGTATTTCTGTAGGTTATGAGAACGTGTATCTGTTTCATGAGCTCAGAAACGCTGCCTTCAGAGACTGGCTCACACGGCTGCCCAACCGCAACGAATTTATTAATATTCTCGACCACTCAAAAAACTACCACACCCAGGAGCAGCTCTGCGCGGCGTTAATTGATATTAACCAGTTTTCAGATATTAACGACGGGTTAGGGCAGGAAGCCGGTAACGAACTTCTTAAAGCCGTGGCGCAGCGGTTAAATAACTGCTTTGGTGCAGAGGTTAAAAAAAGCCGTATCGCAGCAGACGTATTTGGCCTGTTTGGTAAAGCTGATAAGGTGACTCCGGCACTGATTAATCAGGCTTTTCAGCAGCCCTTCAGTGCCGGTGATAACACTATGCCACTGAATGTCACAATTGGTTTGTGTTTGCTGGGGCGTAAGCCCGAAGCCGGCGTGGATATTCTCAAGCGCACCAACATCGCACTTAACCGGGCCAAGAAAATCCCCACTACCAACTTTGAGTATTTTGCCCCGGAAATCGAAGAGCAAACTACCTGGCGACTGCATATGATCCGTCGTCTGCGCAACGATTTTACTGCCCGCAAACTGGAACTCTGGTTTCAGCCGCAGGTCGACCTTTCCAGCGAAAAAGTGATTGGCATGGAAGGCTTATTACGCTGGCCTGACGGTAACGGTGGTTTTATCTCACCGGCTGAGTTTGTGCCTCTGGCCGAGTATTCCGGGCTGATTGTTGATATTGGCTACTGGGTGGTTGAGGAGTCTTGTAAACGTCTTCAGGAACTGGCGAATCTGGGTTATCCGAACTTACGGGTTGCGGTAAATGTGTCGATTCCGCAGTTCCGGGATCCGCAGTTTGTTAAAAGCATCAAACGTTTAATTACCGAATCTGGTATCAGCCCCAGTTTACTTGAGCTCGAAATTACCGAGAGTGTGGTGATGGATGAACCACAAATCGTCATCGATGCACTCACAGACCTGAAACAATTTGGCGTGACCATCGCCATTGATGATTTTGGTACCGGCTTTTCGTCTATGAGTTACCTGCAAAAGCTGCCGTTGGATCGCCTCAAGGTAGACCGCTCCTTTGTGGCCGAAATCCGTCCCGGCGAAACCGCCTTCATTGCCGAGACCATTGTGACACTCGGCAGTAAACTAGGCCTTACCACCATTGCCGAAGGCATTGAAAAACGCGAGCAGGCGAGCTTTATGATCAAGCTCGGCTGTGATGAAGCTCAGGGTTATCTGTTTGGTCGCCCCATGCCATTTACCAGCCTGGTAGAGTTTCTGGCCGAAAGAAACGCAGACTAAACGCAATTAGCGAATTTTTTTGCTTTGTTACACTCACTGTAATATTACTGTCATATAGCTGTGATTTGGCGTTTGCTAATTGGACAAAAATACAGTAAAGTAAAATTATCGTTAACAAAAGGAGATTATCTCATGCGTAAAGTTGTATTAGCATCACTGTTGCTTGCTGGAGCTAGTGTGGCGCATGCTGACACCGGTAACGATAAAGCATTTTCTTGTATGGATGCGAAGACGTTTGAAATTAATAGTACATGTATGGTTGATAAAATCAGCAACAACATGGACTTCCAGGCTGCTCAACAAACTATTGTTGAAGCTGCTGATACCAACAGCAGCAAGTACGCGATGGCAACTATGACTTTTAATGTCGAAGAAATGACTATCGATATCGTCGCTCACAGAGACGCACTGTTAGTGCGTAACGCCACCGAGCAGAAATAGCCTTCAGCATTGACTGAATAAAAAAACCGGAGTTTATCTCCGGTTTTTTTCCTTTAAGGGCCTGATGATTAGTCAGTAAAGACCCGGTTTAAACCATTGAGTGCGGCCACCCGATAGGCTTCGGCCATAGTGGGGTAGTTAAACGTGGTATTGATGAAATACTCAATAGTGTTACTGGCGCCCTGTTGCTGCATAATCGCCTGGCCGATGTGAACAATTTCCGACGCACGTTCACCAAAGCAGTGAATACCCAAAACTTCTTTAGTCTCACGGTGAAACAGAATCTTTAAGCTACCCACCTGAGTAGACGCAATTTGTGCTCTGGCTAGGTGCTTAAACTGAGCTCGGCCTACTTCGTAAGGGATCTTAAGCTGTGTGAGCTCCTGCTCATTTTTACCCACCGAGCTGATCTCAGGAATGGTATAGATACCGGTTGGGATATCTTCAACCAACTGCGCATTAGCGTTGCCGTGTAACATGGCTTCAGCAGCGAAGCGACCCTGGTTATAGGCAGCTGATGCCAGACTGGGGTAGCCAATGACATCACCGATGGCATAAATGTTATCTACCTCGGTCTGATAATTGTGGTTAACCTTAAGCTGGCCACGGGAATCGGCTTTAAGACCGATGTTTTCCAGCTTAAGCATATCGGTGTTACCGGTTCTACCGTTTGCAAACAGCAGGCAGTCGGCGCGCATCCGTTTGCCGGACTCCAGGTTTAAGATAACCGAGTCTTCTCTGCCTTCTACCGAGCTGTACGTTTCGGTATGGCGGATCACCACGCCGTTATTCCATAAGTGATAACTCAGGGCGTCAGAAATCTCGGCATCAAGAAATGAAAGCAACCGATCGCGCATATTTACCAGGTCGACCTTTACGCCCAATCCTCGGAATATCGACGCGTATTCAGTACCGATAACCCCCGCTCCATAAATAATGATGGATTGCGGTTCATGGTCGAGATTTAAAATGGTATCAGAGTTATAAATTCTCGGATGGTTAAAGTCGATATCCTTAGGACAATACGGCCGTGAACCGGTAGCAATAGCAGTTTTTTCGCCAGTGATAATTTCTTTAGAGCCGTCATTGCGGGTGATTTCAATGGTGTGAGCATCAATAAAGCTCGCTTCGCCATGAATCAACGTAACTCTGTTGCGATCGTAAAAGGTAGAACGAAGCCGGGTCTGACTACGAATAACGCCGCTGGCATGTTTCATAATGTCGGAAAAGGTCAGACTGCGGGATACGTGATTATCGGCGAATAACGGCGTGTTGTTATATTCAATTAAACGACTCACCGAATGCCGTAACGCTTTTGACGGGATGGTTCCCCAGTGCGTACAGCCTCCACCCACTGCATGATATTTCTCTATTACTGCGACCCGTTTGCCTGCCTTGGCCAGCTGCATGGCAGCACCTTCACCACCAGGACCGGTACCAATAACGATCGCATCAAATTGATAGTTGGGTTTAGCTGTTTTCTTTTTGGTTGTCATAATTGTGCGCTGTTCAACTTGCGTTAAGTGAATGAGTGGGAGATATCAAAATTATAGTAGCAAAAAATACTGATATGTTTAGGATTTTCTGCCGGACTATCGCTTTGAAGGGGTCTCTCTTCAGGTAAATGGGTTCTCCGGGATCTTATCTTTGGCTATTTGCTCTGCCAGTTTGCGCGCCGAACGGAATGTCAGCTCAAAAGTGGTACCCACACCAGGTGATGATTCAACCTTAATATCACCGGAAAAAGCCTGTTCAATCCAGACCCGGGCCATATGCAAACCCAGCCCGGTGTGTTCCTGTTGCCGTTTGGAGGTAACAAAGGGCTCAAAAATATGCGGTAATTCATCAGCCTTAATGCCCTTGCCGTTGT
This sequence comes from Gammaproteobacteria bacterium, assembly GCA_018222405.1. GTDB lineage: Bacteria > Pseudomonadota > Gammaproteobacteria > Enterobacterales > Alteromonadaceae > Alteromonas. Next base: position 9,468 of record JAAFAI010000005.1, on the reverse strand, counting down.
CGCGGATAGTCACCACCACATCACGACCACGGTATTCGCAGCTTAATTCCAGGCACGCTCCGGCCATATTCTCAAACGCATGATCGATAGCATTGCTAATAATAATCTGCACTATCTGGCTAAACGCGCCGGCATAACCGGTAAGGGTGATATGGTTTGGAAGCTTATTTTCGAGCCTTATGTTGTGCTTGTGCAGCATGCCGTGCATCGACTTGCAGAGGTCATCAAGGTGCTGGGCCACATTAAATGTATTGAGTTCATTATTGGCCCGTTCGAAAGTAAGGCGTTTAAAACTCTGAATCAACTCGATAGCCCGCTGATTATTACGCTGAGCCTGTTGCAAGGTTTTACCGGACTGCTCCAGGTAGTTGTCGAATGCCGACTTGGTCAGGCCGGTGTTCTTATTTTCTATCAAATTATCCAGTAACGACGCCTGACTGGAGAGTGCCAGCTGAGTCGCTCCTACCGGGGTATTAAGCTCATGGGCGAGGCCCGCCACCATAATACTCAACGATGATAGCTTTTTGGTTTCGGCCAGTTCATTAATAAGCGAAGACTGCCGCTCCAGTGTGGTTTTAAGATTGTCGCGTTCATGCTCCAGTTTCACACTCAGTTCGTTAACTTCACGTAGGTGCCGCGAGTACAAGGTTAGCAAAATCACACCTGCAATGCCTGTAGCAATAGCCAGTAACGCAGCCCGAAGCAGTGCCTGATTTTTAAGGCTACTTAGCACCAAGGGAGCGGTTTGAGTGATGACGACAATATCCTGCAAACTCGATTCGCTTTGATAAGGTGATGCAATAAGCTGTGCGGTATAGAGTTGATTGTTATCTTCAGCACCCTGCGCGAGGCCGTCATCCTCAATTAAGCGCGCCAGTTTGGGAAGGTCCGTCTCAATCCCTGTCGCTCCCAGTTTAAGATCGCTGCGCCATAGTTGGTTTTCATCCGGGTGAACTATCCAGCGGTCTTCACCGGCAGCTACCAATAACTGAATGTTTGTTTCACTTAAGGCAGCCACTTCATTCAGTAATGAGCGTAAATCAAAATTAATGACCAACAGGCCATCGCCCATGCTTGCTAAGCTGGCCTTGATTACGCCACGTAAAGTGGGTTGGAATGGCCACTCTACCTTGCCTTGCTCCACATTGAGGTCTATTTGAGAAATAAATACTTCATCGTCAGCCAGTGCGAGGCCGGCCTCAACATAGTAGCGGTTCCGTTTGTTTTGCAACTCGTCGGTGAGTACTACCCCTACGTTATTGTCGGCAGTTTTATTGAGTCTTACCTGCTCAAAGCCTTGTTCGTCAATCCAGCGAACCTGCAGAGTGTCGCTGTAAAGCTTAAACATGGAGATCATGGCAGGCTCAAGCTCAGCTTGCGTGGGGTTGAGCAACTCAAGTTCGTGGCGAAATAATCGGATTTGCGTTTCTACCAGACTGAGGCGGGTATTAATAAGCAGGGCTGCCTGGTCGATAAGCGCGCCCTGACCAATTTCATAGGGCTGTTTTAATTCATTAAAGCGGTCAACGAAGGCTAATCGAAATACCAGAGCGCACACCAGCACAACAAAAAATAACCACAGATATCGCCAACGGGCCGGTATAAACAAGGTACTTCCTTCTTATTCAGGTTAAGTTTTAGCCAGCCAGTCTAACAGCTCGTCCATCGGCATGGGCTTGGCAAAATAATACCCCTGAGCATGCTGATATCCGTTCTCCATCAACAGCTGTCGCTGCTCCTCAGTCTCTACGCCTTCGGCAATAAGCTTAAAGGCAAAGCGCTCGGCAAGGCGGGCAATCATCTGTACTATGTGCAGGGCCTTGTCTTTATTCTCAGCAGTAAGATCGTTTACAAATTTCTGGTCGAGCTTAATGGTGGTAGCGGCCAGGTCGGCCAACTGCGACAGGGAGGAATAACCGGTACCAAAATCGTCAATGCTCACGCCAACGCCTTTATCGATAAAAGAGCGCAGTAGCGGGTTAATTACCGTGTAGTCTTCGGTGGCCTGGGTTTCGGTAACTTCGATATCCAGTAAGGAGGCATCAATTTCCTGTTCATCGATACAACGGTGAATTTCGTTAAAGATAATCGGGCTCACCACATCGCTGTTGGCGAGGTTAAACGAAACCGGTAGCGAGTAGCCCTCGGCTTGTAGGCGTTGAATCACTTCAATGGTTTTTGCTACTACCATCTCAGAAATTTCGAGGCTCAGGCCTGAGGCCTCGGCAATGGGAATAAACTCTGATGGCGGGCACAGGGTATTGTCCTCCATACGCCAGCGTAGCAAAGCTTCAAAACCAACCGGCTTGCCCGTTGCCAGATTAACTTTGGGTTGGAGTACCAAAAAGAACGCTTCTCTGGTAGTCAGGGCTTTCTTTAATGCAGTGAGAATGCGCATGCGATTGGCGAGTCGCTGAATAAGCGCATAGTCAAAATTATAAACATCTACGCCTGAACTACGGGCTTTGCCCAGTGCTGTATTTGCCAATACAAGCACTTCGGCAAGGCTTAAAGACTGGGTATCTTTAAAATCCATGGTGCCTACGTGAAACTGTAACTGGATATCCAGTTCATCCATTTCCATGGTGGTGTTACGAATGGCTCTGAGCTTATCCTCGCCTGGTTTGTTGTCGAGGGTAAAAACCAGGGCAACGGTTTCTCTGTCCCACACGGCTAGCAGGTAATGCTTAGGGAGCTGCTCGTTAATGAATAAGCAGAATGCCTTAAACATTTTGGTGGCATAATCATGCCCGGCCATTATTTCTGCCGTGTCGTAATTGAGTAACCGGAACAGTACTAAGGAACTGTTATTAATATGATAGGTAGATTGCTGTCCCAGTTCTCTTGCCAGCCAGTTAAAGTTATGGATACCGGTGGGGGTGTCGAGGTAGGCTAACTGACTAAGCTTGTTCATCAATGCCTGATTAACAAAGCCAGAACTGATATTTTCGGCAAATGCCTGCAATAAATTGAGCTGGTTGCTATCCAACGCATGCGGCGAGTCAACCAACATCAGGTACTGTTTCTCATCGTGCTCGCTGGTATCAAAAAACAGCAGGGTAAAATCGTTTTCAAAGATATGTTGTTGTGTTTGCCACGCCTCGAATATAGCTTTTTCTACCCGTTGCTTTCTGTCTTCGTCGTAGATACTAAAGACATTTTCGAGCCTGGCATCAATCAATTCCCGAAAGTGACTACTTGCTGCCACAATGGGGGCGAGCTGCAAACTTTCGATGCCAGTTTTGACTATGCAAACGATGCCGCCGGTATTTGGCACGTTAATAACCCGGGCAATTTCCTCTAACACCGTGTGAGCAAACTCTGAGGTATCCTGCCTGGCAGTGAGCGAGCGTGATGCGTCAACAATCATTTGCAACCCTCGCCGGGCTATTTGGAGTTCCTGGGATATTTGCCAGGTTCTTAGATTACTGACTACAACGCTCTTGAGTTTATCCGCGCTCAGGTCGGTTTTGTTCCAGTACTCAGAAATGTTGTATTCGTTAATGGCTTTGTCGTGGGGTTTAACGCCAGGCTGGCCAGTAAGCACCACTATGCGTACCAGTTCGTCGCCAATAACGTTGCGTATGGTGTCGATAAGGTAAAAACCGGCGTCGTCAGTTTCCATGACAATATCCAGCAGGATCAGGCTGATGTCCTGCCGTTTGGATAAGATAGTTGCCGCAGATGCTGCAGAAGTAGCACGTAGTAGCTCTATTTTACGCCCTTTAAAGGATACCTCTTGTAAGGCTGATTCCAGCACGTCCTGGTAGGGCTGGTTATCCTCTACACTTAACACTACCCAGTTTTTTTGTGATGGCCCTGCGGTATCTTCCTCTGCGCTAAACTCAAACAGCTCGTTCATTCAATCTCCCTCACCTCCTGACTTTATTCCTATCCCGTGCGATTTCGCATTGAAATGAATATTGGGGGTACAGGGTTAAGTTTTGACGAAGTTTGGGAAATATCAAGTCAGGATGATTGAAGTTGGCGGAAAGTATAATGTGCACAAAGTGGTGGTGGGCAGAAACCCACCACGGATAACGCGAATAGGGGGTTAGCTAAAAGCAAATTCCATCTGGCTGAGCTTGATCCATTTTTCCTTTTGTAGCAGTAAAGATTGCTTAAGCTCTTTGTATTTAAAGTCCAGTTCCAGCCGCTCCATGCTTTTTAGCAGGTGATTCTTGCGTAATGTCATAATACGCTTTTTAGTGGTGTAGTAGTCGGTCATCTTCTGCATTAATACGTCATATTCATGTTGCAGCGTTTGCATCACTTCTTCTGCATTAGGCAGTTTGGATACCTTCTGGCTGGCATACTTTAATTGCATAGCCACACGTGCCTTTTCTATACGCTCTTCGGGGCAGGTACGCAGGTTTTTGGTTAATCCCACATAAGAAAGCCCTTTAATCAACCATTTGGTTGGATCGTACTGGTACCACTTAATACCGTTACGGTAATCATATTCAAAGATATGATGGTAGTTATGATACCCCTCACCAAAGGTGAAAAGTGCGATAACGCCGTTGTCCCGAGCGGTGTTGGTATCGGTATAGGGACGGCTGCCCCAGATGTGCGCCAGGGAATTGATAAAGAACGTTACGTGGTGAACCATTACGAGGCGAAATACACCGGCAATCAGAATCATGCTCAGAACGTCGCCATTGATCCAGCCCAGTAATGCCGTAATACCAAAGTTTGCAGCTAGCACGATAGCCAGATAGTGGTTGTGTTGCCACATAACCACTTTATCTTTGAGCAGATCCTTACAGTTGCGGTAATCACCATAACTCTCTGCCTGATATTCGCGCAGCATCCAACCCATATGTGAAAACCAGAATCCTTTTTTGGCCGAATACGGGTCTTTATCGTTTACATCAACATGGCGATGATGTACCCGGTGATCTGACGACCAGTGTAAAATACTGTTTTGCAGTGCCATGGCGCCGCCAATGGCGAGGAAGACTTTTACAACAGGGTGAGCTTCGTAGGTTTTATGCGCCCACAAGCGATGGTAACCGGCAGTAATCGACATGCCAGTAACAAAAAACAGCACTACGGTAGTGATGATCTCAGTGGTATCAAATCCGTATGAGAATGCCCAGAATGGAACTCCTACAAATGCGATGAGTCCGGTCACCACAAAGACCAGCACATTAGTAACGATTAAACGTGGCTTATTCATTGATTTCTATCTCAGCTTACAACTGTACGCTAATTTAGCTTTAAAAGAGGTGTTTCGCAAGGGAAATACCGTTAAGATTAGTCTTAAGAATAAGCCAAAGGTATCAGTCGGGGACAGTCGTTGAGCCGTCAGGAACAAAAACAAAAAACCAGGCAAAATATAATAGCCGGGGCATTTCAGTTACTTAACGAAAACCGCACCCTGTCGGCCATCAGTTTGCGGGAAGTCGCCCGGGAAGCTGGCATCGCGCCGACGTCTTTTTACCGCCACTTTAAGGATATGGACGAATTGGGGCTGACCCTGGTTGACGAAGCCGGATTAGCCTTGCGCCAGTTAATGCGCCAGGCCCGGCGACGGATTGCTTCCGGTGGTGGCGTTATCGATACGTCGGTAGATACTTTTATGGAGTTTATTTCGGCCAACAGTAACGTGTTTCGTTTGCTACTGCGTGAGCATACCGGCACGTCGGCTGCTTATCGCCTGGCAGTGTCCCGTGAAATCCAGCACTTCACTGACGAACTGAGTGACTACATTATTGAGCAGCTGCGCATTCCCCACGATATTGCGGTGTTGCAGGCAGAAAGCATGGTACGGCTGGTGTTCAGTGCCGGCGCCGATGCGCTGGAAGCCGACACTATTTTGAAAAATGACATCAGCGACAGGCTGAAGCGCCAGTTACGGTTTATCCAGTTAGGTAGTCTGGCCTACTGGCAAACCATGCCAGAGGCCCAAACACAAAAGTCTTAAGCTTTGCGGGTCAGCAAGACACCTGATTCCATGTGCTCGGTGAAAGGGAATTGATCAAACAAAGCGGCCCGGCTTACTTCATGGGTTGCCGATAACGCTTTGAGATTATCTACCAACGTGTGCGGGTTACACGAAATATAGATAATGTTGTCGAACTGACTGATCATTTGTGTAGTAGCCGGATCAAGCCCTGCTCGAGGCGGATCTACCAGCACTGTATTAAATTGCCGCTCAGCCAGCTCAATGCCTTTTAAGCGTTCAAACTGACGTTTACCGGCCAGTGCTTCAACAAACTCCTCAGCAGATAGCCGGGCTATCTGAACATTATCAATCTGGTTTACCGCAATATTGAACTGAGCCGCTTCCACGGACGGCTTTGCTATTTCTGTGCCCACTACATGATCAAAGTGTGCTGCCAGTGGAATAGAAAAATTTCCCGCACCACAATAAAGCTCCAGCAGATCGCCGGTTAACCCCTGGCTTTGCGCAATCGCCCATTCAATCATGTGGGTATTCACGTAGGCGTTAGGTTGGGTAAAGCTGTTTTCGATATGTTTAAACTGGTAGGTTTTTCCGTCGGCGGGCAACTCTTCAATAATAAAGTCGTCACCGAGGATGGCCTTTTGCTTGCGGGCACGGCCGATTACGCTGACCTTAAACTCTTTATTCAATTCGGTACGCAGCGCTTCAGCTTGCATTTGCCATTCGTCATCTAACTGGCGATGGTAAAGCAGGCTGATTACACACTCCTGCGATAACCCGCTGAGAAAATCGACCTGAAACAGCTTTTTGCGCAGCACAGCGTTGGGCTTTACCAGCTCAATAATACGCTGCATTAATGCATTAATGGTTTCTGACGCCGCCGGGAATTCATCTACCCGGTAGGGGGTCTTGGTTTCTTTATTAAACATGATGTAGTAAAGATCATCACCATCATGCCATACACGAAATTCTGCGCGCATACGGTAATGTTGCTCAGGCGACGGGTAAACATCCAACGCATGTTTATAGAAAGGACTCAGCCGCGACGTTAAGGTGTCGACTTTTTTCTGAAGCTGGTCCTGATAGGTGATGGTAGTAGTTGGTGCTTTGCTCATTTTGTTCCCCGTACCGCATTTGCAGCGGCATTGTAGAGACTTTTCAAAAAACTTCCAATGTAGCGGCGCTAAGCTAATTATGTATTAAAATTAAACAATCCTCATTAACGGCCGATAACACTAGCGAGGTGTGAGAGGATTTAATTATGAGTGTGGATTCAATTCCTGCTGCAAAAGGCGGCCAGGCGACCGTTGAAAAGCCTGACGTTGCCCTTAAAAAGCAGCTTCAACAAGAAGGCTTGCGTCAGGCACGCGAGTTTCAACAAAGTAGTCAGGCAACACAAGTGACTGTGTCACAAACCCGGGTAGGCAGTACCGTACTGGTGAGCTCCCTGGAACAGGAAGTTGTGTTAAACGAAAGACGCTTCGATAACCGACAGTTCGATAAGGCTGAGGAAAACAAATCTGCCTTTGACTTTGAGAAGGTCGCTTCCAATGTACTAAAGTTTGTTGGCGGTGTTGTGCGTGGGGCAGCGAAAAGTGGTGCAGATGAAGCTCAGCTTACCGATCTGCTTGGTCAAGCCCGCTCCGGAGTGGCCAAAGGCATAGCGCTGGCTGAAAAAGACCTGGCCGGGTTTATGAATCCGGAGATCACCGATGGTATACGCAACAGTAAAGAAGCCATCGGCGAAGGTATCGATAACATCGAGAAAGAAGTCTTATCGCCGTTCCGCGGTACCATGGAAGTCGGCGCATCGCTATCTGCTCAATATGCTCAGTCACAGTCAGGTGGGTTAAAAATAACCACCAAAGACGGTGATGAGGTAGAAATCAACTTTGGTCAGTCGCGCCAGTATCAGTACAGTGCCAGCGAACGAATAACGTCTTCAGCTAGCAGTAATGCCGATACGAATACTCCTGCGGCGCAGCAAAGCGATGTTACTGCCCAGCGCTCATTGAATGTGCAGTTCTCAGAATACCGTGGTATCAGTTTTTCCGTAAAGGGCGAACTGGACGAAGATGAACTCGGCGCTATTTCTGATTTGGTTAAGCAAATTACTGATGTAAGTAAATCATTCTTTAAAGGGGATTTGGATACCGCGCTGGATAAAGCCCTGGACCTGGGATACGACGAAAAAGAGCTGGCGGGTTTTGCATTAAAGCTCAATAGTCGTGAAGTCGTAAGCGAAAAGATCTCGGCTTATAAGGAAGTCAGTGATGGGGATTCATCAGAGCTTAAAAAATTCATGCGTCCTATTAAAGAATACATGGATGAGCTGAAGTCGTTAAATCAGTTACTCGATACGACACTAAAAGATGGAGAAGGGTATAAAGAGTTGGTCACCGGTGTTATTAATCAGATGAAAGAGGTGCACGTGCCGGATGTGCTTTCCGCGATAAACCGCTTCCATTTATTTAACGGACGTATCAACGCACTTAAAGCTGAATAAAAAAGGCCCCTTAATAGGGGCCTGCTTATTTGGTTTAGTCAGTGACTTTATCTTTGGCCGGCCGGACTTTCAAAGTACGGTCCTGAAATACTGAATCATTAAACTGACCAATAATGGCCTCAACGTCACCGTCGATGACTTCTATAAATCCATACCCTTTACGCTTACCCGTTTTCTTATCCTTCATTAACCGTACTGATTGAATACGGATGTGATCTTCAAAGTAAGCTTTAACTGCTGCTTCATTGGCTTTGTACGGTAGGTTACCAACATATAATGTAGAAACATTATCAGACAAAGAGTCGGCGCTGTGATTAGCGGTGGGGGCAGAAGCCTGAGAATGGTTTTGCTTATTCGTCCCTATAAAAGAAGCTATCCATGGTGTAACAATACCACTAATCAAAAGAGACAAAGCAACCATAGTAGGTGTTTGTCCTTCAAATGAAACCTGTTGAGTAATTACAAATCCTAAAACTGCCAGAACAAGACTGACTAAAAAACACTGCATTAAGCTGACTTTCATAATGCTACCTTAATAATTGTTATGAGAAAAAAGTGTCGGCTATCTAAATTTTACTCATTTATAACAAAATGAACAATATTGATTCACATATATAGACAAAAGAATAACTCCCTTTATGCCTTTTGCTGTAAAAATAGACGCTTAACAGCTATATCGACAAAAAACCGTTAAAAAGACAAAAAAAGGCTTGATCAAAATAATCGGGTCTGTAGAATGCGCGCCAGTTTCGAGGGACACAGAGCAATTAGCGAAGACGTCCATCAACGCAAAAACTTAAAAAATAAATTAAGAAAAAGCATTGACATCGAAACTAAACAGCGTAATATACGCATCCCGCTTCGGCAGGTTCTGAAAGAACGCTGAAGCAGCAGAACGCGGTTCTGCACTGTTCTTTAACAATTTATAACAAGACAATCTGTGTGGGCACTCATTAAGAGTGTCAACAACGACAATTCAAAATTTCGATATTTAATTGAAGAGTTTGATCATGGCTCAGATTGAACGCTGGCGGCAGGCCTAACACATGCA
>JAAFAI010000034.1 GCA_018222405.1 Gammaproteobacteria bacterium | reverse complement strand
GCCTCCTGTTTAATGCTATGAAAAACTGAGGCGACAACTATCCTGACACAGGGGGTTAATGTACAAAACGGCATCATTCATATTCTTGCCCCTGACACTTATTCAGACACCGCTTCCCCATTTGGCTATATTGCTACGGAAAAAGCCTACCGTAATTATCACTTGAGCCTGGAGTTTAAATTCGGCTTAACCCGTTATGATCCAAGACGACTTGCAAAACGCAATAATGGTGTTCTGTATCACCTCGAACCCACAGTGAACAAAATCTGGCCTAATGGTGTAGAGTTTCAGTTGCAGGAAAGTGACATGGGCGATGCTATTCTGATCAATGCACAATGCTGGCCAGGTGCCGATTTGGGCGGAACACCTGCATGGCCAAATCAAGTTCCGGTTACTCCAAAACCTGTGATCACAACACCACCTGAACCACGCAGAGATATTGAACGGCAACGAGTGATCAAGAACGGGAACTTTGAGCGTGAATTTGAATGGAACAAAATAGAAATAATTGCCATCAACGACAAAGCAGCGCATCTGGTAAATGGCCGGATCATCAACACCTTGTTCGATATGCGTGTACAACAGACTGACAACAGAAACACGTTTATACCATTAACCAGCGGACGCATCGCATTGGAAATTGAAGCGGCAGAGGCCATGTTCAGAAATATTCAAATCAGACAAATAGCCGTTTAATCCTGGTGTTCGTCAAACTCGAGTCTGAAGCTTCTGTACTCTTCAGACTCAATATTAAGGCGTTTTAGCTTACGGCTCCAAGTCCTTACCGCTCAGAACAATACGCGTTTTGCCAATAGGAAGCATGTCAACCGAATGAACTTTTAATGAGCAGCGACTTACGGATGTCCAGCCTTTCTGATACTCAGGCTGACGTGAGTAACAACCCATTCGCCACCAACACACTTAGTGTTTTGTCTCGCTCGAAACCCGCTTTTTCTGCGGCGGGTGTAAATAATGGCGGCTGCTTACCAAAGCCTTCTTCTAAGTCTGGGTCGGGTTGCCAGGTCACTAACGACATATTTGCGCCGGTTTGTTCAACTATCTCTTCCACCAAATCAGTCATCCCGATTCTGAGTGCTGGCAGTGTTACAGCCCGGCTCACTGGCATTAATGCACTGTCTAGCAAACTCGCATGATAGAGATTTTTTGCACATTGCTGCACTGACATTAACCACATTGTTGCTTGTTGAGATACAGGTGACACAAAGGGCTTTTCACTTGCTAGCAAATGAAACACATTGCTCAAAAACGCCGATTTTAAGCCATTTTTAGCCAAGGGACGGGCAATAATGCCGGGAAGACGGACGCTAACAGAGTCAACCAGTCCCCGGCGAGTTAGATCTGATAATGCCAATTCAATCATGGCCTTGTGCGCACCGTATGTCATAGCAGGTACAATTGGGCTTGCATCGTCCACCACCTCTGGCATCGGGGCGCCCAGCACGGCAATGGTACTGGTGAACACAATACGCGGGCAATTATCCTGTTCGGCAGCGCGCTCGAACATAGCCAGAGTTGCGTCAAGGTTTACCGTTTTAGACAATGCGGGATCTTGCTCAGCGGCACCACCGGGTACGGCGGCGAGATGGAATAAAACATCACAGGGGGTCGCAAATGCGTCGTTTAGAACACCCTCATCCTGCAATCCTTTCTCAATCAGGGTAACGCGGTTTTCTGGTAGTGAAATCTGCGAGAGAACATTATCGATAAGAACGAGATGCCAGTCAGTTTGTTCCGCCAATATCTGGCACAGGTGTCTTCCAACAAAACCACCTGCTCCGGTTACGATCACCCGCTTCATATTTACTCCTGCCATTTTCACTGTCTGATTAACGGATGACTATCATAAACGCCCTCTGTGCGTATGCCTTATTCGTTTTACCGATACAAATTATTAATAATTGCGATGCGATTTACGCCCCACTTCAATTGACAGAATGACATCACTGTCACACTATTTTGCATAGCTATGCAACACAACAAAAAGCAATTTAACCATTGTTTTAAATAGTTATTTTTAGGCAATCAGACAATTCACTCTGCTAACTAGCAAGGTAAAACACAACCTGAACACCTTTGTTAGATGTTAATTATTTGTTTAAGGGATGCGGGATAAGAACATGATTCACGAAGTTGCTGAACTAACGGTTACGCCACAGGATATGCGGGCATTTGAACAAGCGGTTAAAGAAGCCGCCCCGCACTTTCAAGCCGCTGATGGCTGTCATGGCATGCGACTTGAAAAAGTCATTGAGCACCCTGGTCAGTATCGCTTAATAGTGGCGTGGGACAGTGTAGAAGCACATATGATGACATTCCGTGAATCGGCGGGGTTTGAGGCCTGGCGCTCACTGGCGGGACCATTTTTCGCGGCGCCTCCCAAAGTGTACCACCTTGCACTGGCGGTAGCGGGATTCTAGCAATGAACACAAGTGTGAAAAATGTGCCAGCCGCTACAGACGTCGCTCGTCTTGCTGGCGTGTCCCAGTCTGCAGTATCCAGAGCGTTTACCAGCGGTGCAAGCATCTCTAGCAAAACGCGATCAAAAGTGATGGCTGCTGCGGAGGAATTAGGGTACCGGCCCAACCAACTGGCCCGCTCATTATTGCGAGGACGCTCTCAACTGATTGGCGTGGTACTGGGCAATATGGAAAACCCGTTTTTTCCACTGGCGCTCGAAACCTTGTCTAAACAACTGAACGCGCAGGGTCACAAAACACTGGTTTTCACAAACGAAGCCAATCAACAAGCCGACACATCGATTGAGGATATGCTCAACTATCGGGTTGATGCACTGATCCTAATGGCCACTACCCTGTCGTCATCTCTGGCTGAGCAGTGTCAGGCCGCGGGTATACCGGTGGTTTTTGTAAACCGCATCAGTCACGCAATGTGTTGCAGCTCGGTAACCAGCGATAACGAGCATGGTGCCAGGTTGATCGCACAGCATTTAGTGGATGCCGGATATCAACGCATTGCCTTTATGGCAGGTATCGAAACCTCCTCCACGAGTCGGGATCGTGAAGCGGCATTTACCGACGCGTTGATTGCAATGGGCCGGGAAAAGCCCATGCGGGTTGTTGGGCATTTTAACCGCACAGGTGCCATGCAGGCCATGCGGCAACTACTTAAGCAGGCGCAGCGCCCCGACGCCGTATTCTGCGCTAACGACCATATGGCCATGGCTGCCACTGATGTTGCGCGGTACGAGTATGCTCTCACACCCGGTAAAGACATTGGCATTGCCGGCTTTGACGATATTCCACATGCGCACTGGCCAGGCTATGACATAACGACTTACTCGCAACCGCTTGATGCGCTGATTTCCCAGACAGTTGAGCGAGTACTGTCACAATCAAACCAATATGACGCCATTCACACAGTAGTGAAAGGCAACTTAATCATGAGATCCAGTACAAGCCCTACTAATTAGCAGCGCTCTGTACCCTACATTAACCCTGGAGAAGAAAATGGCAACCTGGCTAAAACGCGGCGCCGCCGCTGAATTTAAAAAAGACGCCGATCGCAAAGTACGCGACATAGTTGAAGGCACACTGGCAGATATTGAAGCGCGTGGAGACGCAGCAATTCGTGAACTGTCGATCAAATTTGATAACTGGGACCGCGAAGATTACCGCCTGACCGATACAGAAATTCAGGCGTGTATCGATACGTTGTCGCCACAGGATTTAAAGGATATCGAGTTTGCCCAAACTCAGGTACGCAACTTTGCTCAGATTCAGCGCGATTCCATGAAAGACGTTGAAGTAGAAACCCTGCCAGGCGTTACTCTTGGACATAAAAATATCCCGGTGAATGCAGCAGGATGTTATGTACCCGGCGGTAAGTACCCGCTATTAGCATCTGCCCACATGTCAGTTATTACGGCCAAAGTGGCTGGCGTTCCACGCGTTATTACCTGTGCGCCGCCGTTTAAAGGCAAGCCAGCGCCCGCTATCGTTGCAGCACAGGCCCTGGCTGGTGCTGATGCAATCTACGCATTAGGTGGTATTCAGGCTGTTGGGGCAATGGCACTGGGTACTGAGTCGATTTCACCCGTTGATATTCTGGTTGGCCCGGGCAACGCTTTCGTTGCTGAAGCCAAACGCCAGTTATACGGTCGCGTGGGCATAGATTTATTCGCAGGTCCCACTGAAACCCTTATCATTGCTGATGAATCAGTAGACGGCGAAATGTGTGCAACGGATATTCTGGGTCAGGTTGAGCACGGTCCGGATAGCCCGGGCGTACTGCTGACCAACTCTGAAAAACTGGCGCGCGAAACCATGGCAGAAATAGAACGTTTACTGAACATTCTGCCAACAGCAGAACATGCCCGCAAAGCCTGGGAAACATTTGGTGAAGTAATCGTGGCCGACAGCTACGAAGAGATGGTACAAATTGCCGATGATATCGCCAGTGAACACGTGCAGGTTATGACTCAGGATCCTGATTACTTCCTGAATAATATGACAAACTATGGTGCTTTATTCCTGGGTCCGCGCACTAACGTAGCCTACGGAGACAAAGCAATCGGTACCAATCACACGCTGCCAACCAAGAAATCAGCCCGTTACACTGGTGGTTTGTGGGTCGGAAAATTCCTGAAAACCTGCACCTATCAGAAAGTAACAACTGATGCTGCATCAGCACTAGTAGGTGAATATTGTTCACGTCTGTGCGGACTTGAAGGCTTCGCCGGTCATGGTGAGCAAGCGAATTTACGGGTTCGTCGCTATGGGAAACGTGATGTTCCCTACGCAGGCACAGCCGCCCCCAGCGATAAAACCAAAGCCTAAGGAGAACACTATGAGTACTATCGAGCTTCCAGCAATGCCAAGTTTTGAATTATCCGGGAAACGGGCCATTGTGACCGGTGCCGGCCGCGGTATTGGTTCAGCCATTGCTGCCGGATTGGCAGAAATGGGAGCCGAGGTTACTCTGGTTGCGCGCAGCGAGGGCGACATTACCGCCGTCGCTGACGCAATTAATGCCAACGGCGGACGCGCAAGCGCTGTCACGCTGGACGTCAGCAATCTGGCTGACGTAGCACGCTTCTTTGAAGAACGTGATGCGTTTCATATTCTGGTGAATAATGCGGGCACTAACCGCCCTAAACCTATGATGGAAGTCAGTCAGGATGATTATGATGCGGTATTGGACTTAAATCTGAAAAGCGCATTCTTCGTCGCACAAGCCTGTGTAAAAAAAATGATTGAGGCTGAAGTGAAAGGCTCTTTGATCCACATTGGCTCACAAATGGGCCATGTGGGCGGGCCCAACCGCTCATTATATTGTGCGTCGAAGTGGGCATTGGAAGGTATGAATAAAGCCTTTGCCCTGGATTTAGCCAAGTACGGTATTCGCTCCAATACCATTGCGCCAACCTTTATTGAAACGCCACTAACGAAACCGTTCTTTGAAGACAAAGCTTTTTTAGCCTCAGTGCTGGAAAAAATAAAAGTTGGCCGTATCGGTAACGTTCAGGATTTAATGGGTGCCGCAGTCTTTCTGGCCAGTGAGGCATCAACCTTAATGACCGGCACCAGTATGGTAGTGGATGGCGGTTGGACCGCAGAATGATAGTGGCAGGACCGCAGAAAAGGATACGTGATGAATACAATACCTGAATTTTCATTTCACCATGGTGGGGTAAGTGTGCCTGACCTGGATGCCGCAATTATCTGGTATGGAGAAACATTGGGGTTCGAACTGGAGCGACGCTTTTTCATCGAAGCGGCCAATGCCCATGTTGCCATGGTTAAACGCGGACCACTGCGCTTTGAGATATTCGAAGTAGCAGGCGCCGCGCCGTTACCAGAAGAACGTCGCCACCCTCCCACAGATGTAAAGACTCACGGAAACAAGCACGTGGCATTTATTGTTGAGGATTTGGAAGCGTTTTTAGCGGTAATGGAAGCAAAGCAGGCTGACGTTGCCTTTGTAGTGCGAGAGAAATTTGGTAAAGGCTGCTTTATCCGCGACTGCGCGGGCAACCTGATAGAATTTGTGGAAGAAAGCAGGCCGTCGTAAACGTCGATAGTTAGGAAAATAGAGATAGATATCAAGGGATGAATATGTCATCCCTTGATATCCGCAACGGTTTACCAGGCGATAGCACCCGCATCAACGGAGAAATCCGCTCCGGTAACAAAACCGGACTCGTCACTGGCAAGGTACACCGCACACCACGCAATGTCTTCCGGCTGCCCCAGCCGCTTCAACATGTTTTTCGCCATTACCGCATCTACAAAGCCAGGCTGTTCAAGAACGGGGGCGGTTGCACCGGTAACTATTAAGCCAGGGGAAATAGTGTTCGCACGTAACTGGAACGGTCCCCCTTCCATCGCAAGCTGACGCGTTAATGCAAGCACGCCTCCCTTGCCAGCACAATGCGCCAGCGCAGGCGAGCCATCCAGCGCCATATAGGCGTTGGCGGAAGCAAAGTTAATAATGGAACCGGCTCCACTGGCTTTCAAATGGGGCCAGGCTGCTTTGCACACCAAAAACACGGAGTCCAGCTCTGCCCGCAACGTGAGTTGCCATTCGGCATAATCTAATTCTTCAATCCACTTAAACACGGCTGTTGCTGCTGCATTTAACACAATATGTAATGAACCATGCTCTTCCACAACGCCATTAACCAGCGCATTGACTTGCTGTACATTGGTTAGATCTACCGCTTCAGAGAAATGTAACGTTAAGCCCTCTAGTGCGGCTTCAGACACCGTATTGCGAGCCGCTTCAGCATTGAGATCTGTACCCACTACGATAGCGCCCTGCCTGGCGAACATTAACGCACAGCCTCTACCGATACCGCTACCAATTCCCGATACCAATGCCACTTTGCCTTGTAGCCTGTCACCTTTTTTAAGTACACGTTTATCGTGTTGTTGCATAGTTTGCCTTAGATAATCTCGTTTAGCTCACATTACCAAAGCACCCAGCCTTACACATTATTTTAACAATCCGATTTATAAATAGCGCCAATCTGTACAGGCGATATGCCGCTATAGGTCCCTAAATTAAACACTTATCGCAGATACAAATAGCCGCTATCCGAACTACAAATTTTTAAAATAATGTTAACTGCTTTAGCGTTTCTGTTGTGAACATTATGTAAACAATTTATTCGAAAGCGTGGTGAAACGCCGCAATGTCGGCGTCGATAAGGATCTCTCGCCGCCAGTACATCTTCAAACCATGTACTGCTGGTAAACAATAACAACGTCCTTCACCGCGGTAATGTATTTCAATGCAGGAAAACACTATGAAGCTAAATCAATTGTCAGCATCGGTAGCTGTAGCATTACTCACACATTCAGTAACTGCTGTAGCCCAGGAAGAAAGCCCCAAAGCAAGCAAGACCACAGACGTTGAGCAAATCATTGTTACGGCTAATTTTAAGGAACAATCGCTACAGGAAACCGGTATGGCCATTGATGCCATTAGTGCTGATCGCCTGGCCAAAGAAAACATTACCAGCGCTGCAGAACTTGCTACATTGGTCCCAGCCCTGACAATCACTAATGGCGGCGGTATATCGTCTCAGGTGTACATGCGCGGTGTGGGGAACAAGTCCAATAACAACTATCTGGATCCAGCAATTATCCTGACATACGACGGAGTAGCCCTGGCCAGAGGAAGCGCTACGGCAATTGGTGGCTTTTTCGATTTGGCGCGTGTAGAAGTGCTGAAAGGGCCACAAGGCACACTATATGGCAAAAATGCCACAGGCGGTGTGTTAAACCTGGTACCGGTAAAACCTAAACTGGAAGAAACGTCAGGGTTTGTCTCCGGGTTACTGGGAAATTATGGCGCAAGCAACATCAGTGGCGCAATTAACCTGCCGGTCTCGAAAAACAGTGCCATTCGCATTGCGGCAAACAAGATATCCCGTGATGGCATTAACAAAGATGGCACCAATGATGATGATCGCACTACCGTGCGCGTGCAGTACCTTCACGAGTTTGGTGATGAATGGAGCCTGCGTATTGCCGGTGACATGACAGACATTGGTGGTGTGGGTTTCAATACACAGCCAATGGGCGCTTACGATCCTGACTTCAATTACATTCCAAGTGGACTGGATGTGACGGAAGGACCGGCCTCTGATGCGTCAAATGCGTATCGCAACACCGTACTTTCAGCACCAGGCTTTGGCTTTTTAAATGCTATTGATGGTGATGAATTATATACCGAAGCCACACTAAAAGGTTTAAACGCGGAACTGATATACCGTGGTGAAGACTTTACCATGACATTCATTCCGGCCTGGCGAAAATCGGAGCAAGATTCGCGCTTCGTTGGGCCAGGCTTTAATTACGGATGGTGGCAAAACACAGCTGAGCAACGTTCTGCCGAACTGCGATTTGCAGGCATGATAGGCGATGATATTGATTACATTGCCGGCGTGTACTATTTCGACGAAGACTTAATTGGCAACAACACGTTTAATCAGGAATTTGTTCTACCACTACAAGACTATTCATCCAGTGGTACTTCTAAAGCCGTATTTGGCGAACTGACTTATCATTTTAATGATGAAATGCGGTTGATCGGTGGCGCTCGCTTTACCAGAGACGACAAAAAACTCACGGGCGAAATGAACAACTTCATTACGTTCTGTGGCGGTTTACCACCAGCGCTGATCACGCCGCCTGCGTCATTTGCGCAAGGCTGCCATATCGAAGGTAATTTACCGCACTACCCCACTCTGGATACGCCGGAACAAGCCACTCAATGGTTGATTGATAACGGTTGGGCAAGTAACGTCATTCCCATTCCTCCAGGTTATTTGATTCCGCTGGATAATGGTATCGGGCAAGTACTTCACGCCATCAACCAAACGGATACGTCGTACTCTGACAGTGAGCCTACCTTTAAGATTTCCTATGAATGGGATGTGACAGCCGATTCGATGCTGTATTTAACTTATTCGACCGGCTACCGTTCCGGTGGCTTACAGCCTGCGACCAATGATCCCTATGAGGCAGAGTATATTAAAGCCTATACGCTGGGGGCCAACAACATGCTGTTGGATGGCTCACTGCAACTTAACGTCGAAGCGTTTTACTGGGATTACACCGATCAGCAGATTTCGTATTTCAACGTAAATGCGCAAAACGTACTGGAAAACACCACCACCAACGTGGGTGCATCAACCAACAAAGGTTTTGATGTCGATGCGTTGTGGCGCGCTACGGAAAACACCACGATTACGGCTAAAGTGCAGTATCTGAAAGCGACCTACGACGATCTGAAATTTACCACCTCACCGCCCCGTCACAATATCAACTGCCCAATGGAAGTTGTTGGCGCATTGGACGACGGTACGCCGGTAATGGAGTTTGATTGTTCAGGAAGTCAGTCAATCTATTCTCCTGAATGGTCTTATCAACTTGGTATTGAACATGTGGTGCCTTTTAACACTATGAACCTGGTACTGGCCCTGGATACCCGCTGGCAGGATGATCAGGTGTCTGGATTTAACAACCTGGCCCATGAAAATATCGAAGCCTATTCAACAACCAACCTGAATGTCACGCTGGAAGATAGCGAAGGTGCCTGGAATGTAGGTATTTTTGCTCACAATCTGGAAGACAAGCACCGTCTGACCTCAACGCAAAGCCCACTGCTAGGCGTAGCAATGGGTCAATACGGACTGGATATGACCTACGGTATCAGGGCTACGATCAATTTTTAACCAGCATCAAAAATCAGCAATCCCCTGCTTTGTTTGGCAGGGATTTTGATTTTTAGCATTACTTAGAATTAAACCTAATAACCTGTATTTAATAGAAAAAGCATTCATCTGTGACCGCAATAGATGCCATCGACACAACGAATTTGTTATGTCAATGGAAGTATTTAACACTGCTAATTCATTGGATACATGTTACAAATATGAAAGTGAGACGTTAATGGGCAGATTAAGCGATGTACGCCGTGTGGTTACCGGCCACAATGAAAACGGCAAAGCCATTTTTAAGGACGACCAAAAGTTTGAAACAAAACTAATACCCAGCGGTGACGCCGAATTTACGCTAATTTGGACGGCCCCTGATCTCCCCGTTGATAATAATGACGAAACCGATGGCCGTTTGCGTGATGCAGGATTGACCCTAAACGGTGGGTCGGTTATTCGGGTGGTAGATATGTTACCCGGTAAAGAATCGCCTTTTCATCGTACCAATAGCCTGGATTACGGCATTGTGATGTGTGGTGAGCTGGAACTGGAACTGGATGATGGGCAAAAGACGCTGTTAGGACCTGGCGATATTGTTATACAACGAGGCACGATTCACCTATGGCGCAACCCCAGTAAAAATGAAGTGTGCAGAATCATCTTCATTTTAACGGAAGCAACCGCAGCAGAGGTTAATGGCAAGCCTCTTCCCGAAAAACACCCTTAAGTAGTCAGGAGCGTGTTCCGATGTCAAATTATGATGTTATTGCCATGGGTGCAGGCCACAACAGCCTGACAACCTGTGCATACCTGGCGAAAGCCGGTAAAAAAGTACTGTTGCTTGAACGCCATGGCTATGCCGGTGGCGGCGTAGCCACTCAGCAAATTCTCACGCCCGGATACCATCACGATCTGCACTCCAGTGTGCATATTATGATCCAGGCTAACCCCATGATCACCAACGATGAATTGGATTTATTTGCCAAGTACGGCATGAAGTATAAATATTCTGATGTGCCTCATGCCACCATCTTTGCGGATCAGTCAGTGTTGATGACCTATCAGGACCTGGATAAAACTTGCGAATGCATGGCAAAAATATCGCCTCAGGATGCTGAAGCGTATCGCAAATTTGTACAACTTGGGCAAACCATGTTGCCTATGATCATGCCGGGGATGTATAAGCCTCAACCGCCGCTGGGGGCGCTGATGGCCATGCTCGACAGCAGTGAAGAAGGCCGCCTCATGATGGACTTCATGCAGCGCAGCAGCCTGGATATTATCAACACTTGGTTCACCCACGACAAAGTAAAGATGCACATTGCTCGAGCAGTGTCTGAAAACTTGCAGTTACCCGACGAATTAGGTACCGGGATGGGTACAGTAATGTTCACTGCCCTGATGCACACCTACGGCGTCTCACAACCCTGGGGTGGTTCGGGTAAGCTGTCCGAATCCATGGTCAAGGCCATTGAAGCGACAGGCGGTGAAATTCGCTACAACAGCGAGATTAAACGTATTCTGGTGTCTGGTGGTAAAGCCGTTGGCGTAGAATTAATGGACGGCGAAAAGATCATGGCAAAAGATGCCGTCATCGGGTCAATGCATCCACATAAAATTCGCCAGTTTGTAGAAGGCGTGCAGGAGCCGGTGCTTAAACGTGCGGAAAATGCCAGCCTGGCCGCCTTTAGCTTATTTGTATCTCACTACGATCTGCGCGAGCAGATCCAGTTTCACACGCCTGAGAAAGACGTAGAAAAAGCCATTAT
The DNA here is from genome assembly GCA_018222405.1 of Gammaproteobacteria bacterium. Taxonomy (GTDB): domain Bacteria; phylum Pseudomonadota; class Gammaproteobacteria; order Enterobacterales; family Alteromonadaceae; genus Alteromonas. Next base: position 32,669 of record JAAFAI010000034.1, on the reverse strand, counting down.
GCTCACCCTGTGTCAACACGAAAACATGGCAGACATGCAGCGTGATTTTGACGCATTAAAACGCGGCGAGCTTACAGACTTGATGTTTTCCGCGGGTAATGATGAGTCGAAAACAGACCCAACACGCGTGCCAGCTGGAGCGGGTATGTGGCACAGTACCGGCTTTGCTCCTTATGAACTATTTGAAGGTGGCACTGCCCGTTGGGATGAATATAAAGAGGAATATGGTGAACTTCGCCGTCAGCAACAAAGTAAATTTGTTGCGAATTTAAACAGCGACAACATCATAGCTCATAAATTCTATTCACCGCTGGATTTGGAACGCAATTCACCCAACTCTATGGTACGAGGCGATGTTCATGGTGTTGCCCCTTACTTCTATCAAAGCGTAGGACACCGCCCTACCCCTGATCTTGGGCAATTCCGTATACCCGGACTGAACAATCTGTATCTGGTTGGCCCGTCTATGCCTCCGGCCGGTGGTGTTGTGGGTGCCGGGCGTGCCGCAGCCATGGTGATGTTCGAAGATTTTGGGATGGACTTCGATGAGACCTTCCAAACCGGTGAAGGAAAACAAGTGGTGCGTCAGAAAGCCCGCTCTGTGGCGCCGAAGGATGGCGCAATGCGCTTGTTCGACGAAAACGACGCCGAACTGATGCATGTAAACAGTATCGAAACCCAGGACGATGAGCTGGTCATTAAAGGAAAAACCTTCGGCACCATGCCATTAGTAGCCCGCTTGGGGCCTGGCGATCTGCGCAGAGCAATGAAACTGGCCATCACGCCCAAAAAGCTCGTGTCAATTATCGGCATGCTGTTTAGCAAAGACTAAGCAGCATCCGCCTCACCCACAGCGATTAATTATTATGACAACAAAAACAGCAGGTACCCTACAAGGCATTATTTTAATTCTGCCCATCACCCTGACTGTAATGGGCGCTGTGCTACTTGCGCCTATTATGCCCAAATTAATGGACGCTTTCGGGCACATCGACGGCGCTAATTATCTGGTGCCTATGTTGATATCCATCCCTGCATTATGTATTGCCATCGGTGCGCCCTTTGCAGGTTGGCTAGCCGACAATATTGGCCGTCGACGCTTGCTAATCTGGTCTATGGGCTTGTATTCCGTGTGTGGCCTGCTTCCGCTTATTATTGACAGCTACTGGCCACTGTTAATTTCGCGCATCGGCGTAGGGTTGTGTGAGGCTATCGTGATCACTTGCAGCACTACACTCATCGGTGATTTTTTCACTGGCGACCAACGTGATAAATGGCTGGGTAGTCAGGCCGCCATGGCCTCGCTTTCAGCAATGTGTCTATTCCCGTTAGCGGGATTTCTGGGTTCACAATATGGCTGGAAAGGTCCCTTCGCGATCTATGGCGTCGCGCTTATCATGATGGCAGGAGTGATCTTTTTTACCTGGGAAACAGGCAAAAAAGAGGGACACAAGCATGATTTGGCCAACCACAGTGCTAACAAAAATGTGTCGAGCGTGTTCCCTTGGTCGCATATGCTTAAGGTGTGCGGATTTACCCTGGTAGGCGGAGTCATGTTCTACATTCTACAATTCCAATTGAGCACAGCGTTGGCAACATTTGATATCAATGATCCAGGTAAAGCCGGCCTGATGTTAGCGATAGCCAGTATTGGCGTACCCGTTGGCGCCATTGCCTACCGCTATGCCCATTCTCGTTTGTCGATACGGCATCTCATTATGCTCGAATTTGGCATCCTTGCACTGGGCTTTTTTGGTATGTCGCAATCAACCACACCAGAAATGCTAATCGTTACAGGATTTATCAATCAATTTGGCGCTGGTTTATTGCTGCCTACCATGCTGACCTGGGCAGTATCAAAGCTGGAATTTACCGTACGAGGGCGCGGTACAGGTATGTGGCAGTCTACATTTGCAGTAGGCCAGTTCGCCTCAACAATCAGCTTTGCATTCGTACTTGGTCAGGTAGGCGAAGGACAGTTTTTACAGGTGTTCCAAACCTTCGCTGCAATTGCGTTGGTGATGTGCTTTATAACTGTATTCTTTGTACAGAACAGTCGAGTGCAGCCCACAAGTGGTATATCTTCCCACTAAATAATCCCTAAAATACACACACTAAAAAGCCGGGGAGTTATTAACGCCCCGGCTTTTTGTTTATTAAACTTCGAATTTCGTTGCGGCGTTTACGCTTTCACCATTTTATGGTCAATGCGTCCAAACACCGACTGACCTTCAGCGTCCTGCACATCAAATTGCAAGGTTTCGCCAAACTTCAGGAAGTCTGTTTTCACCTCGCCATATTCCAGAATATCTAACGCACGTCGTTCCGCAAGACAAGCAGAACCCACGTCTTTCCACCCTTTGTTGGAAACAGTGCCACTACCTAGGATCATACCGGCTTTAATATTCCGGTTATAAGCAATGTGTCCCAGTATCTGACCAAAGGTAAAATCCATTTCGCCGCCATTAGGATTACCGAACCATTCACCGTTGCGACTTACTTGCATATCAAGGTGAATACGACCGTCTTTCCAGGCATCGCCCAGTTCATCAGGCGTAACGGCAACTGGCGCAAACACCGTAGCCGGTTTAGCCAGAATAAAACCAAAGCCCATCTGCAATTCACGGAACAAATGCTTGCGCATGCTCATATCGTTTAGCATGGTAACCAGTTTAATGTGCGATTCGATTGTATCTGCAGGTGTGCTAAGCGGAATATCATCGGTAATTACCGCAAATTCACCTTCAAAATCAGCGTTATCGTCTTCTGTAATAAAGGCATAGTCTTCATGCGGGCCCTTAAAATCATCGCTCTGGCGTTGAATAAGAATAGGTATATCGGGATCTTTTTTAACATCGAGATCGAAAGCCTTTTCCATGATATTGCCGTGATTTAAGAACGCCGACGCATCGATAAATTGGTGGCATCTGGGTAGTGGCGCCATGGCCTGATAAGGATCAAACGCAAAGCTGCTTTCGCACTCCCCGCTGTTCAGAGCCTGGTAAGTGGCGCTTAGCGGGCCTTCAACATCTGACCAGTTTTCAATGGCATATTGCATAGTGGGGGCTATATGGTTGACTTCGGTTGCTAAAATCAGATTTTTCGATACTACTACCAGTTTGCCATCGCGAGTCCCATTTTTAAGGGTTGCTAATTTCATGTTGTTCTCCTTTAAAAATTGACGCCGCCATCGCAGTTAATGACCTGACCCGTCACAAAACCGCACTCTTCCGAGGTTAAATACAGCATAGCTCCCACCAGATCCTGTGGCTCCTCAGTTTGTTTAATTAACTGGAGGTTGTTTTTTACTGCATCAAATAGCTCAGGCGGAAGGTTCTTTGCCGATTCAGCTGTGCGGGTGAGTCCCGGTGACAGGGCATTGACCCGCACGCCTTTGCTGCTGAATTCAGCGGCCAATGCGCGGGTAAGGCCGATACCAGCCATCTTTGTGGTGACGTAAGCGCTGAAGCCCGGCATCGGGGTACCGGTTGTGCTGGAGGCAATTTGCAAAATGCGGCCGTATCCGCGCTCCATCATGCCGTTGCCGAACCGCTTGGCCAGAATGAACGCCGCTTCTACATTTATGGCTTCAAACTTTTTAAACTCAGTAATGTCGAGATCTGCCAGCGGAACAACCGGCATGTAAGCGGCATTGTTTATAAGGATATCTACCCTACCAAACCCAGTAAGCACGTTTGCAGCAAACTGAGCGACCTGCTGATTGTCAGACAGATCCACGATTTCGCTGTAGACGCGCCGCCCTAGGGCTCTGATTTCAGACACGACATCTGACGCATCCTTAATATCAGCGATAGCAATATCGCAGCCCCGCTGAGCAAGCGCTAGCGCAAACTCGCGGCCCAGTGCTCCAGCAGCACCTGTAATAACAGCAATTTTATTAGCGTGTCCGGCCATAATCTTGTACTCCCAAATTAGTTGTAAACAAAGTGTAACAGCGGAATTTTGTTTACCCTATTCGGGAATACGGAGGCTTCTTATTCGTTGAACAAATAGTAATTCGCTAGTGGGATTAGCGTGTTAACCTCAACAGAATTTTTCCTTTGCAGTAGCGATAATTTGCTCACGCATCCATTTCAGACCTGGATCATGATCGCGAAACTTGTGCCACTGTATTGCCCATGTAACTGCAGGCAATGTCACAGGCACAGGTACTGTTTTGATTGGTAAAAATTGCTGCCAATGCTCCGCAAGATGACGGTAAACAGTGGCAATTCGCTTTGTTCCTGGCAGGAATTGGGGGATGGCGTTAAATGTAGACGTAATGATTTCAGTTCGGGGTTCCAAACCATGTTCAACTTTGAGTAAGAGCTGATCCTGGCTGGAAACGCGATTGGTGCCAAATTGCACGGTAACATGCCCTAACTCCATATAGGATTCAATGGTCATGTCTTCCGACACTTTCTCGTTTGTTGCACAACCGATGCACACAAACCCTTCAGAAAATAAGTCCGTTGATGGATGTGTTTCATGTATAACCGACTTTGGCATCATCAAAAAATCTACATGCCCTCTTTCCAACTCTTCCGTTGGCTTATTGGTAGGCATAAAAAATTCCATTTGTATGCCTGGGGCAATATCCGCTATACGTTGTGCCACATGGGTCATAAAGACTGAGGCATTGTAGTCGCCGATATAAAACTTAAAATTGCGCATACAGGAAGCAGGATCAAACTCTACACCCCGCTCAACGGTGGCCTGAATTTGCATGAGAATGTTATGTACTGGCTCAGCGAGACTTTCACCCAATGGCGTAGGCTGCATTTTGGACCCCACCCGCACCAGCAGTTCATCATCAAAAAACTCACGCAAACGCGACAATGCCCCACTTGTTGCAGGCTGACTCAAACAGATACGCTCCGCTGCCACTGTGATACTTCTCTCAGTTAGCAGTGCATCCAGCGCCACCAGCAAATTCAGGTCAAGTCGGTTTAATCGCACATTAACATCCAATAAATTCTATTCTGAGTCCGAAGATTACACGTCAGTTACATATAATCAATACAGTACATACGCCCTTTACACTTAAGCACTAGAAGAACGCGACGTAAGCATAAGTTAATTCCCGTCGGTGATTAACGTACCACCATCAACCACAAGTGTCTGTCCTGTCGTAAACGCCCCCGCCTGACTTGCCAGGTAAAGAGCTGTCGCTGCGATCTCATCTGGGTGCCCTATTCGTCTCAACGGTGTCATTTGCAGTCGTCGTTGCATAAAAGCGTCATTTGCCTGCAAATTCCTAGATAATGGGGTATCGATTAGTCCCGGTGCAATCGCATTTGCGGTAATGCCATTTGGCCCACACTGCACCGCATAATTGCGAGCAAGCTCCATCAACGCGGCCTTTGCCACCCCGTATAACCCTATTGCACTGTTGCCCCGTAATCCTGCGATACTTGCGACATAAATGAGTCGACCAAAGCCCCTTTCCCGCATGGTAGGAATTACAGCCGCACTCAGTTGCTGACAGGCATACAAATTTATTTGCATCAATTGTTGCCACTGCGCGTGTGTGCAATGTTCAAGTGAGCCAACCTGTCCTTCAATACCTGCACAATTAACCAGAATATCAACAGGATGACGGTGGAGCGATTCACATAGCTGGTTTACACTCTGCTCGTCGGCGAGGTCACTGGTTAGCAGGTCAATGTTAATGTGCTGGCCTAATGAGTTCGCTAGTGCTGAAAGCGCACTTTCATCGCGATCCGTAAGTAGCAGGCTGGCCCCTGCATCGGCAAACAGGGAAGCAATGGCACTGCCAAGGCCCCCTGACGCTCCGGTGATTAAGGCCCTTTTACCCGCCAGGCCAAATAACTGCTTTACCGCTGACATAGTCAGATTGGCGCCATCAACGCGCTCATGGAAAGCGCCATTATTTGCATATGCTCTACTTTGGATCCGCCGGTTTGCTCTATTTCACCCAAGCGTTTAGAGTTGCTTACAATTAGACTACAACGGGTCCAGCGACGGTCTTCAAAGCGCTTCAATATGTCCTCAACCGTTCCTCCGGCTTTGACTTCATCGGCCAGTACCACTGCATCTTCATGACCCATTCCCGCCCCGGATGCCAGATGCGGCGTGGTGGCATGCACTGCATCCCCCATCAGTAATACGCGGCCTTTTGACCAGGGGCGTGCCATGATCATGCCTTCCAAAGGCCGGGCCAGAATACTGGAATTTTCGTTTAACTCAGCTTTCACTTTTTCAATGACGGGCGCGGTAAATTCAGCAATTAACCCTTTCAAATGTGGCAACAGTTGATCATCGGCCAAACGTTTTTTCTGTGGTTGCTGCTCAGTGTAGTTGAGATACATATGCGTTGCAGACACAGGGGTAAATCCTAATTTTCCGTTTGGACCATAAAATAACGCCGGACGCTCAAGGCCATGGCGCTCTACCACGGCCCGCCATACTACCTGACCGGTATATTGCGGGGTTGGCGCGTCAGGAAAAATCAATTGACGGGTTTTTGAAAACACCCCGTCAGCGGCTGCCACCAAATCGTAGCTGTCCGATTCACCGTTCGTAAAAGTGACCTCAACCCGGTCTCCTTTGTCATCAAGGGATTCATAAGTATGACCAAGAAGCACTTTTACCCCGGTCTTTTTAGTCCGTTCGGCAAGAATTTTTGCCAGCACCGGACGCATAATTCCGCCACCGCCAACGATGGAGCTACCTGGTACGGCTGGGGTAGGAATTTGCCGCAAATACGTGCCATTCGAGGTAAACATATCGACGTTCTGACAAATCGCCCCATATTGCTTGAACTCATCCAGCACGCCAATCTGCTCGATGGCGCGTAGCGAAGGACCACTAACCGTAATCCCAGCCCCATCAGTACGCCAGTTTTTATCCAGCTCAACCAAATGTACTTCAACGCCTTGCTGTTGAAGCAAAATAGCGGCCGACATCCCGGTAAAGCCGCCGCCGACAATCAGGACTTTTTTAACAGATTCGCTCATAACGTTGCTCTCTTCAGTGTGTGGCCACCATATAAGGTTGCCGTTATTATCAACGGTAACCCTCTCTGGGGTAAGCTGTTGGCCTTCGCAGGGTCCTTCAACGCATTTCCCTTCTTTCAGGGTAAATAACGCGCCATGAGAACCGCATTTTATTAATTGTTTACTGCCATCTAGGTACCGGTCGCGTCTCCAGGCCATTGGCGCAGATTCGTATCCCAGGTGTGGGCAAGAATTGCGATACGCTACAACGGTGTTGACGCTTAGTCGTATAACGAATAATCGGTCCTGCGGCTCATTATCTGGGCGATAGCCTTTAGACTCTCCCAAGGGGATAGCAGACAACGCCCCAAGACAAACCCCCTCACTCAATGAGGATCGCCTCCCGGCATCCAATTAGTCGCCAGGGTAAAATTGAAAATTTGTGACGCATCTGCCGATGCCATTGCTTCGCGAGGCGTCCAACTGTCATCGTGTAAATCCATATCGGCATCGTATTCCACGTGAACACCCATAGGACTGTTGAAATACCAGAAATAATTGGAACCAAAGATATGGCGGCCAGGCCCCCAAAAACTTTCATAGCCTTTATCCTGGAAACGCTTGCCAGCCAGCAACAATTCGTTTGGTCCAGCAAGGTGGAATGTGAAGTGTTCACAGCCTTGCATGTGCGGCGGGGTTTCAATTAAGAACAAGGTATGGTGTTCTAGCGTGCCAGCAGGGCGCAGAAACGGCCCCAACTGCGTAAATCTGTCTACCACTTTGAAACCCAGCCTGTCGATATAAAATGACTCGGCTTTTTTGCCATCCGGCACAAAATACACCACGTGAGATAAAGACGAAGGCACGATATCGTAAGAGGTATCAGCGCCGATTTGATTAGGGCCTCGTAAAGCCTCAAATCCTGGCGAATTTACCTGCTCGTTTTTACCTTCAAACGGTTTTCTGCAAGACACCTGAAAACCCAATGCAAAACCGCTGTCGTCTACCGTAGCCAGCTTCCCAGACGCATCTTTGCCAACGTTTCGGTCTTTACTTAATTCGGCTTCGATGGCATCCAGCGTCTTTTGGTCAGCAACACCGTACACCGTTTCACGCAACATAGAGCCGGTTGGAAGTGCAGCAGGCAAACTGTCATCATCACGATGCTTAATCACTATCGCCGTACCATCAAGACCTTCAAATCGACCACCATTGGCATTTTTATTCACTGGCAGTAAACCGTAATCGGTCAGATACTGGCAACAGGCTTCGACATCATCGACGCCAAATACCAGTTCATCAGGTCCCAGAATATTCATATTCGCGTTACTCTTGTTTTTCTCTACATTTTGCCAGTCTAAACAGAAGCCCCTGAGGCTAGAAATAGTTTGCACAGATACACTTTATTTACATTACCAATACACAGCAACCCGAACAACAAAACAGAATAAAATCATAAATTTAAAAATCAATCGGCACAACATGAATGGAATTTAAAGAACTGCAAATTTAACATATTTGACACAGGTCAATTAGTCATTATTCATGTAACAAAATAAAAAAATGAGGCGCGGTTGCGCCTCATTTTTCTACAGGCAAATCATGTCTATTTGTCTATTTTTGCGAATGTCTCTGCGCACCAGTCAGCGATGTAATCCCGCATAGCCGTGCCGTTGTCAGCGCCACAATGCTCAATTTCAAAGTCTTTTTTGGTAAAGACGCGCAGATGACGCTGACTGCTGTTAATGGCCTGTTCATAAGAACGGTAGGCATTTGCCACTGGAATTTGACGATCACCTTCACCATGGGTAACTAAAAATGGCATTTTCATTTTTTCAATCTGACCGTCCAGGGTGACGTTTGGCATGTAAGCCATAAAGTCATCTAAATTGTCGAATCCCCAGACCCACAGAACATGATCCCAGTAATGTGGCACCGGATTTTCACCTTCACGTTCCATCCGTTCTTTCTGACGTTGCCCCCAAACGTGATTTGCCCCCATGACGGCGCACAGCGCAAAACGAGATTCATTGGCAGCGGCACGCGGTGCGTAATATCCGCCCAGGGACAAGCCGAACATACCGATTTTGTTTTCGTCCACATCGGCACGTGATGCCAGGTATTCATACGCTGGAGTCGCCCAGCGCTCGGTATCATATACGGCAGTGAGACCGCGCTTACGCAGTGCTTCGCCGGTACCAGGCTGGTCGACGAATAAGGTATACATACCTCGGTCCAGATTGGACTTGCCATGTCCCGCCATATTGACCTGTTCTTTCATACTGTCGAGGCCATTACAGGAAACCAGTGCCGGACGTTTAATGCCGCTGCCATCATGAACAAAAATGGCAGGATACGTAGTGTCTTCGAAAGGGATCTCAACGAAATCTACGTGTAAACCGCTACATTCAACGTGTTTTCGGTAGAGTTCCAGGCCTTTGTCATAAGCTTCCCAACGTGGCGCATAATCTCTTGACTGCATGCGTTCGGCGGAGAGGTAATATCCGGACGCTCGCGCATATTTGGTACCTGCAGAAAGTAAATAACCCGCTTCTTCATCCTTACGAGCGTTTTCTTCAACTTGTTTAGCAACTGCTATCCAACTATCAAACAACAAAGCCGTACCAGCATCCTCACCGTTAGCTGCGGCTTCTTTAATCGGGCGACAGGCTTCATCGATTTCGCCATGATTACCACCGCAGATGAGAGCAAGATTAACCTGCAGATTCCAAACATAATTCCCCGGAAATGGTTCAAACATAAATTAGCTCCAATTGACAAGTTTGACTGCAACAGCACCTATGTATCTTAATAGTTTGAAGGACTGCCAAGATGCTTTTTAATCATTCCGATGATGCTAGTTTTTTTGTTAATAAATTGAAAATTTGAAATATAAATAGACTCTATTTGTCGTTTATTCAGGCCGCTATCTGGTCGAGAATTGACAATCTCAATTGGCAGAGTAAATTGCTTTTTCATTAGGGACTGCTGACCTATGGCGCGCGCCGTCAATCTAAGCCGTTTCCCCCTTCATTCCTAATCTTCCTCAACCTCTATCCCCAACTGCACCAGCAATTCGTGCTGCTGCCACTGCGTGATTTTGATACCGGTGACATCCACCCTGCGAATATCTAATCCCACCAAATCACAATGACGCAAATCGGCGTTTTGCAGTTGGCACTGATACCAGCTTTCCGGCGAGAACTCGCCCCGCGATAAATCAGCCCCCTGTAGAGTGGCTCCGCTTAGGTTTGCGTCTGTCCATCGGTTACCTGATAACTTGCAAGATTCAAGTCGTGCTCGCGACAGATTGGCATAACTTAAATTGCAATTAGTGATCACGGCTGAACAAAAATAGCTATTGTGGTTAATCTGATTGCTAAAACTGGCCTGAGAAAAATCAGCGCCTTTTAAATCGCATTCATTCAATACAATGCCTAAGCAATCGGCCCCTTTAAAATTGACCATGGCCATTTTGCAATGCTCAAAGCGTGCATCAGCTAATTTACTGAAACTAAAAGAGCAAGCCCCCTCGGCGCCTGGCTCCACAAAACTACAGTGCTCAAATATTGCATCGGTTAGATCGCACCGATCAAACCGGCAACCGAGAAACTGGCAATGTGAATAATACTGCCCTGACAAGTCCTGACCGGAAAAATCAACGCGTTCAAATATTTCGTTTTTCATTGTGTACAACTTGATTAAGTGGCGGTACTTCGATGAACACCGCCAACAGGAACATTAAATCAGCCCTTTGGCCAGTTGCGATGCGGCGTAATCGGCCGCTCTGGCGGTCAGTGCCATATAGGTTAACGACGGATTCTGACACGCAGAAGAGGCCATTGCCGCGCCATCGGTCACAAACAGGTTGGGCACGTCGTGGGCCTGATTATACCCGTTTAACACAGACGTTTTGGCATCGCGCCCCATCCGCGCGCCACCCATTTCGTGAATAGCGGAGCCACCAGGGTTTGGCCGGTCTGAACCGAACAACACTTTACCGCCCGCTGCGGTGACCATTTTAGCCGCCTCTTCCTTTGCAGCTTTAAGCAACTTGTGTTCATTGTCGCTAAACGAAAAATGAATTTGCAGTTGCGGGAAACCATCGGCGTCAGTTTTCTCTGGGTCCAGGGTGATGTGGTTTTCTTCACGAGGCAAACATTCGGCAAAACTGGTTAACACAAACTTCCAGTCGCCCGGCCCTTGCAAGTCGTTGGCAAAGTCTTCGCCAATACCTGCTTGTTTATAACCGCGTGACCAGCCCGCGCGGTAAGCGCCCCCCTGATAAGAGAATCCGCGGGTATAGCCTTCTTCCGGTATGTCTAAATTCACAAACCGCGGGATCACCACGCCGGTTGGCCGGTTACCGTAGTAATAACGGTCGTTAAAGCCGGGAATAACCGATGCCACACCAACGGTACTGGCGTGATCCATAATGTACTTACCCAACACACCACTGCTGTTGGCCAACCCGTTTGGAAAAGCCTCAGACGTTGACCGCAGCAATAAACCTACGGAGTTAAACGCCCCCGCACACAAAAACACCAGTTTACTGTGGTAAGTGGTGGTTTGGCGGGTTTGGGTGTTGAGCACTTCCACACCGCTAATGCGATTAGAAGCTTTATCGTGGATCAGACGAGACGCCATACTGTTGGTCAGCAGGGTTAAATTACCAGTTTTCTGCGCAGCCGGTAACGTGCTGCTTTGCGTACTGAAATACGCACCAAACGAACAACCGCGCGAGCAAATCGAGCGGTTCTGACATGGCGCGCGGCCTTCGTCCAGCTTGCCTTCAGTTAGATTGGCCGTACGTCCAATGGTGAGCCTGCGGTCAGGGAAATGTTCGGCAATTTGCTCGCGCATATATTGCTCAACAACATTGAGCGCCATCGGCGGCTGAAACTCACCGTCGGGTAATTGCGGCAACCCTTCTTTGGCCCCGGAAATGCCGACAAACTGTTCAACATGATCATACCAGGGGGCAATATCCTTATAGCGAATCGGCCAGTCGGTGCCATGACCGTCATTGGCATTGGCGCTAAAGTCATAATCACTCCAGCGATAACACTGCCTGCCCCACATGAGCGATTTCCCACCCAGATGATAACCCCGAATCCAGCGAAACTGGCTGTCGCCCGGTGTTTGGTAAGGCTGCGCTTTATCATCTACCCAATAGCTCTGATTCCACTCAGTTAAATGCCCGGAATGTTGTTGTACCGGGTAGTGCTCGTCGATGTACGCCTGATCACCCTCACCGCGAAACGGCATTTCCCAGGGCGCGCGCATTTCATTTTTGTAACCGGTGCGGTGAGGAATGTTTTCACCCCGCTCCAGCAACAGTACTTTTAAGCCTTTTTCGGTAAGCGACTTGGCCGCCCAGCCACCGGTGATCCCAGAGCCCACCACAATGGCATCGTATTGCATTTCACTACTCATGCGTATTTCACTCCTGTCCAGTCGGTGGAAAAGGCTTTGGGGTTATCACTAAGGGGCACATCCGGGTTGAACCGTCCTGGCACCAGTACGTATCGCAAAGCCTGACTCGCACCAATCTCAGACGTAAAATAACCCACTACAATAAGCGCCTTCAGCGCTTTCCATGCAGCCAGTACTTCGGGCATGGGTACGCCTCGTGGATGACTGAATGCAGCAGCGTCCAGTGCCGTTAGTGCAGTCTTTTGCTCTTGCTCGTTTAGCGACACGAATACATTACCGGTATGTTCGTTTAACAAGACTTCGAAGCCGCTGATTTGCTCAGCTTTAGCGCCCTTCATGCCATGTGCGGCGGCTAGGGTAATAAAGTCTGGTACCTTGGCTTTAGCGGCCCCTGGCACCGATGTATCAGGGATCACCAGATCACAGATCAGCGTGAAAAACGACTTATCCGTCAGTGATGATTTATCCAGCGCGGCCCATACGGCTGCTGGCGTCAGTGCCAGCCCACAGGCTGCCATGGCCTGCTTTAGCCAGGTTCTGCGCTGCGTATTGTCAATGGTATTCATTGATTGCTCTCTTATTGATTAAATGCACGGGCTTTGGCCCCAAGGGGAATCGTAACGCTGCCCGTGGCTGCCCACTGCGTTCCACGCAAAATTAAACTTTTCACCCCATCGTGTAGCAGCGTATCCGGGCCATGCCCAAGGGCAATACAAAACACCCTGCCTTTACCGTACTCTACCGTCCACACTTGTGGGTTATCTGCTGCCATCGCTTGCATCGCAGCGAGTTTTTCAGGTGTATATAAATGCGGCGGATACTTAGGGCCAGCAATGGTTTGTGAATATAACGCCGGGTCATCATAGGCGGTTGCCAGTACACGAATTTTGGCGTTCGGATGCCAGTACATGTTGGTGTACATGTCATCATTCATGGTCCACACATAGTCACGCATACCTTGCGTAACCGGATGTGCATGGTCGGTAATATTCACCAGAAACGCATCGGGGGGTGAGCGGCGACTGCCCTGATGCGGGCGCATCGTGCCACCAGCGAGCTGCTCAAATTCAGGCCAGCCGGGCGAGCCCATATTCAGTGAGGCGTGATACAGCACTACCCCGCCGCCATTTTTGGCATAATCAAACAACGCCTGCTCGGCAATGCTGCCCCACCGGGCTTCTTGCGTATCGGTATAATTCCACCGGCCCAGATAGTTTACAAACACTGCGTCGTAGCGATTCAACATGTCCAGCGTGAGCACCCGCGGGTCTTCAATCACCCGTACATCAAGCACGCCGGTTTCCAGCATTAAGCTTCGCAAACGGGTATTCACGCCGGTCCAGTCGTGTTCGTAAGAACTCTCACCGGTCACAATAAGTACCCGGCTGGCAGTGTCTGACGGAACAGCAGGCACAACAACCCGTTGCACCGTTTCCGGCGGACGGTAATCAGGCACGGGTATTACCACGCTTTCTGCACCGATAACAGGAAATACACATGAGCAAAGCAGGATGAAAAAGAAAGTATGTTGGTGGTCGGTTAGTTTGTTAGCCAACCGTTGAAAAGCAGAATCCAGCATAAAGGCCTCCGCGCAAACACCGGTACAAAGCAATACGCCACAGCTCTGTACCGGCAGGTTGGTTTACAAAGACAAGGTTTTTATATCACGGGTGGTAGGTACAAACGGCAAATAGGATACCCGCATGGTAATGGCCACACTGATCTCATGCTCACCGGATGCTACTGGCTCATCAGTCAGTGCAATCACTTTGGCTTTTTCGCCAAAGTTCCAGCGATCGCCATATTCAGTTTCCATTTCGTCCAGGGTCCACATGTTGCCATGCGCAGCAAAACGCACCTTACTGCGCTCGATCTCTTTGCCATCGACAGTTACCGCGATATTTTCGATCATCGACAAGCCCAAACCACGGTAATAGGGCAAACGCGCTAACACGCTTACGCCTACACTGCCGTCAGTCAGCGTTTCAGCGGCCAGACTATCTTCAACAATAACTTTATTATCAAACATACGACCTCCTACTTACCTTGTTGACTGATTAAGGTTTCCAGCATTTTTTGCTGTCTGGATACCTGTGTAACAGAATCCACTTCTTCAGCGTCTTCTATCCAACGGTTACCTTCGTACTCAGAACAGATATAGCCGTTGTAGCCACCTTCAGTGAGTACTTTAACAATCTGATCGTAAGGAATGGATGGTTCAACAAGATCTTCGGTAATCTGATAAAACTTGCCGTGAATATTGTGAATACGATCCATGTGCGCCAGCATCCGCTTCGGCTCATATGCTGCGTTATGACGCAGGGTTTCAGCCATGCCCAGCGCAGGACCTACCCCGCCCATATCGCGCACGTTTTGGATCACGTATTCACTGAGTACGCGATCTTCGTAAGCTTTTTCAATGTAGTCGGCAATTTTCTGCGGTACACCGTTGCGAATAAAGCGCGCTTTCCAAACCGGCGGGAACTTCTCTAAAAACATCCCCATGTCTGGCAGGAAACCCAGCGCATCAGAACCTGATTTATCGTACGCCTCTGCGTGGCGCAAAATCCAGGGATGGTCAAAATGCAGTGGTGCATGCACTTCAAGTAACAACTTCACGCCCGCTTCTTCGGCGTATGGCGCG
The DNA here is from genome assembly GCA_018222405.1 of Gammaproteobacteria bacterium. Lineage (GTDB taxonomy): Bacteria > Pseudomonadota > Gammaproteobacteria > Enterobacterales > Alteromonadaceae > Alteromonas. Next base: position 17,630 of record JAAFAI010000034.1, on the reverse strand, counting down.
GCGGCCACCAGCACATCTGGATCAATGGATACCAATGCACGTAAAAATGGCGTACCCAAGCGTTTGGCAAAATCGATATCGCGTTTAATGCTCTCAACCTGTTCGTTGAATGGCATTAAACGCCCTTTGTAACGCTTGTAGTCCAGCATGAAATCATGGGCAACCGGCGTAGTGCCGTATTTTTCCATTAATGCATGCCAGTGTTGAATATCTTCTTCCCTGGCGGGTTGTTCCGGGTAGCCCCAGAAACTTTGTTCACCAATGACCTCGATGCCATTAGCACCTAATTCAGCACAAGTGCGAATGCAATCTTCAAGGTTCATTTTCCCAAGGAAGGTCTCATGCTGAAAACTATAAAGGCTGACGCCTCGTTTTATCGACATAACTATCTCCGATAGCGTTTTCATGTGTCTGCTTTGCGAGTAATTAGCTCGCGCGTTGGCCCTGCATTGCCCTCACCTGTTAAATTAACAGTTGCAGGTGTCCGGTATTCGCCGCCGCATTGATGTGCAAGCGACGAATCCGAATATTAATGTTAACGTTGAGTAGGGACAGGCTGGCCTTTTGCCCTGCTGCCAAAGTGTGCAATCAACGCCACTACGGCTGCGGCAATCCCCACATAACCGGCCACTTCGAATGCACCCTGAACGGAACTGGTTGTTTCTTCCAGCCTTGCCACCAGCCAAGGGCTGGAAAACTGACCAAAGAAGAAGCACGATGCCCAAATTCCCATGCCGCGACCGCGGTGCTGTGCTGGGACTTTGGTTTGTGTCCATGCGATTAAACAAGGTACTGACATGCCAGCGCCGGTTTGCTGAATTACCAGACCAGCCACCAGCATTGGTACAGAGTCAGCCATGCCCATAATGAGTAATCCACTGCACAGCACAAAAAAGAACGCGCCGAGTTGGATAGCATTGGACTGTTTACCCAGCAGTCTGAATATCAGCGCGCCCACCATGACAAATAAGCTGGGAATAGCCGACAGTTCACTGATACGAGAAGGCTCCGTGACGCCAATTTCTCTGAATACCAGCCCACCCGAAATAATAAACACGTAGTACAGTGCAGAAGCCAGTAGCGTAACGCCGCCAATCATCGCCATGGTAACAACCGGAAACGGTGTTTTTGCCATCGCAGGTGCTTGTTGAGCCTGTGCGTTGGCATGCGATTTCTTTGCTGGCTCGGTTAAGTAACGCAGCATCAAAGCAAATACCAGGAATGCCACACCATAAATAATAAACACACCGTTCCACTGGATTTCAGTAGCCGGGCCAGCCAGGCGAATTACAATTGCACCAAGGAATGGGCCAGCAAGACCTTGCAGGAATAACCAGTCGCGGCGACCTTCATCTTCCCAGTAATCGGCAATCAGCGTGTTAACCGCAGTAATTATAATGGCTTCAGAGAAACCTAGCAGAAAACGACTACCCATCATCATGTACAGGTCGGTGAGGAAAAACGGTGCAATACCAAACACGCCGTAGAAAAACGTTGCCCACAACAAGGGTTTCACCCGGCCGAATTTGTCTACCAGAATGCCGGCAAATGACGCCGTTAGCGCAATTGCCAGTCCGGGTGCAGACACCATAAGCGGTACCAGATCCCTTGCATTTGGGTGATCTTTAAAGTGATCGATTATGGAGGGCAATGCCGGAAACATAGACACAATGGCAAATAACGGCAAAAACGCCGATATCACAATAATCAGCCCTTGGGGCACCAGGGTTAAACGCTTAAAAAAGTCGAAAATCTTGCTCATCTGCAACCTATCCTGCAGTTAACTACTCGAAATTATTTTATAGAATAAGTATTCTAAAAAATGAGTCAAGACAATTTCGTTAATTAATTTTTTACAAGCTGTAACATATCGGAGTATGTGCGCCAACTGTACAATGGCTCACTTGAATTAAATTTATAAATATTCTTTAAATTCAAACTATTAAACAAATTCAAATTGATAAATAGTCTATCACTACCAGTACCAATAGAATTTGTGCAAGCCACAGAAAATGACAAGCGCTCTGATTGAGAAAGGTAAAAACGAATTCTAGTATTTTTCAGGGTATTGCAAAGATCACGTAGAATGATCAGAACCAAAAGCATCAAACTTTTTATTAACATCCAAAAGCGAACGATGTATTCTAATATGAATTTCAAATCATTTTAGCCCCAACGTCAGGAATATAGCGTGACCGCAGCCCCTAAAAATTATTTAAAAGAACCCAAACAGAATCGTAGTAAAGCGTCTTTAGAACGCTTGCTCAATGCGGCATGTGAGTTACTGACAGAAAACGGCTATAAAGATTTCACCCTACAGGAAGTAAGTAAACGCGCCAAAGTTTCCATAGGTTCTATATACAACCGCTTCAAGAGTAAAGAAGACCTGATTCGACTGTTACAAGTTCGCGAACTGGAAACGCTGGAAGTGGAAACGGCCATGGTGATCACCCGTATTCGCCGCAAACAACTCAAGCTGCGTTTGCTGGTACCGGAAGTGATTACTGAATATGCTAACCTGCTCAAAACCCACAAAGGCATTTTACGCCCTCTTATGGAAATCAGCGCCGTGGATGAAGTGGTAGCGAGCTATGGTAAAACCCATGCCGCACAAAATATTGCGGATTTCATACAACTTTTGCTGGAACGCAAGGAAGAGATCTCTCAGCCAGACCCGGCGCGTGCCGTCGATCATATATTCAAAGTCGTGTACGCCGCGCTGGCTCGTTACTTAGGCCTGGGTATCATGGATGGCGTTTCCGGTGAAGGTGACTGGGAAGAATTACTCGACGACCTGAGCCAAATCACTTTGCATTATTTGTTGGGTCATCCGGATAACCTAAAAGAGTAAGCAAACGGCCGCTTTTGCTACTTCGCTAAAATAAAAATCTATTTCTTTTAACATTAAATTAATATTAGAATGATAATATTAATTTAATGTTTTAGGATCATGATGCGTTATTCAACACTGGCAATTATTCAATCCCTTGTATTATCTGCACTGTCATTTGTTGTTTCCTTTGCTTCTACAGCCGATCAGTGGGTTACCCTTGGCACCAGTGGCGGTCCGTCGGTGCAAACTCACCGTTCGCAAATCGCTAATGCACTGGTAGTTAACGATGCTGTGTATTTGTTTGATGTGGGTAACGGCGTGCAGCGGCAATTAGCGCTTGCAGGATTGCAGGAACGGCAGGTAAAAGCCGTATTTCTGTCACATCATCACCTCGACCATAACGCAGATCTCGGCCCTGTAATTGTAACCCACTGGACATTTTATCCGGGGATCCTCAACATTTTTGGCCCAGAGGGAACAGCGCAACTCAGCAATGGATTAGCCACTGCCAACGCTCCCACTATTCTGGCAGCCTACCCCACCGGCGGGCCAGCTAAAGCTCCGTTAGCCAGTACTTTCGACGCGAAGGATATTGAAGCCGGATTTGAAAGCCCGGTTGTTGTGTATAAAGATGAGAATATTACCGTATCGGCGCTTGGGGCTGATCACTATCAATCAAAACCCTCAATTGAATTAACCAGCCTACCTAAAGCACTGTCGTACCGCATACAAACTGCTGAACGCACAATTGTTTACACCGGTGATACCGGCCCTTCTGACGCCATTATCAAACTTGCCACAGACGCCGATTTGCTGGTAACAGAAATGGTAAATCTGACAGCGATTACCGAACAACTCAATAAGTTCATGGGGGATGGAAAAGAGGCGGTAAAACGGGGCATTGTAGCCGGCATGCGCATAAACCATCTCACCGGCGAAGAGATTGCTGATATTGCGAACCAGGCAAAGGTCAAAGAAATCGTGGTAACCCACTTTGTGCCAAGTCCGGAAGTAACTGACTCTCCAGAGGACTTTGCGAACGCACTTACTTCACGATTCTCAGGTAAAGTCTCGTTAGCAAATGATTTAGACAGGTTTTAAAAAGGCAATTTTCACGCACATGTAAAAAGCGCTCCACGGTTGGAGCGCAAATAACCTCTAAACAATCTCTATTTCAACTGCCTCACCGGCTCTGGCATGGGGCGCTACCCACAGTTTTATATTGCCGCTTTCCAGCACCTTATTGAGCTTCTGATCCAGATAGGCAAACTGACTGGCCGACAGTGTAAAGCTCACCGTTTGCTGCTCTCCCGGCTGTAACGTCACCTTTTTAAAATCCAGCAATTTACGTACAGGCTGCACAACTTTGGCGTAAGGGTCCTGCATATAGCATTGCACGACTTCGGTTGCTGCGTACATACCGGTATTGGTGATCACCGCATTTACCGTAACCGAGCCGTTTTTGCTCACTGAAGCCGTGTTAACTGTAGGAGTATGGTATTCGATGGTGGAATACGTCAGGCCGAAGCCAAAGGGGTATAACGGATCGTCGGGTATGCCAATAAAGTGTGATTTAAACATCGGCGATTCGCCCACTGGGGTGGGTCTGCCCGAACTTTCCCGCGCGTAGTAGTAGGGCTGCTGCCCCGATGCTATGGGAAAGGTTACCGGTAATCGACCCGACGGTGACACATCACCCATCACTATATCGGCAATAGCATGGCCGCTTTGCGTGCCTAAGAACCAGGTTACTACTATGGCCTGAGCTTGTTTCACCGCGCCTTCAAGTGCCAAAGCCCTGCCATTGCGCAGCAACACCACAACAGGCTTGCCCGTCGATGTTATCGCCTCTGCTAATTGCTGTTGCACCGCGGGCAGCGTAATGCTCGCCCGGGATGATGCTTCACCCGACATTGAAGCAGACTCGCCCACGGCCAGCAACACCACATCAGCAGCTGATGCTGCTTCAACTGCGCGCTCGATACCGCCTTCGATAGCCTCTGAAATGCCACAGCCGTCCTCAATGATGAGATTAGACGGCGCAAGTTTCGCTTTAAACCCTTCGGCCAGGCTCACCGAGGCAACCTGTGGCGCAAAGGGTGACCAGGCACCATCGACATTTTTAGTATCGCGGGCAAACGGCCCGATAAGCGCGACTTTGGCGGTGCTGGCAAGGGGTAATAGTTGCCCGGTATTTTTAAGCAGCACAATGGATTTGTGCCCGGCTTCGCGAGCGAGCGCCAAATGGGCGGCAGGCGCTTTGTCTGCCGCATGTGCCTGATCAACCCGAAGGAACGGATCGTCAAACAATCCGGCGCGCATTTTCACATCCAGAATGCGGTAAACCGCCAGGTCCAGTATCTTTTCATCCAGCTCACCACTTTGTACCAGTTGTGGTACATACTTGGGGTAAATACCACTGACCATGCCTATGTCGCATCCGGCGTCCAGCGCCAGCTTAGCGGCTTCGCGCTCGTCTTTGGCAAAGCCGTGATTAATGAGTTCAAGCTCCGACTGGAAATCGGAGATAACCACACCACTAAAGCCCATTTCAGTGCGCAATAAGTCGGTTAACAACGCTTTATTGCCGGTACTGGGCACGCCGTCTACGGTGTTAAATGCCGCCATGGTAAAAATAGCCCCTGCATCAAAGGCCGCTTTAAATGGCGGTAGATAGACTTCGTGCAAGAGTCTGTCAGACATAGCCGTACCGGCGTAATCCAGGCCGGATTCAGCCGCACCATACCCTAAGAAATGTTTAGGGCACGCCAGCAGGCCTTTAGGATCGGTTAAGCCTTTACCCTGAAAACCTTTTACCCGGGCAGCTGCAAATCGCGACCCAAGTAAAACATCTTCTCCTGCTCCTTCCATTACCCTGCCCCAGCGCTGGTCGCGGGCAATATCCACCATAGGCGCATAGGTAACATCGATACCCAGGTTGGTAGTTGCCTCTACGGCACAGGCACGGGCTGTTCGCTCGGCCAGTTCCGGTTCAAAACTGGCTGCTTCAGCCAGTGGTATGGGATAGATCGTATGATGACCATGAATAATATCGGCACCAAATATGAGCGGGATTTTTAAGCGGGTTTCTTTTACGGCGGTGGTTTGCGCATACACTACCGAGTCAATGTCTTCCGGCGAAGTCATCATGCCCATTTGCCCGCTGCGGATCTGTGCCTGCTGAGCCGCGAGTAATCCGGCGGCCTGTTCCGGGGTAAAGTTAGGCGTGAACGGATTGATCTTCTGAAAATTAGGCTGCACCATTTTAGGTGACAGCACCCCATCCATATGCAGTTGCCCGGCTTTTTCGGCCAGGGTCATTTTGGCGATCAGGCTCATTAGATAACTGTCTTGCTGCCCTTGAACCTGTGATGCGCATCCGGCGATTGAGGCTACGATAGCAGTGGCAACCGAGCCCTTAAGAAATTGTCGGCGATCTACCTGTAATTCAGTTGTCTTCTTCACACTCTTTTCCTGTATTTTTACTAATAACGCCACTACTGACATTCAAGTTTAATATTGCCTGCAAGGCCAGCCATCCTCGGCGCTGTTCCTTGCTGATAAACGTGAGGCGCAAAACCCATCTGACTTTGCTGCTGATTAGCCTGGGCTATCAAGCGGTTGGCCCAGTAATTCGCTACATTTATTTGCAATTGATTGCGACCGGTCTGAATAAAACCGGTGATGTTGATGCGATAAGGCGGTGTCCACACATACCCGGCTTGCTTGCCATTCACTAACACTTCGGCCAGGTCGCCCACGCTATCTGCCTGTAAATACAGATCTCCGGCGCATTGCTGGTTTACGGTAAAATCACTCTGGTAGTGCGCAATGCCGCTGTATCCCTGCCAGGCGATATCGTCCAGTTCAGAAAAGGGCGTAAGCGCAGCAAGTGTGAGAGCTGGTACTGTGCCGTAGTGCTCATCGCCACTTAACTGCCATGGACCGGTTAAGGCTTGTTGCCAAAGGGAGGCAGTCTGTGTTGGTGAGTCATTGCTTACGCCACTGCCATTGCCATAGCTTTCAAACAACAGGAATGTGGAATCGTAGGCCTCAAGTGTAATACTTACTCCTCCGTTCACCTGCGTTAACACGCGCTGCTCGCCGGTTACCGCATCGAGTTGCCATACCGTTGAATTCTCACCGGTTGCTTTATCTGGCAGTGAAACCGAAATGTGCTGCGCTTGCGAATGGGTATTCACCACAAACAACAGCTCGCCCTGTTCAAGCGAACGGTTTTCCACCAATACCGAGTCTGGCTTAGCGCTTGTCATTTGGTATTGTGCTGGCAGGTTCAGCGCCTCAATGGCTTCGCTGATAGAGGTGAGTGCAAGCGTATTCGGCAATGACCAGATGCGGCTAATCAGTGCCGCTACGTCATCCGCGGAGTCATTGAGCGACGGACTGCCTTTGGGTGACTGTCCAACGATGGTTGCACCGGATGTAGCGAGGCGTTCTATGGCTTTTAGTGAATTAAAAGTGAGGAATTCTGAATCGCCGCCCAGGAATAAAAATGCGTACTCAGTGCCTTGCCGGGTGCGTAACTTGCCTTCCGGCGTTACCGTTAACAAAGCTAGTCCGGCAGGTGATAAGTAATCATAATCATAGCCTTGAGGTACCTGTGGCTGAGTTTCACCAAACAAAGAAGTTACCGGCGCTTCATCGCCAATAAAATAACCCACTGAGGCGCTGGGATGGCCTTGTTGCAGCAAATACTGCGTGCGGGTTAAATACTCAATCCAGGGCTTAGCCATGCCCGCCCAGGTATTGTTGCGGTTAAAATAATGCCCCAGTAACGGCATCATGGGTTTACCCGGCGTGTAGTTAACTCCGCCACTTTGGTGCACCGAGCTGTGCAGCATCAGGCGGTTACCGCCGTGTACAAATGCCAAATCCGCCGCGCGTTTTAGCTCTTTTGGCCCGACGGCCCAGGGATGACCAAAGGTCGTCATGGCTTCCACTGCCACTATGTTTGACCCTTTTAACGCCGCCACCGACGCCGCGCCTTTAATGTCGGCAATATAGGTAGGTTTAGGCGATTTACCCGGCTCAACATACCAGAATGCGCCCATTGGAATGCCGCCTGCCAGGCGAATATCCAAATCGTTACCCAGTTGAGGGCGGTGATCTTCCAGTGCTTCGGTGTAATAGGTTAACCCGTGCTCGCTGGCATAATTAGCGATGGTGCCGTAATGTGCCTGCGTTAAGGTATCGGACACATATCGGCGCAGGTCATACAGGAATTTGTCGGTCTCTCCGGCAGTTCCCACTACCTCACCGCTCAGCGCCGGTAAATAGGCTACCGGATCGTAATGCAACACGGCACTTAACTCATCGAGCATTGCTGCGCTGGCATTTTGTGGCCCGGACTCAATAGAATCACTCAAAATACCCGTGATCCCAGGGAAAAATTCACCGTCGCTGGTTTGGTAATGGGCAAAATAGCTATCCAGATACTCACGCACTAAAGCGGCATCCAGCTTATCCACTTCCAGACCGGTAGCGTTACTTTGTGCTGGGCCATTTTCATGGCCGGTGAGGCTATAGCCCAATCGCATAATCTGCCAGTTACCCTCTGGCACCTGCCATTGCAACTGACCAGCTGAGTTAACTTTAGCCGTTAAATCGATCACGCTGTCAGGCTGAATGCCTGCTTCGCTGCTAACAGGTGCTGCAAGAGGGTAATAACGCGGTGCGGCGGCAAAACCCGCCTTTTCTTCCCCAGAATGGATAACCGCCCGGTGATGCAACTGCACTTCTGATATAGCGTAATGACTGGCATGGGCAGGAAATGGCAATTTGCTGGCCCCTGGGGCATAACCCAATGTGTCGATAAAGCCAGGGGCTGTGTCGCGTACCAGTTGCAGTTTAAAATACTGCGCAGTTACCGAAGGATATGCGGCCGTTCGCGTGAGTGCCCGGGTAGCAGGTAATTCACTTAATAATTCACAACGGCTGGCTGGCTTGTCTTCACATGCATACCAGCGTGCCACCGGCGGATTTGGAGAGCCAAAGCCTCTGGCGCCGGGTAAGCCCAGGGTGACGCCATAGCTTGTTTGTGCGCTGCCACTGTCAAAAACCAGCGCCACATTACCGTCTGGGTCGGTTTGAATACTTGTAGCGGGCCAAAAGGCGCCGTCCGCTAACAACGAAGTTAATTCAGGGTGCGTTGGTGTGGTTAATTGAATAGCCGGGGATTCTGGTATCGGATACGCCAGTACTTTTACGTCTTTAGCAAAGTCGGCTTGCGCATGACCACCATGCCCCATCGCGGCCAGCGGAATATCCTGATAAGGCCCGGCATGGGCAGGCAATGGCGGTAAGGTAATGTCGAGAGTTTGCCCGCCTTTTATGGTTGTAACAGACCACACCCATTTTTTCATGGCCTGTTCTTGCGTTACCCATGGCCCACCGGTCGCGCTCCAGCCTGGTGACGTAGTGATCACAAAGTCCATACCAAGAGACTGGGCTTTACCCGCACTTAGCTTAACCGCATCGCGCCAGGCATCGCTGCCAAAAGTAAGGGGTTTGTCTGGCGCTGGGCCCATCCCCGCGTCAAATAACTGTACGCCTGCAATACCTTGTTCATATAACCAGGTTAAATCGGCCACTGCCTGCTCTGGATCTACGTCGCCATTCATCCAGTGCCACCAGGCATGGGGGCCATATTCTTTAGGCGGTGCGGCAAACTGTGTGTGTATATCTGCTGAACTTGTTACAACGGTTGATTTATCCGGCGTCTTACTTCCCATTGATGCCGATGGCTCACCTGAGCAACCCGCAAGGATCAGCAATACACTTAAGGCAATGCGCTTCATGAAGGTAGCCCTTTGTAACGGAAGTCACGAAAACGAGCTTGCCCTCTGCCACTGGCAAACAAGGCGGGCTTGAGCCCCTGTAAGTCATCCACGGTATTGACATGATAGCCAGACACCTCGCTGCGTAATCCGTGACGTTGCCAGTCAATACCATCAGTACTGTAATAAAAGCTCACGATATGGCGATCATTGATAATTTTAAGGTGCAGCGTGTTGGCAGTTGGGGCAGGCTCACGCCAGTGACTCGACTTTCCGCCCCGGTAAGTCACCATGCCCTGCTTACTGTGGCCCATACCAATAAACAAACGACTATTGTAAAACAGCAATAACCCCGCTTCCGTATCAGCATCGATATCCACAATCACCGAAATTTCGTAGGCGTGATCGCCCACGGTTTGCACCAGTGGCGCACTGTCGGCGGGTGACGAACCCGATGCCTCAAGAGTCAGGGTTTTGTTATTCAAAGAAAGGCGCTGTTGCTCGTTGGCACTGGCACCGAAGAACACCCAGCGGGTACCTAATAGTAATTCACTGAAGTCGTCAGCATGGGAAAAACCATGTTTTTTCGATGTTGTATATGCCGCAACGGGCATTGGTAGTGGTGCTGATAAATCGCCGCCTAATGCCACGGGCCAGTCGTTTTCATCCCAGGTCATAGGTTCGATCAGCGTTTGTCGGCCTAACGAGCGGTAACCGTTTTCGTAGCCATGATACACCATATACCACTTGTTGGGATTACCTTCCGGGCCAGGCACCATAGTGGCGTGGCCGCGTGACCACCAGTATTCCTGCTCACTTTCGGTACGCACAATAGGATTGTGCGGGCAGTTTTCCCATGGGCCTTTAACAGACGTAGAGCGCGCCACAATCACCATGTGCCCGGTGGCAGGCCCAGCCGTGCCGCCTACTGCCGACACCAGATAAAAGTAGTCGTTGCGTTTAAACAGTTTGGGGCCTTCCAGCGCATAAGCTTCGGTTATCCACTCGTCGGGATACTGCCAGCCGTCGTAGGCATGATGCACCGCACCGACAGTAGAAAGACCATCGTCGCTCAGTTGAATGCGCTTAACGCCCGATAGAAACAAGTACCGTTTGCCGTCTTCACCCTCTATGTGGCCAGGGTCAATGTACCCGCCAATGTTTAAATCCACCGGCTCACTCCATGGCCCTTCGATGTTGTCGGCATGGATCACCATAATATTGGCGAAGCTCTTAAGAGGAGGCGACCACTGCGCTTTCATAAACGGAATGTAGATGTAATATCGGCCGTTGTGTTTTACCAAATCCATGGCAAACACGATGCCCAGAGGCTTGGCAAGCGCTGGCCCGACCGGCCGCCAATTCACTAAATCCTTAGAGTGCCAGATTAAGATACCCGGCGCAGCATCAAAGGATGAGTGGGTCATGTAATAATCATCACCGTCCTTTAAAATGGTGGGATCTGGGTAATCGCCAGCCAGTACCGGATTCAGAAACGTCCCGTTTTGCAAATCTGCCCGGCGGTGACCTTCTGCGCTTATCGCCCAGTTTTTGGGTTTGTTCTTTTTCGCTGTTTCCGAGGCCATGGAAGCGCCCGCAACCAGCCCCCCTGACAGTGCCAAAAACTGCCTGCGATCTACACTCATTGCCTTCTCTGCTCACAATTAATAGAACAAGAATACTATTATTTATTACAATGAATTCACAATCAATAATGTAGATGTCTACTAGATAAAAGATTAATACATCTCATTATTCACAAACATCATTACCATTTGTTTTTTAATGAATTCTTAAAAAACAAATAGAATTTAATGAGTTAAACATTATTTTTCTTAAACAATATGTTGCGCAAGGACACATATTCAGATTAGAATCAAAAAACTAATTAAATTTACATTTTTATAACCAAATAGTCGCTTGGGCCAATTCTTTGGTCAATGATGACTCGTCTGCATAAGCGCCAGGACATTAAATAGCGCACCCAAGGTGCCTAGTTATGTGTTCTGAAAAGAAACGTGAATCCTGCTTACCCCGTCGTGAAGTCATTGCCTATGGTTTAGGTGATGTCTCAGCCAGTTTGGTATGGAATGCCGTAAGTGCCTTCGCACTGCTGTTTTATACCGATGTGGCACTGTTGCCTGCTGCCGCCATTGGCACATTATTCTTTGTTTCCCGTGTTGTTGATGCCTTTTTTGATGTTGGCATTGGACTGGCGGTTGATCGCACTCGGTCGCGCTGGGGCCGCGCCCGACCCTATTTATTATTCGGCGCGGTGCCATTTGGCGTATTCGGTGTACTGACATTCTACGTACCTGATATAGGCAGCGATGCGCGTTTTTACTATGCGCTGATCACGTATTTTGTACTGGGTTTGTTGTTGTCGGTGGTAACCATTCCTTACAGCGCCATGCTGCCGATGATGAGTAATCACAGTAAAGACCGCATCGACTTAAGCGCGGCTCGCTCTGTGGCTACGTCACTGGGTGTTATTGTGGTGACGGCGCTCTTTATGCCGGGCGTTGCCTACTTTGGTAATGGCGATCAGGCACACGGCTTTTTTGTGATGGGGATTATTACCAGCATAGCGGCCACCGTATTACTGCTTTACTGCTTTGCTCTGTGCAAAGAAAGAGTGTCCGCCCCGCCAACCGAAGCGCTAAACATTAAAACCGACGTGCTTAAAATGTTTAAAAACCGCGCCTGGAATGTGGCATCAGGTTTTGCATTGCTTAATTTTATTCGCTTTGGTGCTTTGCTGTCGGTCACGCCTTATTTTGCGATTAATGTACTTAAGCAGCCGTGGATGATTTCGGTGTTATTGCCCACCCTATCGGGCACTTTGCTGGTTGGGGCTTTTCTGGCCCGCCCACTGTTAAACCGCTTCGGGATCGTAAAAGCCGATACCTGGGCGTTAATTGCCGGGTTTATCTGCTATGCCGCACTGCCCTTCTTTGAGCAGCAGCCAGCTGTTTTCATTACGTTGTATGTAATGTCGTCACTGTTTATCAGTATCACAATGACCTCTATTTACGCCATGGCCTCTGAAGCCGTGGACTTTCATCAGCACTGGTTTGGTACCCGTCAGGAAGGCTTACTGGCTGCTGGCGTATCGCTGGCCATAAAAATTGGTATGGCCTTTGGTACCGCAGGCGTTGCCTACGCACTGGCCTGGGGAGATTACGATCCATCTGCGGTATCAGACTCTGCCATGCAGGCTATGTCACTGGTGTATTACGCCCTGCCCCTAGGCATTTTTGCTCTGCAAGGCGTGCTTATTCAGTGTTACCCCGCATCCTCACTATTATCTAACTCGCACCGTTAAACAGGAGACACCATGAAACTTACCGCGTGCATCGAATGGTTATTTGAAGACGAAACGAACAATTTTGCCGAGCGCATTTACAAAGCCAAAGAAGCTGGTTTAGCTGGTGTGGAATTCCACTTATGGCGTGATAAACCCATTGCCGAGATTAAAAAGGCACTGGAGAAAACCGGCATTACTCTTACCAGTTTTTGTGTTGATCCGCGTCGCAGCATTGTTGATGAATCACAACTGAATGAATTTGTTACTGCGGTAACCGAATCTGCTGCTGTGGCGAACGAGCTTAACTGTAAACAAATGATCATTGCCTCAGGATTTTTACTGCCGGACACCAACCCGGAACAGCACTTCGATTTTGCCCTGCGTGCACTCAAACTGGCAGCAGAAATTGGCGAGCGTAGCGGCGTCACCTTGTTGCTGGAGCCCATTAATACGCGGGTCGATCACCCCGGCATGTACCTCGACAGCAATAAAGTCGGGCTGGACCTGGTCGAAGCGGTTAACAGCCCGAACCTGCGTTTACTTTACGACGCCTACCACTCCATTGTAATGGGCGAAGACATTGAAACCATTATTGCAGGTCGTACCCAGTGGGTGGCACATATCCAGGTAGCCGATATGCCAGGACGCGGCGCACCGGGTACTGGCAGTGTGAACTGGCCAGCGGTTGTGCACATGCTGGAAACCGAACAATACGATGGCTGGGTTGGGCTGGAGTATAAACTTAACGATCTCACCACCCGTGAAGCCATTCGCTCAAGCCGAGCGACGTTAGCGATTGCAGAATAAGGGGCACAGGTATGTTTACACTCTCAAGTAACCTTGAATATATGTTTAAAGAAGCCGGTGACAAACTCGAAGATCGCATCGCTGCGGCAGCGCAGGCAGGTATCACCTACGTTGAGATTTTTTCCATGGAAGGGCGCGACTTGCAAGCGGTAGCTAACGCGCTTTCTACTCACAATGTCACCTTGCAAAGTATGTTAGTTGATCCGCGTACCATGCTGGTACTGCGTGATACCCACGAGCAATTTCTGGCAAATGTAAGGGCCACCGCCGAGCAGGCCATTGCATTAGGTTGTAAACACCTGGTGTGCGGCTCTGGTACAGGCGCGCCCTTTCTACCACGTGCGGCTTCACTGGATATCGTATGTGAAGCCATTGATAAAGCAGCTGATATTGCAAAAGAGAAAGGGCTAACGCTACTGCTCGAAGCAGTTAATACACGGGTGGATCATCCTGGGGTATTTTTTAGTAATACCTCAGATACCTTTTATATTGCCAACAAGCTCAACCGTCCTGAAGTCAAAGTTCTTTACGACCTTTATCACTCTGCGGCAGAAAACGAGGACGTGGTGTCAACGCTGCATACCATTGCCGGGCAGATTGGCCATATCCAGATAGCTGACTTTCCGGGGCGCGGCGAGCCGGGTGCTGGCGAGCTTAACTGGCCGGAACTGCTGAATCAAATAAGCAATACCGGCTACAGCGGTCCCATCGGAGTGGAGTGCTACCCCACTAAAACCAGCACGGTAGAGGCGCTGTCTTACATTCGCTCGCTCACTCAGTAATCTCAACCCGGCGCAGTGTCGCCGGGCTAATACAGAACAACACAGGACAACATTATGTCTGCATTTCACTATGCTATTAGCCTGGATATGATTAACCGTCATTATTCAGAACCTAACCGCAATCGTTATGAATCCAAATACTACTGGGAAGAGCTGTACACGCTGATGGCCGCAGCCGGTTTTAACCGTATAGAAATCCCCTATGAGCCCGTGTGGCAATTTGGAGGCCGCAGTGGCGTGCCCATGACCCAATATTCAATCAACACAAAATACGGTGATGCTAAAACCTATAAATCCAAGTTGGCCGACTCGGGTATTGATGCAGTAAGCGCCATTAGTTTTGACGCTAACCTGTTTGTGCGCAACGACCAGCTGGGCTTCTATTTTGGGGCCAGTGGGCACTTTGCCAGTCAGGCTATTGAATTTGCCGGTGAACTGGAAGCTGAATGCCTGGTGCTCTCGCCTACCGCCTACGCAGGCCGGTTACAACATTACCATCCCAATCTGACTGTGGACGACGCCTCATTTGTTGAGCAAACCCGCGAGCTTATCAGCAATCTCGCTACCAAAGCCAAAGCCGCTGGCGTGAAGCTGGCCTTACGCCCTGAATACTGGAGTTTGGTGTCGTTTGAAACACTCACCGATTTAGTTGCCGAATCCGACAACCACGTGGGCATTGCCCTTAACACTGCGCACTTGCAACTTGCTGGCGGTGATACCACCGCCTTTATTGCCGATAATGCTGCACGTATCAGTTACATCCAACTAGCTGACACCCAATTAAACGACTGTGCGTCATTCAGGCACGCCGCCAATCCGGCATTTCCCCCCGCTAAGGCCACTCAGGTATTCAGTGACGTGGGTTGTGGTGAAGTGTCTCTTACTCAGGTCATGCAATCGCTAAAGCAGGCAGGCTACAACGGACAAGTGAGTTTGTGTAACCACCAGACCCGCGACCCAATGCGTGCCCTGTTGCGCAACCGCCGTTTTGTAAACCAACTTGCCACCCAGTTAACAGGAGCCTGATCATGCAGAATATTCGTTATGCCTATATGAATCACTGGAAGAATATTCCGTACAAGTCTATTGCTAATTTTCGTGAGTTTTACTATCAGGATAAGTCGAACACGGCTTACTACAGTGACTGGGATAATCTGCTGAAATACCAAAAAGCCCTGGGCTTTGACGGCATCGAAGTCGCCCCTTGGGATCTGGCTGACATTTTACCGTTGTTTGGTTCCGCCGACGCGTTCAGACAGTTTGCACAAGAGCGTGGCATTGTTATTACCGGCATGTTTCACGGTGCCCACGCCAGTCACGATAAGGCCAAGTTTGATGAAGTTTTACAGGCAGGAAAACAAGCGGTAGATACCATTGCCGGTTTTGGTGGTACGCAAATGAATACCTGCCCAACCGACAACTACTGCGGTATTGGCCCGCTATCCCGGGAAGAAGTTGCACAATGCGCAAACGTGATGAACGAGATTGGTCGTTATGCCACGGATCACGGTATTAAACTGGGATTACACAACGAGTTCTTTTGTGGCATTAACTTAAGTGATCACCGCGAATTCATTGAGTTAACTGACCCTCGTTTTGTGCACTATTGTATCGACACCGCGCAGATTTCGATTATGGGCGAGGACTTGCTGAACTTTTACGATACCTATGCCGAGCGTATCAGTGGATTCCATTTAAAAGACACGGCCGACATTAATCAACCAGACAGTGTACGATTTTCCCGCGACCCGGAAATTCAGGACGACGGTAAACGCTGGTTCTGGGAATTAGGCCAGGGCGTACTGGACTTTCCCGCCTTGTATAAATTGATGAAAAAGCATGAATACAAAGGCTGGATAACGCTGGAAACCGATGGTTCTCCCGACTATCTGGCTTCCATGGCAATGTGCCGTTACTACATAAACGACAAGCTAAATCCCATTTATAAGTAATATACGTATACGCCCAATTGCCTTTATTCAAAGGGATTGGGCGTGAGGGACACGATGGTGTAGGAACCTTGTAAATTAAACCAGACATTTTTGCGCAGTCTTTACAACATGAATTCTTAGCGCTTTCAGATATGGACTTTCGGTTTGCCAATAATACCAAAATAGTGGAATGTCCATGTATTCTCCGGGGAATAAATCTACCAACTTCCCGGTGTCAATGGAGTCCGCTATTTGCAATTCCGGAAGCATTGTAGTGGTCAATAAATCCCAGACCTTACCAACACCTTGTTATGATACTTATAACAAAACTAATTAGACCGTTATAAATTATAAACCCTTTACGCAGCGGTTAATACATTCAGTAAAACTATCTTTGATAGTTCAAATATAAGCGTTTTACCCTGCTAGAATATTTCCCTAGAAGAACGAATTCGGGGTTAAAACGTTGCAGGTGATGCATATCACTTTTTAGAGTTACTTGTATCCTTTCCATTCTCTGTTTCGGACTTTCAAGGCCTTCATCACCTAAATTTAATCTATGTCGATTGTGCTTAAGAGTGATTTCTGGCTTTCTTTCTGAGATTCGCCCGTCAACTAGAGTGTTTTTTGTTTTGGTTCTACAAGAAATTTGATTTCTGATGTAAGTTCCTTCGGGCACTTCTTGATGCAGCCTGTCTGAAAACTCATCCATACTTTTTGTGTTAAGTGCAATTAACCACCCGTGACTGTTATTGATACCCTTTATCCTTCGTTGTGTTCTGCCTAATAGCTGCCTAAAAAATAACTCTGTTTGCACGGTAGACAACATGCACGTAACTCGTAGACGAGGTACATCTGTCCCTTCGGAGACCATCGCTACACTCACAATCCAATCAGTGTCTGAACCTCGGAAGTGATCAATGGTTTGTGCACCATCGGGCTCTTTATAGCTAACGAGAACCGTTGTTTGGTGAAAGTCATTTTCCAACACATATTGTAGTCGCTTCGCATGTACGACAGAGGATGCGACAACCAAGCCTGCTGCTTCGCGGTGATATCTTCTGTATTCCAAAAGCTTATCAACGCCCCTTTTCAGGGTTTCATTTTCGATGTCTGGATGACGTGCTCCAATAGATTCACACAGCCAGTTAAGGGATAATTATCTCAACTGGA
>JAAFAI010000033.1 GCA_018222405.1 Gammaproteobacteria bacterium | reverse complement strand
CCTGACCAATACCACCGGCAGCACCTAACACGGCTACTTTCATACCATTTCTCCTCATGGAAAGAATCACGTTTAATAACGGCCGAACACATTAAAGGATGTCAGCCTTAAACTCAATCACCTATTAGTCGTATGACAGGTGAATGGGCGATTTATCGGGTTATATTCAATATAAGTGCATAGTTATGCATTAATGTTGCTTTTTCATGCAAATTAGGGCACAATTACTGGTTTTTAAAACCGTTAGGGTATGGGAGCTATCCCGGCCCTGAACCTTTCGCGGAATAGAGTATACACCAAGCCGGCAGGTTAGCCGAATCGATTAGCGATTAATGCATAACCGGCGCGGTCAAAATCATAATATTACCAATAAACGTCAGGAACTAAATGGCAAATCAGAAGCAGGAAGAGCTCATCCGGGCATTCAAAGACATTCTTAAAGCTGAAAGTTACGGCTCTCAGGGCGAAATTGTTGAAGGGCTGAAAAACCAGGGCTTCAATAATATTAGTCAGAGTAAAATTTCACGTATGCTGAGTAAGTTTGGTGCGGTTCGCACCCGTAATGCTCGCGGTGATATGGTTTACTGCCTGCCGCCGGAACTGGGCATGCCTACGGCGAAAAGCCCGCTTAAGCAACTGGTACTGGATATTGTGCATAATAATGTAATGGTGATAATTCGTACCAGCCCCGGGGCTGCGCAGCTCATTGCCCGTTTGCTGGACTCGCTGAGTAAAAAGGATGGCGTGCTAGGCACCATTGCCGGTGATGACACCATATTTATTGCACCGGCTGACGTTACCAAAATTGAAAACCTGCGCCAGCGCGTAGAGGACTTATTCGACAACGTATAAAGCACCGCTCTACTGCTAAAGCTTGTGTTGATTACAGCGCTTAAAACAAAAAACCCCGCATCAGCGGGGTTTTTTATGATTAGCAGTAACTGCTTAGAAGCGGTAGCTTACGCCTACACGAACTTCCCACAGAGACGCAGAAGTAGACCAGCTTTCACGTTGGTCAGCGCCCAGGAACTCTTCGTATACATATTGACCGTCTTCGTTCACGCTAGCTTCAACTACAGACTCAGAAACGAAGTTACCTTGTTTCAGTACACCCCAGTCATCGTTTAACAGGTTACCCAGGTTTTCGATAACGAAGAACGCTGATGCACGGTGACCTTCGGCAAACGCAGGCAGTTCCTGGCTTACACGAACGTCAACTTTAGTCCACCAGTCGCCGTTAGTACCGTTACGAGATGCGATCTTACCGCGGCCCAGGCCTTCAGAAGAGATGAATGCATTGAACGCATCCAGGTCGAAATCAGGTCCGTAAACTACGCTGGCATCATCTACAGTTGGTACGTACAGTAACTGACGACCGCCACCGGTGTTGTCATCGCCATAGTAACCATCGATATCTTCACCGAAGGTATAGCTCATGCCACGGCCTTCGTTGGCTGATGCAAACACGTTGAAACGCGTTGTATAGCCGTCGATAAACTCATGCTTATAACCTACGCGCAGGGTGAAACGATGCGGAATGTTATAGTTAGAAGTTGCCGCACCAGGATTGTTTGGATCGCTGGTCGCAAAGTTAACAAAGTTAGAATAAGCAACTGAGCTGGTCATTGGGTTAACGTCAGTAGAATCGTTATAAGCATAAGCTACGCTTACGTCTAAACCGAAGTCGTACTCTTTCGACACTGCCAGTGACAATGTAGTCGCATCCCCTGAATCACCATCAACGTTGGTTAACAGGAAAGTGCTGTTAGAGCCGTCATAACGTGGACGACCATCCGGGCCATAACCAATGATTTCACGAGAAGGCTCGATGTAGGTCGCTGCATCTTTCTTATCAGTGTAAAGAATGTCAGCTTGTACCAGGTAGTCGCCAGGTGCCAGGTAAGTTAAACCTAAGGCATATTTCCACTCAGTAGGTACTTCAAAGTTAGGATCAACAGCAACAACGTTGTTAGCAGAGCCATTTGTTGGAGCATCTTCTACAAAGTCATACAGCGCTTGAGGAATACCGTAACCTGGTGCAGCGTTGTTCACTAACGGGGTGTTGAACAGATCTACTGGCAGACCACCAAAGTCAACATCTTGCTGCCAAGGAGCTACAGTCGTCGCTACCTGAATTACACCGTCATTAGAGTAAGCGTTAGATACCCAAACGTTCGGGTTACCGCCGGAGTACAGACCGAAACCACCGTGTAATTCCATGTCGTCAGTCAGTACATAATTGAAGCCAACACGTGGCTGCCACAGGTCGATACCATCTAAGTTACCGGTGTTAGTCAGACCTTGACCATTGTTGTAGTCAGCGTATTCGGTTTCAAACGCTTCATTGTAACGAGGACGATCATCAGAAGACCATCTGTCATAACGTAATCCAAACAGTAAAGTCAGGTCGTCATTCACATACCAGTCGTCCTGTAAATAGAATGTGGTAGTGGCAAAGCTAAAGCTTGCTGCAATGTCGTTCGGATCGTTGGTACCAGCAGCATTATTATAGAAAATGCGACCTGCAAGACCGTTGCGGAAATCATCGATTGAGTTAAAGCGATACTCACCACGTGACTGTTGTACGAACAGGTTGAACACATCTAAGTCTTCGTATTCGATACCACCGGTGATGGTGTGATCGCCTAACAGATAAGTACCTGCCAGTTTAAAAGTTGTGTTATCCCAGTTCAGGTCATTTGATTGACGAGAATCATCCGGACCAAGGTAAACAACAGTGTCACCCAGGTTAATCTGCATTTCGCTGAAACCAGTTCCCGCATCTACAGAGATCTGACGGTTATCCAGTTTCGTCTTACCAATACGCAGTTCGGTAGAGAAGTCTGAAGTCCAGTCTGAGTAAACAGAGGCTGTGATAGTCTCGATTTCTGCACCGCGCTCATAGAAGTGTCCGTCGAAAGACAGGCGTGATGTTCCTGTATCAGATTCAGAGATATTGAAACCATCGTTCCAGTTATACGTGAACGCTGCACGGTGATCTTCGTTAATGTTCCAGTCTAATTTGATTAGTAATTTCTCGTCTTCAACAGGAGAAGAACCTTTAAAACCACCTGGATCGTAACCGTAAATCGTTTGAGAGATTTCGGTAATTTCAGCAATTTCTTCTGCACTTGCGCGAGACAGACCAGCATACTCATGCAGACGTACACCTTCTTTCTTCTCGTACGCACCGAATAAGAACAGCTTGTCGCTGATCAGCGGCAGACCTACAGTGAAACCATAACGTTTTTCAGTGTAGTTACCGTTGTCGATGTCGTTACCTTCTATTGAATCGCCTTTAAACGAGTCAGAAGTGAAATCGTAGAAAGCAGAACCGTGAACTTCGTTAGTACCAGACTTGGTTACTGCGTTGATGTTACACGCGGTAAAACCACCGTACTCTACGTCGAAAGGTGCTAATTCTACCGCAACCTGCTCAATCGCATCGTATGAGAACGGGATGCTTTCAGTTGGGTAACCGTTTGAGTTAAGACCGAAGTTATCATTTAAGCGCATACCGTCCAGCGTTAAGCTGTTGAAACGAGGTGATGCACCGGCACACTGAATGCCGTCTGAGAAAGTTTCGTCGATATAAACACGTGGGTCGGCACGAACCAGGTCTTTAATATCACGGTTGATAGCAGGCGCGTTTTGCAGATCTTCAAGGCTAAAGTTTGAAGAAGGGCCTTTCTGACCGAATGCAATAGAAGCAATTTGTGAAGCAGTTACTTCGATGCGCTCAACGTCAGCTTGTGCACCCAGTGCAAAGTTGTTCAGGTTCAGGCCACTGTCCAGAGACAGATAAACATCTGAAATAGTAGCATCTTCGAAAGTGTCAGAATCCATTACGATTTCGTATGGACCACCAACACGCAGACCCGACAGATTAAACTGACCGTTAGCGTTAGCAGTAACTGTTTTAATGCTTCCGGTTGGAACGTGCTTAACAGTAATTACTGTACCCGCTGCAGGTGCGCCCTGTGGACCAACTACGCGACCAGTGATTTCTGAAGATGTCTGCTGTGCCATAGCGGCAGTAGACAGACCAACAGACATCGCTACCGCAATCGCTACGCGATTAAGCTTCGATTTTGTCATCATTAGTGTGTTTCCCATTTATTTTCATAAGGCGTTTGTATTACCCCCGTTAACAAGAGATATAACAGCAACCTGTTGCTTCCGGCAGTAAAGGCAATTTTTATGTTCGGTCACCATAGCCGTTATTGGTGACAGTTCCGTTTTTCTGAAACAGCGTAAATCGGGCCGAGATTGTTCATTATTATTGTTTCAGCAATATGACAAATTCGCTCTGGTTGAACTACTTAAAAAGTTGACAACGCTTATTATTTTTATATTTTCCTGAACGAACGGTCAGTTATTTACCTAAATTATTAGAACTCTCGGCCCTGCTCACAAGCCCAGCTATATTCTTCGCATAACCACAATGAATAAACAGCGTTTAATCAAATTCAAAGTTACTTAATGAATTAAACTATTTTTC
The DNA here is from genome assembly GCA_018222405.1 of Gammaproteobacteria bacterium. Classification (GTDB taxonomy): domain Bacteria; phylum Pseudomonadota; class Gammaproteobacteria; order Enterobacterales; family Alteromonadaceae; genus Alteromonas. The sequence goes on along the minus strand of JAAFAI010000033.1, from coordinate 41,154 downwards.
AGTATCTTACGCACTCAAAATAAACTTACTTATTGCATTAAATAAGTTTAACTGTTCAAATTGGTCAAACAAGTAAAACTAACTCTAAAACACTTTGCACCGTTTACGACTGAATTCAACAACACGATGGCTGATTGTTGCTGCTATTTTTATTTTTAGCGGCGTAGTGGGCTTCGTGCAAAATTCACAAAAAATAAATGACATCTCACCGCAAACTACCAGCAAGTTGCAGTGCGATGCCCCTTTGTCGCAAAACAGCAAGGTCTTTAACGTATACCTTACTGAGCAATCCATCGCCGAAAAAGCGCTGCCCTTACTGTGTGATAATAATGTAGTGCAACGTCAGTTCGGCGACGTACAGGTGATTATCGGCCGTAACGATTTTGATACCTTCCGGTTTGTTAATCACGGCGTACCGGAATTAACCCTGGTAAAGAGTAATGTGGTAGACGCTTTCGGCGCCGACCGCATCTATCACTACGACAGCATAGCAGCTCACCCCGATTACAGCGCATATTTTATTGCCCTGCGTGAAAAACCGGTACTCAGTAAGGAGTACCTGCTGGGCAAACGCATCGGTATTCTCGATTACCCGAGCAGTCGTTCAGGCCATATTGTGCCAAAAACGGTGTTGCAACGCCTGGGCCTTAACGATTCTAACATCAAGCTCTACTACTACAATTCGCATCAGGAACTGCGCCGCGCACTGATGGCCGGAGAGATAGATATCATCTCCAGCTACTGGGGTAAGGCTGATGAGCAGACATTGTCGCGTAATTACACTACCTCACTGGAAAACAGCGTGCCTGGCATGCGCTGGTATTTGAAGATGCAGGATAACAACACGGATTTACGCTGTGCTATTCAGCAGGTTATCACTGAGATATCCAATAACCACCCACGTAAGTACTACCGCGACGTAGTGCTAATTAACGAGTGTAATTCAAATGAAAACCTATGATATTACACCCAACGACTGGCTCAAGGGCGGCCTCGTCACCCTTCTGCTGTTTGTTATCTTCCAGCTAGGTGCGTTGGTGGGCCAAACCGGTGCCCGCTTATATGCCGAACATGAAGCTGTCGATAAAATAGAAGCACGCATTAGCCTGGATCTGCAATTTCTCGACGTGGGCAACCAAACATTAAGAACGCCGCCAAATCAGGATACGCTCAAGGCTTACCTGAACCGCATTAATACCATTTTAAGCGAGCAGCAAACCGGCGTATGGCTGGTATCACTGCAGTCGGTTACTGCCAATACAGCAGGGCAGCCCGAAAACGCGCGTTTAACCCAACTGGTACTGGAGAATTCAGAACAAACCGTCAATGTGCAGCTGGCCACTAAACCGCTTTATCGCTACCTGTCATTCAGCCCGTTAGCGCTGCTGGCAGCCCTGTTGGTATCGCCGGCATTCGTTAAGGTGCGAACCAGCCAGCGCCGCGCAGTAAAAGCAGCAGCCCTGGCGCAACCGGTCCCCATAGTAAAAATTACGCCTAAGCTTACCGTTAACCTCAACGAGAAGACCCTTGGCAATGGCGTAAATGATGTCACCGTGCAGCTGCAAAATAAACCGTTGTGCTTCTACACGGCTTTGCTGCACTACTGTATCGAAAATCCCAACGCGGTATTACTCCACCACAAGGATATTCCACCTGAGCTGACCAACCTTGCCAGTAAAGTATTTACCCGCTTGATGGAATTGGGCCATACCAAGCGTAAACGGCCTGATTTTAACGCTAATCTGGATAAAACGCTGAGTGAGATCCGGGCCGCCCTCGATGAGGTATTTGCCGGGTTCAGTGAAGAGAAAACCCGCTATTACCCTCCGCGTGCTCAGGGTGAAGGTTCACGTTCCAAGCAACACTCCTATGCCTTGCCGGTACTGCATGCCAGCGACATCGACATTATTGGGGAATAGCACGATTTGTAATCAGACCCATACAGTATTGGTATGACCTCCTGATTACAGACAGTTTGCAAGCCGGGAAAACAATGGTAACCTGAACAAATGGTCAGCATTATAATGCAAAGACTCACCATTTGCCGGGATGTCAAAACACCCCCGAACGGCGCTATCTGATTTAAAGCCTATACTGTGGGATTGATTCGCACGGTGCATTTGCGTATCTTTGCTATAACTAAAAATACGTTTTTCCCACTATGCAAACACCCCTGATTATTGCTATTTCCGGTGCTTCTGGCTCTGGTAAGTCGTTGTTCACTGAGAACCTGATTAATGCTTTTTCCGAGCAAGGTCGGCCGGTACAGATCCTCCGCGAGGACCATTATTACCGGGCCCAGGACCATTTGCCCATGGAAGCGCGGGAAAAAAATAACTACGACCATCCTAATGCCTTTGAGCACGAATTATTAAAAGCCCACCTTGGTGCGTTGCGCAACGGTGAGCCCATTGACTATCCGCATTACTGCTTTAAAACCCACACCCGGTTACCTAAAACCGAACGGTTGCAACCGGCTCCGGTGGTGATCCTCGAAGGCATTATGCTGCTTGCCAGAGTAGAATTACTGCCTTTATACGATGTAAAAATCTTCATCGACACACCGCTGGATATCTGTCTGATGCGCCGCATGATGCGAGATGTTAAGGAACGCGGGCGGACCATGGATTCAGTGGCCACGCAGTACGAAAAAACCGTAAAACCCATGTATCACCAGTTTATTGAACCCAGCCGTTTTACCGCCGACGTAGTGGTAACCCAGGGGGGCAAGAACCAAATTGCCCTGGACGTAATAAAATCACATATACAACAAGTTATTAAGTAAAGGATTACCCCATGATAAGTTTACTGGGCGTCGCCCTGCTGTTATGTATTGCATTCGCTTTATCAAGTAATCGACGCTCTATAAACTGGCGCACCGTGGGTGGCGCATTCGCCATCCAGGCAGCGGTGGGCGCGTTTATCCTGTATTTTGAACCCGGCATTCAGCTGTTACTGAAAGCCACCGAATTTGTGCAGAACATCATCGATTACAGTCAGGCGGGCATCGATTTTGTGTTTGGTCCTATTGGCGACAAATCGCTGGGCTTTATTTTTGCGTTTAACGTGCTGCCGGTGATTATCTTTTTCTCTTCTTTAATCGCCGTGCTGTATCACCTCAAGGTGATGAACATTATCATCCGCCTGATCGGTGGTCTGCTGGAAAAGGCACTAAAAACCAGTCGCCCGGAGTCGATGTCGGCGGCCGCCAACATTTTCGTTGGACAGACCGAAGCACCACTGGTAGTTCGGCCGTTTATCCCTAACATGACCCGCTCAGAGCTGTTTGCCATCATGGTAGGCGGTCTTGCTTCTATTGCCGGCTCGGTAATGGCAGGCTATGCCGGCATGGGCGTTGAGCTTAAGTACCTGCTGGCTGCCAGCTTTATGGCCGCACCGGGTGGCCTGCTAATGGCTAAAATTATGCAGCCGGAAACCTCAGAGCCGCACAACGAGCTGGAAAAAACCGAAGAAGAAAAAACCCACTATGCAAACGTGTTCGACGCCGCTGCCAGCGGTGCTGCTTCCGGTTTACAACTTGCTCTGAACGTAGGCGCGATGTTGCTGGCTTTTGTGGCCCTGATTGCCATGCTCAACGGCATCATTGGCTGGGCTGGCGGTCTGGTTGGTTTTGAAAACCTCACCATTCAGCAAATTCTCGGCTTCCTGTTACAGCCTCTCGCCTGGACGCTCGGTGTGCCCTGGTCTGAAGCGCAGATTGCCGGTAGCTTTATTGGTCAGAAGATCGTGGTTAATGAATTTATTGCCTACCTGGACTTTATTGCGGCGCAGCCAGAACTGTCGCCCATTAGTCAGGCGATCATTACGTTTGCGTTATGTGGTTTCGCCAACCTCTCATCCATTGCCATTCTGATGGGCGGTATTGGCGCCATGGCCCCCACCCGGCGTAAAGAAATCGCTCAGTTAGGCCTTAAGGCGGTTTTTGCTGCCACCTTATCCAACCTGATGAGCGCAGCGCTGGCCGGTTTTTACCTGACACTGGGCTAAACTTTCGGCCGTAATCAATCCGGCTTGATGTGTATCAAGCCGCCGGCATTTGCAGTGCCGCAAAGCCACATTATAATTTGTAAAATCAGAACGACAGGAAACCCTAATGAACTTAGTTGCCGTAGATTATCAGGCAGACAACGCTGCCGAGTTATTTGCTAAATCGCTGCACGAAACCGGCTTTGGCGTATTAAAAAATCACCCTATTCAGAAACAACTGGTAGAAGATATCTACACAGCCTGGCAGGCGTTTTTCGACAGCGAAGAAAAGTTCGACTACACCTACAACAAAGGCACTCAGGACGGTTATTTTTCCAAGTCAGTATCCGAAGTTGCTAAGGGCTTTAAGAAAAAAGACATTAAGGAATATTTCCATTACTACCCATGGGGAATGTGTCCGCCGGAGTTAAAGCAGCAATTGGCCGACTATTACGCCAAAACCACCAGCCTGGCCGCTGAATTACTCACCTGGGTCGAAGACAATGCACCAGAAGACGTTAAGGCCAATTTTAACGAGCCGTTGTCACAAATGATTGATGGCAGTGAGCAAACCCTGCTACGCGTGCTGCACTACCCGCCACTGGACGGCAATGAAGAGCCGGATGCTATCCGGGCAGCAGCCCACGGTGATATTAACCTGCTAACCGTTTTACCGGCAGCTAACGAGCCGGGCCTGCAGGTACAGCGTAAAGACGGCTCCTGGATGGATGTCCCCTGCGATTTCGGTACGCTGATTGTGAATATTGGCGACATGCTGCAGGAAGCCAGTGGCGGTTATTACCCATCCACCATCCACCGGGTCATTAACCCCGATGGTGCGGATATGACTAAGTCACGAATTTCTCTACCGTTATTCCTGCACCCACGTCCGGACGTTAAACTGTCTGACCGCTACACTGCCGAGGCATATTTACAGGAACGCCTGCGTGAACTTGGCGTAATCTAAGGCTTTGTAACGAATATCCAGCGGAGCAATAGCTCCGCTTTTTTATGGCTGCTCGTCAGCTTTGGCACACAAAGCATCCAGCTTTTGCAGGTATTGCCAGGCAATAGCAACCGTTTCACCATAGAACGATTGATTTACCCGGGAGGCGGTATCCCTCGGCGTGTGATAGTAGTTATGCCGGCCCACACCCAGAAACAAAAACGGGATCCCCTGTTCGGCAAAAGCGGCATGGTCGCTCACCTTACGGCGGTCTGCCAGGCTCGGGTAGCGACCCACCCGGCGCTTTTCATCGGTGGCAATCATGGGCATGTTGCTGGCCAGTTCGATATCTTCGATTAGGCCATTAAACGCCGGATGGCTGAGATTGCCACTCACCAGTACCTCTTTGCGGCCACCCGGTTGCGAGAGCATATCGAGGTTGAGATTTACAAAAATCGCCTTAGCCGTCACCACTTCCGACGCCACAAAGGCTCTGGCACCAAGCAGGCCATGCTCTTCAGCATCCGACGCTAAAAATACCTGATGACACTGTCGTCCGCTTTGCTGACTTTGCGCAGCAAGATACAACATAGCCGCCACGCCACTGGCGTTATCATCTGCTCCGTTAAATATACGCCTTCCCTTCCGTCCTATATGGTCGTAGTGAGCACTTACCACGATATATCTATCCAGAGCGCCTTTGAGCTGACCAACCACATTGGTGCCGGCCAGAGGCTTATTCTTGCGGATGGCTGAAAATGGCTGACCATAGTCGTTAAGTGCCGGCAATGGTTCGAGGCCAATTTCGGCATAACGCTCCATCAGGTATTCGCGACTACGCTTTGAGCCTTTACTACCCACTTCACGGCCTTCCATCATATCGTCGGCCAGCACATTGAGATCCTGCATCCATACCGGCTCACTGGCGTGCGCCATTGCACACCACCCTATCCCCCAGACTGCGATTAACAGGGATAACTTCATTACAGCTGTTCCTCATAATAATGACTCAGTACGGCCAGCTTGGCGGCATAGCGCTGTCGATCAGCCGGCAACTCGGCGCGCTTAATGGCGCGTTCCAGAAAAGTTTGTGCATCGTCTGTTTCACCCGTCGCCAGCGCCGTTTTGCCCAGGGCAAACAGGATCAAATGATTGGTTCTGTCTAACCGGTAAGCCCGGCGGTAATAATTATGAGCAAGTTTGAAATCGCCCTCTTCAAAGGCTTCATCGCCGCGGATCAGATGATAATAAGGATTGGCTACCCGCAGTTGATGTACCTCTTTGGCCAGCTCGTTGGCCTTGGAATCACGGCCGGTCAGGCGAAACAATATCGCCAGGTTTTCTCTGGCTGTGAGATTCTGAGCGTCAAGCTGAAGGACTTTCTGATAAGCCTCTTCGGCGTAACGGTAATTCTCGGTAAACCGGTACAACACACCGAGATTGATCCACGCAGCGGTAAACTGATCGTCCTGTTTAAGGGCCGCACTGAGATAACGAAACGCTACAGGGAAATTGCCGTATACCAGTGCATTAGCACCCTTGTTGTTGTAAAACATCGACAGCGCACGGTTTACCGACATTGTTTCTGATTTAAATTGCTGGCCCTGCATGCGGGCGTCAAAGTCGACCAGTCTTGGCGTAGCGAACAGATCCCGCTTGTCGGTGAGCAGCACATTTACGTGACCATTGAGCAGGCTAAAGCCTTGCTTGCGGGACCAGTATTCAGGAATAAACACGTCCTGTAAGCTGGCATCAAGTCCAAGGCCCTTTGCCAGCGCGTAAGTCATCAGGGTGAGTGACAGACAGTTGGCCTGACGGTTTCTAAAAGTGTTTGCTACCGTGGAGTTGGCATCGCTGAAGTAACTTAAACCAAGCTGTTGCTCGGCAAACAGGCTGTTTACCAACTCGTCTAACGGAGTGGTTTGCTTTTGCTCCGCCGTCACCTTAATTTTCGTTAAAAACCGTTTGGCCTCTTCAGGCAGCGTGAGAATTTGGGCTGGCGACTCAATGTTTACTGCTCTGGCAGCTGGAAATGCGTCACTATAAACCGGGTGTAAATAATTACCTGTATCGGGCTCGGTACTGGCGCATCCGCCAAGCAAGATGAAGCTGCTGAGTAAGACAACCAATGCATAAACTTTCATAGGCAGGCCGCTCCATTAAAATGGCTTGTATTAGTTTAGCTCACCTCACATAAATTTAACATTTTTTAAACACTTTAATCCGTTACTTTTCGGCACGGATAACTTATGCTGAAAGCGTCGATTATTTATACAGCAAGTCCTCAACTCATCGACCGGCGAGGAAATAAAGGGAGTCACATGAAACGGGTGGTATTCAATCAAAAGGGCGGTGTTGGCAAATCAACCATCAGCACCAATCTCGCAGCAGAAAGTGCCTTAAGAGGATATAAAACCCTATTGGTCGACTTAGATGCACAGGGTAACAGCACCCACTATGCGGGCATCGATATTAGTGAAGACACCCTTACCGTGGCCGACATGTTTAAGCAAATTGTCGGTTGGTTTTCCAAGCCCCAGCCGCCTACGGCATTTGTGCAGGAAACGGCTTTCGAAAACCTTTATGTCTTGCCGGCAGACCCAACCCTCGCCACTATCGAGCGAGAACTGGAATCACGTTACAAGATGTTCAAATTGCGCGAGACCCTCGAAGCGCTAAGCGAAGAATTTGAACGCATTTATATTGATACCCCGCCCAATTTTAACTTTTACTCCAAAGCGGCCCTGATTGCTGCTGATGAGTTTCTGGTACCCTTTGATTGCGATCATTTTTCTGCCCAGGCTATTGAACGCTTGCTGGAAAATGTCATGGAAATCAAAGAAGACCACAACCAGTCACTGGCACTATCCGGCGTGGTGATCAATCAGTATAACGCTCAGGCCAAACTGCCGGCGGCGCTGATTGGTGAGTTGCAGGAAAAAGGCCTGCCCTTGTTTGAAACCCGTCTGAGCAGCTCTGTGAAAGTAAAAGAATCACACTCCCATCGCACACCGCTGCCATTTTTAATGCCAAGCCATAAGGTAACCAAGCAAATTGCAGCGCTTTTCGATGAGGTAGAAGGCAGTTAATGGTGGCCGGCTGGCTAAATCGTTGCTGTCTGGCCAAAGTCCAGCAGCAGGGTGGCGCCTAAGCCAAGGAAAATCAGCCCGACCAGTTGTTCCTGACGCACCGCAATGCGCGGATTCTTTGCCATCCAGCGCCCCAGTTGATGAGAGAGCTGCACCACCAGCAAATCACAACATAACGCGATAACACTAAAAAGTAGGCCGAGGACAAGCAAATCGGTGATCAACACATCGCCCTTCGCATGGGTAAACTGCGGCAGAAAGGCAATAAAAAACAGCGCGGTTTTGGGATTACTCAGTTCTACCAGCAAGCTTCTGGAAACAATCCGCCGGGTCGATGCCTGAACTGGCTTGCGCAAATGGGGGGCTGAAGCAAAACGTAACGCGGTAACGCCAAGATAAATCAGATACAGCGCGCCCAACACCTTTATCACCGTAAATACCACAGGAACATACGCTATAACGGCGGCCAGTCCAAAGGCCGTGGCAATGGCATAACTGGAAGACCCTACTGCCATGCCCAGTGCCGCCGCGGTGCCGCCGGTACGGCCTGAACCCAGAGTGCAAGCCATAATGTACAGGTTGGAGGGGCCGGGCGACAAACTGATGATCAGTGTTGCGACCACAAAGGCCATAAGGGTATCAGGCGTTAAGGTCATGAAATGAATAACTTATTATCTTTGAAAAATGAAATGTGTAGGGTCAATACGTTATAGTTTATCAACAAATTCAGCCAAAAGGAGTGTCTCAATGTTCACCCTGTATCAATATTTACACTGCCCGTTTTGCGTACGCGCCGATATGGTAGCCAACTATACCGGTGTTCCTCACAAGAAAGTACTGCTGCTTAACGACGACGATGAGACCTGCCATAAGCTGATTGGCAAAAAAATGGTGCCGATATTACAACCCGACGATGGCAGCGCAATGGGCGAAAGCCTGGATATCGTTGATAAAATTATGTCTCTGGCTCCGGCAGATAAACAGTTACAGCCTGCACAGCAAGCTGAAAAAGTTTCCACTCTGCTAAGCGAATACAGCAGCGATATGAACGGTTTGCTATTCCCGCGCAATATCCTTATCGACCAACCGGAGTTTGCCACCGTTTCGGCCCGTGACTATTTTCAGGCAAAAAAAGAAAAAGCGATTGCCATGACTTTTACTGAAGCCATGTCGAAAACAGACCATTACATTGGCCGGGTAAATGAAATGCTCAGCAAACTACCGCCGCTAAAGGCCTCTGCCAGCCTGGGCATGGATGATGTACTTACCTTCCCGTTCCTGCGCAACCTGACCATGGTGAAAGGCCTTGACTGGCCACAACCGGTGAAGCAGTACGTAGATGACATCGCCGCCCTGACCGATATTCACCTTTACTGGCAGCAAGCCGTTTAATCCTTACCCGCCAATCCGTTACGGGCCTTTGGGCCCGTTGCCCATGCCGTTCAGGCAAATCCTCGCGAATCGTAAAACTGTAACTATACTTTATTCCAAGTGAGGGGAAGTAAACCAATAGATTCCCCACAGACACCGCTGTTATAAGCCTAGTTAATCAAGATACCTCTGAGTTTTTTAGTACAGGGGCTTTCGGACAAGCAGACTATGAATGGATTTATACGTTTATCGATAGTAAACCTGACGCTACTGTGTATCGGCCTTATTGGCGGATTAATGCTGGTGATGACCGGCATCGCAGTGAACAAAAGCCTTACCCAGTTAAATCAGGCTGAATTGGAAACCCGCATGGTAGAACTGGTCGATGCGGTAGAAAAAATTGCCCATAATCACGCGATAGAGCGTGGACTAACCGCCGGCTTTTTGGGTTCAGGCAGTGAACAAGCTCGGGCCAAAGTTCTCGAACAACGGCAAAAAGCCAGTGCTTCGGTAGATACGCTACGCCAGCTATCAAATCAGGACTGGCCTGATTCACTCAACATTCAACACCAGCTCAGCAGTCTGTTTGCTATGCTGGACAACAAAAATGCCATTCACCAACAAGTCGACCGGCGAGAAGGCAGCAAAGCTTTCGCTTATTACAGCAAGGTCAACCGTATGGCGCTCGATACGGCCAATACGCTTGTGCTTAACATCACCAACCGCAGTGTGAGCAACACCGTGGCACACGCCCTGACCTTCGCGTGGTTAAAGGAGCGTCTCGGCCAATTACGAGGCAAAATTAATGGTGTGCTGGCCAGCCAAAGCATTACGCCACGCTTAGCCGGCGACCTTTCGGAATACCACGACAGCATTGACTACCTTATTACCGTCCAAAAAAATGCCTTAACCGGCCAGGAGCTGACAGACTTCAATGCCGTTGCCGGGTCCTCTCAAAAAGCGTTTATGGATAAGGTTTACCGTGCTTTACTCGCAGAGTCAGTGGATTTTTCACAACTTCCGGCCGCATCCGACTGGTTTGGTCAGGCCACCGCCCAGATTGGCCTGGTAAAAGGTTTGCTGGACGGCACCTGGCTAGAGGTAAAAGCCAGTGCGGAGGCTGAATACCAAGCAGAACTCACCAGCCTGATTGTGCTGGTCTCGGTAACCGGAGCGGTATTTGCGGTAGTTATCCTGCTGGTACTCACCCTGATCAAAACGCTTAATTCTCAGCTGTCCACACTGACTTACAGGCTCAACGATATCTCCCGCAGCGGCGACCTCACCATTAACGTTAAACTCAATAGCGACAATGAACTTGGCGTTATCTCCAAAGCGGTTAATCAAACCTTACTGGCAATCCGGGATTTGATTACCGGTCTGGCCAAATCGGTAAATACCAGCACTCAGTTGGGCAACAGCGTAGCCGAGTCGGCCGATACCATTCACTCCGAGTCAGAGCAAACTCAACAGCGAGCCATGAGCATAGCTACTGCTATTGAGCAGATGACCCAAACCAGTAAAGAAATTGCTCAGTCAGCCTTTAATACCCTGGAGTCGAGTCAGGCCCTCGACAAACTGGCCGACGAGGCAACCCAGGCCAATAACACCATTAAAACCTCGATTCACAGTCTCACAGAGCAAATGCAGGATGTGGAAAACAGCGCTAAAACCATGGGCGAACATCTGAGCGAAATCAGCGGCATTCTCGATACTATCAACACGCTTTCTGATCAAACCAACCTGCTGGCGCTGAATGCTGCTATTGAGGCTGCCCGTGCCGGTGAGCACGGCAGAGGCTTTGCGGTGGTGGCCGACGAGGTGCGCCAGCTGGCCACAGCCAGTCGCGGCTCATCGGATAAAATCTCATCGCTCCTCGATACTCTGGCGCAGGTAAGTACCAAAGTGATCAACGGGGTAAGCCAGAGCGCAGAAGCCGCGCGTACCTCACTCAACCTTACCGAAAGCGGTGAACGCACCGCTAATACCGTACGCGAGAGCGCCGGCAACGTGGAAATACAGGCCAATGCGATGTCGGCAGCTGCCGAGCAGCAGTCGGTTACCTCCGATCAGATTGCTCAGGATGTAATTTCAGTTCAGGACGCCGCCACGCATCAGGTTTCTATAGCCGACGAACTCAAAGCACTGACAACCGATCTGCAAACCAACAATGCGCTGCTTGAGCGTACCATGGGTAATTTTAAGTATTAGGCTAACAGCCGCTTTGTGACATACTGATAATAATAACGACAAAAAGGAAGAAACATGCGAAAACTGATTGTTTTACTCACACTTACGGGTTTAGCTGCCTGTAGCGGTGAGGCGCCTGTAGGCTCAGATACAACGGCTTCACAGAGCCAGCAAACACAGGTTGAAACCGCCAGTTACAATGTGCTGTTTGGCGGTACCGATGTGGGCGATATGACCATCAGTCAGTCCGGCACGCTGATTGATATCAGCTATGGATTTAGCAACAACGGCCGTGGTGCCAGCAGCGAAGAAACCCTGTTACTTTCTGAAGCCGGCTTGCCAATCAGCTGGAAAATCACCGGTAAGACAACCTTTGGTAATCAGGTTAATGAAACCTACGAGGTCAAAGACGGCCAGGCCAGCTGGACTTCTGCCGCAGGCAGTGGCGAAGCCGATGCCAGCAACAAGCCCATCTATATTGCTCAGAATCCCAGCCCTTATGCGCTGTATACTTACGCGAAAACTGTTCTTGACGCCGGTGGTGAGCCCTACCCCGCCTTACCGGCTGGTCAGGTAACTGTTACACCGAAAGAATCCCTTACATTGCAGGGTAAAGACGGCGAACTGGCAGTTACCCTGTATGCCGTTGGTGGCATCAATCTTAACCCGAGTTATATTTTACTGGATGAACAACAGCAGTACGTAGGCACCGTATCACCACGTTTTGCATTGTTAAAAGCAGGCTTTGAGGATGAAGACAGTCGCCTGCGCGAACTAACAGCCACTCTCAATACCCAGCGTTATGAAGACATCGCCAGTAACGTTACCCATGAGTATGAGCAACCGGTGCGGATTAACAATGTGCGCATTTTCGATCCGAAGTCACTAAGCCTGACCGACCCGGTATCGGTGGTCATGACCGGCGATACCATTACCGCTATCGAAGACGTTCGTTCAGCCCCTGGCGCTGATGAAGTATTTATCGAAGGCGAAGGCGGCACGCTGGTAGCAGGCCTTTACGACATGCACGGCCACGTGGGCGATAATCAGGCAATCATGAATGTCATGGCTGGCGTTACCGGCATTCGCGATATGGGTAATGAAGACGACGTGCTGTCAGACCTGATAGACAAAATTGATCGCGGCGTGCTGATTGGCCCTACCATCACCAAAAGCGGCTTTATTGAAGGCGTAAGTGAATTCAGCGCAGCAACCGGAGAGCTGGCAGACAGTAAAGAAAAAGCGCTGGAGCTGGTCAGAAACTACGCCGAAAAAGGCTACTGGCAAATTAAAATCTACAACTCCATGAACGGTGACTGGGTGGAAGAAATGGCAGCAGAGGCCCACCGGCTGGGTATGCGGGTAGCAGGCCACGTACCTGCGTTTTACCGCGCCGACCAGATGATTGAGGCAGGCTATGATGAACTCACGCATATCAACCAGATTATGCTCGGTTGGGTGCTCGGACCGGAAGAGGACACCCGCACCCTGTTCAGAATTACCGGCATGAAGCGCTTTGTTGATTTAGACCTCAACAGCGATAAAGTGCAGCACACGTTAAAACTGATGGCCGATAACAACATCGCCCACGACCCCACCGCAGTGATCCACGAATACGCCATGACGGGCCGTAATGGCATTACCAACTTTGCGGTGCGCGATTATATCGATCACATGCCTATCAGCGTGCAGCGTTCAGCCAAATCTGCCATGCTTAATGTGGCTGATGAAGCCGAGGACGAAGCTTACCTTGCCGCTTACCAGAAAATTCTCGACACGCTGGCGTTAATGCACAAACGGGGCATTCTGTTGGTGCCCGGCACGGATATGGGCGGCGCATTTTACTTGCATCGTGAACTGGAACTGTTTGAAAAAATTGGTATGACAGCTGCCGAGGCGCTGCGGCGTGGCTCCTACGATATGGCGCAGTACCTCGGGCATACAGAGCGCGGCTCCATAGAAGTGGGTAAACAGGCCGATTTTTTCCTGGTGCCCGGTGACCCGACCCAGGATCTCAAAGCCATTAAAACCATCGCCATGGTTGCCACTCAGGGACGCATTTACTTTCCCACTGAGGTTTATCCTTCGTTTGGCATACAGCCATTTACCGAGGTGCCTGAGGTGCATATTCCCGATTAAACCGGGTTAATCTGACCCGTTAACAAACATTTACAGTTTTGCTGCCGCCAGTGCTTTAATTACTGGCGGAATGCTTTATGTTTAACACTGGCATAACTGTGCCCAGGCGATAATCAACGCTAATAAAAAGATTAAGGATGACATTCATGACAGTAATCAAGCACCTCACCAAAGGCCTGAAACTAGGCGTTGGTGTACTGGCACTCAGCAGTTTATGCATCACTGCTGCGTTTGCCAAAGACGACATTAACATCGACTACGAGAAATTTACCACCGATAACGGTCTCACCGTTATTGTCCATGAAGACCGCAAAGCGCCGGTAGTAGCGGTTGCGGTATGGTATAAAGTGGGCTCTAAGGATGAGCCGGAAGGCAAATCAGGTTTTGCTCACTTATTTGAGCACCTGATGTTCAACGGCTCTGAAAACTATGACGACGAATGGTTCGGGCCACTACAGGAAGCGGGAGCAACCGGCCTCAACGGAACCACAAACTTTGACCGCACCAATTACTTCCAGACCGTTCCAACCCCTGCCCTGGAACGAATTTTATGGATGGAATCTGATCGCATGGGGCATTTACTCGGCGCAGTTACTCAGGACAAGCTCGACGAGCAACGGGGTGTGGTACAAAACGAAAAACGCCAGGGTGAAGATCAGCCCTACGGCACTTTGTTTAATCATGTGGTTGAAGCCTTGTTCCCCAGCGGCCATCCATACAATCACACGGTTATTGGTTCGATGGATGACCTCAACTCGGCCTCACTGGATGATGTAAAAGCCTGGTTTAATCAGTATTACGGGCCAAACAATGCCATATTAGTGCTCAGTGGTGATATTAACGCTGCTGAGGCCAAACCTTTGGTCGATAAATACTTTGGCGATATTGAGCCGGGCCCGGCCCTTGCCAAATGGCAATCCTGGGTACCTGAACGTAAAGCGAATACCCGCCAGGTTGTACAGGATAAGGTACCGCAAACCCGCATCTACCGTTTGTGGGTGTCGCCTGAGAATACCAGCCCGACCGCCACCGACCTGTTTATTGCAGCAAGTGTATTAGGCGATGGTAAGAATTCACGGATGTATAAAGAACTGGTTTACGATCAGCAAATCGCTACCAATGCCTCCGTGTTTAACTATGAACTGCAGATGGCTTCGATTTTTGGTGTCAGCGTAGACGTAAAAGCCGGTGAGGACGTCGGTAAAGTTGAACGCGAAATGGATAAAATCATCGCCGAATTCTTACGTAAAGGCCCCAGCCGTGATGAAGTAGAGCTGGTATCCACCAAGCGTCGTGCCTCAATTATTCGTGGCCTGGAGGAAGTTGGCGGCTTTGGCGGTAAGGCCGATACCCTGGCTACCGGTGAATACATTGCCGGCGATCCCAATTACTTCAAAACTGAATTAGAAGAACTGGCTGACTCAACACCTAAAAAGGTTAAAGCGGCTGCTCAGCAATGGCTGGGTGATGGCTGGCATCAGATTACCTTTGTGCCGTTCGAAGAACATACGGCCAAAGCAGAAGGCGTTGACCGCAGCACTGGCCTGCCGTCGATTGATGCAGAAACCCAGCTAAGCTTCCCACAAGTGACTGAAACCGAGTTATCGAATGGCATCAAAGTAGTTTTTGCACAGCGCTCTACAGTGCCGTTAGTGAATGTAGCAGTGCAGTTTGATGCCGGTTATGCAGCGGATGCAGGCGGCAAACTGGGCCTTGCCAGCTTTACCACCCGAATGCTTGATGAAGGTGCCGGTGACTATGACGCACTGGAGCTGGCAGCCGAGCTGGAGCAACTGGGTACTAACTTAAACAGTGGCTCTAATCTTGATACTACGACCGTCAGCATGTCGATGCTGAAGGAAAACATGCAGCCATCACTGGCCTTACTTGGTGATATCCTTAAAGATCCCTCCTTTGATAAGGAAGAGATTGAGCGCCAGCGTGCGCTTATCTTAAGTAATATTGCTCAGCAAAAGACTCGTCCGGTAAGTATTGCCCTGACCCTGCTGCCACCGCTCATTTACGGTGACGACCATGCCTACGGTATTCCGTTTACCGGCACCGGTACGGCTGAAGATGTTCAGGCAGTGACTCGTGACGATCTGGTTACCTTTAAAAACACCTGGTTACGCCCGGATAATGCCACTATCTTCGTGGTTGGTGACACCACCTTAAGCGAGATTAAACCGGCGCTTGAGAAAGAGTTTGGTAAGTGGAAAGTGTCGGGTAGCAAAGGCAGCAAGCAAATCGCTCAGGCCAAACTGCCTGAAAAGGGCCAGGCGATTATTATTGACCGTCCGGGCTCGCAGCAGTCGCTTATTCTGGCAGCCCATTTAGCGCCGCCCACAGGTATTGACAACAACATTGCCATTGAGGCAATGAACCTGACCTTAGGTGGTGCGTTTACCGCCCGGGTTAATATGAACCTGCGTGAAGATAAAGGCTGGTCTTACGGCGCTTATACCTTCCTGCAGGATGCGCGAGGTCAGCGTCCGTTTATGGTGTATGCACCGGTTCAGACCGACCAGACCGGACCGTCTTTACTGGAGCTGAAGAAAGAGCTGAACGGTTACTTAGGTGATAAGCCACCGATGGCCATGGAGCTGGAACGTGCGCGTCTTGATGAAGTACGCTCACTGCCAGGGCAGTTTGAAACCGCCGGTTCGGTGCTGGGCAGCCTGCTTTCCAGTAGCCGTTTTAACCGTCAGTATAACTACCCGGAAACCCTGGTAGAAAAATACAACGGCCTCACCCTGGACGACCTTAATGAAGCTGCAGCACAGGTCATTCACCCGGATAAGCTGACATGGCTTATCATTGGTGATGCCGAGAAAATTAAAGCTGAAGTTGAAGCCGCTGATCTTGGTCCGGTTTCGGTACAGAGCATGAACAGCCTGTAATCTTTGTCTGCCAGCGGCCTCTGTCGCTGGCATTTTTATTCTGTTGTTTTGCCCCGCGTTTCCCCCCCGCGCTAACACGCTGTTTTTACCTTTATCAACAGGCCTGGCATATTCGCTCATTACAATTTGGCCACCAACCCCATAAAGACCAGCCCGCTCTGGTAGCACAAGCAATTACCGAACTGTTATCGCATAAAAATTGACCTGAGACATGCACAACGAAAGCAGACTTTGTTAATCTGCCAACAGGTTCCCCGTTTGAGGAAATACTTATGGCAAAGACCAGATTGATCATGCTGGCCGTGGCAGTATTGTTGCTTGCCGGTTGTGCCGATCAAATGACCTTTGAGCAGGCACAACAGGCCGATAAAGTGGGCTTTTTACACGGGCTATGGCACGGGCTAATCATTATTTTTTCCTGGCTTGCCTCATTGATATTCGATGACGTAGCAATCTATGCCATTTACAACAATGGCGGTTGGTATGATTTCGGGTTTGTACTCGGTGTAGGCGGTCTTAGCTTTAGCTCCGGATTATTTAACAGCTCGGAATCCTGAACTGACAGTTTTGTGCTTTAATAGTTATCAAAACATTGCCAAATAATACTTTTTACGCAGTTTACCGTAGTTAATAAACAGCATTGCAGGGATTTCATCGCGAGCATTGTTTGCCGTTGCGCATTTTGTAGTAGGATGCGTATAACTCATTAGATAAAGGGAAGCGTAATGAAAAAAATTCTTATCGTTTTATTGGTAGTGATTGCCGCCGTTGTTGGGGGCGTGGTGTATCTCGCCAGCGGTGCCAATGAATTTATCCGCTCGCAGATAGAAACCCAGGGCACCAAGTATTTAGATACCCCGGTGAGCGTGGCTTCGGTAGATTTGTCTTTCAGTGAAGGGCGCCTGACCATAACCGATATCGACGTGGAAAACCCGGATGGTTTTAGCGACGAAGACGCCCTTAGCCTCACCGGCGTAACCCTCGACTTAGGCGGTTCTACTGAAGAGCCTTACCGTATTCAGGAAGTCACTGTCGACGGCCCGGAAATCCTGTATGAGCTGGATAGCAGCGGCCAGGGCAACCTGATAGTGCTTAAGAACAACCTTACCGCTAACCTGCCTGAAGGCGGCAACGAGCAGCCCGCCGATCCTTCATCACCCAGTCCGAAACTGATTGTCGATCAGGTTACCGTTAGCAACGCTAAATTGGTGTTGAATTTTGAAAACCTCGACACCGGGGAATTTGAGATTGATAAAAAGGCTTATGAAGTAACGCTGCCAACCTTTAATGCCGGTTCAATTGGTAAGCCCGACGGTTTACCTGCCGACCAGGTAGGTGCCGCTATTGTGCAGAAAATGCTGGATAACGCTATTAAACAGGCAAAAGCCGAAGCGAAGAAAGTGGTAGCCGATAAAGCCAAAGAAAAACTTGAGGAAGAAAAAGACAAGTTACTGGAAAAAGGCAAAGATAAACTTAAGGATCTGTTCAACTAGCAGATTTACTGCTGCTGAATAATGCATGACGGACGTCGCCGACGTCCGTCGCTTAAAGCCTCTACATGTGTTGTTCGATGGCCACTTCAACACTTTCTGTCACGTCCGGCCCTTCGATAGTCAGCCACATCTGACCATCCTGCACGGTCACCTGAATTTGCATAGAGCGTTGCACGACGTTTTCCAGCGTAGAAGCCAGTGCTTCAGGCACCGTAAACACCGAGAGATTTTTGCGGTTTTGCAGCTTGTTTTGTTCCTTTTTCCACCAGGCATCAAAGCTGTTATCGGCGTAGGAGTAAATCATCATCTGCTGACTTTGATTGCAGCCTTTCTTAATACGTTGTTCTGATGGTTGGCCTAATTCAATCCACAACTCAATCTCATCACTGAAGTTCTTTTGCCACAGGTCCGGCTCGTCATCATCGGATAACCCCTTAGTGAACTGCAGTCGTTCATGAGCATTCACAATAAACGCGATAATTCGCAGCATCATACGCGCATCATTTTCAGACGGATGCCGGGCAATGGTGAGGTTGTGGTCGTTATAGTAGTTGCGGTCCATATCGGTGATCGACAGGTCTGCTTTAAAAATGGTTGCTTTAAGTGCCATGGTGATCCTGAATAATGAACAATAAGAACGGCAGTTGGCGCAAAAATAAATGTCGCCGATAACGAGGCGCTATATTAACAGCAATTCTGCCAGGGCGTACGTTACGCGGATTAAAATATATTGAAAACGCATTTGATTACGCATTGCTTTTCTCGCGACTGAACGACGAAAATCTGTGATTTTCGGCTGGGTGAGGAGTGACCGTTATGCCAGTGGCATAACGCAGCACGAGGAACGACACGCCCGGATGGCGTGGCTGGACGATGCTACAGGGATGTAATACACATATGAACTGTTAGCGGGAGCTTTATTAATTAAACAATGACTAACAGGTTTTGTCCTGTAAGATTTATATATCGGGAGTTTGATTTTTGAGAGTCTTTCGAGGAATGGTGCCCAGGGGTGGGTGAAGCCGTACGTTTTATGCGAAGCACTGCTTCGCGTACGGATGAACGACGAAAATCTGTGATTTTCGGCTGGATTAGTCCGCCAATTCGATAAAATCTTGAATTTATTTAGAAATAGGAAATTTAAAACGTCTTTCGAGGAATGGTGCCCAGGGGCGGACTTGAACCGCCACGACCGTGAGGTCACTAGCACCTGAAGCTAGCGTGTCTACCAATTTCACCACCTGGGCCTTTGCGTTTAGCTCGTTGCTCAACGCGGTCGGAAAGATACGCTCTTGGGCTAATCTTGTCAATCAATTATTCGAACTTTTTCCTAAATTTTTGCACCCGACCGCCTGAGTGTGGACAATATCCTGCAAACTCATCTTTCCGCTTGGGTCCATGCTGTAATATTGCGCAAACCAGAGCTGCAAAGTTGCCATCGCATCATCAAGAGCGTTGTGCGCCGGTGCCAGCGGTAAATTTAATCGCTGCCGACAAACAGTCAGGGTGGCGCTGTTAGGCGGCAGCACGTCGTGCTGCTTTTGCAACTGATACACCGCCAGTTTCAGCGTATCAAGCGTAATCACCTCTGGCAGATACATATCATTAGCGGCCAGTACTTTATCCAGTACGGCTAAGTCCAGTCCGGCGTTATGAAATACCCACACATGCGTTTGCGCATAAGGGTTCAGATGCTCAAGCGCCTCTTTAATATGTGCTCCCTGAGCAATTTCATCGGCTGTCAGGCCATGGATAACCGGGCTTTGCTCCAGATCACCGGATGCCCTGACCACCGCATAATAGCAATTGCTCAAATCTATGCTACCTGCCTTCCCTTCGGTCCAGCCAATTGACGTAATCTTGGCTTTCTGTGGGTCCAGCGAGGTCAGTTCCAAATCTACCGCCAGCAGCGGGACATCCCTGAGCATTTGGTGTTTACGACTTTCTGGTAGCGCTGAGCCGCCGCTCAGCCACTGTTGTATGCGCCGCCAGATGGAAGGCTGTTGCTGCGTGGGCATATCAGGACATTCCACCGGAGAACTTCATAACAGCGGCCTGTTGAGCTCGCTCTATGGCCTGAAAAGCAGCCTTCAACTGGTGTTTTTCAATCGACGATAAATCGCTTACCGACACCAGATTATTGGTCACCTTATTGTGCAACTGATGACGCCAGCGCAAGCGGTTTAAGAACAACCAGATATCCCGCAGGTTATCGGCATCGCGGCTTGATAGTCCGGCGCCGGCTGGCAGTGCGGCAAGCCGCCCCAGGGTAGACGGCATGGTCAGGCCGTTTGCCAGTGCGTAAAGCCGCACCAGGTTATTAATAATGGCTATAGCGCGGACTTTCAGATCAATGGCATCTTTAACAGTATGGCCTTTTTCGTAGGTAAACTTCTTAAACATCGACAGGGGCACAGAAGCATCATTGGCCTGACGGGCCAGCGCAGCCAAAAACATGGGCTGTTTTAATAAAGGCACCCGTGCCATCTGCATTTTTCTGAATAAATCCACATCGCCGGCTGCCGCCCTGGCATCCAGGAAAATATTAAAATACATAATGGCTTTATTGGTAGGCTGAGCTACCCAGCCTTTCGCTTCATCTACCGCAGCATCCAGCGATAGCCTGAGATCCGGGTTACTGGCCATAATGTTGCCCGGGCACAGTTTTATCCCGCACTTGCCAAGCCCGTTACATACATACTCTGCCATACCGGCAAAATACCCGGCTTCATCCTGATTGGGCTCGCGCTCCAGTAATAAGCCGTTGTCCTGATCGGAGCCCATGGTCTGATCTTCCCTGGCCTGGGAGCCATATACTATCCACGCATAGTCAAGCGGTGCTGGCCCGTGTTGCTGCTGATAATAACTAATCAGCTTGCGGGTCATGATATCGGTGGCCTGTGCCAGTACTTTACCGGCAATATCAAAGTCGCCAGGCCGCTTGGCATGGGTAGCAAAGTAATGGGGCATTTGCCACGACAAACGGGTGAGCTCATAAAGGTTTTCGGCCTTGGACAGCTCGCCAATAACGAACAGTACATTGCCCTTTTGATGACGAATTACGTCCGATGCGGTGACCATCCCAACCGGTTCGCGGGTTGTTCGGTCGATTACCGGCAAATGATGAATATTACGCTCCGTCATCAGCGCCATAGCATCAAACATAGTGCGGTTCTGAATAATCATGGCCGGCTTTTCTGTCATAATAGATTTCACCGGCAGGCCAACATCCAGGCCGGTAGCCACTACCCGATTACGTAAATCACGGTCGGTCACAATGCCGGCCAGTTTGTCATTATCAGTGATCAGCAACGACGACACATTACTCTCTGACATCACCTCAGCAGCCTGCTGCACAGACAGGCTTACATCTACTTTTACCGGTGCACGCTCAATCACTTCAGACAGGGCTTTATACAGCCACATAGAGTTTGAGTCCTGCACTGCCTGATTTTGCAGGGCCTCACTTTTTGTGCCCTGGAAGAAGTTGGCGATTTCCGGCATCTCCAGGGATTTCTTAAACGCGGCCTCGCTAAACGAATACACCAGCCCTGGCGAGTCTACCTCTACTTCTAATGGGTAGGTCACACCATCAATCAGAGCGTGGAAACCAAAATAGTCACCTTCACTTAAGTGCCGCTGGGGGCCGTCACTGTCTTTCACCGAGAACTGGCCGCTCTGAATAAGAAACAGACGGCCGGCATTTTCTTTGAGAAGTGCTTCCTGGTTTTCCTTTGCCAGGTAGATAAGCCGCGCTTTCTGGGCCAGCTCTTCACGCAGTTCATTTTTCAGCTGGTCAAACGGTGCTGACGTTTTCAGAAAATCGATAACTTGCTGTGGCGTGGTACTCATCGGCTGTCCCCGGTCGCGTTTTTCTCTCTTAATAGATACAGCATAGCGGGTTTTAGCCAGTAACAAACTGTGCCAGATCAACCCTGTTTATGCCTGAACTGCCTGCTCAAAAAGCAACTCAGGGATAAATAAAGAAGGCCCACCGTCAGGTGAGCCTTTTCTTATATTAAGTGTCAGTTGTGCTTAGTGAGCCGAGGCTTCACCCGCACCTTTCGGGAAGCGGATACTTTCAACCATTTCCTGAATTTCCTGAGGTGCTTCATCAGTCATCTTGAACACGCCGTAAGCGACTGCGAAGTTCACCAGCATACCCAGGGTACCGATACCCTCAGGTGAAATGCCAAACCACCAGTTAGCAGGCACGTTAGCCGCCGGGTTCACAAACTTGAAGTAGATGATGTAGGCGGCGGTAAACGCGATACCAGAGATCATACCTGCCACAGCACCTTTATCATTCATACGCTTGCTAAAGATACCCATAATGATGGCCGGGAAGAAGCTCGAGGCCGCGAGACCGAACGCGAAGGCGACCACCTGCGCTACAAATCCTGGCGGGTTAATACCAAAGTAACCTGCGATAACGATTGCCACACCGGCTGCCAGTCGGGCATAGCCCAGCTCAGCTTTATCGGAGATGTTTGGCGCAAAGTTACGTTTCAGTAGGTCATGCGATACCGAGGTAGAGATTACCAGCAGCAGACCCGCTGAAGTAGACAATGCCGCGGCTACACCACCAGCTGCCACCAGCGCGATTACCCAGGCCGGAAGATTGGCGATTTCAGGGTTAGCCAGTACCATGATGTCACGGTCAACTTTTACTTCGTTTGCACTGTTAGGGTCGGTAATGCTACCCGCTGCATAGTACATGTTGCCATCACCATTCTTATCGTTAAATTCGATAAGGCCGGTTTTTTCCCAGTTTTTAATCCAGGTAGGCGCTTCAGCATAAGGCGTACCCGCCAGATCCGGACCATTGATGGTTTCAATCATGTTTACGCGGCCAAATGATGCCAGTGCCGGTGCAGTGGTATACAGGATAGCGATGAAGACCAGCGCCCAACCCGCACTTTTACGTGCATCACGTACTTTAGGTACAGTGAAGAAACGTACGATTACGTGAGGCAGACCTGCAGTACCTACCATCAGAGCGAAGGTGATAAAGAATACGTCAATCGTGCTCTTCGTGCCGGTGGTGTACTCAGCAAATCCAAGTGCAACGGATATCTGATCCAGTTTTTCCAGCATATACATCCCGGACCCGTCAGCCAGCGTCGCACCAAAGGCGGTTTGTGGCAGAATGTGACCAGTCACCATTACCGAGATAAATACACAAGGTACTAAGTAAGCAAAAATCAATACGCAGTACTGGGCAACCTGAGTGTAGGTAATGCCTTTCATACCACCTAATACGGTGTAGAAGAATACAATTGCCATACCGATAACCACACCGGTTACGATATCAACTTCAAGGAAGCGGCTGAATACTACGCCAACACCACGCATCTGACCGGCAACGTAAGTAAAGCTTACGAAGATGGCACAGAATACTGCCACGGTACGTGCGGTTTGTGAGTAGTAGCGATCACCAATGAAATCCGGTACAGTGAATTTACCGAACTTACGTAAGTAAGGTGCAAGACATAACGCCAGCAGTACGTAACCACCGGTCCAGCCCATCAGGTAAACAGCGCCGTCGTAACCCATAAAGGAAATCAGACCGGCCATAGAGATAAATGATGCGGCTGACATCCAGTCCGCAGCGGTTGCCATACCGTTAAGGACAGGTGGAACACCACCGCCGGCAACATAGAAGTCGTTGGTAGAACCAGCGCGGGCCCAGATCGCGATAGCGATATACAGGGCAAACGAGGCGCCAACGATGATAAAGGTTAATAATTGTACATCCATTGGATTACTCCTCGTCTACGCCGTATTTTTTGTCTAATGCATTCATTTTGGCCATATACACAAAAATGAGTACCACAAACACGTATATTGCACCTTGCTGTGCAAACCAGAATCCCAGCTTAAAGCCAAAGAACTGGATTTCGTTTAGCACGTCTACTAAAAGAATGCCGCAGCCAAAAGACACGACAAACCAGACTACTAACAATTTGGCGAGGATGGAGAGGTTCTCCTTCCAATACGCCGTTTTGTCGTCATCACTTTTAAATGCCATCTTTCCGTCCTCATCAACAGGTTAATTCGATGTTCTATTTTTACATTTTCCTAACGGAGAGCTTCTCAGGCGACTTTAGCGCTTACCCTGGCATTCCCAAATCGCCAAAATCGCCTAAAAACCGCATAATTAGGAGCTTCGGATATACTCTAGACGGGCATGTCAATTCAAGAAATGAGACCATGGTCGTAGGTCAGGTCTTAGGGGGTTGGTTATAATGCAATCAGATTTGTTAAAAACCTGTTAGGACAAGGCATGACGTTCGGTTGGGTTTCACTCGCACTCGTTTATTTATTTTTATTATTTTACATCGCCAGTTGGGGAGATAAGAATTCTCCCACCGCCAGATGGATAACCTCACATCCCGTGATCTACTCGCTGGCACTGGCCATTTATTGTACCGCCTGGACCTTTTTTGGTGCGGTGGGTCAGGCTACCCGGGACACCTGGATTTATCTGCCGATCCTGCTCGGGCCCGTACTGGTGTACATTCTCGGCTACCGGTTTATCTACAAACTGACGCTGGTCAGCAAAAAACAACACATTAATACCATTGCCGACTTTATTGCTTCCCGCTACGGCAAACGCCAGGCGGTTGCTCTGCTGGTTACCATTATTGCGTTAATGGCTACCATCCCCTATATCGCCCTGCAGTTAAAAGCCATCGGCGCAACCTTTAAGCTGTTAACCAACCAGCCTAACAGCCAGTTTATCATTGTCCTGGCCACCGCCTTTATTGCGCTGTTTGCCATTTATTTTGGTACCAAACAAACCGACGTTACCGAATACCGTCGCGGCCTGATTCTGGCCATTTCCTTTGAGTCATCCATAAAACTGTTGGCACTGGTTCTTGTTGCTATCGTCGGTTATCAGGCCTGGTATGAGCAGGAATCCAGACCGATTCTGGAGGATTTTCTTACCACAGAGGCATTGACTCAGTTTTCTTCCTTTACCTTTTTTGCCCAGGTGATCATGGCCGCCGCCGCGGTGATTTGTTTGCCCCGTCAGTTCCATGTAGCCATCGTGGATAACCTGAGCCTGAATCACCTCAAAACAGCGCGTTGGTTATTCCCGCTATACCTCGCGATTACCGCCGCAGTGATCCCGATTATTGCCATGGCCGGACAATCAGTTTTTGCCGACAACCCTATTGAGCCGGATACTTACGTGTTGTCACTGGCCATTTTTTCGGAGTCTTTTTTACTGCAGGTCATTGTGTTTGTTGGCGGATTGTCGGCCGCCACGGCGATGATCATCGTAGCCACGCTAACACTCAGTACCATGCTGACTAACGACGTGGTGCTGCCGCGCTTACTGGCGGTAAAACAACATTCTGCCGCTTACGGCGACTATGGTAAACGCATTCGGCTGATCCGCCGGGTAATCATTGGCATTATTCTGTTACTGGCCTTTTTATACCACCAGCAAATGACCGGCAGTCGCTCGCTGCACTCCATTGGTTTGATTGCCTTTTCACTGGTTATTCAGTTAATGCCTGCGGTCATTGGCGGCCTGTACTGGAAACGCGGCCACGCGCACGGTGTTTACGCAGGGCTGGTAGTGGGGCTAATAACCTGGGTATTGTGGCTGGTACTTCCTATTGTCAACAACTCCGCTACTGATTTTGAACAAAGTGAGTTGCTTAGCCAGGGCGCGATTATCAGCCTGATTGCTAACGCCATGGCCTATTGCCTGTTTTCCTGGTTTGCGCCGGCCCGATTGATCGACAGGATCCAGGCTGAAGCCTTTGTATCCCCTGCTGAAGTGCGCAATACGCCGCTTAAGAATCAGAGCGTTAACGTTACCATCGCCGATCTTATCACTCTGCTCTCCACGTTTATGGGCACCGGGCGCTGCAAGCAGCTGGTTAATGAATATCAGCAGCTTCATCATACCACCGTTGAAAGCTCACAGGCACCGGATGACGCCTTTATGGCCTTTTGCGAAAGGGCACTCGGCGGCGTTATTGGTGCATCCAGTGCCAAAGCCCTGATCGACAGTGTACTGCGTGGTAAGAAGCTCGACTTTACCGAAGTTATTAACTTCTTTGACGATACCACCCAGGCCATGCAATTTAACATGACCGCCCTGCTGACTTCGCTTGAGAATATGGATCAGGGCATCAGCGTGATAGATAAACACCTTAACCTGGTAGCCTGGAATAAACAGTACGCCACGCTGTATACCTACCCGGAAGACTTTTTAGTGGTGGGCATGCCGATAGAAAAGCTCATTCGCTACAATGCCGAACGGGGCGAATTTGGGGTTAATGATATTGAGGCCGAAATCGAAAAACGCCTGGAACATTTGCGTTCCGGTACGCCCCACCGTTTTACCCGGCAGCGTAGCGACGGCCGGGTTATTGAGATGGTTGGTAACCCGCTTCCTGGTGGCGGCTTTGTAACCAGCTTTAATGACATTACCGGGCATGTGGAAATTCAGCAAGCACTGGAAGAGTCCAATATCGACCTTGAGCTGCGAATTAAAAAGCGTACGGAAGAAGTGCACTCAATTAACGCCGAGTTACGCCTCGAGATCGAGCGCCGGCGCGGCGTAGAAAAAGAACTCATCCGCGCCCGCAAACAAGCCGAAGATGCCAATGCCAGTAAAACCCGCTTTCTGGCGCTGGCCAGTCACGATGTATTACAGCCGCTGAACGCGGCCAAGCTCTATGTCTCTGCCTTGCAGGAAGCCAGACTGCCGGAAGCGGTGAATAGCATTGTCAACAAACTCAACCACTCGGTAACCTCCAGTGAGGCGCTGATTGCCACCTTGCTGGATATCTCCCGTTTGGATCAGGGCGAACTCAAACCCAACCCCGAGCCGGTAAATATTAAGGATTTATGCGACCCCATCGTGGATGAATTATCCATGCGCGCCAGGGATAAGGGCCTCACCCTGCGTACCCGTTTACTGGACTGCTGGGTATATGCCGATAAAACGTTTTTGTATCGAATTATCCAGAACCTGCTGTCTAATGCCGTGAAATACACCAATTCGGGTAAGGTTCTGTTTTCTACCCGCAAGCGAGGCGGCAAGTTGCTAATTGAAATTCGTGATACCGGTATTGGTATTTCCAAAGAGCAACAGGCTTTAATCTTTAGTGACTTCTACCGCACCAATGAAAGCTCAGAACACGGCATCGGGTTGGGTTTAGGCGTGGTAAGGCGCTTAAGTCAGCAAATGCAGTGTAAGGTAAAGGTTGAGTCCGAAGTAGGCCAGGGCAGTTGTTTCTCGCTAAGCTTCCCCATAACCCAGCCACAGGCCTCTAAGAATACATCGCTGGCCAATCCCACCGCTTCATTCCGCGGATTAAGGGTACTGTGTGTAGACGATCAGCAGGAAAACCTTGACGCGCTTCAAACCTTGTTAGAGAAATGGGGCGTAAGTACAGTGCTTGCTGATAACTGGGACGACGCTATCACTCAGGCCGATATTTTCTCGCCGCAAATTTTGCTGATGGATTACCAGCTTGGCAACGACCAGAATGGTCTGGATTTAATTGACGCTATTCGCCAGCACCTCGATATTGTACTGCCAGCGTCACTGGTTACCGCCACCCATGATGAGGACGTGGTAAGCCGTTGTAAGGAACAAGGGGTGAATTATCTGAGCAAACCCATAAAGCCGGCCAAGCTCCGTGCACTGCTAAAAAGCATGACCCTGTATATTAAATCTGCTCACTAATCCTGGGCAGATTCTTCCCGTGACAGCGGCCCTTTTTTAAGCGTATGCTATAAATAATACGGTAGTCGGTGAGTCTTGTTATTACTCAGGATTTATCACCGTCACGACAAATTTTATTTACTTTACATTACCCACACACAAGGCAAAGTATGCCGTTTTTTGCCGCAACCAAAATTAGGCTACATCATGCGAATTGCAATATTATCCCGAAATCCCCGTCTTTACTCTACCCGTCGCCTTAAAGAGGCTGCAGAGCAGCGCGGACACACCGTGGATATCATAGACACCATGCACTGCTACATGGACATTACCAGCAGCGATCCGTCGGTTCGCTATAAAGGTGAAAGACTACCTGATTATGATGCAGTCATCCCGCGCATTGGGGCATCGGTGACCTTTTATGGCACCTCGGTGGTACGACAGTTTGAGATGATGGGCACATACAGCATCAACGAATCAGTGGCCATCAGCCGTTCGCGGGACAAACTGCGTTCCTTACAGCTTTTATCCCGTAAAGGGATCGGCATGCCGCGTACCGGCTTCGCCCATCACCCGGATAAGGTAGACGATGTAATCAAAAACGTTGGCGGCGCGCCGGTGGTCATCAAGTTACTGGAAGGTACCCAGGGTATCGGCGTGGTACTGGCCGAATCACAAAAAACGGCGGAAGCCATGATTGAAGCCTTTATGGGCCTGAACGCCAGTATTCTGGTTCAGGAATACATTAAAGAAGCGGGCGGTGCCGATATTCGTTGCTTTGTTGTGGGAGGCAAAGTGATTGCTGCCATGAAACGTCAGGCTGCACCCGGCGAGTTTCGCTCTAATCTGCATCGTGGCGGCTCCGCTAGCCTGGTGCGCTTGTCGCCGGCGGAGCGTAAAACCGCCATTAACGCAGCGAAAACAATGGGCTTAAACTGTTGCGGTGTAGATATTTTGCGATCTTCACGCGGACCGGTGGTAATGGAAGTAAACTCCTCTCCTGGTCTGGAAGGTATTGAAAAAGCGACCAGTAAAGATGTGGCCAGTATGATTATTCAGTTTATCGAGACTTCTGCAAAACCACACAAAACTAAAACCAAAGGAAAAGGCTGATGGCCACCAAAGGGCTTGTGATTGGCGGTGAAACCATACTCCCGGGTGAAACGAAGAAAATCGCGCTGGATATGCCGCCTCTTTATACTGCTACCAGTATGAGTATTCCGGTTTATGTAAAGCGCGGTAAACGTCCAGGTCCTACGTTATTCGTGAGTGCGGCAATCCACGGAGATGAGCTCAATGGCATTGAAATCATTGCCCGCCTCATTAAATCCCGGGCCATCGACAGGTTAAAGGGTACGCTTATCGCCGTGCCCACCGTTAATGTTTATGGCGTGCTTAACCAGTCACGGTATTTACCCGACCGACGCGACCTTAACCGCAGCTTTCCGGGCAGCCGCAAAGGCAGTCTGGCCGGGCGACTAGCGCATTTGTTTTTTAATGAGGTAGTCAGTAAGTGCGATGTCGGCATCGACCTGCATACCGGTGCGATTCACCGTAGTAACTTACCGCAGATCCGCGCCGACCTCGACGACGAGGAGGTTCTCGCTATGGCGCAGGCTTTTGGAGTACCGGTACTGCTAAACGCCGATATCCGTGATGGTTCGTTACGTGCTACGGCCAGTGAAGCCGGTATTAAAATTCTGTTGTACGAGGCCGGTCAGGCCTTACGTTACGACGAGTTTTCCATTCGGGCCGGTGTAAAAGGCATTATCAACACCATGCGTCATCTGGGAATGCTTAATAAAAGCCGCGCTAAAGGTGTACCGATTAAACCTTACATTGCCCGTTCCAGTGGCTGGGTGCGCGCGCCGGAAAGTGGTTTTATTAACCATCTGGCGCAGTTGGGAGACCACGTGGAAAAAGGCGATAAGCTGGCTACCATTGCGGACTCTTACGGTCAGTTTCTGGGCACTCTCACCAGCCCTGCAGAGGGGGTGGTGATTGGTAAACAAAATATCCCGTTAACCCAGGAAGGTGAGGCAATTTATCACATAGCCTATTTTAAAACCCCGGATACCGTTGCAGAACAGGTGGAAATGCTGCAGGACAATCTGGTACCTAATGACACTACGGTGGCCTTGTAAATGAGCAAATTAAGTAAAACCAAACAAATGATTGGCGCCCTTGAATATGGCAGTATGCCAGAGCTGGGGATCAATAACTTAGTCATGCGGGTGGATACCGGCGCCGCAACGTCTTCACTGCACGTAGACAATATAGAAGAATTCGAGCGCGACAACGAGCGTTGGATACGCTTTGATATCCACCCGGATATTCACGACGTTGCCCGCACGGTACGCTGTGAAAGCAAGGTGCTCAGCCAGAAAAAAATCAAAAGCTCTACGGCAGACCGACAGCGGCGCTATGTCATCAACACGCGCCTGCAAATGGGTACCCGGTCATGGAAAATTAAGCTCACGCTAACCGATCGTTCAGAAATGACTTATCTGATGTTATTAGGCAGACAAGCCATGGTAGGCAAGTTCTATGTCGACCCTGAGTACGAATTTATACTGCCAGCCCGCCCTTAGCTATAGCGGTCGGAGCCATCCGCAATCGCCTGCTTCCGGGTTTTACTTAAACTTCAGTCATTTTCGCGCGACAATTGTGCAGGAAGCTAACGCGTCATCTATACTTTAGCAGTGATGATTACTCGAGTTGGCAGCTCATGAATAAACTGGCCCTGATAGCCGTTGTTGTACTTGGTATTTATTCTGCAAAGAGTAATGCGAAGGAGGTCATAAGGATACCAACTTTCACCACCGAACATCCGATTATTGAATACCTGTATTTGCAGTTGGAACAGGCCATCAGGGTTACCGAGCTGGATTACGGTGAAACCGAAGTGGTCAGGCTCAAAATCCCGGTTGAGGAAAAACGCCAGTTGCGCAATCTTAATCAGAGCATCACGGATATCGCCTGGGCTACCTGTTCGTTGCAGCGTAACGAAGACTATCAACCGGTATTAGTGCCGCAGATAGCCGGATTGTTTGGTCTGCGGGTGAACCTGATACGCGAGGGTGACACGCGCTTTGCTAACATCAATTCTGTCGATGCCCTCAAAGGCCTTGTTGCCGTGCAATCTTCCAAATGGCATGACTACGACATTTTGGTGCATAACGGCTTTACCGTGCTCTCCTCCGACCGCTTCTCTGCCTACCGGGCGGTGGAAAAAGGCCTTGCCGATTACTACCCCAGAGGCATTGCAGAGGTGTTGGGTGAAATGAAAACCGCGCAAACCAAGCGCCTGGTTATCGCCCCTGAACACGCTTTACGATACCCCCTGTTGTTTTTAGTGTACGTTAAAAAAGGCAATACAGCGCTGGCACAAAGGCTCACTACCGGGTTTGAACGCAATATACAAAGCGGGGATTTTCTGGAACTGATGGAAAGTCAGCAATGGTATCAGCAAGCCCGTTCCATTTTGCGGGGCAGAACAATTTTTGCTCTGGAAAATAGCGGTTCACTGGGTAAGTGTTTACAGGCCGAGAAACAATATCAGGCCCTGTTACAGGCTCCCTATGGCAATAATTAGTTCGTGAAATGAAAAGACTACCAGGGACAAGGTTAATTCTAAGCAGCGTACTTACCAGCTGGTTAGTAGTGGCTGCTTCTTCGTGCCTCGCCCAGCCAGGCGCATTCGACGACGTTACCGAAGTCAATATTCCAACCTTTCAGCATGGCACCGGTGAGTTTTATTTTTACATAAAAACCCTGCTCAGCCTGGCGTTAGCACAAACCGATAATCAGTTCGGACCGGTAATACTGGTGCCCGATTCTGAGGTGGCAAGCCAGCAAGAGCAGTTTAATCAGTTAACACAGGGCACCACAGACATAAACTGGTCGATTACCACTATCAAGCGGGAACAGCAGCATATTGCCGTTCGGATACCATTAACCGCAGGGCTGTTCGGTTATCGGGTGATTCTGGTAAGAGCCTCTGATGAACGCTTCAATGAGCCGCTGTCGGTTGCCGAACTTAAAGCACTCACCGCCGTTCAGGGTTCAGGCTGGCCGGATAACAGCGTGCTGACTTTTAACGGTTTTACGCTCATAACCGACAGCTACAGCGGCGCTTTTGAAAACCTGAGCAACGGCAGGGCAGACTATTTCCCCCGCGCCGCCAATGAGGTTTTTAGCGAACTATCATCCCGTGCAACTGAAGATCTTATCATCGCAAAGCACATTACCCTGCATTACGAAAATCCGATGTTTTTCTTTGTCACGAAGAGCAAACCTGAGCTGGCCCGCCGGTTAGAAAAAGGGTTAGCAATACTCGCTGCTAATGGCGACTTGTCCCGCCTGCTTACTTCTCAGCATTTCTATATCAGAGCAAGGAACCTGCTCACCGGCAGAGAGCCTATCAGACTGGAGAATCCGCTATTATCCGATGCTACCAAAGCGGCAACGGCACGTTTCAACAGCCCGCTTGAGCACTTATTCTAAAAAATACTATTTGCCTGGTGAGGCCGGCGGCTCCAGTTCCAGCTGTGAAGCAATCAGCACCGCCTGGGTGCGGTTGTTGATTCCCAGCTTCTTAAAGATTGCCGTAACGTGAGCTTTAACTGTTGCTTCGGCGATATCGAGGTTATAACCGATTTGCTTGTTAAGCAGACCATCGCGCATGTAACACAGCACTTTGTATTGAGAAGGTGTAAGGCTGGACACTTTATCTGCCAGGGCTGAGAACTCTTCGTCGACGTCTTCGATTTTTTCGCTGATTGACTCGGGCAGCCAGATATCACCGTCGAGGATCACCTCAACAGCTTTGGCAATGTTATCGGCACTGGTGGTTTTAGGAATAAAACCGAGCGCGCCCACACCCACAATTTTGGAAATTATGGTGGCATCTTCGGTGCCGGAGACCACCGCAACGGGTAAATCGGGATAGAGTTTACGGATATGCAATAAGCCGAACAAATCGTTACTGCCCGGCATATGCAAATCAAGTAACAACAGGTCGACATCCTCTTTTTCGAGCATGTCGACCGTATTGGTGAGGTCACCAGCTTCTAAAATCGTTAGATCTGGCAACGACAATGACAACGCTCCCTTTAGCGCATCGCGGTATAAGGGGTGATCATCGGCAATCAGCAGCGTTATCATTGTTACTCCGTTTACTTGTTAAGACGCTCCTCTATGAGTGTATCAACAACCGATGGATCCGCCAACGTTGACGTGTCGCCTAATTGCTCATGCTCATTGGCTGCAATCTTACGCAGGATACGACGCATGATTTTACCAGAGCGGGTTTTAGGCAGACCGCGAGACCACTGGATCATATCCGGCGTTGCGATTGGACTCAGTTCGGTACGCACCCAGGCACGGATTTCTTTAGTCAGTTCGTCATCCGGCTCAACACCTTCATTAGGCGTGATGTACACGTAGATGCCCTGGCCTTTGATATCGTGCGGATAACCCACTACTGCGGCTTCTGCCACTTTAGGGTGAGCAACCAGTGCACTCTCGATTTCTGCAGTACCTAAACGGTGGCCGGATACGTTGAGTACGTCATCTACGCGACCAGTGATCCAGTAGTAACCGTCTTCGTCGCGACGGGCACCGTCACCGGTAAAGTAAACCCCTTTATAAGCACTGAAGTAGGTATTAATGAAACGCTCGTGGTCGCCATACACGGTACGAGCCTGACTTGGCCAGCTTTCTTTAATTACCAGGTTACCTTCATTAGCGCCTTCCAGTTCTTTACCTTCTGCGTCAAACAGTGCCGGCTGAATACCAAACATCGGACGTGAAGCAGAACCCGGTTTAAGTGGCGTAGCACCCGGCATTGGCGTAATCATCATGCCGCCGGTCTCGGTTTGCCACCAGGTATCCATAATCGGACAACGGCTTTCACCGATAACCCGGTAGTACCATTCCCAGGCTTCCGGGTTGATTGGCTCACCTACCGAACCTAACAGACGCAGAGAGGACAGATCGCAGCCTTCTACCGGCGCTTCGCCATGGGCCATCAGCGCACGGATAGCGGTAGGCGCAGTGTACAGCGAGTTGACTTTATACTTTTCAACAACCTGAGCAATACGACGTACATCAGGATAAGTGGGTACACCTTCAAAAAATACCTGGGTAGCACCGTTAATCAGTGGTCCGTAGGTCATATAACTGTGACCGGTGATCCAGCCCACATCGGCAGTACACCAGTAAATGTCGTCTTCGCGGTAATCGAAGGCATATTTAAATGTCATTGCGGTATATAACAGGTAACCGCCGGTAGTGTGAACTACCCCTTTTGGCGTACCGGTTGAGCCTGAGGTGTACAGGATAAACAGCGGATCTTCTGCGTTCATCACTTCTGGCTCGCACTGCGCAGAGCAGTCTTCTACCAGCGCATCCCACCACACGTCAACACTGTCATCAAAGGCAACATCGCCACCTGTTAACTTGTGTACGATAACATTTGTGATAGAAGGACAGGCATCATTGGCCAACGCGCGGTCAACGTTTGCTTTAAGCGGTACACTGCGACCAGCACGACGACCTTCGTCACAGGTAATCACTACCTTGGCGCTGCTGTCGTTGATACGGTCGGCAATGGCGTTTGGCGAGAAGCCACCAAAGATTACTGAGTGCACGGCACCGATGCGTGCACATGCCAGCATGGCATACGCCGCCTGCGGCACCATCGGCATGTAAATAGCAACGCGGTCGCCTTTTTCGACGCCCAGTTTTTTGAGACCATTAGCCAGCTTACAGACTTCATAATGGAGCTGTTGGAAACTAATTTCATCACTGTCTTCAGGCGAGTCGCCTTCCCAGAAAATGGCAGTTTTCTTTGCGTTTTCAGCCAGGTGACGATCAATGCAGTTATAACTGGCATTGATCTCGCCATCTTCGAACCATTTAATTGAGACGTCATCGGCGCCGAAGTGAGTATTTTTTACTTTTGTAGGCTTGGTATACCAATCCAGCGTGCTGGCATGTTCGCCCCAGAACCCTTCAGGATCTTCAACCGACTTCTTGTACATCTCGAAGTATTGCTCTTCAGTCAGGTGCGTAGATGCTTTGATGTCCTCTGGAACCGGGTATATCTTGCTGGCAGTCATTTGATGTGCCTCCAATTTTTTAATAAAAAGCAGTGATATTGTTGATAGATCAATGT
The DNA here is from genome assembly GCA_018222405.1 of Gammaproteobacteria bacterium. Taxonomy (GTDB): domain Bacteria; phylum Pseudomonadota; class Gammaproteobacteria; order Enterobacterales; family Alteromonadaceae; genus Alteromonas. The sequence goes on along the minus strand of JAAFAI010000033.1, from coordinate 6,162 downwards.
AGCCGTTCCTGACCAAAGAAAAATGCGACTTTGGTCTTAGCGAAAGCGAAAATTCTATTTACTTACCATGTGTTACGACTTTCGTCTTATAGACCATCCGCTTATTTGCAATTGGTCTAAACTCATCCAAATTATTATTCGTTAACTGTATTTTTACACTTTTTTTACCAATCATCCAATTTCTGGACAAATGGGACGAGAAACATGAAAACCACTATGAAAACAATCACCCGCGCAGTATCACTAGCTGTAGCTGGCTTGGCGATGGCGTCTGCCAACGCGGCTACCATCGGCTCAACAGATGTCAAGTACACCGGCTACATCAAAGTAGATGGCATCTACAGTGACTACTCTAACGGCGAAGGCCACCCGCTTAACCGGGATTTTTACGTGCCTTCCACTATTGCAGTTGGCGCATCAGACGATGACATTGGCGGTCGCTTCGACGGTCACGCCAGACAATCACGTTTTCGTTTAACTACTAATACCCCGGTAGATGGCGGTGACAGCATCACAGGTGTGCTGGAATTTGATTTCATGGTAACCAAAGGCGACTATGATAACGAGCGAATTTCAAACTCTTATCTGCCTCGTATGCGCCACGCCTTCTTAAAATACAAAAACTGGTTAGTAGGTCAAACCTGGACCACCTTTATGGACGTAGGCGCATTACCAGAGTCTCTGGACTTTATCGGTACCACCGACGGGATTACCTTTGGTCGTCAGGTAATGGTACGTTATTCACAAAACGGTTTTGATTTTGCACTGGAAAACCCGGAAACCACCGTAGTGGGTGTGGGTGCCACTGACGACAACTCAGTACCAGACGTAATTGGTGCCTACACGCACAAAGCTGACTGGGGTCATGTGAAGGTAGCCGGTATCTTACGCCAGCTGTCTTATGAGGTTGGCGGCATTGATGCCTCCGACACCGGCATGGGTGTATCGATTACGTCAAAAGTGAAGTTAAGCGATACCGACGATCTGCGCTTTACTTTCTTCACAGGTAGTGGCCTGGGCCGTTATGCTGCCCTGAATGCCGCGCAGGGTGCCGTGTATAACGAAGAAACCGGTAGCCTGGACGCCATTGACTCAACTGGTTACGGTGTTGCTTACCGCCATATGTGGACCGACAAAGCCCGCACCAGCATCATGTTTTCAGCCTTTGATGCCGACGCAGAGCAAGTCACTGAAGTCACCATGGATGACTACACAGACAAAACCTACAGCGCTCGTGTGAACTATATTTACTCGATGAGTAAAACCGTTACGGTGGGTGCAGAGTATGCTTATGCAAAACGTGAAACCGATGCAGGTCTTGAAGGTGATATGAGCCGCGTGCAATTTTCTGCGAAGTACGCTTTTTAAGACTACACTTGATAATAGCAGCGTGTGCGCGCTGCCCGTTGTGTTCGGTTGTTCCCAAGTTGGCCACATTGATTGTGGCCTTTTTTTTATGCCAGCTTACATCCCGACAACAATAACAAGCCGAAAGGCACCGCAAAAAAGACACTCAGAATATATACCAGGCCCAGTACTTTTTGTTTGGCCACCCTGTCAGCCAGCAAACCAGACAACAGCGGCGGGATTTCCCGTAACCATGGCAACCCAAAAATCAACAGTACCGCCAGCAGGTTATAAACAAAATGTACCAGCGCGATTTGCAGAGCAGGCTCAGCCATAAGGCCACTGACACCAAGCGCAGCAATAATGGCGGTAATGCAGGTGCCAATATTGGCGCCCAGCGTAAATGGATAGATATCTCTGGCAGTGAGAACGCCACTGCCGACTAACGGCACCATGAGCGACGTGGTAGTTGAGGAAGACTGCACAAGCACTGTTACCGCCGTGCCGGAGGCTATACCCGACACCGGCCCTCTGCCAATACTGCTGTACAACATGGTTTTGGCCCGACCGACCATCAGCGCTTTCATGATTTTACCAAGATAGGTAATAGAAACGATGACAAGGCATACCCCTGCCGCAATCATCAGTGCACCGGCATATCCTGAGGGTAAGCCCGACAGCATCGATTCGAGTTGATGGCTAACCGGTGAGGTAACCGCTTTAATAGGATTAAATCCCCCCACCTCCAGCACTTCGTCGCTGTGCATCCAGCTCACCAGCACGCCACTGATTTTCTCCAGCAGGTTAAACATAATCTCCAGCGGCAGGAAGATAATCACCGCCATCAGATTAAAAATGTCATGGATCGTAGCGGCCTGAAAGGCTTTACGGTATTCATCGGCATTTTTGATATGGCCCATACTGACGATGGTATTGGTAATGCTGGTGCCAACATTCGCCCCCATAATCATCGGCACCGCCAGTGTTATAGGTAACCCGCCGGCAACCATCGCCACGATTATCGAGGTTACCGTACTGGATGACTGGATCAGGGCCGTAGCAAGAATGCCAATTATCAAACCGGTAACGGGATTCCCGGCAAACTGAAAAAGCGATTCTGCATGGCCGGCCGTCATCGCCTGAAAGCCATTGCCAATAACCGAAACAGCAACCAGCATCAGATATATAAGGCCCACCAAGACCACCCACTGATGGCGGTTTGGTTGAGGTGCAGCGCCCGCCTGGCTGCCTAATGGAAGTGATGTTGTCGACATAGACTGAAGGTGTAAAGTAAACCAACCTCCAGTCTAAGGACGTAACATGACAAACCAATGAAGGGGCAAACGCCTTAGAAAGGCATGGGGTAGCGCTTGATCACCTGGTTGATTTGCCTTTTGGTGTCTTCTGACAGGTCTATTTCAAAGGCTTCAATATTCTCTTTCAGCTGTGTCACACTGGTTGCGCCAATTATGGTAGATGTCACGCCGGGGACCTGCTTACACCAGGCCAGTGCCAGTTGTGCAGGCGTAATTTTAGCGCGCTCAGCGATTTCGAGATAGCGCGCCGTTGCCTCGTGCGCTTCGGTGGTATTTCTGAATAACCCCTGACGTTGCACGAAGGTCCAGCGACTCCCCTTTGGACGCTCATCATTCTGGTATTTACCGGTGAGTAATCCGGTTGCCAGTGGCGACCAGGGCAGATAAGCAATGTTTTCAAACATGCAGGTCTCAATCAGATAAGGCCAGTCTTTCAGATGTAACAGGCTGAACTCGTTCTGAATGGAAACCGGTTTGGGTACACCCATTTCCTGACACAGGTTTAAAAACGTATGGATCCCCCAGGGAGTGTCATCAGAAAGCCCCCAGTGGCGAATCTTACCGGCATCGATTGCCTCACCAATACCTTTAACAATATCGCGCATGCCTTCGCGCTCGCGCTCAACATCGGTATCCTGAGGATTGGTGCGCCAGGGCCAGTGTTTAGCAAAATGTGGTGAGGTACGGTTTGGCCAGTGCAACTGATAAACATCCACGTAATCGGTTTGCAGCCGCTTTAGAGAATCATCCAGAGCCATAGCAATAGTCTTACTGCTGATAGGACTGGCATCACGAATATAAGCCAGACCACTGCCGGCAATCTTGGTCATCAACACCAGCTTTTCACGCTTATCCTGATTAGCTGCCAGCCAGTTTCCTATAAAGCGCTCGGTATCAGCGTAGGTCGCTTCGTTCGGCGGAATAGGGTACATTTCGGCGGTATCGATAAAGTTAATACCGTAATCGACCGCGTAGTCCAGCTGGTCGTTCGCATCCTGCTGGGTATTCTGAATACCGAAGGTCATGGTCCCCAGGCAAATTTCCGAGACCTGTAAATCACTGCTACCTAGTTGATTAAATTGCATTGCTGCCCTCTTATAAAATGTTATGGCGCAACTTTATGAGACTCCCGGTTAGCCGATTCCAGTTTTTCCAGTCGCCGTTCAATTTGTCGGCGACTCTCAACCATTTCGTTGGCCAGTGCAGCCAGCGAGCGAAACTCCGAAAATCCCAGTTGCTTTGGGTCTATACGTTGATATTGCCGTTTACAGCGGTAAAAAAACAGTACGAAGTTAGCAAAAGACCGGTGAAAGGTGGCAAAACTTTTGACCAGTAACAAGATTACTGCGACTGACGTCAGTACAGCAATCACAGTACTGAACACTGTAGCCTGTTCTTTGTGCGATACCAGTACTGGTTGTAAGGCGTTATCCAGCGCTTTGAGATCCTCCTCAACCCGATGGGCTTGCTGCCGAAATTCACCTCGCAGGCCTTGCTGTTCAGTAAGGCCGATTTGCTGCTTAACCTCAGCCAGGCGGTTAACCTGTTGGCGAAAATCAACCAACAAACTTTCAACTTCCACAGGTAACGACTGACTGCTAAAGGTGGCAGACAACGTTTCCCTAAGTGCTTCCAGCGTTTTCGGAGCGGCAATAAGCTGATAGTCGGCAGCCAGATAAGTGGCCCGCCCCAGCAAATTGACCATCGCTGGCGAAAGCCCTTCAGCCCGTGCATTTAAAGCCGTAGAAAGTTGGCGGAGTTCGCCATTGATGCCTGTGTCTGCGGTGAGTCCGTAGACTTCCATCAATTGCGTCAACTTATAAAAATCACGCGCGTAGAGCTCGCTGTTTACCGCGATATCACTTACCAGATTAGCCGGTAATTCATATTGACCAATCACTTGGTCCAGGCTATTAACAGTAGCGATAAAACGTTGGTATTGTTCACTAAACTGCTCAATGTATCGACGCTCATGGCGTAACAGAAAATCTTTCTCATGGCGCCTTAACTGCAGTAAATCGGTTTGCATTTGCTGTAGCGCTACATTCTGTTCGTTCAGCGCACTTAACTTCTGACCAAAATAATGCTGGTTAATTGTCATCAACCCCATGCCCAACACACATAAAGTTGTCATCAGGAGTAACCGGGACTTAATGGAATCCCATTTCATCACTTTACCTCGCTGGCAAATAAAGCCCGACGCTACCCCAAATTTATGACGTTTACATGACGTGGTAGCTGGCTGATAACTACACAGCTCTAAGTTCATTATCAGGAAGAAAGGCCACGCTGACTCATCGCCTCTTCCCGGCGAAGAAACAGATTATAAGCAGATAATATAAAGAAATAAGGCAATAAGCTTGTGTCTCTAATCAGCTCAAACATACGGTTTGTCATCCAATTAAGGATGTTGATATACACCATATAGATACCGAAAGCCTGAAATGCATGACATGCAATTTTTTTCAGCATAGTTTTATCTCTGGTTTCAGCGCCTTTTAGCAGCAGAGGTTAAGATCAAATTACTTTTAGCCTGCCTTACTTCAGGCATATTTTAAGCTGTACCGACTAACAGAAATAATTGATACCAGCAAAAAACTTGACCACAGCTCGTGAGTTGCTCATATTTTATGCGGATAATAACAAGGAGTATCTATGAAAAAGGTAACGTTTGGTGCAGTGGCAGGTATAGCGGCTTTGTTGGCTTCTCCCCTTTTTGCACATCAACATGAAACAACACACGGTGAATACCACGCTTCTTTTACTAAGCTTGGTGAGGGTAAACCCATAATGTATACCGGCAGGCCGATCTATCAGCATGTTAAAGCCGGGGATTTACCTTCTGAAATCGGCCTGTTTGAGGAAATATTGCCGGCCAGGTCACTTGGCGCTCCGCCTCATACGCATACCAATGAAGATGAAATATTTATCGTGTTAGACGGTAAGGTCCATTTTCTTAATGGAACCGATGAGGTAATTGCCGAGCCAGGCACCGTCGCATCTCTGCCGCGTAACAATCAGCACGGTTTCTGGAATCCTTACGATGAGCCTGCGCAGTTACTGGTAATGGTTGCGCCCGGGCACTTTCAGGAGTTCTTTGGTGCTGTAGAGGCTGCGGTGACAGCATCCGGTGCTAAATCTCCCCAGGATATCGGCGCTATTATTGGTCGGGAAGCAGCAAAGAAAGGCGTGATGATTGATATGTCTGCCCTGCCCCCCTCGGCACTGGCATTATTGCCGCCTCCACCGAAGTAAGTATTATCTGAGGAGTAAGCCTTTTAAGGAGATCCCGGCTCGGAGGCCGGGATGACAGGAATTAAAATCGTCATCCCCGCATGCTTTTAAGCGGGGACCCCTGACATGATATCGTGGGTTAAATACTTCCTTTTCGACGGTATCAATACATCCACCGCGTCATCCCCGCATCCTTTTAAGCGGGAATCTCCCAACATGATGTCGTAAAGTTAAAAAGTGCTACGAATAGGCTGTATCTGGTGAG
>JAAFAI010000032.1:34621-46227 GCA_018222405.1 Gammaproteobacteria bacterium | reverse complement strand
GATCAAATTTGAGACATGCATTCAAGCATTAATTTTCTTAAGATCCTACCTATGAAGTATTGCTAGTTAACCAGCCCAAGTAAGGTCAGCACTGCGATAACAGATAACAGCAGCATGACATTGCGCTTCGCCAGCGTTACCAGGGCCTTGGGTTCACAGGCAGGATCCGCCTGTTGTGATTCGGTAAAGTCAACATCTTCGGCTTGAGCCGCGACTTCGGTTAAGACTTTTTCACCGGCAATAGACGGATGCGTCAGGTAGCTCAACCATGTCGGCAGTGCGCGGGAAAAGTGGCCCACCAACAACAATCCGAAGGCAGTAATACGCACCGGGAGCCAGTCCAGAATATGCATCCAGGTGGCCATCCCTTTTTTACGTTCATCGTCACTTTCACACCACAGGCGGAAACATTCCCTGCTGGTCACGTACGCGATTGCGCCGGCAGCGCCAAACACGGTAAAAAAGATAATCACTGCTGCGTAATGCTGATAGTTTAACCACAGTAAATGCTGGCCAAAACTTTTCCCTTGTTGGGTAGGCTCATCGGCGACTTCCAGTGAGGTACAGTGACCCAGCTCACGGGTATATAAATGACAAGCTTCCAGGTCGCCACGTTCGGCCGCCTGTAAAAATGAGCGATAAGTGTTGCGTAAGGGCTCACTACCCAGGCACAAAAACAATATAACGCTTTGCAATACAAAGCTGATAAAGCCACCAAATAACCACTGACACACTAAAAAGGTTATCAGTACCGGCAGCGCTATTTGCAGTACCAGTTGAACAGGCACGCTTTGTTTAGCTAGCCAGTCCTGCCCTTGTGTCCATTGCAGGTATTGGCCCAGATGATGTTCAACATGCCACACCGGCTGTTTACGGATTGCCCTTTCCAGTGACAAGACCAATAGCAAACTGATTAACACCATGGTGGTTTTACCTTTTTATATGTTGACTAAGCGCCTGGCGGTAGCCAGTCCAGTTAAATGCCACGCCCGGATCGGTTTTGCGTCCGGGGGCGATATCGTTGTGCCCCACTATTCTGCCCAGTGTTATAGCCGGATACAACGAAATTATCTGTGCACTCACCGCTTCCAGCGATTGATACTGGGCTTCGGTATACGGCTGCTCGTCCGTACCTTCAAGTTCGATACCAATAGCAAAGTCATTACACTTTTCTCGTCCCTGGAAACTGGAAAGCCCGGCATGCCATGCTCTTTTGTTAAAGGGCACATATTGCTCAACCGTGCCATCACGGCGGATCACGCAGTGAGCCGATACTCGCAAGTGGGCGATTTCGGCATAAAAAGGATGTTCCTCAGGATCCAGAGTGCCGGTAAACAGCTGCTCGATGCCTTTGGTACCAAACTGCCCCGGCGGCAACGAGATATTGTGGATCACTAATACGCTCACGGCGCTCTCGTCTGGCCGCTCATCAAAAAAAGGCGATGCCTTTATTACTGCGTCTTTATATTGATAAGAAACACTCATAGTAGTGAATTTTTTAAGTAATTCATTAGAATAGTGTGACAGCGAAGTCGCCGGTTGACAATCTAAAGGCAAGGTATGACCCAACAAAGCACTGACACCAGTAAAGCCGCCAAGTGGATGCTTATTCTTGCCTGGGCCTGTTTATTTGGTCTGCTGACCTTGGTATTCGGTGATTTGCTTGACCAACAGGCAAACCCTAATCAGCAGCCGGTAAGTATAATGCGAGGCGAGCAAGTTGAGATTCGGCTGGAACAAAATCGTCAGGGGCATTATGTGGTCAGTGGTAGCATCAATGGCAAGCCAGCAGTTTTTCTGGTTGACACCGGCGCTACCAGCGTTTCCATTCCGGCCCATTTAGCCGATGAATTTAACCTGCCACGCGGACGCAGCGGTATGGCCTCCACTGCAAACGGCCGGGTTAAGATTACGCTTACCGAAATTGCCACCTTAACGCTGGGTGGCATCACACTGCAAAATGTAGCGGCGAATATCAACCCAGGCATGCAAGGCGAGCAGATTTTGCTGGGTATGAGCGCCCTAAAACAGTTAGAATTCACCCAACGAGGGGAAACCCTCATTCTCCGTACCCTATAAAAAGAAGTATTACTGTGAGTCAACAATCATTGCCATCCCAACAAAGCATTCAGCAACAAGTAACTCAGGCGCTGGCCGAAGACCTCGGCGGCACGCCTGATGCCAGTGCCGATATCACGGCCAACCTGATCCCTGCCGCTCATCAGGCTACTGCCACTATTATTACCCGAGAAGACTGTGTGGTGTGCGGTGTGGCCTGGGCTCAACTGGCATTCAGCCTGGTGGATAGCAGCATCGAACAAAACTGGCAGGTAGCAGATGGCGATAAAATACCAGCAGACTCCGTACTGGTTTCGTTAAAAGGGCCAGCCAGAGCACTGTTAACGGCTGAGCGAACGGCCCTTAACTTTTTGCAACTGCTCTCTGGTACGGCCACAGAAACGGCTTTTTATGCCAGTCTGCTGGCCGACTCTGACACCCGTATTCTTGATACCCGTAAAACCCTCCCGGGGTTACGGCTGGCACAAAAATATGCCGTTGCCTGCGGCGGCGGCAAAAACCATCGCATTGGCTTATTCGATGCCTTCCTTATAAAGGAAAACCATATTATGGCCTGTGGCGGTATTGCCGAAGCAATCAGCACAGCCAAAACACAGGCGCCCGGTAAACCGGTTGAAGTGGAAGTGGAGAATCTTGAGGAATTGCAACAGGCAATTGATGCCGGTGCCGATATAGTGATGCTGGACAATTTTACTAACGAACAGATCCAACGCGCAGTTAGCCTCACGCAAAAACGTTGTAAACTGGAGGTGTCGGGTAATATTACTTCTGAAAGATTATCTTCTCTGGCCTTACTGGGCGTGGATTACATCTCTTCAGGAGCGCTTACCAAGCATGTCAAGGCGGTTGATTTGTCATTACGCATAAATTTGTAATAACAGCTAACCGCCTGAATTCCCTGGCTTAGGTATCTTTACGTATGCCGGATTGTACAAATAGGTAGCAGTTTCCAACACTAGAGTATAATTCCTAATACTTGTCAGATGCTTAGATGGTTCTATACTGAGAATCAAGTACCGGGGACGTAAGTGACGACGCCTCAGGTATCAACCTTAACTTTATTAAATGCTGACATTTTATTGTTTTGCGACCCGGAGAATGTGACCATGAAAAATATCAAACTGAACAACAAAGGCTTTACCTTAATCGAACTGATGATCGTTGTTGCCATCATCGGTATTCTGGCAGCGGTGGCATTACCTGCTTACCAAAACTATACGAAGAAAGCGCGTTTCTCAGAAGTAGTACTCGCCACTCAGGCATATAAAACAGCTATTGAGGTATGTGCCCAGGCTGAAGGCGGTTTAACTACCTGTACTCAAGGTACCAACGGTATCCCAGCTGACACAGCAACTGGCGCTAACCTGTCTGACTATGTTGACTTCATTACTTACACTCCTGGTGGCGGCGTTGTAGTAACTCCTCGTGCAGCAGGCGGTCTGGCTGCTACAGATACTTACACTCTCAAGCCAACTTACAACGCAGGCGTTGTAACCTGGGCTGAAACTTGCGCCAACGCGGACCTTTGCTAATCATTTAGCAAACCACCTAAGCCCAGTTTGTACTGGGCTTTTTGCTTTCTGACAGTGAGATTGAGTAATGGCTAAAGAAAATGCGTTAACCACCTATACCTGGCAAGGTAAAAACGCTAAAGGTCAAACCATTAAAGGCGAAACCAGTGCCAAGTCGATTCAGGAAGCGAAAAACCTGTTAAGACGCCGGGGTATTTCAGCCACCAAGGTCAGAAAGCTTTCCAAACCATTATTCGGTCGCGGTGGCGATAAAATCACTGCAGCCGATATTTGCATGATCTCTCGCCAGATAGCCACGATGCTGGCTGCGGGTGTAACCCTTATTCAAACCATCGATATGCTGGCCAAGGGTCATGCTAAGGCATCGATGCGTAATGTACTAAACAAGATAGGCGATGATGTTAAAGCAGGTACGCCGCTTTCTAACGCGCTAAGAAAACATCCCAAACATTTTGACGACCTCTATTGTGATCTGGTGGAAACGGGCGAGCACTCAGGAGCTCTGGAGACTATCTACGACAGGATTGCCACTTATAAAGAGAAAGCCGAAGCACTTAAGTCAAAGATAAAAAAAGCGATGTTTTATCCCATCGCAGTATTAGTTGTGGCCTTTATCGTAACAGCCGTACTACTGGTATTTGTAGTTCCGCAATTTGAAGAGATATTTTCAAGCTTTGGTGCAGAACTTCCCGCCTTTACCCAGTTGGTACTGGCAATCTCTCGCTTTGTTCAGGACTACGGCGTGTTTATGCTGGCCGGGATGGGCATATTCGGTTTCCTGTTTAAACAGTATTACGCTAAGTCCAAAGATCTCCGCGATAATCTGGACGCCAAGCTGCTGAAAATGCCCGTTATTGGCGAAATTCTGCGTAAAGCATCTATCGCCCGTTTTACCCGAACCCTTGCCACCACTTTTGCGGCGGGTGTGCCACTAATCGGCGCCCTGGAATCCGCTGCAGGTGCAGCAGGTAACGCGGTATATCGCGATGCGATTTTATTTATCCGTAAAGAAGTCGCCGGGGGTATTCAGATGAATGCAGCCATGCGCAGTACCGGCGTTTTTCCGGACATGGTGACACAAATGATCGCCATTGGTGAGGAGTCGGGCGCCGTAGATGAAATGCTTAGCAAAATCGCCACCATCTACGAAGGCGAAGTAGACGACATGGTCGACGGTTTAACCAGCTTGTTGGAGCCTATGATCATGGCGGTGCTTGGCGTGGTCATCGGTGGCCTGATTGTTGCCATGTACCTGCCGATTTTCCAAATGGGTATGGTAGTTTAACGTTAGCTAAGCTGTTATTCTTTATTGCATTTTCTGATAATAGGTTACGCCCTGCATGCAATCTGTCATTGAGCTTAGTTTACACTCCCCATGGTTCTTTTATGCCCTGGCGGCCATTATCAGTCTGATGGTGGGCAGCTTTTTAAATGTGGTTATCTACCGCTTGCCTATCATGATGGAGCGTGACTGGCAGCGGGAATATCAAAGCTACTTCAATCCCGATGAAACGGCTGCCGAGACCGAACGCTTCGATTTAATCAAACCCGACAGCACCTGCCCTAAATGTGGCCACCGCATTCGCGCGTGGGAGAATATTCCCGTACTCAGCTATCTGTTTTTAGGTGGCAAATGCAGTCAGTGTAAAACCGGCATCTCATTTCGCTATCCGGCGGTGGAATTGCTAACCGGCATTCTTTCGCTTTGGGCAGCCCTTCATTACGGCCCGTCCTCCCAGGCGTTAATCGTTATCGTATTAACCTGGTTACTGGTTGCCATGACCTTTATCGACCTGGATAAAATGATCCTGCCCGACCAACTGACCCTGCCTCTGCTGTGGATTGGCCTGTTAGCCAGTATTAATCACATTTTTGTGTCGCCCACCGAAGCGATTCTGGGTGCGGCCATCGGTTATCTGAGTTTATGGAGTATTTACTGGGCATTTAAACTGCTTACCGGAAAAGAAGGTATGGGTTACGGCGATTTTAAATTACTCGCTGCACTGGGTGCATTTACCGGGTGGCAGGGCCTGCTGATTATTATTTTATTGTCTTCATTTGTGGGCGCGATCTTCGGTATCATCATCATGATCCGTCAAAAGCAAGGTAAAGAGTTAGCGATTCCTTTTGGCCCCTATCTGGCCATTGCCGGCTGGCTCACCCTGCTATATCAGGAACCTATCAAAACCGCTTACCTAAGCTGGGCGCTGGGCTACTAGCATGAGTGATAATCGCCCTTTTCTGGTTGGTGTTACCGGTGGTATCGGCTCGGGTAAGACCCTGGTAACTGATACCTTTGCCAATTCGGGTATTGAGGTGGTCGACGCAGATATAGTAGCCCGGGACGTTGTGGCGCCTGGTTCACCCGGCCTTGCTGCCATCACTGCCCACTTTGGCAACACTATTTTAACCGCACAAGGTGAGCTAAACCGTGCAGCTTTGCGAGAGTTAGTGTTTACTAACGAAGAGCAAAAGCAATGGTTGAATCAGTGTTTACATCCGCGAATTCGTGAGGCAATGGCTGAAGCGATTAGCAATATCCGCTCTGAATACGGTGTGCTCGCGGTACCACTGCTGATTGAGAATGGCATGCAAAAGATGGTCGACCGTATCGCGGTAGTGGATTGTCCGGAATCGGTCCAGTTAGAGCGCGCGCTCACACGCGATGGCAGCAGCGAAGCGGCAATAAAAGGCATTATGGCGGCCCAGGTTTCACGAGAAAATCGCCTGGCAGAGGCCGACGATGTAATTGATAATAGTCGGCATAAGCAATACACCATTGCTCAGGTTAAGCAGCTACATGAGCAGTACCTTGAAATGGCCCGAGCCTGCACCGGTTAAACACACACTCATAAGCCTAAGCGCTATAGCAAAGTCTGTTGCATCCACATTCTGGCAAACCGCCAGACAGCTTTACGTCGTCGGTGGGCCTTATGCGGATCGTCATCATGCCAGCCTTTAAACGCTCCGGCCGAAAAGCTCCCGAATAGCCCTAGTGGTGTTGCCAGCAGTTGTTTTGAGGCAGCGATCGCATCTTCCTGGCAATATTTGCCCAGCAGTTTAATTTCTTTGTATTCGTGAACTCGTTGCTCACGTTCCGCAATAGCGCGTTTTAAAAACAGATTGGCCATGCTAACTCTCCTGCTTGCTTTGCTGTGCTTTCGCACCGCTCTCTTGAGGCTCACCTTTTACGGCTGCGACCAGTGGATTGATGGAGATATGTTTAAACGCGTCCTTTGCGACACGCCAGGCCATATACATCAGCAGCCCGTTAATCAACAACAAAATACCGGCTACCAAAGCGGCATGTAATCCGGCTTTAGCCAGAAGAATCGCCGAAGCTGCGTTAAGAATTAACCAGCAAACACAACCAAAGGCAAACGCTGCCAGGGTGGCAAGCGCAGTAACCAGCACAGACTGCCTGAGCAGCTTTGCCTCCGCCCCCACCAGCTCCCATTGGGCACTGAACTGAAGTTTCTTTGCCTCGATAAGATCTGATACCGCGGCGACCACTTCATCCAGCGTTATGTCTGGCTTGGGTGCCTGCTGAGCAGTTTGCTCGGGATGCGGCGACGCCCCGTCGGGCACGGTGTTGTCCGGACGGGGCGTTGCTGGTTCGTTAACAGATGATTGATTCATCCATCACCTCTGATTATTTGCTTTTTTTCAGCAAAGAGGCCACCAGCATACCGGCTGCGAAAGTAATACCCGCTGCCGCTACAGGGTTTTCTACGGCGTAATTACGCACTGAAGAACCTAACCATTTCTGCTTCATCAGGCGACGACGAGCAGCCAGATTATCCGCCGATTCTGAAGCCGACTCACGTAAGCTTTGTTCAGCGGTTGCCGCTTTTTCTGCGATCGTATCCAGCGAATCATGCAGTGTGGATTGCAGTTTATCTGTCATAGGATGACCTGATGTATCTGCACCATTGGCGGTAGACTTTGATGTAGCCATAATTCTCTCCTTAAATTTAATTGTACTTCAACCTGACTGCTGCAACTGCTGTTCCAGGTTAAAAAATCAAGCTAAGCCTATGATTTTTGGCTATTATTAAAATAACGCCCGCTAAACTTACGTGTTTGTAGGTAAATTCTGCGCAGCGGTCATGTAATTCCTTCCTGTTTGTAAGGCCAGATAACCGCCATAGCTGGCGAATGCATTGGTAAATTACTGGCTGGGCTGGTACGCTAATGCGAATAATTGACGAGGAACCGAATGTCAAACACAACAGTCTACGAATTCCCGCTGAAAGAAAAAGTTCGTAACTATCTGCGTATCGAACAGTTAATGGGACAACTGAAACTGGGTGCCGCGGGCCTTGATAATGGCTTATCGCTGTATTTCTTTGAGCAGCTGTTTACCTTACTGGACTTGTTTGAACGTATCGACATTCGTACCGATATCATTAAAGACCTTGATGCCCACGAGAAAAACCTGGTGCATTGGTCGCAGCTGCCCAACATCGATAACGATGCCCTGCAACAAACCCTGAAAACCATTATCAACGTGCGCGACCAGCTCAAGGTCAATAAAAAAATCAGCGCTGTACTGCGTGATGATAAATTTCTGGCCAGTATTCGTCAGCGCTTTGCCATCCCGGGCGGTACCTGCAGTTTTGATTTACCCAATTTACATTATTGGTGTCATCGTCCGATTGCCGCACGCCAGGAAGATATAAAACAGTGGATCATGAGCTTCGCACTCACCGAAGAGGCTATCAGCATTGCCCTGTCGTTTTTACGAGAGCGCACCGCTTTTAGTGCAACGGAAGCTGCCAATGGCTTTTATCAGGGTGTAGCAGACGATCGCAACGAACTGATTAGGATCCGTTGTGACACCAGCGAAGAATATTATCCTGTACTGAGCGGAAATAAGTATCGTTATGCCATCCGCTTTATGTACTATAACCCACCTGAAGGCCGCTCCGGTGCGGTCGAGAAACCGGTTCAATTTGATTTAGCAGCGTGTTAATTGTGAAAGTAAAATGCCCAACCTGTCAGCAAGACGTGGAATGGTCACCAAGCAGTGAATACCGCCCGTTTTGCAGCAAAAAATGCCAGTTGATTGATTTAGGTGAGTGGGCTGGTGAAGAAAAAGTCATCTCCAGTCCGGCCCAGGAGTCAGATATCAACACCCTGGATCCTGAAGATATTGAAGCCATGCTGAGTGAACAACACAGCGACTTTTTTAAGCATTAGAGACCAACCCCAATGATCGCAAACATTACTATTGTGGGCGGAACCCACGGTAACGAAACCAGTGGCATTCAACTGGTTAGAAACTGGCAGCAGTTTGGCGTGCCGGCAGCCTATAGCGGGCTGAACATCAATTGTTATTTATCGAATATGGCAGCTATCGATGCCAATGTGCGCTTTGTTGAGGAAGACCTTAACCGTCAGTTTACGCCTGCCCTGCTGGCGCGCCAGCCGCAGTGTCAGGAAGCCCGTTTAGCCCATGCGCTTAATCAAAAATGGGGGCCGAAAGGCGAGTCAGACATCGACCTGCTCATCGACATCCACAACACCACCAGCGCCATGGGAGCCACCTTAATCATTCTGGAAGCCGATGAGTTTCATACCCAGCTCGCCCGCTATGTAAAACAGCAGATGCCAGAAGCCAATATTCTGGTAGAGGACGAAAAGCCGCCGGCAGAACATGCTTATCTGTGCAGCATTGGTAAGCGCGGAATCATGATTGAAGTAGGCGCACAGCCACAGGGCGTGTTGCGTGCGGATGTCTACGACCTGACAGAGCGAATGGCCCTGGCAATTCTCGACTTTGTGAATGCCTATAACAGTAATTCAGTGCCGGAACTACCGCCCTGCGACGTGTTTCGTTTTATTGAAAACATTACCTTCCCGCTCAGCGAAGACGGTGAGAGAATGGCCATGATCCACCCTGCCTTACAAGATAACGACTTTGCTCCGATAAGCGCCGGAGAACCGGTATTTTTGTCTTTTGATGGTGAGTCACAAGCCTGGCAGGGCGAGACCATTTACCCCCATTTTATTAATGAAGCGGCCTACCACAAACTCCACGTTGCCTTTGCTACCGCCACTAAAGCAAAGCTTTAGCCTTATTCTCAATGCCAGCCAGTTCTCGCTGACTGGCTGCTGCGAATATTTACTAGATAAATCTGAAAACCGTCTATACTTAGTCTATTGTAAATATAAGATGCTTATCCTGGGTTGCTAGTCACGGTGACCACTTAAATTGGAATACACGAATAAATGGACAAAGAGAAGTGCATCAACGCTGTTAAGTAGTGAATGAGGTAAATTGATGATAATTTCACTGTCCCGCCATAAAGCGGAGCTCGAAGAAATAAAAAGGCAGGTCAATTCCGCCGAATCCGTGATCCAATCGATAAGAAATTCTGTGGCGACTATCCTGTTCACCCCAAACGGTGAAATCATCGACGCCAACGAGCTCTTTTGTCAGGCAGTAGGGTACTCATTACACCAGATTCAGGGCCAGCATCACCGTATGTTCTGTACATCCAGCTATGCCAAAAGTCAGGAGTATGCCAAATTCTGGCAACAACTACGTGAAGGGCTCCCGCAAACCGGCACGTTCGAACGCCGAAAGGCCAATGGCGATGCAATCTGGCTTGAGGCTACTTACATTCCAATTGTTGACGCAAACAACCGGGTAAGCTCAATCCTTAAAATTGCCTGTGACGTAACCGACAGAATGGAAGAGGTAATGTCGCTCAAGGCAGTTAATGACTCGCTTGATAAATCAACCGCCGTTATCGAGTTCACTCCAACCGGCGAAGTTCGCAAAGCCAACCGTAACTTTCTTAGCGCCATGGGATATTCACTGGACCAGATCAAAGGTAAACATCACGCCATGTTCTGTACCCAGGAGTTTTTAGAAGCGAATAAAGACTTCTGGAAACGACTGGGTAGCGGTGAACACCAAAGCGGCTTGTTTGAACGGCGCACCGCCCAGGGTAATCCAATCTGGCTGGAAGCAACTTACAACCCCATATTGGGGCCGGATGGCAACGTTATAAAAGTGATTAAGTTTGCTACCGACGTGACCGCTCAGGTAGAAGAAAAGCAGCTAATCACCAAAGCTGCAGAGCTGGCTTTCTCGACGGCAGAAGAAACCGCGCAAATAGCCGAACAGGGCAACGTTATGCTCAAAAAATCAGTAGTAGCATCCGACTCCGCCCGCAGTCAGGTGAATACCGCCAACGATTTAATGGCTAAGCTTATCGAACAATCAACAAGTATTGGTGCCATCGTTTCTACCATTCGTTCGATTGCTGAGCAAACCAACCTGCTCGCCCTGAATGCCGCCATTGAAGCCGCCCGGGCCGGCGATCAGGGACGCGGTTTCGCCGTTGTAGCCGACGAGGTACGCCAACTCGCCAGCCGCACCAGTGAATCCACAGTGGAGATTGAATCGGTGGTCAGTGAAAATAAACAGCTGTCAGGTAATGCATCAGAGCAGATGAAAAACGTTCGCCTCAATGTGGATCAAACCAACGAACAGATCACCCAGGTGCAGGGGGTAATGGACGAAATCCATAAGGGCGCGGTAAATGTCTCGGTGTCAGTTTCGTCGCTGCTTAAATAACCGCTCGTCATTACACATTAAGTTACTGTCATGCAGTCTACACATCAATAGAAAACCAGGGAGATCCCGGATAGTTTCTGCGAAACTTCTGGGATGACAAACTTGATGTTGACTTCATCCCGATCCAAATATATCTGTCATCCCGGCCCAAATATATCTGTCATCCCGGCCCAAATGCATCTGTCATCCCGGCCCAAATATATCTGTCATCCCGGCCCACGAGCCGGGATCTCCCAAACAGTCTGACTCAGCTCAAATAGCCTTTTCATGAGATCCCCGCTCAAAAGCACGCGGGGATGACTTTTTTAATTCGGTCATCCCGGCCCAAATATATCTGTCATCCCGGCCAACGAGCCGGGATCTCCCAAACAGTCTGACTCAGCTCAAATAGCCTTTTCATGAGA
>JAAFAI010000032.1:0-34611 GCA_018222405.1 Gammaproteobacteria bacterium | reverse complement strand
ACGAGCCGGGATCTCCCAAACAGTCTGACTCAGCTCAAATAGCCTTTTCATGAGATCCCCGCTCAAAAGCACGCGGGGATGACTTTTTTAATTCGGTCATCCCGGCCCAAATGCATCTGTCATCCCGGCCCAAATATATCTGTCATCCCGGCCCACGAGCCGGGATCTCCCAAACAGTCTGACTCAGCTCAAATAGCCTTTTCATGAGATCCCCGCTCAAAAGCACGCGGGGATGACTTTTTTAATTCGGTCATCCCGGCCCAAATATATCTGTCATCCCGGCCAACGAGCCGGGATCTCCCAAACAGTCTGACTCAGCTCAAATGACCTTTTCATGAGGTCCCCGCTTAAAAGCATGCGGGGATGACGCAGAGGATGTGTTAAACCTTAAAATTCGGGGGATAACAAACTTGTTGGTAACACCTACTCTGGTGTGATTAGTCTTTATGACTGGTTTGTCGAATCAAATCGATGCCGGCCAGTTGCGGAATGGTTGTCTGCATTTGCTTTTCAAGCGCATCAAGCTTTTTGAAGTAGTCACAATACCACCGGGCTTTTTGTGGCAAGGTGGTGTCAACCGGCGGACCGTCGCCGTCAGACGTAGCAGCATAATGCGCAATGCGTTGATTAATCACCGCCATTTCGGTGCGGTCTACCGCCAGTTTGTCGGAGTCCATTGCGCCAAGCGTGGTTAGAATACTACCCACCGAAGTAGTTAACGTTTGTGATAACGGCACCATCAGATCGGCCTCTGCCAGTTCATCCAGCCCTTCGCTGGAGCTTGGCCCCAGGTAATAATGACTGCGCGCGTAACGAAACTTCTTACGCACTCGCGTTTTCATTTTATCCATGGCGGTATTGAGCTTTTCATAGCTGTCGTGATCGCTGCCCAACAACGACAAAAACATCTGCTGAACCGTATCGGTAGCTAAATCAATACCAGTGGTCGCCAGTAAGGTAACCTGCGGTACCACGGAATGCAGCCCTTTGGCGTAATCGGTTACCAGCATAGCCTGGCTGTCATCAAGTGTGAGCCACTCGCCCGCCACAAACAACTGCTGCTTATGGTTGATCTGATATAAAGTAAGGTATTCTTTGAGTACACGTAGCTGATCGTCATTTACTACAACGCCATAATTTAAATCGACATCGCAGCTGTAATGCGCAGCAGCCGGCGCTGAGAAACCAGCCGGCAACAGGCACATTATGCATAATAAAAAATGAGATACGCTTTTCATACCGATATTGTGAAACCAAAACCGTAAATGAAAAGTCGCTTAAGACCAGATTGCTAAAAATCAGGTTGAATACAGCTACCTACAACGGTAAGCGGCGAACGCTACGCCCTTACGATAACTCATCGCAAATAACCTGCCACACATCAGGCGCGGCTTTTGGCGCCTCGCTCTAAGGCTTCGCTCTGCATCACCTGTAATGCTTCGAGTTGCTTTTTGCCACTGGCAATATCTGTCATGTCGTAAATCATCATGCTGATATGTTCAACCTTGCCGGTAGCCGACACCAAGGGCGATAAAATAATGTTTTGATACATGAACTCTTCACTGCCGGTGATAGGCCGGTAATTAGAAAACTTAAACAGATAAGGGCGCTGTTCCCACAGCATAAAAGCCCGGGTTTTGAGTTCGAATACCGGCTTGGCTTTTTGGGCAAACCAATCAGGTTTTATATCGGGGAAAATACTGAACAGGGTTTTATCACGCACCTCAGAGGGCAATTTGCCGCTGTGGCTTTCCATAAAGCCGTTCCACATTTTGATTTTAAACTCGCGATCCAGTACAACAATGCCCACATCCACCGTTTGTAGCATGTCGATGATCCAATGAAACTCCAGCATGTCATCTACGGCTTCATTGGTCATCAGAAATCCTCCAGCAAGTGAGCAAGTTTATAGTTGAGCGTTTCCATGGAGCTCTCGGTAAATAGCAGCAGCAACTCGCATACGGTGTTGTACCCTTCAAGGCCATAGGAAATTTCGATAGCCAGGGTTCTTTTCCATTTCAGCTTGTTGGTGGCAATGATCTCAGTGATGTTTCGGTGCTGGCCAAGCACAACCGGCTGCCCCTGGGCAAAACTCACATCCAGTTGCTCGGCAATACCACTCAGACAGGTACCAATAAGGATGCTCGCCGCATCCATTAACAATTCCAGTTGCTTTTGATCGTCGACTTCGCCGGAAATATTAAGAATGCGCGCTACGTCGTCCAGGCTTGAGTCACTTAAAATGCACAGCGCTTCACCCTGTACGCCAGGGCCCACAAAACCCTGGCAGACCGCACTAACCCGCTCGTGGTTTTCGATATCACTGAGCAGCATGTGCAGTTCCGATACCTCAATCAGATTAACGTTTGGAATGGGTAAATGCACAAACACATTTAAAGTTCTCGCCAGGTGATCGCCCGCTCTGCCCATGGCGATATTGGTGATCTCCTGATAGCAGTCGCGAATATCAGGATCCAGCGGTTCAAACTCTTTTTGCTTTTCTTCGTCTGGCGCATTGATTAGCTGATGTTTGCTCAACACAGCTAATAATTCCGGAGCACTAACCGGTTTACGAATAAAATCCAGCGCGCCTAGCTTAATAACCCGCTCATAAGCTTCGGGCTGGACATCGCCAGACACCACAATCACATTGGTTTTTAAACCTTGCTGAGCGATGGCTTCCAGCGTTTGATAGCCGTCCATTTCCGGCATATTTAAATCGAGCAATAAAATATGCCCTTTACCGGCCGCAAGGCATTCAATGGCCTCACCGCCATGTTTGGCAAAATGGATAGCAACATCCCAGTCCTGTGGCAGGCATTTTGCCACCTGCTTGCGGGCTACCAGCGAGTCATCACAAATCAAAACTGAGTACATAGCTATCCAAGGGTTAAGTACCGGCACAAAACAATGCAGTAAGCACCCTTTAACAAATAGCAGTCAGACGGCAAAAATCAACTTAACAGGAGGCTTTTGTAAGCTCAGGCCATGAAAAGCCTTACAGAATTACAGGTAAGATAACGGCGGTAAAAATACCATTAAGGCCAAGACCCACTGTGGCAAGAGCTCCCTGCACTTCGCCCATCTGCAGTGCTTTGGAGGTGCCTACCGCATGGCATACCGCGCCCAGCGCCACGCCCTGAGCATCGGGCATGGTGACGCCTAATAACCGGTAGGTGAGCGGCGCCGCCAGCGCCCCCACGATACCGGTAAGGATAACAAATACCGCAGCCAGCGCCGGAATACCGCCAATAGCGGCCCCGGTTTCCATAGCCAGCGGGCTGGTTATTGACTTCACCAGCATCGTCATCTGAATAGCCAGCGGCGCGTTGGTAAGGTATATCACGCCCCAGGCAAGCAGTGGCGCCACAATGCCCCCCACCATCACGCTGACGATCAACGGCATTCCCAGTTGCCGAATGTTTTGCCATTGATTGTACATGGGTACCGCAAGAGCCACCGTGGCCGGCCCTAACAACCAGTGCAATAATGACGCAAACTCACGGTATTGAGCGGCAGAGATATCAGCTAACCACATCACCGCTGCCACGGCTAAGGTTGTCATGCTAAGTGGATGCACCAGCGGATGGCCCCTGGAAGCACGAAAAATTTTGAGCGCAACGCCATAAAAAGCCAGGGTAACCGCCAGCCACAACAGGCCATTTACGGAAGCAGTACTGCTTACAACTTCACTAAAGCGGTTAATAATCTGCTTAATTGCCAGCTCTGCTCTTAACATTAATCCGGCCTTTTGGCTTTCATAAGCCGCTGAGCAAACCACGCGGTGAAACCCAGCGCCACAATGGTAGTAGCAACCAACGCAAGAGCGATGCCTAACGCGTTTTCACTTACCTCAGCCCAGAATAACCCCACGCCAATTACGGCAGGCACAAATAAAACCGACATATGGGTTAGCAATGGCTGCGCGCCCCGCCCCACCGTTACCGCCGGACGCTGACGTAATAACAACCCGCCAAGCAGCAATAACAAACCGATTAGCGCACCGGGCAAAGGTAAATCGGTCACCAATACAAAAAACTCACCCACCAGGTAGCAACCAACAATGATCAGCCAGCCGTTGAGGGTTGATTTAACGTGCACTGTGAAAGCTCCGCAGGGAAGGAATAGTTTGATAATAACGAGGTTAAGTGCAAACCACTACCCGACTTCGGTTGTAGTCACTTATGTGCAGGATTAATTAAAGAAATGCTGACAGACAAAAGCGCTTTATCCTATGGATAAGGCAAGTCCGCATGCAGAAAAATGTATTCAGGACTGCGACAACGCTGCATCCAGTTGCGGGTGACAAACAGGCATTAAACGACGGCTTATTTTTACTTTACTGCCATCCTGAAGCTCCACATAGTTTACCCGTGAGTTCAGTTTAATCAGCCGCTTAACAAACTGCGTATTCACAATGATAGAACGGTTCACGCGGGTAAAGGCATGCTTGGGCAAACGTCTTGCCATCTCCGTTAAGGTAGACCGAACAATCAGGGTTTCTTCCTGTGTGTAAACACACATGTAATCGCCCGCTGCTTCTACATATCGAATGGTTTGCCAGTCTACATACTGCCAGTCTACACCGCAGCGCATGGCAATTTGTTGAGATGGTCTTGAACAGTTTGATTTTACGCTGGTTAACTCGGCCATTAGCCGGGCCGGAGAACACGCACGCTGACGGGCCAGTTGTTCGCTGACTAATTGCCACTTAAGGGCCTGCACCCGGGTTTGATATTTAAGATACAGCCGGTGAACCTGCCTGCGCTTTTCTTCCACGCTGGCAGATAAACAAAAGAACATGCCGACACCCGCGTTAAACGCCTGTATCGCATCCTGATTGGAGTGGCCGCACATTACACTGGTTACCCCGCGTAATCCGGTGTTCGTAAAAGGTTTGATGGTGGCCTGATCGGTTACGACGATTCGAATATCAGGTGGCTGACATGAAGTATTCGGGGCTACTGACGGGTGACTGCTAACCAGCTCATTTAAAGCGGCTTCGTTAATATCCGCCGTAAACTGAAACTCAAAAGGCTCCACAAAATGCTGGGATAAAAACTGATGAAAGGCATCAACATCCGCACTCGGTTTGCCAATAAATCGCACTACCATGTTATCTGACTGTATCGCTTCCATATCAGACTCCGAAAAAAGGGCTGTGAAGACCACAGCCCAAACCCCAGGGAGGGAACTAAAACCATTACCCTACTGCTTCGCTGTTAAACTCTGTTCTTCCAGGTTGGTGCGCTTGGCAATTACCGCACCGGTATTATCTGCACCATGCTGCATGGCAAAGGTGTACATATCCATGCCATCACACACCAGGCCTCGGGCCAGACGACGGTAACTTACGCCGCTGTCCTTAACTGCTCGGTGCAGCTCAATGCGGCTGTCATCTTTGATTGCCTGACAAACCGCGACTAATTTATCTTCCATGGCCTCAGGCAAATTGCCGGCCTGAGCGGAAGAAATACCGCCAAATGTTGCTACTACTGCGGTACCTGCTAATAACGCTGAACGAATTACACTGTTAACTTTTTGCATGACACTATCCTCTACCTATCGCTGACTCTGTTGTGGAAGATGAAGCCTGACTCTTCCTTTCGCCCTTATACAGTAGGGGCAGAGCAGCAAAAGGTTGCCTGCAAAGCGTTAATCGACGTCTATTTGAGATTTTGCGACAAAAGGGATATAACTGCAGTTAAACGGTCCGGAATCCCCTATTGTTAATCGTGTGTATCACACACTTTGTAACATTCGCCATTAAGCCGCGAGCAAGGAGTACGCGGTTGAGAGACGGATAAAGGGGAAAACAGACTACCAGCCTGAACAAAAAACGGGCGTTCAGGAGCCAAAGCAGAAACAGGAAAGTCATGCTTACTCAGCAAGCCTATTACGATGTAAAACACCTTATTGCCCCGGGCGATATTATTGCCTTTGGCGGTACCAGTTTGTTTTCACGCTGGACCAAACTTACCACCCGCTCAGTAGTTACTCATACCGCCCTGGTTATAGATTCGCCCGATGACAATCGCTCCATCTCAGCGGCACAGGATCTCACCATGATCGAGGCAACCTCGATAAAGGGTAAAAAGGGCGTGATGCACAACTACGTGGAAGAACGCATCAAGCATTATCGGGGCGACGTATGGTGGCTCCCGCTACATCGCGAGGCCAAGCAGCAATTACAAAACAACTGGCACGGGTTCCACGACTTTCTGGCAGGAGAACTGGGTAAGGGATACGACATCTGGCAACTGTTTGGTGCTGCCATCGATGTATTTGACGACCACCGCTGGTTTAACTGGCTTACCTACAACCGAAAAAAGAGCAATCGCTGGTTTTGTTCAGAACTGGTGGCCGAAGGGTTAAATCAGGCAGGCATCGCCAATGAGCTCAATCCATCGGAAACCACACCCAAAGATATTTGCCAGTTCACTATCTACGCACCTGAATACGTTCAGCTAAAGGGCAAAAAAAAGCCAATAAAGGGATTTAATACGCTGGATCCCCACCGTTGGGGAAATTTAGGCTAGCGCTAATCACAGATAGCGGAAAGGTAGAATTATAATAGGAAAGCGGTTTGGTAGGTTGCTATCACAACCCTACCAATTGTGCTAAGCAGACGCTTAAAAAATGCTGTCCTGATGTACGCGGATAAACATCGAGGTACCGGCTTTAGAATAATCGATTTTGTATTCTTTACCGTTCAGGGTTTGCACAAAAATCAGCGTTTTTTCGTCGCCGAATACTTCACTGGCCGTAACATCCACCAGCTCCATATCCATCATTTTGGCTTCGCGTTTGTTTTCCGGGATCTTGCCCGAATATTCCTTAATGCCCTTGTAATTCACCACTACTGCCGGATCGTCATTGCCGTTTAATATCAGTAGGTCAAATTTACGAATTTTATGGATTAATGTGTTGCGGCCACTGACCAAATAGGGTTTTTCAGTCATTGTTATCTCCCAATTCAAATGCCGAACCAAGACGTATTTATCTATAAGTAGCTGAAAGATAGCAGACTATTAATATATTTGCACTAAGCTATGGCGTTGCTCAATGGATTCAGCGTATCTGATCAGGTTCTGGCTTCTACAGATCGTTATTTTTAGTATTGTTCAGTATAAGAAAACATCAAGTAATCCTCACATGGGGTGACAAGGCCATAAAAACTGCTTATACTTGCGCGCGCCTGGTATTTCAAGAGCAGGCTCTCTTAAGCGTTTACCGCACAATGGCCCTATAGCTCAGTTGGTTAGAGCACACGACTCATAATCGTTAGGTCCCTGGTTCGAGTCCAGGTGGGGCCACCATTTCCACTTATACTTATTGATTTATAGCGTAATAGTCTGTCCCAGGGCTGCTATCTCTGCATGCCATCTATTCGCCTCTAATGCCTTTTTAAGAGTGTCTTTAGCTGCTTCTTCACCATGCACTAAGTATAGTCTGGGCTTTGGATTACTAAAATTACTGAACCAGTCGATTAATTGCGCCTGACTGGCATGCGCCGAAAAGCCTCCCAGCGTATGAATGTGGGCCTTAACTGAAATATCTTCTCCGGCCATTTTGATATGGGTTGCACCGTCAATCAGTATGCGCCCCGGAGTGCCTTTTGCCTGATAGCCTACAAACACCACATGTGACTGGCTACGCCATAGGTTGTGTTTGAGATGGTGGCGGATCCGCCCGCCATTACACATACCACTGCCAGCGATGATAATTGCACCACTGGCAATTCGGTTAACCGCCATGGACTCTTCGGTACTCACGGTATAACGCAGTGTTGGTAAAAACGAATGCAGGCTTTTTTGGCTCGGTTCTGCTGTCTGGCTGTGTCCTTCAATGGCCTGTTTATCTTCCTGGTTGTACACATTTTGATAACGGTGATAGATTTCGGTAACGGCAATCGCCATAGGGCTGTCCAGGCACACGAGTTGCTGAGGTAATTTTCCTTTTTGATACAGCTCGCCTAAACGAAAAATAATTTCCTGGGTGCGTCCCACCGCAAATGACGGGATCAGAATATTGCCGCCATTTTGGGAAGCAGTGGTGATGACGTTTTCGAACTCATCAAGAGTTTCCTGCATAGAGCGGTGCTCGCGGTCACCGTAAGTCGACTCCATCAGCACAACGTTGGCTTCATTGATAACTGAAGGATCTCTTAACAGAGCCGCCTGCGAATTACCTAAATCACCGGAAAAAACCAACTTTCGTTGCTGGCCGGATTCATTGGTAAAAAGCTCAACAATAGACGACCCTAAAATATGACCAGCATCTCTCAGTGTCAGGTCAACTTCGTTGGTCACCGCTATTCGTTCGCCATATTCCAGGCCCTGACAGAGCGATAGCACATCCTCCACATCATCAAGAGTATAAAGAGGCAAGAGTTCAACTTTACCTGCCCGGCGACGCCGCTTGTTTTCCCACTCAACATCCCGCGCCTGTAATGAAGCCGCATCTTTTAACAGTACCTCTATTAAATCCAGGGTCGCGGATGTCATGTATATTGGCCCACGGTAACCATCTTTGACCAGCAGAGGCAGGCGCCCGGAGTGATCTAAATGCGCATGTGAAAGCACCACAGCATCAATTGACTTTACAGCAAACGGAAATGGATCTTCATTGTGCGCCTCTTCTTCACGTCCGCCCTGATACAAACCGCAATCAAGTAATACCCGGCTGCCCTGAGTTTCGAGCAAATGCATCGACCCGGTCACACCGGTTACGGCTCCCATAAATGTCAGCGTTGCCATGGATAATTCTCCTTCATCAACAAACTAAGACGGTGTTAAAACGGCCGACAGCGTATTCAAACGAGCTACCGCTTTATGCCAGGTCTTTGCGATATGCCAGGCTTCATGCAGGCAGTCTACCGCTACTGACATTTGCACGATTTCGATATGGTGCAGAGTCCCGGCTAATATCAGACTATCTTTTATTTGGTCTTTTCGTTGCTGCAGGGTTTCTTGTGTGATGGGCTCTACGGCTTCATTCAGAGTAGTGGTTTGCTGAATATAACCATAAACTTCAACAAGATAGCTTCTCAACTGTTCTTCCAATTCCCTCTCCTTGAGCGTTTCACGGTTTGCCAGGTGGCTGGCCAATATGTCGGTAGCCTGTGTGCAATCTTCCAGGTAATTACTTATCCGCATCATGGTTGCCAGTTGCGTAGTCGTTTCATCACTCAGGGCCGCCGTTTCAAGATTAACTATAAACTTAGACACCTCTTGCAATAACGCTTCAATAACACGGGCCTGTCGCTGAAACAGCCGGATATCATCATGCTTGTTGTACACCGCAGATTGATAAAGCATAGCAAAACGCCCTTGCACTGCTATCAGTTCATTTAGCAAAGCATTTGTAGCAAGCGCTGGCGTCTGTGCAATGTTGTTGTCGAGATAGCGTGGCTTTGAGTCGCTCTCATCCCTCCTGCGAAAACGTTTTTCCAGCCAGTCAGCCAGTTTACCGATTAAAGGGTAAACCAGTAGTAAGCCCATAACATTGAATATGGTATGGAATAGCGCGAGTGATAATGCCGGATCGGCCGTCAATGCCAATGCGTTGCTTATCACATCAATAAAATAGAATAACAGTGGCAGAATGAGCAGGGCGATAGCCGCGGTGCCCAGGTTAAAAATAACCTGTGCTGCGGCGGCTCGCTTGGCAGCAGAGGTCGCTCCGAGAGCAGCAAAAGCAGCGGTGGACGTGGTACCAATATTGGCCCCGATAACCATGGCTCCGGCCGAATACATCTCAATCAAACCGCTGGCTGCGGCGGTAATTGTGATGGCAATAGATGCACTGGATGACTGGGTGAGCACAGTGATAACAATACCGATTAACAGGTACACAAAGATGCCAGTGAGTCCATCTGCGCTAAATTGACTAACCGAAAACGTCTGCATTACGCCATCAAAGGCGTCCTTCAGAACGCCTATACCAATAAAAAATAACCCAAATCCCACCAGCGTCTGACCAAGGGCTGCCAAACGCCCTTGCTGTTGAGTGAGTTTTAATGCCATACCTATACCAACCAGTGGCAAGGCGAAAGCTTCGACATTAAGATGAAAGCCAAGCAAAGCCACTAACCAGCCGGTCATGGTGGTGCCGATATTAGCGCCAAAAATAATGCCTAAAACCTGGCGCAAACTAAGCAGGCCAGCGTTTATAAAGCCAAGGGAAGCAACCGTAACCGCACTGGAAGACTGCACAATAGCGGTCATTAAGAAGCCGCTAAAAATGCCTCTCAACGGCGTGTTAGTCCAGGTCGTTAAGATACGGCGTAAACTGCTGCCGGCAGCAGCTTTAAGCCCTTCGGTCATCAGGCCAATGGCCAGAATAAACAAACCGAGGCCACCCACTCCGGCTCCGACTAAGGCAATAATATCTCCCATAATCACCCATCATGTTAACTGCAAGGCGATATTATGAATGAGCATCAAATAAATAGCCCTGCATCAGATCAACAGTTCTTTATCTCATTGCCGGAGTTTAGTCGTATATGGCAGTAAGGAAAGTATTTCCTTTCAAACCTTGAGAAACGCAAATAGTTATACAACACTTATTCTCTAGAATAAGGGTTTACGCAGGCTGATACACATAAGGCGACTATCGGGCGCAGGGAAACGAAGTATGATTTCTGACATTAACCAGCTTTACCATCAAGGCCAGCTAACAATGGTTCGGGATATTCAGCCCGCGGATTCAGCACATGAGCAAAGTTGGATTACTACTTTAACGGCACCACATCAACAGCCCGAGCAGCATCAGGAACTCATGATATGCAGCAACTGTTAAACAAACTGACGGTTGGAACTTTCGATGATCTGTCTAAGTTAATACGTAACATCACTGTGGTAGTACACAGCGCCCAGTGTCAGGTTATTGCCGTTTCACGCCATGAACCGAGTGTCACCTGGATACCTAATAAGGCCGGCCAAACAGCCGGAGCACACTTAAAGCGATTTATCGCTCATCAGTTATACAGTTCGCTCTGTGGTCCGGAAGATTCGTTTTGCACGCCTGACGCCGAATCACTCCGTTCGTTAAAACTGTTAATGAACAACAAGACTGCCGACAATGGTATATGCATTGGTTGTACTAAAAGTGGCGACCCGGATATCTTTTGCGCATTTGTGGTTCTGTACGAAAATCAGGATCCTACTCTCACCAACCTTGCGTCGTTGCTGGATACTTTGAAACCGGACATGCTGCAGGCATGCAGTGATTTTTGTGAATTACGAATATTAGGCAATGCGCTTAAGTCATCACGCTTTAACGCCATCCAACAAATCGAGCGGCTAACGGAGTTTAATCAAAAGCTCACCGACAATATCAACGATGCACTGGTTGTAATAGATCATCGAGGGATCGTTATTTCGGCAAATCGTATGGTCAAGTCATTACTGGGATACAGCGAGGATGAACTGATTGGTCGCAATGTCTCCATTTTGATGCCATCCCCTTACGCCAATGCTCACGATCACTATCTGAAACATTATCTTGAAACTCGCCAGGCGCAAATCATTGGCCGCCCGCGAGAACTACCCGCCAGACATAAAACAGGAGGAACAGTTCCCATTGAACTCACTCTGACTGAAGTAGAACATGAAAAGCATACCTGGTTTGTGGGAATGATGCGTGATCTCACTGAACGTAAGCAACACGAAGCCCGTTTACGTAAAATGGCTTACGAAGATAGCATTACTGGTTTGCCCAATCTGCACGCTTATCACCGGGATAGCAGTAAGTGGTTATCTCTGGCAGCCACACCCAACTCTTTTTTGTATGTGTCAGTAATCGATATTGATCGTTTCTCCGAGGTCAACCTCGCTTACGGACGAGAAAAAGGCGATCATGTTCTGGCCACCATGGCGAAGCGCATTCTGGCTCTCTGTGGTCAGAAATTTGCCGCTTACCGAGGACTCGGAGACAGTTTCATAATCGCCCGGGTTGCACCGATGATGTCTCCTACAGTCGAAGACAAATTTGCACTTTCACAGTTTGAATTGTCATTACAGGCTTCGCTGGAGAACAACATAACAATTGAAGGGCACGAGCATCAGAAAAGTGTTTCGGTGGGCAGTATATTTAAAGTTGTCGGCGAAGACGAAACTCCCGAGTCATTACTTTCTCTGCTCGATTACACCCGTGCCGAAATCAAACGCGCCGAGTGCCGCACCATTTATCGAATTAGTCACGCCGATTATGAGAGTTTTGAGCGACAGAAAAAAATACGCCATGCAATTATCCCGGCCCTGGCAAACAATGCATTCCATGTCGTTTTGCAGCCCAAGGTTAATGCAAGTCAACAGGTTAAATCTTCAGAATTGTTACTGCGCTGGATATCGCCTGAACTTGGCACGGTAAGGCCTGATGAATTTATTCCGATTGCCGAAGTGTCTAACGATATTCATGAGATCACTAAATGGGTACTCGAGCAGGCTTGTATTCAACTTACCAAAGCAGAAAAGCACGGTCATTCTACTCAGATAGCTATCAACATAAGTGCCAGAGACATTGTGCGGCCTGCTTTTGAAGAAACCATTATGGCTACGCTGAACCGGTATAATTTAAAACCACAACAGCTCATTCTTGAACTCACCGAAACCGCCTTGATCCAGGATCTGTCTGCCGTAAGTGAAAAACTGAAAATCCTGACTGATTATGGTTTATACATTTCCATCGACGATTTTGGTACGGCGTACTCATCGATGATCAATCTTTACAGGTTGCCCATCAACGAGTTAAAAATCGACCGCATTTTTACCCTCGAAATGGGAAAAAACCATAAAGCCCGGGGGATCGTTGAGAGCTTGGTGACACTATCCAAACGCATGCAAATTACAACCGTTGCAGAAGGAGTGGAAACGGCTGAACAGGAAGAGTTTCTTAGGGAAATAGGGTGCGATCTGATGCAGGGTTATTATTTTGCTAAACCGCTTGCACCGGAAGACTGGCTGAAATACCTGGCAAGTGCCAATTCAACGGTTGGGCATCCCGTTAGTTAAACAACTGCCATTGCCGCATACGCGGGATGAGCCCTCGCATCTGTACAGCATGAGGATATCCTGCGGACTTCCACTAATCCTTGTCCGGTTGCAGGGGCGAACGCCCCTCTCATCAAACTGATTTTAGGTAACCGCCATTACATCTTTCTGGCCGGAGCCCAGTGCTCTGCTATTTTCCCATCTTCTATGCGAAACATATCAAACCATGTAGTGGTGTAAGTGCTTTGTACGCCTTCGGGGTCTGTCACCTCCTGCACAAACGTAAGAATAACCATATCCTTCTCGGCAACAATGGATACCAGCGGCATCTCCACCTTTTCCTTTATGGGTTTTGCGGTAGTGAACTGACTAAAGATGCAAACGGTAAGAAAAGAAATAAATGATGTAGCGATAGAAGATCATTGTTTAACAATGAACAGTTATTGTTTTGAGGGTTCAAGAATAAAACAAGGTTATTTAAGCCGCTCCGGAACTTCATCATTGCTTAAAAAAACACCTAAACCATGTCTAAATATTTTACACAAGTCGGTAAGCGGAGTTAAATAAACCACTGCAAGATACTGATAATAAAGATTAATTTAAAACTGGCACAATAATAGCTTATACCTATTTGTATTTGAATTCTCCTGTATTTAAGGAATTAATAATGAAGAAGTTGAGCCAAGTCGCAAAAGTATTCACACTCGGTAGCGCATTAGTTTTCGGTTCACTAACTGCAAATGCTGCATCGATATCTTTTACCTATGACGCGGCAACAGATGGTTCAGGCCTGACCAGCCAGTATATTGACCCAATTACTGGTGGTTTACCTGGTTACTTTATCGAAACTTTTGATCAAGACACCAATTACTCTGGTTTTGCAGGTTCAACTGCATACAACGATCCAGGTTTCGACCAGGAATGCTCTGTAAACAGTGTAAACGGCGGCCCTGCTGGCGTGTTGGTTACTCCTCCAAGCAACGAGGTTGGTGTTCGTCAAGGTTCAGTAACTAATGTTGCGGCAGCGCCTGCTAACGATTCAACTTGTTATGCATACCTGACCAACAACGGTGTTGGTACTGCAAGTTTCGAATTTG
Source organism: Gammaproteobacteria bacterium (assembly GCA_018222405.1). GTDB lineage: Bacteria > Pseudomonadota > Gammaproteobacteria > Enterobacterales > Alteromonadaceae > Alteromonas. The sequence goes on along the minus strand of JAAFAI010000032.1, from coordinate 20,519 downwards.
ATTACAGCCAGTTGCTTTCCTTTAATGCTGACACTGGTATTACCTATCTCGGTTTCTACTGGGGTTCAGTTGACAGATACAACGATTTCAATTTTTACTCTGGTGGTAATCTGGTTTCTCGAATCACTGGTAGTGGTCTGTTAAGTGCCCTAGGCGGCAGTGCAGGTAACCAAACTGGTCCTGGTTCGAACGTTTATGTGAATATTGATTTTTCATTCGCTGAGCAGTTTGACCGCCTGGTAATTAACACTTCAGGTATCGCTGGCGAATTCGACAACATTGTTGTTGGCTTGAGTCAACGTCCTGTTACGGTTTCAAGCCCAGGTAGCAGTGCATTATTGCTATTAGGCCTTGCAGCAATTGGTTTACGCCTACGTCGTAAAAAATAAGCTGCTCTCAAAGTGAAAAAAGCTGACTTCGGTCAGCTTTTTTTATGTCTGTCTTACCGTAAACGCTGAACAATCCATAACACCACAGGCTGACACAGCAAAGCGCCGATAAAAATTAACGGGCTTGCTACCCATCCGGCAATGGTAAACGCTACCACTGCTATCCCACCGTTTATCAGTGCATAAGGTAATTGCGTTCTGAAGTGATTGTACTGACGGCAGCTCGCTCCGGTGGCCGACAATATAGTGGTTTCCGATATGGGCGAACAGTGATCGCCAAACAAGCCTCCGGATAACACCGCGCCGATACTCACTAATAGCGGCGCTTCAATGGCAAACGCTGTTGGGATCACCAACGGCAGCATAATGGCAAAAGTCCCCCAGGACGAACCGGTGGCAAAGGAAATAACCGCAGACAACAAAAACGCCACCAGCGGTAACAACCACGCCGGAAAGCCACGCTGCGCCTGTTCGGCAATGTAGGTAGCCGTACCCAGCTCATTGCCCAGCGAGCTTAACGTCCAGGCCAGCACCAACACAATGATCACCTGCATCATGCCGCTCATGCCCTGCAGATATAAAGTAATGCCTTCTAAACCAGGGCGAACTTTATGCCAGGCCATTAAACCAATAAGCGTACAGGCTGCCAGAAAATACGCGCTGGCAAGGGCTGCTCTGAATACCGAACCCGGCACGCTGGCAAAGGGAAAGCCAAGGGGTACCAGCATGAACAGCAGTACTGCCGCCATAACCAGCAACGGCAAAAACACAAAACGGGCGCGGGCATTTTTATGAGTGAATGCCTCAAAATCCTTATTCTGTTCCACGTCAGCATTTACAGACGTATTATTTTGTGTGGCTTTCGTTTCGGTTTGCGCCATGGGCCCTATATCGGCTTTAAGGAACACCACTACCGGTATAACGGCTATGGCAAGCAAGGCATAAAACTGATAAGGGATTACACCAATAAACACCTGCCAGCTGTCGAGGGATTTGCCGGCCTGGTCAAATTCTTTTTGCAGCAAACCCATTATATAGATCCCCCAACCAATAAAGGGCACCAAAATCGCAACCGGCGATGCCGTGGAGTCGATAATAAACGCCAGCTTTTCCCGCGAGACCCTGAGCTTTTCAAACAGCGGCCGAAATACCGGGCCGATGATCAGCGGGGTACCCAAATCAGAATAAAAAATAAAGATACCGCCACACCAGGCCGCTATTTGCGCTTTTGCTTTACTGGCGATAACCCCAATCATCTTAGTGGCAAACGCCGGGCCGCCTCCGGACTTCTCCATAAGCGCCACAAATCCACCAATAAACACCATCAACACAATTACCCCGGCGTTGTAACTATCAGTGAGAGTACCCACTAAATGTGTTCTTATTAGCGCCGCCAGCACCTCCAGAGGATGTCCGCCAGTAAGCAGCACTACAGCGGTAACCACTCCGCCAAACAAGCCAATCACCACGTGTTTGGTATACAACGCGAGAGCCAGGGTAACAATAATAGGTAATACGGAGAGAAAATCAGGGCTGGTCAAAATGCGGTCCTGCTGAGCAAAATAGTTGCTGAATCAATAAATTATAATTTATATAAATCTATCTTATTCGCGTCCCTCTCGCAATGAGTTGAGCTTTTCGCCGGTCTGTACGTACAATCACCCAAACCTAGCGTTACAGAATATTTTTACCATGCAGATAAACAGTGATTTTAGCCAGCGAGTGGTTATTCGCCCCGCCGAGTATGAGTTTATCCCGTCCCCGCTTAAGGGCGTCAGCCGCATGATGCTCGATCGCGCCGGTGAAGAGGTTGCCAGAGCCACCAGCATCGTCCGCTACGACCCTGGCGCGGGTTACAGTGGTCACACTCACGATGGCGGTGAGGAAATCTTCGTTCTAAGTGGTACCTTCAGTGATGAGCACGGTGATTATCCTGCCGGCACCTATCTGCGTAACCCGCCGGGCAGCTCGCACACGCCTTTTTCTGCAGGCGGATGCACCATTCTGGTTAAACTCTGGCAGTTTGCTCATAACGACCTTGAACAGTTAACCATTAACACTCAGCAAAGCCAGTGGCTGCCCGGCCAGGCTGAGGGCTTAAGCGTGTTACCTTTGCATGAACATAATGGGGTGAGCACGGCGTTAGTAAAATGGGCGCCGCACACACGATTTGGCGGGCACGTTCATCCCGGTGGCGAGGAAATACTGGTGTTGGAAGGTATTTTTAACGACGAGCACGGCAGCTATCCCGCCGGTAGCTGGATCCGCAACCCCAGATACAGTCAGCATACCCCGTATACCGGTGAGGAAGGCGCACTGATCTACGTTAAAGTTGGCTATATTGGCGCAGATTTGCTCGGCGACAAATTTATTACCGAAAGCTAATTTCGCTCCTGTGTTTTAGCTGTTATGTCAAACTTGTCAGTGCATCAGGCGGAGCTTGACAGCTTTGACATAACAGCCCCATTCTAAAAAATAAAACCTATATATTTCAGTTAGTAAAAAACATTTAAAATCGGGCACTGTGTTTGCAATACCGTTTCTGCAGAGGCGCAATTCCAGCCTTATAGTTCAGGAGCAGACATGAATCGATTTTTACTTTTTGTTTTATTGGTAATTACCCTGATAACCGGCGGCTGTGGCGGCGATGATAACACCCAGCAAACACCCTTTATGGTTAACGCTGACGGCGTTTCCACATTCGATCTGAATCAGCTTCGCAGCCAGCTTAATACCTTGCCCATCGGTACCTTAACCGCACTGGAAGAAGAAGGGCTGTTACTGATGCGCGAAGAAGAAAAACTCGCGCATGATGTTTACACTACTTTATACACCCGGCACCGCTTGGCAATTTTTACTAACATTGCCACTAGTGAGCTCACCCACACCGAGGCTGTGGCAGCCTTGCTCGAGCGTTATGAGTTAGCCGACCCGGTCACCGACAATACTGTGGGCAGTTTCAGTAATCCAGAATTTGAGTACCTGTATAGCGTGCTTACCGAAAGTGGCGCTATCTCGGTTGTGGAAGGGCTCTACGTTGGCGCGCAGGTTGAGGAGCTGGATATTTACGATCTGATGCGCCTGAGTGAGGATATTGTAGATAACCCGGATATCGAACTGGTATACAGCAATCTGCTTAAAGGCTCTCGAAATCACTTACGCGCCTTTTACAGTCAAATCCGTAATAACAATGGCACTTATCGCCCTCAATATATCAGCCAGGCGCTGTTTGACGAAATCGTTAACAGTCCGATGGAAAGAGGCTAACTCCCTCTTTTTACAATTTAAATTAGCCACCATGGGGCAGATTACAGCACTCGGCGCTGACTCTGCCGCCCTCCATTTGCCACGACACAATCGCAAAATAGAATCAAAGGTCGAAAGATCGATTCTAAAATCCGTTGAATATAAACTTTAACATTCACTACTGTGCAAAAAGAAAGCATTCGGACTGCGCGACGCTATCAGCCATAGCTCAGATAGTATACTGTATGACATGGAGTCTACCGCTAAAATCGGTCAGACTATCGCTACACTAATAATAAGATACCAAAAATAACGAAATACCAAACTTCTGTTTAGGAGTCATTAATACATGTCAATTGTGGTTAAAACTTTGTCGGAGCAGGCTTACGAGATTATTCGTGAGCGTATCCTTGCCAACGATATGTTCCCGGCAAAACCCATTCGTCAGGACGCCCTCTCCCAGGATCTGGGAGTCAGCAAGATCCCGCTGCGTGAAGCACTCACCCGGCTGGAGCAAGATGGTTTACTAGTCTCTCACCCTAACCGTGGATTTATTGTTCGTCCACTCAGCCTCGCCGAAGCCGAAGATGTTTTTCATCTGCGGACTACGCTTGAGCCTGAAGCGGCCGCTCAGGGCTGTAAAAAAGCCACCGAGGAAGATAAAGCCAAAGTTACCGAGATTTTTAAACGTCTGCAAAGCATGGCTAATGAAATATCACCGGAAGCGGTTACCGTAAACCGGGAATTTCATTTGGCGCTGTCGGCCCCGGCCGGCCGCAAAATCACCCAGGAGCTGCTGTTCAAGATCCACCTGCTCTCTGAACGTTATGTTCGTAAGCACCTTGAGCCACCCGATCGTGAGGCCGATGCCTACCGCGAACATGAAGAAATTTATGACGCGTGGATGAACAAAGAACCCAAACTGGTGAAAAAGTTACTTAAAGAACATACCCATAGCACCTTAGAAGATTTGCGTGGTGAGTTGTTCGAATAACCCCATCGGTTAATGATAAAAAGAGCGGCATGGCCGCTCTTTTCGTTTAACGCCTTAAAAATACGGCCAACACAGGCTTATCATCAGGATTTCACGTTGTTTAACGCTATAATCGCAGTAACAATAACAACGACAGTTTATCCGGAGCCCACACATGGAATGTATCCGTGCCTGGCAAGGCCTTTTACTTTCAACCGCAGTTACCCTTGGTGCCTGCACCACAACTCAGTCAGACAGTAACACGCAAGCTGCCACTCCAGGCGAACTATCAACCGCCTATACCCTGAAAAGCGGCGGCGAAATCCCGCTGTATCAGCAAGGCGTTAGTGTTGAACATGCTGAGCTGCACTTCGCTTTTGATTTTGATAATCAACATTTGTTTGGCAATACCATTCTTACCCTGGATGCCGCAAAACCAGCCAAAGCGGTGTCGGTGGATCTCGACAGCGTATTCACTATTGATGGTGTCTGGCTCAACGGCGAAGCCATTAAGCCAGAGCAGTATTCCAACCAACAGGGCGAGCTGGTTATTACCCCTGCTAACGAAGTGAATTTCCCGGTGTCTGTTCAGGTGAAATATCATGGCCATCCACGCACGCCGCCCAATGCGCCCTGGGATGGCAGAGTGATGTGGGATAAAACGCCAGACGGCGCGCCCTGGCTGGCTACCGCGGTACAAGGCGAAGGTTGCGATATCTTCTGGCCATGTATCGACCAGCCCATGGGAGAGCCCAAAACAGCCGATATCTACATTACCGTACCCAGCGATCTGGTAGCGGCGAGTAATGGTGTACTGGTAGAAACCACCAGCACCGCTAACGAGAGCACCTACCACTGGCAAACCCGCTCGGCACACAATACCTATGGTATTGCGCTCAATATTGCGCCATATGAAAAAATCGAAGACACCTACCAAAGCATTTACGGCAACAGCTACCCCGTTGTTTATTACCACTTGCCGGGCAATACAGAGCAAGCCCAGGCGTTATTCGATGAAATTCCTGCCATGCTGACGTTCTTTGAACGAATGGTTGGGCCTTACCCCTTTGCCGATGAGAAAGTGGGGGTGGTGCAAACTCCGCACCTGGGCATGGAACACCAAACCATCAACGCCTATGGCAACGAATACAAAAAAGACGAATTCGGCTTCGACTGGTTACTGCAACATGAGTTTGCCCATGAGTACTTTGGTAACCAGGTCACTAACGACAACTGGGATCACATGTGGATCCACGAAGGGCTCGGCAGTTACATGCAGCCTTTGTTTGCTCAGTACCTGCATGGTGACATTGCCTACAAAGCGTATTTGAATAACCAGCGCAAGGGCCTGATCAACACCCACCCCATCGTGTCGAATAAACCGATGGAAGTGGAAGAGGTGTACGAAAAAGGCGTTGGTCCGGCACTGGATATCTATTACAAAGGTTCGTGGATCATGCACTCCCTGCGTTACCTGATTGGCGATCAGGCATTTTTTGATTCCGTCACCACGCTGCTGTACGGCACAGCTTCACCTCAACCCGGCCAGTTCACTACTGTGTACCGCAATACCGGGGACTTTATCAAGCTGGTTAATGAGCTGACCGGTGAGGATTTCAGCTGGTTTTTTGATGTGTATCTGTATCAGCCCAGGCTGCCGGAGCTTCACCAGCAACGCACGAGCGATCAGTTGACTCTCACCTGGCTGGTGCCGGACGACCTGCCCTTTCCGATGCCGGTGGAAGTAGCGGTAAATGGCAAGGTCACCACCTTACAATTACCGGCCGAAAATACCATTAAAGTATCAGAACAGGATGTGGTGATTGTCGATCCGAACAGTAAACTCCTGCGCTTCGAGGCGCGTTACGACGCCGCCGCAAAATAATCCGCGATAAATAAAGTGCACGGCTAAACAAAAAGCTTTAGCCACGCACTCTTCCTGATTGTCAATTAGTCTTATAAAGTCTGTTTTATAACCGCTAATAACTTGTAAATACCGCCTTACGCCGGTAGATTTGTTCTTTAATAACAATCAACAACACGCTTAATCATGGATGAACCTGCTGTACTGGTGACGCAAATCGCCAATGGCAATAAAAAGGCGGAGCAAGCGCTGCTCAGTCACTTCTCCCGACCGCTGTATTCCATTGTGGCTTATAAGTGTGATGATCCGACCCTGGCGCAGGATATTGTGCAGGAAGCTCTGCTCATTGTGATCCAGAAAGCCCGGGCCTCGGCAATCGACAACCCCGAGGCTATAGCAGGCTTTGTGCGCCGCGTAGCCGAGAATCTGCTGATTGCCACTTACCGCAAAAACAAGCGCCAACGTACCGATTGCAGCGACGAAATGGACATGCATTCTCATACAGCCAACCATACCGAAAACCAGGTCAGCTCAGAAAAACTGCTGGAAACCGTTACGCAGGTAATGTCAGAGCTCAGCGTAGAGCGCGACAGGCAGTTGCTCAACGCTTATTTTTTTGAAGGTAAAGATAAAGAAGATCTGTGCACCGAGCTGGATTTAAGCACCGAGCATTTCGATAAAGTGCTGCACCGGGCCAAAACACGTTTAAAACAGGCGCTGGCGCTTAAATGCAAGGTTGAAATCAATAAACAATCGCTGTTTACCTTGTTGTCGGTGGCCGCCGTCATTGGCTGGCTGGGCACACTGATATAAACACTCCGGTGCTGCTTGAGAGGGAATGGCCTGTGGCGGCACTACTAATACGGAGTTATTAACGTTAACCGACCAGGTTACAGAAGTTAAGTGATATGAATACACAGTACATCCAGGCTAATCATGTAATTCAGCGCTACCTGCACGGCAAGCTTACGGCAGCTGAAATGATTGAGTTTGAAGAATATTTGTTGATGCACCCCGACATGGTGGAAGAGTTTGAACTCAGTGCCATCTTCAAAAAAACACTCGGCCAGGCAGCTAAAAAATCCCGTGCAGACTCATCAGCCAGCAAACTGCTGAGGTTGTTCTGGCCACTCGGTGGCGTGCTGATTGGCAGCGCCGCCACCTGGCTGTTGTTGGGTTATCAGCAACCCAAACATGTGGCAACGGCCATTAGCCCCGATGTGATCTACATTGGTGAGATGCGCGGCGCCAGCACCTCAGAATTACCCCCAGTTGGCGCGGTGGTAGAACAGGGCAGTGAACAGCAAATATTGGTACTGGACGTAAGCATGGCTAACGGCCAGCTGTTTGACGTGGAATTACAATCCCCCACTGGCCAGCCCCTGCAAAGCTGGCCGGCGCTTAAGAAAAACGCCCAGGGTGAACTGGTTATTCTGGCCACTCTGCAATCTGCCAGTGCGCCATCAACTGTCATCGCTGTTCGCGAAAGTAACACCGCCGAAGTGGTACTAAGCGCTACTATTATTACGGGTTCAGACTAGTGCACTCTGCCACCCACAGCATGTTTCCTGCCGCAGAGCAGGCACTGCTAAGCCCGGTGGAGTTAAATACCCTGGCCACCCTGATGCTGCCAGGTTTGCCGCAAACTAACAGTTCGCACACAGAGCCCGAACAGGCACCACAGCCTTCACTTTCTTTTGCTCCAGCAGTCGAGGATGTGGAAGAACATGCCGAAGACGATGCCGATCCAGCCTTTCTCGACGAACCCGACTATACCCTGGATGACACCAACTCGCTGCCCATCCCGGCAGGCTATACCTATATTTGCCAGTTTATCGCCCACGACATCATTGCCGACTCGCACTTTCATATCGGCGGACGCCGCACCAGTGCCCTGCTAAATCTCGACAGCATGTATGGCAATGATGGCTCGGGCGATCCTATCCGTAGTATCGAAGCACACTATTTCAACAGCGAAAGCGGCCGTTTTTTAACCCAGACTCACGATGTGCACCGGGTCCCACCCGGCACCATAGAGAATGCCCCGTGGGCCACCGCATGGATGCCGGAACAGCGCAACGACGAGAACGCCATTGTACTGCAGCTACACAGCCTGTTTCAGGGATTACATAACGCCTTTATTACTGCCCTGCCACCAGCCCAAACGGATATTACCGAGCGCATCATTACCGCCAGGCGTTATACCGTGGCAGTGTTTCATCACATCGTGATCAACGACCTACTGCCAAAGTTGGTGTTAGCCGATTGCCACGAATACTTTTTTAACAAACTCGGCCCGTTTTATTACGACACCAGCAGGCCCTACGCCCAGGTGCCCGCAGAGTTTAAGCTGGCAAGCTTTAGATTTGGTCACAGTATGCTGCGCCCGCGCTATCATCTTAAAACCGAACACTCACAGTCGTTTTCGCTGGGTGAAATCATGCGCCGCCCGCCATTTGAGCCGCTTGAAGAAGCCCATGTTATTGACTGGCCGGCGCTGTTTTTCGAGCCGCTGGAAAACGAGGGACTGCAGCAGATTGCCAGCCCTATAGACTTGTTTATCACCAGTGATATGGCCACAGTGCCGCATCCTACCAACCCGAGAGCCGGGCGTAATATTGCCCAGCTAAACCTGCTGGCCGGCATTAAGCTTGGCCTCAATAGTGCGGAATATATTCTTGGGGCGATCACCACCGAGCCCCACTTCAAAGCGTTCGCCGAGTATTTTGAGCAGCGCTTAAATCATCGCAAGCTGATAGTAACCTCACCCGGGCAGGAAACCGATTTTATCTATGCATTGCTGGCCGTGTTGCAGGAGCAACAACGCACCCCGCTGTGGCTATACACATTACAGGAAAATCTCACCGATTATCCCGACAACAATCAGTACAAACTGGGGTTGGTTGCCAGCGCCATCAACTGCGATGTATTACGCAGTGCCATGTACGAGTGTTACCGCAGCAGCAAGCAGGACGGCATGGCCCAACTGGCTGACAATTTTACAACAACAATACAGCAGGCCTTTGCGTGCTTAGGCAAACCGCTTCACACCATGGCCGACATCACCACGTATTTAACCACAAGGAGTCACAGTGATGAGTAACCAGGCAGCAAGTAAATGGTACGTGCCTAAAGGATGGGTGTCAGACTATAACCGCGATGAGTGGGCCCCTGAATTTCGTCCGTACCTGCCCAAAGGTCAGCGCGACTACAACGACAACGCGTTAAAAATGCGCACCCGGGTATTTACGCCGGTGCTAGGCTCGTCTTTTCTGGTCACCATTACCATTGTGAAGTCCCGTGGCACCTGGCCAACGCTTACCGCAAAATTACTCAGTAAAGCGAAGTTCTTTCCCACTGATGATCCCAACATGCTGTGTTCCAACAATTTATCCATTGTAAAAGACGGCGGCTATCCTAAAGGCGCACCGGCCTTTAAAGAAAAATATACCGATGTGTACTTCACCATAAAATACTCAGTAGAGGCCGATGGCACGCCTAAGTACACCACCGCCAGCCACTGGAACAAAGAAGTCGACGGCAACCGGGTAACGGTTCAAAAAGCCCCGGCCTATGCCTGGAAAAACCACTAGTACCGACATGACATGGAACGTATTCGCCGCTCGTTAACACTAGGATTAATCCTTTTTTGCCTGGCAATGGTGGCCGGGCAGCGAGCGGTGGGCGAAGAGTTTCAGTTTACGGTTACCGCCGCAGTCAATGAGGTGATCATTGTTGAAGCCGCTGACACAGCGTTCAATGTTACGCTGGCCAATACCTCCGGCAGCCCGGCATACAGCCATTATGGCTACACCCATATTGCCGCCATAAAGCCCCAAAGCAATGCACAATATGCAATAACCGTTACGGTAAAAAATAACAGCAGGCAATCAGTAACGGCCGCGGAGTTTGCTGTTTATACGCAGCGGGCAAATGCCCTGTGGGACTGGCTGGCGTGGTTCTCTGCCAGTTACGCTGAACCTGCAACCACAACAGTACTCACCGAACAAATCGCCCGGCAGAACGATGCCGAAACGGCATGCCTGGCCACGGCGTTACTCGCACGCCAATACCTTATTCAAGGCAATATCGAACAGGCTTCATCACTGCTTGCGCCTGCCGCCGATGGCTATGCCTGTTGGCCACTTACGGCGCTTGCCATGTCGGCAAATTTTGACATTTACCACTTTGCCGATGCCAGTAATGCCGGTATAACACTGCTCCCCGGGCAGTTTACAAACGCTTTAGCTCATGCAAAAACGGTAATAAACCCAGCCGACTGGCAGCCAGCATCAGCGCCGTTGATAAGCGAACCAGCCGGTCACTCGTTGCCTGCCAACAGTTACCCGGCTACCCAACTGATAGCCACACTGGGTTTCAGTAACCTGCTACATGGCTCGGTGGTATCGTCACAAACCCTGATGGAAGCCGGCAAATATTCCCTGGAGCAGGCGCGCTCGCAAGCTGTAGAACAAGGCTATACAAAGTTGCTGCCGGATATCTACAACGGCCTGGCCACCTACTGGTCGCTGGCTAACGATAACGTGGCCGCAGCCCGTTACCTGGATGAAGCCATTCACAGTAAGCAACTGGCCGGCGATACACAGGGACTGGCCGAGATAACCAACAATCTCGCGCTGGTTTATTTATGGTCTGGTCGCTGGGAGCTGGCCCAACAGACATTTCGCGAGGCGGCGGAGTATCTCACTGAAGATGATACCGATATTACCGCAGCAGTGCTCACCGCCAACCTTGCCAGCAGTTACAGTTACCTGGGCGATACGGATACCGCCGAGCGTTATTACCAGCGCACCCTTAGCCTCAACCAAAACAGTGTTTACGATGACGATACCAGCCATCTGTACATTGCCTTAGCTAAAATTGCCATGGCCGGGCAGCGCTGGCCGGCGGCCCTCGATGCTTTGACTCAGGCGGAGCAAAAAGCGGAGAATCTGCGCTCCGACCGCCTGCCGGTAATTTACGCCCTGCAGGCCCAGGCCTTAGCGCACCAAGAGCAACTTACAGATGCCGCAAGGGTCATGAATACAGCGCTCAATACGCTGGATAACATAGTAAAAATGACCGAGCGCATTCAGGCCCTCATAGCCCTTACCGATACCCGTATTCAGTTTGGTGATTTTCCTGAAGCAGCCAAACAAATAGAACAACTCACGGCCCTTATAAACGATGATGATCCGCAGCAGGTAGCCCTCGCCTCATTGCAATACCAGCTCCTCAAAGCCACCGAGCCACAAAACGAAAATGCGCTTACCGCCACTTTCAGCAAAGCTAATCAGCATATTTTGCAACTAGGGCGTGATCTCGACGCTTATCAGATAGGGCCACACTGGTTTAATAAAGTCAGAGAACTCTACGATGCTCACCTGGATACCCTGCTCAGCAATCCTACTACGGCGAATACCCAGCAGGCCCTGGCCTTACTGGAAACCTATCAGAGCCAGCTCTTTTTACGTAAACGAAAAGACCGACAGCGCCAGCATTTACTCAAACAGCCCCAGCTTGAAAGCCTCTGGCAACAACGGTTAACACTGGAAGCTAGCCTGGTAAACGCCACCACACAAAGCGAGAAACAGCACCAGCAACAACAGCTCGATAACGTAAAAGAACAGTGGTTTCGACAGGTTAGCCCCAGCTTAGCCGATGCAGACCAGACTAATGAACAGCCGCTTACCCTGGCAGCCGTGCAAACAGCGCTAAAGGCAGATCAGGTGGTGCTTCGCTACCTGCACACCAGCCAACAATGTTATGTTCTGGCAATTACTGCAGTGCGGCATATGGTAACGCCTGTAAAGTGCCCACCAGCGCTGCCAGACGGATTATCAGGAGCTGAGATCATTCAGGCTTATCGCGATGCCCGCGCAGGCGACTTTATTCCGCAGTGGGTAATTAACAACCCTGGTATTACCGACATTGTGTGGCAGGCAGACGGGCGCTTTTTCTCACTACCGCTGGCTCAGCTGCGCCTGCCTGATAAGCAGTATGTGGGGAGCCGGTATACACTGCGCCAGACGCCTTCGTTAAATGAATATTTATCCGCCAGCACAAGGCAAAGCCCCGCCCCTATGGCGATTGGTATTTTTGATTCGCCCGCATTTACCGATAAAACAACCGTGGCCAATGCTGGCTGGCGCAATAAACTGCCGGCATTACCCTGGGCAAAGCGCGAAGGCGACCAGCTTGCCTCGCTCTTCTCCAACCATGCGGTTAAACGATACTCAGCAGAACAAGCTACACAGCAGGCTTTACTCAGTGCAGATTTGCGTGAAGCCTCGCTGTTGCATATCGCTACCCACAGCTACTTTGATCCCGAAGAGCCTGCCATTGTGGGCCTGGCCGTTGCCAGAAATCCATCAACAACTACTCCGGACAATGGCTTCTTATCGCAGAGTGCATTACTGGGCGAGCCATTTAACAACCAGTTAGTTGTGCTCAGCGGCTGCGAAACCTCGCTGGGAAAAATGATGGCCCACGACGGCCTGCAAAGCCTGGCCTATGGCGTGTTAACGGCCGGGGCCGATTCGGTGATCAGCACCCGCTGGAAAGTGTCAGACAAACCTACCGCCGCTTTTATGCAGCATTTTTATCAGGGGCTGACACAAACCGGCAACAGTACCGAAGCCCTGCGCCACGCACGCCAGCAGATGCAACGCCACCCGCGCTTTAAACACCCCATGCACTGGGCAGGCTTTACACTCACAGTGGTTAATCGGCAGGCCGAATTATTCTCGCTGCAGTAGCCCAAATACACAGACGGGAGTAACCGAAACTGATCGTAAAAAGTGGTTAGTTGAACTGATATGCAATGTCGGGGCTTGTTGTTTAATCGTTACTACGTAACTATAGATTCGCATAAAAATAATTTAACGACAGATAAACAGGAGTTTGTGGTGAACTTAACTAAGTTAACCCTGATTGCAGTACTGCTAAGCTTCAGCCAGCTCGCTCTGGCAAAGTTAAAATACTTCCCCCACCCTAATGAGAACGCCCCTTATTCGCTGGCCACCCAGGTGGATAATATTGTGTACCTTTCGGGTCAGATCCCGCTCGATGAAAACGGCGAGATGCCTGCGACCATGCCAGCTCAGGCCAAACAGGTAATGCTTAATGTAAAAATGGCTCTTGATTCACTGGGACTCGGTATGGAAGACGTGTTTAAGTGCACGGTAATGATAGATGACATTAGTAAGTGGCCCGACTTTAACGCCGTTTATACCACCTTCTTCACCAAGGGTGCCTTACCGGCTCGTAGCGCATTTGGCGTAGACGGCCTGCCAATGGGCGCCATGGTTGAGGTAGAGTGCATGGCGCATATGCGCCGCATGTAACTCCCTGCAAACAGCAAGCGGCGGACTCTGTATCCGCCGTGTAGTACTTCGACTTAACCGCCTTTTCAGTTACACTACCGGCGATGTCATACCAAACTCCCAGTCAGGCACTTGAAGTGCTCTACGAAATCAAAAAAAGCAAATTCCACGCGTTTGCTGCCGGCGCGTCCGACCGCGAAACCGCCATGGAACTACTCGCTCAGAAAAAAGCCCAATACCCCGATGCCCGCCATCACTGCTGGGCTTATCTGTTAGGCCGCCCGAACATGCCGGTGAGTGTTGCCTGTTCAGACGATGGAGAACCAAGCGGCACAGCAGGCAAACCGATATTAAACGTGCTACAGCACAAAGACGTGGGCTACTACCCGGTTTTAACAAAAAACTAGTTACTACACGGTTTTTAATATTGTACTTTAGAAAAGTCTAGATATGAGATATTAGAAACTAATGGCTATAAAGAGACTTAACTTAAAAAGCTTTTCTTTGAAAAAGCGAATTACCAAGAAAGAATTTCTTGCTTCCTCTCCTGACGATGTTGAAAAGTTTGTTTTCTGTTATCTTTCCGAAGATGGAGAGGAAGTACAACATCAAATTTTCTTTTCAAACACTTCTCCATCAAATAGAAATTTCAATCGCATTCCCATACTTTACGATGAAGATTCGATGGCTATCGAGAGACACTCTACTCTCTCGCTCTTAACAGCCAGAAAGAATAGAGTGCATGAAAGTACAATCTCCTCTACTGCTCAAAGCCTAGAAGAATTTTTCAACTTCTGCATGAAAAATAAACTGAATTGGAAAGAACCTCCAAGAAACAGATTAAACAAGCCAATTTACAAGTACAGTAAGTATCTACAAGAACTTATCTATGAGGGAAGAATCACTCCTCGAACAGCAAAACGAAAAGTATCTGATGTAATCAGGTTTTGTAAAGATTGCCTAAATGACTATGGTGATGAGTTTTTTGGCTCATACCCACCCTATACTGAGAAAATGACATCGTTTATCACCCCAGAGAAAACGATGTACTATGCTTTATCCCAAGAGGAGCAAATTAGAGCACCTAAAGAAGTTAGCGTCGATAAACATTTGTATATCGAAGATGGCGGAAAGTTGAAACCTTTATCAGCGTCAGAGCACGCAGTACTTTCCCAAATACTAGACAACAATAAATGCAAGAAAAATATAGAAATGCGCTATATTTTTAAAACTGCTTTAAAAACAGGGGCCAGGCTACAGACTATATTGACACTTAGTACCAAAGATATAAGCGTAAAACTTAACTTACCGAGCGGATATGATGACATTAACCACATAATACAAGCGGGAAAAAGCTATATAGCCGACAGCAAATTATCGCGAAATATCAATATTTTTATGCCTTATTCTTGGGTTCAAACTTTACAGGTCTATATAAACAGCCCTAGATACAAAAAAAGGCTAAAGTTGTACTTTAAAAATCTTGGGATAAATAATCCTTCTGAAGAGCAAAAAGAATCGGCATATATATTTTTAACAAATCGTGGAACTCCCTATTACGATAGACAAGCAGACTTGAAAACCTTTAGGCCAGAAAACTCTCGCAGTAAAGCAAGAATTGGGGGTGGCGTTCATGACTATATTGCTAACCATATTTTACCTCAAATGAGAGTAATACTAGGGGAAGGATATTCATTTCACTTTCATGACCTAAGGGCAACATACGGCATTAACCTTAGAGACCAGTTAAAAGAATTATACCCGAATGATATAGAGGAAGTTTATAAGCAAATACAAACACGTATGAGCCACAAAAATAGAGAAACAACAGAGTTATACGTCAAATACGACCCTAACTATTCAGAATTGATGAGTCTCGAACATAAATACCGTCAATCTATTGGTTATAGAAATGATAAATAAAATCAGACAAATACTAAACTGTAGACTAGAGCAATGATTGACTCTAATAACTTTAACTATCGAGAAGGACTGAAACGTATTGAAATGGAAAATGATTTACCACTTTCATGTCCAAGCGCTGAAAAAGTAATTCTCCAAGTCGGTGGAAAATCAGGTAAATCATTCGACTTAGGTGCCTTATGTTATAAAACGCGTGAGACGTTTCTTGACGGAAGAGTATGGTTCAAAACAGGAAAAAGAGTCGTTTTAGAATCATTGGACGCTGAACGTGTATTATTGTTAAATAAATTTTTAGAGTACTTATTTTTATTAAGACAAAATGCAACTACAAAGTATGGAATTTGCGAACAACTTTCACAATTCATTATATACTGTGAGTCGATAAATAAGCCTCACTCAGAATTTAATTTCGATACAACTGAAATAAACAAGTCTAACTTTGAAAGGTTAATTTTCGAACAATACAAGAAAAATAATAGAATACATGCGATCTGGGATTTCTATTGTCATATATATGAAATTCAATATCCAGAAAACCAATTATCTTTAAGACATTGGTACAAATATAGAAAAAAAAGAATTCGACAACACCGTTATTTGAAGATGAGTCAAAAAAAGTCAAAGATTTTTACTTCAATACATTTAAAATGGGTGAAGAAATTCTAATTCACTCAGCGAAATTTCCATATAGTTGGAATGTACCTGATTTCCTAAATGAGAAAGATAATCAATATGTATTATTACCTCTAACAACAAATATTTTTCATCGTAGGCAAGACGAAAAAACAAAAGTAATAAGCCCTTTTGACTTTGAAAAAAACGAGTGGTTAAACGAAAATAGATTATTGTATTTGTTTCCCAACCTAAATAAAGACACGCGAAATCACCTCAAAAAAAGAATAAAAGAACAAAAAGCTATAGTTCAAGAAGTAAATAACGACAGAAATCATAAATTACGTATCTACTTTGGAGAGCTTGCTCTATCAGCATACAGAAAATTATTCATGCAACTAGTAGCACCCAATAGATCCGGATTAGAGGATTTTGCTAATTATAGTGAAATACCTTGGGGTGACTTCACAAAAGAAACTTTTGCAAAATCCTATTGGAAATTTAGTTATATAAAAGCTAGAGCTAAATATAAAAAAGTAGAATTCAAGCTACTAAAATCAGATTTCAGCTTATTTCAAAGATATTTGAATTTAAGAAAAGCGTTGATCGAAGCATATGGGGAAAAAGAGGAGAATTGCGGACTCCTATTTTTTTCCTTCACAAAACGAGGTTTTAATCGATTTTCGGAGACAAAAAAATTCTTTAAACACTTTAGTGAAGTTCCACATTTTAATAGCTTAATTTCTAGAGCTACGAAGTCTGATGTTTTACTACATGAAACTGATAATATTAGGCTCATTTCAGAAATATTACAGAACTCACCTAACACTATAATAAAAAACTATGCAAGAGGTACAGTCAGTGGCCATGTTACCGAAATAGGAAACTTCGTAAACAATTTGTCAAAAATCGTTAAACTAAAAAAAAGCAAAAATCATGAAGTAGAGAGTGAATTAGGTGGATGTGCATCATTTTCGCCGGCACCACTCGACATTAAACCAATGAACATCGAGGTCAATTGTGCATCGAAAGAAGGTTGTTTATTTTGCGAGAAGTTTATAGTTCATGCTGATTCAAAGGACGTTAGAAAGCTTTTAAGTTATCTATTTTTTCTTCAAGAAGTTGAAGTAACACTGTCTGACACATATCACTTTCAAATTTATTTTGACCCCATAGTTAAACGCATTCAAACTATTATAAATTATATTAAATCCTTATCAACTGACCATCAAGAAATGGTTGTTAAAATTGAGGAAGAAGTATTCGAAGATGGCCTCATCACCAAATTCTTTGAACAGGAAATTGAACTACAAGAGTCGATGAAAATAACATGGAACCACTAAATAAATTAAAATCACATGTTGCTGGTTTAAACCAGTTCGACTTCGATTTTTCAGCTACAGCATTTCCTCCATTAAAGGAGCCTATCATTTCTTATGACGAATCAGGGAAGATCCTATCAAGATATTCGGATAACACGTGGAGAATAGAATCGGGGATTGACACATTAATTCTAAATTTCTCACTACCAACTGAAAACTTGAAATATCCAAATGAAGAAATCATAGAATTATTAAAAGGACTTCAAATATATGCATTATATTGTCCATTAAAAAGAGCAGACTTTAAAACTGGTTACAGTAAGCAAAAAATAATTAATTATGCTCTACGAAGGTTAGCTGAAATAGCAATAAAAGAAAAAGTAAGTTTTCATAAATTACTAACAGGTAACTTTAATCATATTCTAGAGCCAGCACTAACTCCATCTGTATGCCGTGGCTTACTACATCTAATCGATGTATTGGAATACTATAAAGCCAATAGAATAAAAATCACTCCATCACTTATATCAGTAAAAAGAAGATTCAGAAAATACATTGAGTATATGTTGGATGAATTAACTAAAACAACACAGCAAACGTTACCAATTCCCGAGAGAATTTATTTAAACTCACTTCTAAAGCTAGAAAGTGATTTGTCTTTGATAACAGATTTCGACATAGATAAACTAATTTATATTATAAATATGAACGCTTCACACCCAATTTTCGGAAGTAGTCAGATAGAAGCTAGACGCCATCTAAAGATAAATGGAAAATATCTTAATATCCTCAAAAAAACAAAAAGAACAAATCTACCTAATAATTATAATTATGGCTGGCCACTAAAGGATTCGGATGAATTTAATCAATATTTCAAAAAATTAGAAAGTTTCAATAAGAACAGATCAATTGAGGGCATTCTACAATATTTTGGGGAGGTACAGGAGGTTTGCTTTAGAGTTTTGATTGCATATACAGGAGCAAGAATTAGCGATATTTCTATATTAAGGCAAAATTCTCTCAAATTACATACAATAGCAACTAATACTTACCCTCTCATATACGGGGAATCTAAAAAATCTTCCCTTACTGATACTGGTGTTGGGTTCTGGGTAACTAACGATATAGGTAAACATGCATATGATCTAGCTCAAAAAATATCCCAAGTTATCTATAATACGGCCAAAAATGAAAAATACATTAAGACAGTGTCAAATGAACGCTTGCTGTTCCCAGCAATAAAAAATTCTCGGAAAGCACATTCTAAGCATACTCATAAGCAATTTACTCAGTCTTTCAAGAAATTATCAGTATCTGATTCATCCATACTCGAAACAGATAAAGTTGAAATAATGAGGATTGATCCTAACCTGGATTTTGAAAGAGAAGACCTGAACGTTGGAGTTCAATGGAGCTATAAAAGTCATCAATTTCGTAGGTCGCTTGCAATATATGCTGTTGCTTCTGGTACGGTAAGCATCCCAAGTCTTAGGCGGCAATTACGGCAACTTCATAACGCTATGGCACTTTTTTACTCAAGTGGCTCAAACGCAGCGAACAATATAGTTAGTCAGTTAAATAACTTTACAAGCGTATATCGAGACTCTTTAGCACCTGCCACGGCTATAGCACTGCATAAATTTGTAATATCTGATCAAACAATCTTTGGACCAATGGGGAGACATCTTGCCAAAAATAATGATTTGAAGAATATTATATTGAACCAAGACACAACTGAAACAACAAAAATGGTCGAAAGAGGAGAACTAGCATTTTCAGAGACAGCTTTAGGAGGCTGTGGAGAAACAGGTAATTGTGATTATCGACCATTTGCTTTAATCGATATTTCGCATTGCAAAGGATGTGACAAGTCTTATCAATCGCTTTCTAAAATTGAAAGAACTATAGAATTGTACAATCGTACTTTAGTAAATATGGAAAAGAATAGCCGTCAATATAAATGGCGAGCCTCACAAATTCAGGATTTAATTGAAATCAGGGATTCGCACGTTATCAATGTACAGAATGGTATATGTAATGACTAAATTTGAAAGTGAATGTTACGATGCACTTAATCGTTTAATAGTTGCGGCAAAGAATGGGAGTAAGAATAGGATAACATATGATGCAGTTAGTGTTGAATCAGGGCGAGCAAGCGGCGCTGGCTCAATACGGAGATCAAAGCATCCTCAATTATGCAAAGATATAATAGAAGCAGAGAATCAGAGAAGGTTAGATATTTTAGCTCTTTCTCAAGAAGAACAGTCCGAGCTTAACGATATATTAAAATATCTCAATCAAGAAATAACTCTCCTTAGAGATGAGAATGAGGTACTGAAGAGCAAGATACTTAAGCAATCAACAATAATGCTTAATTTACTGCACGATTTGGATGAGGCATCTTTAGAAATTGAATATTTAAAAAATTGCTTAAAATAATGCTTAATTACAGACAAACGATTAAATTTTCATCCGATTATGTATGGTATAACCCTAGAAATATCAGTAACTACAAGAAAGAATATTATAGTATCGCATCTCTACATTCGAATTTATCATTAAATCCAGAGGAAGACTTTAATGATGACGTAAGTTATTTCGCTTACTCTTCTCTTTTCGGAGAAGAGTATTTCACATTCGAGGAAGCTTTAGAATATTGTTCAATAGAATACGCTAAACTCAAATCCTCAATTTCAAACCAATTGTTTATCAATAATTTACGTATCAATGAAGAGCGCTTACCAGCATCTCCAAATATAAAGTACAAAGAGGATTGGCGCTCATGGGAATATTTTTTTTCATCACAGAAGCCCCCTGTGTCAGGATAGTTGTCGCCTCAGTTTTTCATAGCATTAAACAGGAGGC
>JAAFAI010000046.1 GCA_018222405.1 Gammaproteobacteria bacterium | reverse complement strand
GGACACCGCCCTTTCACGGCGGTAACAGGGGTTCGAATCCCCTAGGGGACGCCATTTATATCGTATCACAGTCGATTAATACTGTGGATAGGCCGAAAGCTGAAATGCTTTCAGGACTAAAATCTTTTTGCAAAGGCATAAAGTAAGATCGCTCAGTTCGCTGGCTCACTTCGCCTTTACAAAAAATCCGTAAAGCAAAGCTTTACGAAACGATTTTTTGTCCCCTTCGTCTAGAGGCCTAGGACACCGCCCTTTCACGGCGGTAACAGGGGTTCGAATCCCCTAGGGGACGCCATATTAAAAAAACCAGCCGATTGGCTGGTTTTTTTATGTGTGCTCTTCAGGGGTGAGATGCCCTTACTCATTCTGTTCAGCCTTATATAACTGGCTACGACAGTTATGCGTGCTCTGGTTACTGTGCAATTTCCCGTCACTTCATCCATTCTGCAATCATGCTACAATTCACCCGTTAATTTACTAGCAATAAGGTGATCAATGTATCCTATCGGCACACCAGGTCAGCCCTGGGGAGAAGAAGAAAAAAAACAATGGCTCGTGGCGCAAACGGTTAAGCGTAGTTACGCTGATGAGGTGTTAAGTCAGCTAGATGGTATGCCGGATTATTTTTCTGTTATTCAATACGGTGCCTTGCCCTATGATGAGTCACGCTACCCACTTTATGCACTGTTACCCAGACAGCCAATAGCCGATGCCCCCTGGGTACTGGTAACCGGTGGAGTGCACGGTTATGAAACCAGTGGCGTGCAGGGCGCGTTGTTATTTGCGCGGGAATACAGTCAGGCGTATACCGATAAAATCAATCTGATAGTGGTTCCCTGTGTGAGCCCATGGGGTTATGAAACCATTAACCGTTGGGATCCGCTGGCTATCGATCCAAACCGCTCTTTTTATCCCGACTCGCCGGCGCCAGAGTCAAAATTACTCATGGACTTTATTGGCGCAATGCCGCAGGAATTTTTACTGCACATCGATCTTCACGAAACCACCGATACGGATAACAGCGAGTTCCGCCCCGCATTAGCGGCCCGTGATGCCATTGAGCAAAAAGCCTGGGAGATCCCAGACGGCTTTTATCTGGTAGCGGATGCTAAAGCGCCTCATCTGCCCCTGCAGCAAGCGATTATCAACGAGGTTAAGAAAGTGACCCATATTGCCCCAACTGATGAGAACGGCCTGATCATCGGTGCTGAGGTGCCTGCTGAAGGCGTAATCTGCTATGACAAGAGAAAACTCTTCTTATGCGGCGGATTTAACAATGCAACCTATTGTTCTACAACGGAGGTGTATCCGGACAGCCCGTCAGCAACTCCTGAAATCTGCAACCGTGCTCAGGTTGCGGCTGTAGAGGGAGCTTTACAGCATTTACTGAAGTAATGCGATAAACGGTCGATTATCGATGTCTGGATGTTTGGATTTCTAGACGTCTAAATGTATACTTCTCGCTATGCTTAACGCGTAGCGGGGATATCATGGTTTACGTTGCATTGTTATATGAAGGGGTAGGGCAAAGACTGGTCAGATATGAAGCCAGTAATGAAGCCGATTTTTTTGCTAAACTCGATGCCCGGTTTGGCTGCTATGTCTGCCTGTGGTTTACCGAGGAGTTGATCGCGAATAATGACAAAGTTCACACCCAGAGTGCCTGTTGAACAGGCTATTGTCACATCGCCCTGTATCGGTAACTGTTGCCTGGATGATGAGGACATTTGTCTGGGCTGCCAGCGCCACATTGATGAAATCACCGGTTGGCATAGTGCCAGTGCCGCGGAGCGTCGCACTATTTTAAATCGGTGCGAAAAACGTTTTGCGCTGCGCTCAGGGCATAACCCCCAATACTGATGCCAGCGGCTAAATGTTCTGTTAAAATCCGCCCCCTTATTTTTTGAATACAGAAATATTATGCGAGTTTTGTTAGCGCCGATGGAAGGCGTTGTTGATCATTTAATGCGCGACATGCTTACCCGGGTAGGCGGTTTTGATCTGTGCGTAACAGAATTCGTTCGTATCGTTGACCAGAAACTCCCGCAAAAGACCTTTTACCGGTTGTGCCCTGAATTGCACGAGGGCGGCAAAACACCCAGCGGTGTGCCTGTTCGTGTTCAGCTGCTGGGCCAGCATCCCCAGTGGCTGGCAGAAAATGCCTTAACCGCTGTCGAGTTGGGCTCACCAGGTGTGGATCTAAACTTTGGTTGTCCGGCCAAAACGGTCAATAAAAGCAAGGGCGGCGCAGTGTTATTGCAATATACTGAGTTGCTGCACGATATCGTTAAAACCGTGCGAGAGGCTGTGCCGGCCCATTTTCCCGTGACGGCTAAAATTCGGCTCGGTTTTGAGGATAAGTCGCTGGCTATCGATAACGCCGTGGCCATAGATGAAGCCGGTGCATCTGAGCTGGTCGTTCATGCTCGCACCAAAACCGAAGGCTACCGGCCACCGGCGTACTGGGACTGGATCAAAAAAATTCGCGCTCATACCCGTTTGCCGGTGATTGCTAACGGTGAAATCTGGTCTTATGAAGATGCCAAACGCTGCCAGGAAATGTCGGGGTGCAACGATGTGATGATTGGCCGTGGTGCACTGGCTATGCCAAACCTGGCCCGACACATTCGTGATAACGAGCCGCCGATGAGCTGGCCGGAACTGGCGCAATTGCTGATAGATTATTCCGGTTATGAAATCTACGGCGACAAAGGCCGTTACTATCCAAACCGTCTGAAGCAATGGTGTGGCTACCTTAAACGCCAATACCCCCAGGCGGACGTCCTGTTCGATAATATTCGCCGCTTACAAAAGGCCGACGACATTGTCGCGGTGCTGCAACAGTCGGCTGCTGCCGCAAAATAACCTTTCTGCTTGTGCGTTGTCTGTCTATTCGCTACCGTTAAGCTAACCTCATCGGTTTACAACCAGACCTGGATGGGGTGTGGCACCTATACGACAACGATTAAAAGAAAGGTAATGCATGACAACTTCATTTAAGCAGTTAGGTATTACTGCGGCGTGTTGCTGTGCTTTGCTGCTTTCTGCCTGCGCAGAAGATAAAGCAGAAAAAGCTGAGCAGTCACCGCAAGTGACCATCGATAAAAATCCATTTCCCAGCAAGTATACCCCGCTACCCGGTTCGCCAACGGTGATCACCGGCGTCACTATTTTAGATGGCATCGGCAATAAAATTGAAAACGGCATGGTGTATTTTACCGACGGAAAAATTGCCGCCATTGGCGAAAACCTCGATGTGCCTGCAGAAGCGACGGTCATCGACGGCAGCGGTAAGTGGGTCACGCCGGGCATCATAGATGTACACAGTCATTTAGGGGTGTACCCTAATCCATCCACCCACTCCCATTCCGATGGCAACGAAGCCGTCAAACCGGTTACCGCCAATGTGTGGGCTGAACATTCGGTGTGGCCTCAGGATCCTGGTTTTGGCCGTGCATTGGCCGGTGGGGTTACCGCACTGCAAATTTTACCAGGCTCTGCCAACCTGTTTGGTGGCCGGTCAGTGGTGCTGAAAAATGTGCCGGATCGCACTATGCAGGAAATGAAGTTTCCGGATGCGCCTTACGGACTAAAAATGGCCTGTGGTGAAAATCCGAAACGGGTTTATGGCAAAAAAGGCGGCCCCTCAACTCGTATGGGTAATGTCGCAGGTTATCGTCAGGCCTGGGCCGATGCCGAAAATTATATGCGCGCCTGGGAGCGTTACGAAGCTGATTATGAGGCGGGAAAAAATCCAACGCCGCCTAAGCGCGATCTAAACCTAGATACCCTGATGGGTGTGTTAAAAGATGAGATCCGCGTGCATATGCATTGTTATCGCGCCGATGAAATGGCCGTGATGATGGATGTCATGAAAGAGTTCGGCTATCAGATTTATTCATTCCAGCACGGTGTGGAAGCTTACAAAATTGGTGATCTGCTGGCCGAGAACAACGTTTGTTCAGCCATGTGGGCAGACTGGTGGGGCTTTAAAATGGAAGCCTACGACGGCATCCGTGAAAATATCCCTATGGTCCATCAGGCAGGGGCTTGCGCCATCGTACATTCCGACAGTGATTTAGGGATCCAACGCCTTAATCAGGAAGCAGCTAAAGCCTGGTCGGATGGCCGCCGTGCCGGTATCGACATCAGTCAGGAAGAGGCTTGGATCTGGTTGTCTGCTAACCCGGCGAAGTCGTTAGGCATTTTTGATAAAACCGGCTCACTGGAAGTGGGTAAAAATGCCGATTTGGTATTGTGGAGCGACAACCCTTTTTCAACCTACGCCAGAGCCGACAAAGTGTATATCGATGGTGGACTGGCCTTTGATCTTAGTGACCCTGCGTCATGGCCGGTGGCAGATTTCGAATTAGGGCAAGTTGGCGAGGGAGATATCAAATGAAGTCATTATTAACGATATGCCTGTTGGCAACCATCAGTAGTTCAGCTATGGCCGATAAACTGGCCATCGTCGGCGGCAAAGTCTTTACCGGCAGCGAACAGGGCACACTGGACAGTGCCACCGTGTTGATTAACGGAAATGAAATTGTGTCGGTGAATTCCTCCTCAGCGGTGCCTGAGGGTTACCAGATCGTTGATGCCAGCGGTAAGTATGTGACGCCGGGGTTGATTGGTGCCTATACCCAGTTGGGACTGGTTGAAGTCAGTAGCTCTGCCGGTACTGTAGATGCTTCAGTGTCATCAAATCCGGTATCTTCCACCGGTGCTGCTTATGATGTCAGCTATGCGATTAACCCGGACTCCAGCTTGCTTGCGATCAGCCGTGTTGAAGGGTTTACTTCAGCCGTCAGTGGTATTTCACGCAGCGACAGTCTGTTCCATGGGCTGGGCGCTGTTATTACCTTATCCGGCACTGGCGACTCGGTCCTAAAAGCCCGGGCATTTACTGCAGTGAATGTCGGCAATGGCGGTGCAGACAACAATGGTGGCTCAAGAGCCGCGCTGTGGGTGATGTTGGAAGAAGCCATAAGTGAGGCCATGCAGGTAAGCTCTGTAGCGCAGTTGAGTCCAACCTCACAATGGCATGGTTTAAACAGCCGGGCGGATGTAAAAGCCTTAAAGCCCGTGGTCAATGGCGAAACGCCACTACTGATGTTTGCCGACAGGGCGGCAGACATTCGTCAGGTTATCGCTTTTAAACAGCGCTACCCTAGAATTAATGTTGTACTGGTTAAAGGAATGGAGGCCTGGCGAGTGGCAGAAGAACTGGCTGACGCCGACATTCCGGTTATCATTGACCCTGAGTTTAATTTACCCGGTAGTTTCGAGCAGCTTGGTGCCACACTGGCCAATGCTCAGCGTCTGGAAGCTGCCGGTGTCATGGTGGCAATCGGGATGGAAACCCATAATATCCGCCTGGCTACCCAACATGCCGGTAATGCGGTGGCATTTGGCATGTCGTGGGAAGGCGCCATGGCGGCTCTCACAGTAAATCCGGCGCGCATTTTTGGCGCACCTGATCAGTTGGGCACGCTGACAAGCGGTGCTAAAGCTGATGTGGTTGTCTGGAGTGGCGATCCTCTGGAAGTCACTGAAGCTCCGGAGGTTGTGATCATCGACGGTGAAATGGTGGAGATGACATCACGTCAAATCAAGCTTCGCGACCGTTATCAACAACGGGCTGAGTCGCGGCAAACGTCACAGTATATTCGCTAGAATGAACAGGTGATGATAAAAGCCGGTATAACTTACCTAATGCCAGTCAGTTAAGCTGACTGGCATTTTTCTTTGAGGGGTATTTAGCCGGT
>JAAFAI010000031.1 GCA_018222405.1 Gammaproteobacteria bacterium | reverse complement strand
AACATTATGCCAAACAAGGTGGTTTATTAGATCACACTTCAAGGCTGATTGGTATAACTCCTTTGTGTTTGTCTTCTTACTGGCGTTATCGATCACCTACCTTATTCTGGCTGCTCAGTTTGAAAGCTGGGTGCATCCACTGGTAATTATGATGACCGTACCGCTGGCTTTGTTGGGGGCGTTTATCGGGCTGTATTTTGCCGGTATGACACTCAATATCTACAGTCAGATAGGCCTGGTGATGCTGATTGGTTTGGCGGCCAAGAACGGTATTCTCATTGTTGAGTTCGCCAACCAGTTGCGCGATGCCGGGGAAGAGTTTGAACAGGCGCTACGTAAAGCCTCAGCGATGCGTTTGCGGCCCATTGTGATGACCGGTTTTACTACTGTTTTCAGTAGTATTCCGTTGGTAATGGCCAGCGGTGCGGGGGCGGAGAGTCGCATGGCCATTGGTATGGTGATCTTTGCCGGGGTGCTGGTTTCGGCCTTCTTGACGCTGTATATAGTGCCCACCGCCTACTACTGGATGGCACGTCACACCGGCTCACCGCTCAAGCGTACTCATAAGCTGGAAGAACTGGACGAAGACATTCCATATGTGAAAGGGGAATGATAGTTTCATTCTGGCCCACGAGCCGGTGTGACGAGTAAGTTTTAGGGCTACCAAATTCCCTGTCGTCCCGGAAGGTCCAGCGGACCTATCCGGGATCTCCTAAAGAGTCTGACTGCCTTAAAAAGGCAAACTATTGCTGATTTATCAGCTTTTTGTCGGGGTGCCGACAGCACCCAGAGGGGAGGTGGCTCCCCTCTGGACTCCCCCAGTTCTTAAATCGCGAAAAACATACGGCTAGCCAGCAGATAAAACCTATCGTCCAGAGCGGGCGTCCTGCCCGCGCTGGCCGGAGTCGTCTTCCATGACGCCTCTACGCTTTTATTGGTCTGCAGGCTAGCCGTATCTCGTGATAACAAGAACCAACTAAAAAGCAGGTTGTTTATGCTCCAGTTGCCTTTAACAGAGATACCGGCTCGTGGGTCGGTATGACGAGTACGTTGTAGGGCTACAAAATTCCCTGTCATCAGGCCAGCCAGCCGGATAAATTGAAACAGATGAATAGCAGAACAGCGCTCCAGGCTGACAACACCACAATCATCCGGGTATTTAAACCGGCATAACTGGCTTGTGGTGTGGCTTTATTGCTGCTCGGTATTAGGCGGTTCGCCAGGTGGCCGCTGATAACTGTGACCGCAAAGCCAATGGCATTCCACCAGAACCAGAAAATCGGATTGTCGCTGAGCCATAAAAAGGTATTGCTGAATACGCCGAGTAATAAGCCAATATTGGCGGCCTTTGCGGTAACGGTTTTACTGTGGATCCCGAGTAAAAAGGTAGCCAGTACCGGGCCGTAAAACACTGAGCCGATTTTATTAATGGCTTCAATAATGGTCGGCGCAATGTCACCGGCAAATAAACTTAATACCAGTGTTACCAGCCCCCAGCCGATGCCGGCGGTACGCGCGAAACGCATGTATTCGTCATCACTGGGCTCGTGACCTTTATAGCGGCAGAAGTCTTCGGTGGTCACCGCTGCCAGACTATTAATGGCGGAGCTTAACGACGACATGGCGGCTGCCATAATAGCCACTACCAGTAAGCCAATAACGCCTTCGGGCAGATAGTTAATAATGAAAACCGGCATCATCCAGTCGGGTTGTTCTGCCGGGATCTGCGCTGCCAGTGATGGTGTATTCAGTACCAGTGCGCCTATCACTAACCCAGTGGTGCAATAAATAACCGTGATGGGAAAGCGGCTGAGCGCGACGGTATACATCACCTTGCGAAGGTCCTTAACGCTATGAGCCGAAAGAGAACGCTGGGCTTCTGACTGGTCACAGCCATAATAAGAAGCGTAAAGAACGATACCGCCAAACAGCATGGGCAGGAGTCCAAAATCGTTGCCGCTCAGGCCCAATGAGTCCACGTTAACCGCTTCCATACGATCGCTGTCGATAAGCGCCAGGGCCGCGTCTACACCCCCAATCACATCCAGTGCCACAAACAGGCAGGTGAGCGCACCGGCCAGGATGATAATCATCTGTACCGCATCGCCGAAAACCACTGCTTTCATGCCGCCCATGGCGGAGTAAATCAGTGTAATTAGCCCAATTACCACTATACTGTGCCATTGCTCCAGCCCCATAGTGCCCTGCAAAATGAGTGAAATGGCGTAAATCATAATGGCGGTGGCAAAGGAGCGACTGAGCTGGAATACAAAACTAATTAGCAGACGGGTGGAGCGTTCAAAGCGGCGCTCGAGGAAATCGTACACACTCACCACACCGCTTTGGTGTAGTGTGGGCAATAAACGCCATAGCATTAGCAGCACGGCAACGGGCAACGCCAGTTCGTAAGACAACCAGATAAGGCCGCCGCCTTCCCGTAACCCTACAAATGCCGGGGCAGAGATAAAGCTGATAGCAGAGAGCTGGGTGGCCATCACCGACAGCGATAATGCCGGCCACGGAATGGTCCGGCCGCCAAGAAAATACTCCCTGCTGTTATGCTGGTGACGAAAAGCCAGTCCCATGGCGAGTAAGCCAACAAGGTAAATCGCGATGATTGTGTAATCAATCCAGCCCAAAACACGCTCCCTGATTTGCTGTTAGTTAAACCAGTATGCTGATTTACCAGTACAAATTCCAGTTGTGCTGATTAAAGTTTATCCTGACCACTGGTAGTTTGGTCGGCACTGGCTTGCATAACCTCATGGCTGCTGATTAGATAGTTAGCGAATTATTTTCCCGAAAAAGGTGTAAAGAATGGGCAGGCAACTGGCCGCTGTTTTATTAATATTGTTTGCCACCACGTCCTGTAGCAACAGTGACTGGCGCACTGCCAGCCGTGAACCGGCGGGTATCGCGCCTTCGCCTGAATTGGTTCAGGATGCGGTGATCGAGGTTTATGCTGCCGATGCCTTTAGCTGGCGTGGTTGGTTTGCCGTGCATACCTGGCTGGCGTTTAAAGAACAGGGCGCCAAAGAGTACCAGGTGTATGAGGTGGTTGGCTGGCGCGTCAGAAGCGGCCTGCCGGCGCTACGCAACTTCAAAACTGCCAGTCCCGACCGTTATTGGTATGGGGCGAGACCAGAAAAAGTGCTGTCGATTCAGGGCGATAAAGCGCGTCGCCTGATCCCGGATATTGTGGCGGCTATCGACAGATATCCCTGGGCTAACGAATACACGGTCTTTCCGGGGCCCAACAGTAATACCTTTCCGGCCTGGGTAGGACTGCAAGTACCTGAGCTGGAGCTGGATATGCCATTTAACGCAATCGGCGCAGGCTATGCCGATTAGCTTTCCCTTTTAATTTTCTCGTTTAGCAACAGGATAACACGTAGTTGAGCAGTCAGATTCGGTTAACCCTGATAGCGTTTTTAAGCTATATGATCATGTCTGGTTTGTTAACTCAGGCCGGCGTCATCCTTAATGCCATAGCCGCCCAGCTGGATATGAGCGCAGCGAGGACCGTGAGTATTTTTTCCTGGCTTACCGGCGGCGCGCTTATCGGTACGCTTTTGTCGATGTATTTGTATACCCGGTTTAGTGTGCGCCGCTTGCTGCTAATTACCTATTCCGTATTGTTGCTGCTGGGTGTGGCGCTACCGTTATTAACCGGTGCTGGCTACGCTACACTGGCGGCTGTATTTCTTGGCTTAGGCGTGTGCTGTGGCTGCGGATTATCCGGCGGAGCGGTTATTATCTCCCGTATCTACCGGGCACAGCGCAGGGCCTCGGCTTTTATTGCTACAGACTGTGCGTTTAGTGCCGCCGGTTTTATTTTTCCTACCCTGGCAGGCTGGTTGTTGCTAAGAGAACTGGACTGGACGTTGAGTTATCTGGCAGTTGCCTCTCTGGCGGTTATTATTCTGATCCTGGCCGCAACCTCTGTTTTCCCCGCCGCGCATCAGGCAGCATCAACCGAAGGTAGCGATGTGCCTGCCCCTGGGCGCGAAACGGCGCTGATACAGTTTAAGCGCATTCTTACACCGCGGGTGGTGTGTTTTGCTATCGGCGTTTGCCTTTATCTTATTGCCCAGACAACCTTTTTAACCTGGGCGCCGAATTACCTGATGGCCTATTTTGACGCCCAGCCGGAAGTGGCCGGGCAGGTGGTAGGCAATTACTGGGGCTTTTCTATTTTTGGTTTGCTCACGTCGGTCGTGCTGGTGAACTTTATCCCCACCCGAATCATGTTGCTGGTGGTGTCTGGTATTGCTATTACCTGCACAACGGCCTTCCTGCTCATTGAGTCGATAGAAACGTTTCTGACTCTGGGTCTGGCCTTTGGGTTACTGACCACCTGTATCTATAAAATTGCTATTTCTGTTGGCACTCAGCAAATAGCTGATTCGCCGCCAATGCTGGTTACGCTGATGTTATTCAGCGGCAGTATTGGCAGTACGCTGGCGCCAGTGGTGTCTGGTTTGGTGGTGGATAGCAGTGACGAAAAAGGCGCATTAATGTTGGCCCTGGGTGGTTTTGTGACGATGTTAGTGCTGTTTATTACCGCTATTTTGCTGGAGCGCCTGGCAAAGCGGCAAACACTCCCTGAGCAAACTCAGCCAGAGAGTGTTTGAAGCGAAGCTTCTCTTATTGCTGGTAGGCGTATTCGCTTAAACCAAGTTCATCAAGAATGCCATCAAGATGGGCTTTGGCTTCCTCTGTCGGGCCCGGGTAGTCACCACTAATTGCCACATTCCCCTGATACCCAATCTCGCGGCTGCCTGCTTCAGAGCAGAAATAGGCCGCCAGCACCAGTGAACGAAAGCGGTTAAATACCGCCGCGGGTTGTTGCAGACGCTGTTCGATATTGCCTCTGTCGTAGGCAATGTCGTCGAGCAGGGCAAATTGTTCGCTTTCGTTAAGTGCCAGAAACGGCTGGTCAAACCGGCGTACCGACTCTTCATCAAGCCAGATCAGTAAACGCAGAATACTGTCCCGATCCCGCTGTTGCTGAGCATAGGGCGCACTGACCCACTCATCAATTACATCCACAGCGCCTATTTGTAGCGCGCCGGGCTGACCGTTGCTCGCTGGCACCAGAATATCCGTTAACCGGGAGACCAGGGCAATCTGCTCCTGAGTCAGGGTTTTTGGCCACGGTGAGGGCGGTGGCATAATCAAATTGGGATCCTGCCCGTAACCAGCCACGCTGATGGGTTCTATGGTTAGTGTTGGCCAGTCTGCGTTAACAGCACTGACTTTGCTTTCGCTGGTGGCGCATCCGCTAAGGCCTGGCATGGCGGCACTGGCCAGCATCATGCCAAACAGCTTTAATGACTGACGACGGGTTAAGCCGTGAGAAAAATCGTTAGGGTTAGAATTTGTCATATCACAAAGCTCCCTGTTGGATCTGGCCTGCCAGCCAGTTAGCGTTTCGCATGGCCAGCGTCATAATAGTGAGCGTGCAGTTTTTATGTGGGTTGGAGGCAAATACGCCGCCGTCCATCACAAACAGGTTCGGGCAGTCCCAGGTTTGCCCCCATTGATTGGTCACAGAATCTGTTGGTGAGTCGCCCATTCTGGCAGTGCCCACTTCATGGATGATCTGGCCGCCTTTGGCAATGGCTTGTTCTGGCGGAGGCAGTTCACCCACGGTTGCGCCCATGGTTTCAAGCAGCGTTTTAGCGGTTTGCAGGCCGTGGGCTACCTGATTAAGTTCGTGTTCTGACCATTGCCAGTGGAAACGGGCAACGGGAATGCCCCATTTGTCGGTGACGTCTGGGTCAATATCCATGTAGCAGTTATCATTAGGCAGCATTTCGCCACGCAGCGCGAAGTGCACACTGGCGCCATAATTGGCCTTGGCTTCATCTTTTAAAGACTCGCCATACCCTGAGAAATCGCCGGACACCCAGGCGCCGGGCTCTCTGAAACCGGTACCCAGCTCGAAGTGATAGCCGCGGGGAAAATTCAGCTTATGTTGGTCTTTGTGACCCCACCACGGTATGAACAGATGGTTGGCAGTATGGCCATCCTCGTTGTAGCGCGGGCGGTTTTTTAGCGCCGGTATGGTGGCTCCCAGCCCGGCCCCGGTTGAATCCATCAGATTACGACCCAGCTGGCCGCTTGAGTTGGCCAGGCCATTGGGATGAGCCGGCGAGGCTGAGTTCAGCATAATTCTGGCCGATTCACAGGCGCTGGCTGCCAGGACAACCACTGGCGAGTTCAGGGTTACCTCCTCGCTACTGGCTTTATCGATGTATGTTAGCCCCGTAACCTTGCCTTCGTGATTGGTATTTACCTGTTTGACCATGGCGTTGGTGATGAGCTTAAAATGACCGGTTTTGCGGGCCATCGGAATTAACGACGTCGTAGTTTGAAATGCCGCGCCGATTGAGCAGCCATGACCACAGGGCGTGGCATAAAAGCAGGCTGCCCGGTCGTCTTTAGGCCGGGTCAGTACCGCACGATGCATAGGAACCGCGGTAATGCCGTGTTTTTTCGCGGCAGCGGCCACCAGTAACTCCGGGATCCTTGGTGTGGGCGGCGGCTGCAGCACGCCGGGCGGAGAGTCGGGCATATCATCAAGCCCGGTGTTGGTGCCACAAACCCCTACCAGGCTTTCGGTTTTATCGTACCACGGGGCAATATCTGCATACTCAAAGGGCCAGTCTGCGCCCAGGCCGTCGCGGCTTTTACCTTTAAAGTCATGTTCGCTGAAGCGCAGTGAATAACGGCCCCAGTGGTTAGTGCGACCGCCAAGCATTCGCGCCCGCCACCATAAAAAATCGGATTCATCATCGGTGGTGTAGGGCTCATCGGGGACCGACCAGCCGCCATCAACGGTGGCGTCGTAGTAGCCAAAGTTCTTGTCTGATGTGGCCGCGCCCATTAACGGCGCGTCGGCGTTACGCTTAAACATCGGCGTTTCGGTTTTGGGGTTATAGTCACGACCAGCTTCGAGCATCAGTACATTAATACCTGCTTTGGTCAGCTCATAGGCGGCCATGGCTCCGCCAGCACCTGAGCCAACAATAACTACCTGATGGGCAAATTCTGTCATTAGCGTAACTCCCGGATTTTTATATTTTTAAACCACACTTTGTCGCCGTGATCCTGTAAGCCGATGTGGCCTTTGGCCTGGTCGCCAAAGCCTTCCCATTTGGCAAATTTACTGGCTGCTACAAGCTTGTCCCAGGTCGACGAATGCATCACGATGTGAACGGTCATTACGCCATTCTGCCAAACTTCCAGCACGTCATTGTGCAGCTTAATACGCAGGTTATTCCATTCTCCGGCGTCTTTATAAGCCGCGGGCGGTGCTACCACCATATCGTACAATGAGCCAGAGCGGTGAGAGTCGAGCTTGCTGTCGGGGTGTTTTTCATTGTCGATGATCTGGATTTCTGGGGCATGGAAGAAAATGTACTGTTCACTCTCATCAGCCAGAAAGAAAACACCGCTGTTTCCGGCCTCGGAAATCTTCCAGTCCAGGCTCAGTTCAAACTCGTCATACTGCTTTTCCGTAATCAGGTCGCCACTGCCTCCTTTAGTAAGGGTGATGGTACCGTTAGTGACCTGCCAGTTACTGCCGGCTTCGTCCTTTTGATAATTACGCCAGTCTTTAAGTGACTTACCATCAAACAAACTTTCCCAGCCTTGCTGCTGTTCGATAGCTGAGAGTGTGTTATCACCGGCGAGTACCGCTGTAGAAGCGCTTACAAGTAATCCTGCCAAAAGTGTAATCAGTGTTTTCATTGCTGCTTTCCTGTTGAAATAGGCTGCTGAGCACACAGGCCCACAGGACCTGTGTGAAACAGAGGTTACTTAGCCTTTACATGTTGTTCCAGCCATTGGTCCTGTTCCCACAGCATGTGCAGGATACTTTCCTTGGCGCGGTAGCCGTGGGACTCTTTGGGTAACATTACCAGTCGTGCTGTGGCACCAAGGCCTTTAAGGGCATTAAAGTAGCGCTCACTTTGCATGGGGTAGGTTCCACTGTTGTTATCAGCCTCGCCATGTATAAGTAGTAACGGGGTTTTCATTTTGTCGGCATGCATAAAGGGCGACATGGTGTAATACACCTGAGGGGCTTCCCAGTAAGAGCGCTCCTCAGACTGGAAGCCAAATGGCGTGAGGGTACGGTTATAGGCACCGCTGCGAGCAATACCGGCAGCAAATAAATCAGAATGAGACAGCAGGTTAGCTACCATAAAGGCACCATAGCTGTGGCCACCCACTGCTACGCGCTGTCGGTCGATAAGTCCGCGCGCGTCAACGGCATCAATGGCGGCCCTGGCGTTAGCTACTAACTGACTGCGGAAGCTGTCATTGGGCTCTTCATCGCCTTCGCCAACAATGGGGAAGGCCGCGCCATCGAGTACCACATAGCCTTTGTTTACCCAGTAAATCGGTGAGCCCCAGAACGGATAGGTAAACTCATTGGGATTACTGGTATTCTGCGAGGCGCTGTTTTGATCTTTATACTCTCGTGGGTATGCCCACAGGATCATCGGATATTGCTTACCTTCCTCGTAGCCAACCGGCAAATAAAGCGTGCCGGAAAGCTCTAGCCCGTCGTCACGCTTATAGGTGATGACTTCCTTTTTTACGCTCTGAATGGCTTTAAACGGATTTTCAAAGTCTGTTAACTGGGTAAGCGATTGGTCGGTTAAGTGACGGAAGTAGCGGTTCGGGTATTCACTTTTCGACTCGATACTCACGGTGAGTTTCTGTTCATCAACTTTGTAATCGTAGAGCTCTTCCAGTTTATCGGTATAGGCAGACTGGTAGAGGCGCTCTTTTTCGAGCGTTTTAAGATTAAGACTGTCTAGGAAAGGAAATTGCCCTTCATCCGAATAGCCATCGCCAAGTAAAAAGACCTTAGCGCCATCCATTGCCAGTACGCTCTGACCAAATTCATTGCGCTCAGTCACAAAAGAACCCGGATCGCTGTAGGCATCCTGATAATTGCGATCGAAAATAACCGTAGGCTCTACAGTGCTGTCGCTCGGGTTAAACGCATAGGCTTTAGTATTACGGGTGTTCCACCAGTAATCCTGGGCAATCGCGTGATTGTCGTCACCCCACATAATGCGTGAAAAACGGTTATGGGTTTTAAGGAGCAGCGACGGAGTGCCGTCGAATGGCGGTTCCAGCGCGTACACCGCATCGCGATAGTCAACTTCAACAGCCGGATCGCCTTTATCCTGCGCTTCGGCAAAGACCAGCGTCGCGGGCTTGTCATCACGCCACTGAACAGACCGACGGCCTTCGCGAGTGGCCATAAAGCCCTTGGGCAGATCCTCAATCAGCGGTACTGAAACAATGTCATTAACGAATTTGCCCTGCTGGGTATATACACTGGTGACCGATGGAAAACGGTTGTATTGCACCAGATAGCTAAACGGCTGCTCGTAGCGGGTAACCAGCACATACTGGCCATTGGGGGAGACATCAATATTGCCATACATCGCCGGCGCCAGCCAGTTTGAGGTGTGGCCGTTAAGGTCGACTTTTACCAGCGTGGAGCGGGTTAACTGCTCAAAGTTAAATTCGTCATTTTTGTTTTTCAGCAGATCCTGATAAGTACGATTCTGGGCTTTTTTACCGTCACTTACTGATACCGTCGGGCCAGTCGGGGTGGCAGATTCGGTGTTAATCAGCGGCTGGCGGTCCTCGGGTACCACTTTTACCAGCAGTGCAGAGCCGTCAGCAAACCAGTTAATCACATCACGCATGTTGGCGTTGAGAATGGCTTTGGTAAGGCGTTTAGCTTTGGCGCTTTTTAAATCCACAACCCACAACTCAATGCCGTTCGGGGTCTTGTGGGTCATGGCCATTTTCTGTTGATCCGGCGACCAGGCAAAGTTGGATAAACGAGGGCTATCGGGTAATCCTGCGATGTCTACCGTTTGTTGACTGTTGACTCGCTGAATTTTTAAATCGTTATAAAAAGTATCACGACTGCCGATATTCGCTTTGGGATCAATACGTAATCCACCCAGTCGCAGCTCCTCTTCGGATAATTCGGCGATAGTTTTATAGGTATCGCGGTACAGCATCAACGCGGTATCCTGACTATCATTCATCAGAAAATAGGGGGCGCGTTTTACATCGACGAGCTGGAGAATTTCTTCGGCCGGTTTTTGATATTCGGTGGCAGCCGGAACGGTGGGAGAGAGGATGACTGCAAAGCAGAGTGCAGCAGCTCTCAGGCGTAACCTGTGAAATTGCATGTGATTCCCTTTTCGTTATTAGTATTTCGTATCTGTCGTTTTTTTTAGCGGTAAAGTGACTTTAACCACAGTGCATCTTAGCCTGATTTATTCTTGCAGGTGAATAGGCCAGGGCTGAATAACATTTACATACGGTTAACTTCTCTCTCGACGCGGCCAGGCAAGCACCCATGCGTTGAAATTTCATACAGTGATGATTATATTTTAAGGTGCTTTATGTTGAGAATTATTCAAGGATGAATACCCATGAAACGTTGTCTTAATCACAAGCTTTTGTATATTTTACTGGCCACCATAGCCGCAGTTAAAGCGGGTTATGCAGCCAATGAACCCATAGCGTTAGAATTTGAAACCAACTCTTATGGCCTTATATTTACTGATATCGAGGCTAACGGTAAGCCATTGTTAGCGATGATTGATATTGGCGATCAGCAAAGGCTGCAAGTCGCTTTTTCTACCGCTAAAGCTCTGGGTATTCCACTCGAAAAGAGCGGCTTTAAAGCCGGTGATATCAACGGTAATCGATGGGACGTATACCAGGGTACGCTAAACACTTTAAAACTCGGGGAACAGATGTTTTCTGACGTTAGGTTTAGCAGCTCTCGCGGCGATATCGAAGGTGTGGCAGAGCAAATTTCTACTGACTTCCAGGCTGTTATCGGATGGGAGCTACTGCGGGATTATATTGTGGAGTTCGACTATGCCAACAAGCTTATCAATTTGTACGATAAGCCGCAGCAAGGTTTGCAGCCAACCACGACAGTGGCCTACGAAGACCAATTTGGACCGCTTATTTTTGACGTGATGCTGGAAGGCAAAATACAGCGCGTGATGCTGGATACTGGCGCCAGTGTATCGGTATTCGATCCCCAATTGGTTAAGTTTGGCAAAGACAACGAATTGAGTTTTACCCTTGGCGGTGAGGCGATTACCTTGACAGGTTACGAGCAGGATCTGGCGGTGCTGGCCGATCTAGAAGTAGTCGGTATTCTGGGCAGAGATTTACTGCATCTTTATAAGGTGATCATCAACCCGTTTAGTCATCAGATGCATTTTGTTAACTACGATAAGACAAACAAAAAAGCCAGTCGTTAAGACTGGCTTTTGATGGCTTTTAGCAAGACGATTTATTCGTCCAGGAAGCTGCGCAGCTGTTCAGAACGGCTGGGGTGGCGCAGTTTACGCAACGCCTTGGCTTCGATCTGACGGATACGCTCACGGGTTACATCAAACTGTTTACCCACTTCTTCCAGCGTGTGGTCGGTATTCATGTCGATACCGAAACGCATACGCAGTACTTTTGCTTCACGAGCAGTCAGGCCAGCCAGAACTTCCTGAGTGGCGTCTTTCAGGCTGCCGCCGGTAGCTGAATCGAGGGGCTGAATAATGGTACTGTCCTCGATAAAGTCACCCAGATGCGAATCTTCATCATCACCGATGGGGGTTTCCATCGAGATTGGCTCCTTCGCAATCTTAAGTACTTTACGGATTTTGTCTTCCGGCATGAGCATGCGCTCAGAAAGTTCTTCCGGCGTTGGTTCACGACCCATTTCCTGCAGCATCTGACGAGAGATACGGTTCAGTTTGTTAATGGTTTCGATCATGTGAACCGGAATACGAATCGTCCGCGCCTGGTCGGCGATAGAACGGGTAATCGCCTGACGGATCCACCAGGTTGCATAGGTTGAGAATTTATAACCACGGCGGTATTCAAACTTATCCACCGCTTTCATCAGACCAATGTTACCTTCCTGAATAAGATCAAGGAATTGCAGACCACGATTGGTGTATTTCTTAGCAATTGAAATAACCAGACGTAAGTTTGCCTCAACCATTTCTTTCTTGGCACGACGAGCTTTGGCTTCTCCAATCGACATGCGACGGTTGATATCTTTAATGTCGGCAATAACCAAACCGGTTTCTTGCTCAACCTGAGAAATCTTGCCAACACTACGCTCGATTTCTTCTTTGTATGACTGTAACACCTCGGCATAGGGTGCGTTGCCAGACAGAATCGTATCTAACCATGCGGTAGACGTTTCGTTACCGGCAAAAGCTTTGATGAAGTCTTTCTTCGGCATTTTGGCGTGCATGACGCAGTACTTCATTACCAGACGTTCCTGGATGCGTACGCGGTCCATCATCTCACGCATATTGCGAACCAGTCGATCGAACTGTTTTGGTACCAGGCGGAATTCTTTAAAGATGTCGCTCAGCGCGTTAATTTCTTTACGCGAATCGGCGTGGGTACGACCTTTCGTTTCGATGACTTCGCGGGCAACCTGATACTGATCGCGTAATTCTGCAAACTTCTGGCGAGCTTCTTCCGGATCAACACCGGTATCGTCTTCGTCATCATCATCGTCGTCGTCATCATCGTCATCATCTTCGTCGTCCAGCTCTTCCTGAGAAAGCTCTGAACCAACGTGTGTGGCGGTGGGGGCGAGGTCTTCTTCGTTATTCGGGTCAACAAAGCCAGAAATGATATCGCTTAAGCGAATTTCTTCTGCTTCGTAAAGGTCCCATTGATCGAGCAGGTAAGTAATGGCTTCAGGGTATTCTGCAACAGAACACTGAACCTGATTAATACCGTCTTCGATACGTTTGGCGATTTCGATTTCGCCTTCACGGGTAAGGAGTTCTACGGTACCCATTTCTCGCATGTACATGCGGACCGGGTCGGTGGTACGTCCAATTTCGCTTTCAACAGTTGCCAGCGCTTGTGCTGCCGCTTCTGCAACTTCTTCGTCAGTGGTGGTTTCCTGCATTAACAGTTCATCGGAATCCGGTGCTGATTCTGCTACCTGGATACCCATGTCATTGATCATGCGGATGATATCTTCTATCTGATCCGAATCGACAATGTCTTGAGGCAGATGGTCGTTGACTTCAGAAAACGTCAAATAACCTTGTTCTTTACCTTTCGCAATCAGGAGTTTAATCTGAGACTGCTTGCTTTGCGCCATATACCCTACACTTTTCAAAAATTAACCATTGCAATATGACCCGTCCAAATGTAAATCTATGACGGACCGAGGTAATAACGTTACAACTTACCTACGGTAGACTGCTTTTGTTGGTTTACGTTTAATTGCCTGCCCATTGCGACGACGGCAGCGAATTACACAGTATAACAGAAACATGGTTATTTTGACTACTACGGCGGCTACTTTTACCGCATCTAATTTTGCTGATAAGCCTTTCAAAACTTGCCGGTTCTGCTGTAATTGTGGTGCTAATTCGCCGTTAACTGGTCTGCCACTCGCAAGCCCGTTGCCTGCGACTAATGCCGAAGTCTGCTCCGGGTTCGTTGTTGCTTAGGTTTAAAGCCTTCACCGCAACTTTCAATACTTTTACCCAATGCATATGTTGCTGTGATGAATTAACTGCTTTGCCGTTCCCGCATGAGCATGTTTAATTCCTGTTTTTCGTCACTACTAAGCGCCTGAATTCTTGATTTTGACAACAATTGGTCAATGCGGCTATCGAAATGCCAGTCTAACAGGCGGGCAAAGCAGTCCCGAAATACCCTTTGTGCGTCGGCATCATCAATAAAGTGCTCCTGCACGAGTAGCCGACCCAGACTCTTTGAATAGGGGTGCTCGCGGAAGTTTTCAACCACTTGTGCAGTTTTAGCCTGCGGATGGCTGGCACAAAAACTGAACACATCCTGTAAAACATTGAGGCCGGCAATCCCTGAACCGTTGAGAAATTCAGGCTGTACGGAATCACTACACTCTGCTGCCAGTGACGGATGTTCCAGCAACAATCTAATCATTACACTTATCGGCGACAGGCGGGTTTTATTGATATTGCCGCCGTCATTTTTTTGCTGTCTTGGGGCCGCCGAGCCAGGGCTGGCATTGGCTGCGCGAATATCCCTATCGAGCTTAAAACGGTCGTACTCACCTACGTGTTTGCTGAGTTCTTCACTCAGCATCAGCTTTTGTTGTTCGCCTGCTACCTGGTCTATCAGTGGTTGTGCAGCCGACTTCAGGGCAATTTTACCTTCCGGGGTACCAACAGAATGCTGCTTCAGTAAGGCATCAAAGAAAAAGGTCGATAGTGGCGTTGCCTTGGCGACCATTTCCTCAAAGGCTTCCTGACCAATCTGACGCACCATGGTATCGGGGTCTTCGCCATCCGGCAGAAACAGAAATTTTAACTGTACGCCATCCTTTAAGGCTGGCAGGGCATTTTCCACCGCGCGCCAGGCGGCATCTCGCCCTGCCCGGTCGCCATCGTAACAACACACAATTTCCTGCGTGCCACGCATTAGCATGGTCATATGGTCCTGAGTGGTCGCGGTACCGAGTGCAGCGGTGGCATACTGGATGCCATACTGACTTAGCGCCACTACATCCATATAGCCCTCAACCACCATGATGCGCTGTAAGTTACGTTGCTGGCGGGTTTGGTAGTAGCCAAATAACTCGTATCCTTTATGAAAGATACGGGTTTCCGGCGAGTTCAGGTATTTCGGGCCATTGCCTTCCATAATCCGGCCACCAAAGCCACACACCCGGCCGCGCTTATCACGAATCGGAAACATGATCCGGTCGCGAAAGAAGTCATACTGTTTGCCGTTGTCGTTTTGGTTTACCAGTTTAAGATCGAGTAGCTGTTTTCTTAAAGCGTTGTCGGTACCAAAGGTTTTGAGTACCGCATCCCAGTCGGGCGGGGCGTAACCAATTTCCCACTGCTTAACAATTTCGCCAGACAAACCGCGCTGTTTGAGATACTCCACCGCTTTACTGCCCTGGGCATGGTGTTTAAGCTGATGCTGAAAAAAGCGTGTGACCTTTTCCATTAACTGGAAATCAGACTCATTCTGCTGCTTGTCTTTGTTGCTGGTAAAACGACCTGAACCTTGCTCTCTTGGCACTTCCAGACCGTGCATCTTCGCCAGTTCTTCAATGGCTTCAACAAACTCCAGTCGGTCATAGTCCATCAGAAACGAAATGGCGTTGCCATGCTCACCACAGCCAAAGCAGTGATAAAACTGCTTATCCTGGCTTACGGTAAAAGAGGGCGTTTTTTCGTCGTGGAACGGACAGCAGGCTGAATAGTTTTTCCCCGCTTTTTTGAGCCGGACACGGCTATCAACAATTTCAACAATGTCGGTACGGGCCAACAGGTCGTCGATAAATTCGCGAGGGATTTTACCTGCCATAGATTGTACTACGCTGCCATGAAGTATTGGATTGCGGATACTTTATCAGGATATGTGGTAAGCGCAACGATCTGCGCCGCTACCATAAATGCCAGCGTGAGTTGGGTGATTTACCCTAAACGCTGTTTGATTTGGGCGCTCAGTGCGCCCATATCGGCCCGGCCTTGTACCTGGGGTTTTAACACACCCATCACTTTACCCATATCTTGCATGCCGCTGGCACCGGTTGAAGCCATGGCTTCCTCGATCAGCGTGGCAATTTCCTCTTCTGTAAGAGGCTGGGGTAGGAAAGACTCGAGTTCGACAATCTCTGAGCGCTCAGTTTGCGCCAGGTCTTCACGACCTGCCGAATCGTACTGCGCGGCAGCATCCTGGCGTTGCTTAACCATTTTGGTTAACACTGCCAGGATATCAGAATCGCCTAAAGTTACCTGCTCATCGATTTCTTTTTGCTTAATAGCTGCTAACGCCATGCGAATAGTGCCAAGACGGACCTTGTTTTTTGCCCGCATTGCCTCTTTTTGTGCATTTTTTAAATCGTCGATTAGCGCCATAAGTTACTCAGTCGATAGTTGCTTACAGGTTTTTTGCTGCATGTTATTGCAGCTAAACTGGACTAAAGGTGTATTAGTACAGTTTTACGCGACGTGCGTTTTCGCGAGCCAGCTTTTTCAGGTGACGCTTTTTAGCAGCTGCTTTCTTGCGCTTACGTTCCCAAGTTGGCTTTTCGAAAAATTCACGACGACGAACTTCTGACAGAACACCGGCTTTTTCACAAGAACGCTTAAAACGACGCAGTGCTACGTCAAATGGCTCGTTTTCTCTAACTTTAACGATAGGCATTAAAAATTCACCTCAAAACTTAACAGGATGTCCGGGTTAAAATAGGTACTTTTAAACCACCCGGGTTAAAAATGGTGCGAAATTCTAATCATTCACGCCCAGGATGTAAAGTCTTAGTGTTAAAAAAATAGCCAAAACGCCCCATATAATACACCCAATGCACCGTAGTGGCCTGAATTCACCAATTCGGGTAAACTTCGCAGCCAGTCACCCCTGCTAAATCTGATCAACTAAAGGCAAACAGAACACTATGCGCGTATTAGGTATTGAGACATCCTGTGATGAAACCGGTATTGCTGTTTATGACGACGAACAGGGGCTTCTGTCGCATACCTTATATAGTCAGGTTAAGTTGCACGCCGATTACGGTGGCGTAGTGCCGGAACTGGCATCCCGAGACCATGTGCGCAAAATTGTCCCGCTGATTCAAAAAGCGTTGAGCGATGCAGGTTCCTCTTCTGATGATATCGATG
Organism: Gammaproteobacteria bacterium; assembly: GCA_018222405.1. Taxonomy (GTDB): domain Bacteria; phylum Pseudomonadota; class Gammaproteobacteria; order Enterobacterales; family Alteromonadaceae; genus Alteromonas. Next base: position 32,597 of record JAAFAI010000031.1, on the reverse strand, counting down.
GTATTGCCTATACCCGAGGGCCCGGCCTGGTTGGAGCACTACTGGTGGGCGCCTCAGTAGGACGCTCGTTAGCCTATGCCTGGGATGTGCCGACCATTGGCGTGCATCATATGGAAGGGCATTTGTTAGCCCCCATGCTGGAAGATAACCCGCCGCCGTTTCCTTTTGTTGCGCTGCTGGTGTCTGGCGGCCACTCCATGCTGGTGCGGGTAGATGGTATTGGCAGTTATGAATTACTTGGTGAGTCTATCGATGACGCCGCCGGTGAGGCCTTTGATAAAACGGCCAAGCTGCTGGGGTTGGATTATCCGGGGGGGCCGCTGCTGGCAAAGTTGGCCGATCAGGGGGAAGGCGGCCACTACAGTTTTCCGCGCCCGATGACCGACCGACCTGGTCTGGACTTCAGCTTCAGTGGTCTTAAAACCTTTGCTGCCAATACTATTCGCGACGCCGACGGCAGTGATCAAACCAAGGCCAATATTGCCTTTGCTTTTCAGGAAGCGGTAATCGATACCCTGATTATTAAGTGTAAAAGGGCACTTAAACAAACCGGACTGAAACGATTGGTGATAGCCGGCGGCGTGAGTGCCAACACTTCGCTACGTACTGCCATGACCAAATTAATGCAGGATATCAACGGCGAAGTGTATTACCCGGGCTTAAGTTTTTGTACCGATAATGGTGCAATGATAGCGTATGCGGGCTTGCAGCGACTCAAAGCAGGTGAAACCACTCCTCTGTCAGAATCGGTAGTTCCTCGCTGGCCGCTTGATTCGTTAACACCAGTGTCATAAAAAAGGTGTTATCTTATGCTTTTTAATTGATATCAAAGCTTTTTATGACCTTTTTTAGCTGGCGCAGTCTACTTGGCTGCCTGATTTTTCTTAGCCTGAATGTACATGCTGAACGTCCGGAACAGCATGTGCTATTAATCTCAGTTGATGGCTTTCGCCACGACTATATCGAAAAGCATCAGGCCCGGGCGATGGCCAACATAGCTGCTCACGGTGTTCGCGCTGAAAGCATGCAGCCGGTGTATCCGGCCAATACTTTTCCTAATCACATTTCGCTGCTGACCGGCCTGTTGCCGGTTAATCACGGCATTGTGAACAACCGTTTTTACGATAAAAGCCGCCATGCTTACTACTCCATGGGTGAAGCTTATAAAGACAGTACCTGGATAACGGCGATGCCGTTCTGGAATCTGGTGGAAACCCATGGTTACCCGGCTGCCACCTACTTCTGGCCGGAGTCAGACGCTCGGATTGGCGGGCAGTTACCGTCTTATCATTTTCACTATTCCAAATATTCAGACTATCAGCAGCGTATTGATCAGATCATTGAGTGGCTGACCTATCCCGATGCGACCCGCCCGGTGTTTATAGCCGGCTATTTTTCTTTAGTCGATACCGTGGGGCACGATTATGGCCCGGATGCACCGCAGACGTTTGCCGCCGTGCAAAAAATCGATGCACTGATTGGCCAGTTGTATGAGCGTATTCAGGCTTTGCCAATAAAGGTCAACCTGATCCTGGTGTCTGATCACGGCATGAACGCGGTAGATACCAGCCGGATAATTTATCAGGACGAGCTGAATATCAGCGATGACTTTCTGGTGCTCAACGAAGGCGAACAAATACTGTTGTACGCCAAAGACGGCGTCAGCGAGGCGACCGTTAAAGCGCAGGAAAAGGCGTTGCGAGCATTGGCATTGCCCGGTGTAAAAGTGTTTGATGAGCATCAACGAAAGCACTATCACATGCCGCATAATCCGCGTACCGGTGATATTATCATTACCATTGATGCGCCGGCCCGTTTTGCCAAGAATAAAGACAGTCGTATCGGCCCCGGCGGTCATGGCTATTTGCCTGAACATCCGGATATGGGCGCCACTTTTGTTGCGGCAGGTCCTGCTTTCAGGCAGGGTGTACGACTGCCGCGCTTCAGTAACCTGGAAGTATACCCGGCACTGGCTAAAGTGCTGGGGCTTGAGTTACTCCGTCCCATCGATGGCAAACTGGATGTGCTCAATCAGGCGCTGGCTGAACAATAACCAAGAGGTCTTGATAATGAGTAAGTCTTACCCTGAAATTACCCAACGTATTTCCAGTAATTTAAAAGCTTTGCGAAGTGACATCAGCGATACCATGCAGGGATTCTCTGCGATGGCGCAAGCCGCTACCAAAGACGGCGTACTGGACAAGAAAACCAAAGAACTCATCGCCCTGGCAATCGGCGTATCTACCCGTTGTGACGGCTGCATTGGCTTTCACGTTAAAGCCCTGGTAGAGCTTGGCGCAACCAAACAGGAAATAGAAGAAACGCTGGGCATGGCGGTTTACATGGGCGGCGGCCCGTCATTGATGTATGCCGCAGATGCCATGTTGGCTTATGAGCAGTTCAGTGAAGGCAAGGACTAACGGTACCTACAGGCTGTGTTACGTTGCATAGCCTGTCGATAGGGCCGGTGGGCCTGGCCATTGATTATGTGCTGGTGTGGGGAGCGTTGTTCCTCGCGCTCATCTGGCTTCGTCTGGTCGTAAAAGAAAAGCCACTGCGCGCGCAGGTGGAAAATACCCTGTTCAGTGTTTTTGTGGCGGCACTCCTGGGCGCCAGAGCCGGATTTATCTGGCGCATGTGGCCCCAATATCAATCTGACTTGCTCGCCATGCTGGATATTCGCGATGGCGGCTTTTTGCCCCAGACCGGGTTGATAGCCGGTGCACTGGTACTGATATGGCGCGTTCATAAACTGCCTGTTACCCGCAATGCCTCAGTGAAAGTTGTTTTGCTTACCGCCGCTTGCATGTTGCCGGTTTATATTGGGATTAACTGGGTAAATCGCAGTGCGACCATGCCGTTACCTGTGGTGCAGAATAATGCGCTTCAAACGGTAGACTTTGCAGCCTTTACGGGTAAGCCTATTGTACTGAATGTTTGGGCTACCTGGTGCCCGCCATGTCGCCGCGAAATGCCAGTGCTGGAGCAGGCCCAGCAAAACTACCCAAATCTGCATTTTATTTTTTTAAACCAGGGCGAGTCGGCCGCCGAAGTTAATGCATTTCTTGGCAGCCAGGGGCTTAAACTTGAAAATGTCCTGCTTGATACCAGCGGGTCAGTAAGTGAAGCTTTCGGCGTGGCTGTATTGCCCACCACGCTGTTTTATTCTCCACAAGGTAAATTGTTGTATCGCCATGTAGGCGGTGTCTCGACGGCAAGCCTTGATTATGCCCTGCAACAGCTTACGCAAAACGTGCCTGAAGAGTAACGCTTACTCGTTGGCTTTGCCTTTATCCCAGACTTTACTCTCTTCGCCTTTGAGCAACCGCTGAATATTTTCTTTGTGTCTGAAAATGATCAGCACCGACAGCATGGCCACCGGTATAGTGTAAGTGGGCTTGATAAACCAGGTAAACACTGGCGCCAGTAGTACAGTAACAATAGCGCCCAGCGAGGAATATCCCCAGATAAACACTACAACCGCCCAGCTGGCAATCAGCGAACCGGCCAGCGCCGGTCCTATTGGTAACATGGCGCCAAATGCCGTTGCGACGCCTTTGCCGCCGGCAAAATTAAAATAGAGCGGGAAGATATGACCAAGACAGGCTGCAATGGCAATAAAACCCAGGGCCACCGGGGCAAGCCCCATAAAATAGGCCGAATACACCGGAATGGTACCTTTCAGCACGTCGATAACCAGCACCAGCAAAGCCGGAACACGGCCACCGAGGCGGTAAACATTGGTGGCACCGGGGTTGCCAGAGCCATGTCGGCGCGGATCAGGTAATCGAAAAGCACGGCTGACCAATACTGCACTGCTAACAGAGCCTATCAGGTAGGCAACGCCAATCATTAACAGACTGAGTGCAATCAAGCCAATGCTCCAACTATGTATGAAAAGTGTGCACACACTACTAGAATATCGCCCGCAAAGCCAGACATTGTGACGCTATGTGTGACAGTTATAAAGCGTGCTAGGAGCTGGCCGGACTGGCCATGATTAGCGGGATCGCGTAATCTGCAACGCCAATGCTATACTCGCAAAAAATGAGTTTTAAGGTGCAACAAATAATGCAGCAAATATTTATTGAAGGGCTGGAAGTGCCTACCCTGATAGGCGTATATGACTGGGAACGCACACAAAATACGGTGTTAATTGTCGATTTGTTAATTGATGCTGATTTGAGCGCAGCTATGCAGTCAGACGATGTGGCCCACACTATCGATTATGCAGCGGTTGCAGAAACGGTTAAGCAGGTGGGTAGCGACTCTTCCTTTGAGTTACTTGAGGCGTTTGCCAATGCCATTATCAATGCTGTTTGTCAGGCGTTTGAGGTACAAAAGCTGGTACTGACGATCGAAAAGCCAGGGATACTACCGGATGCCCGTAAGGTTGGTATTCGTATTACCCACGAGGCAGGCAAATAAAGTGAGCCTGCATCAGGTTTTTATTGGCATTGGGTCGAACATTGAGCGTGAGTTTCATACTCGTGAAGCTTATCGGTTACTGCACCAGTACTTTGACAATGTAGTGGTATCGCCGGTTTATGATTGCCCGGCGGTGGGCTTTGACGGGCCGGGGTTTTACAACTGGGTGGCACGAGTGGATACCAGTTTATCGCTGGAAGCAATTTATCAGTTATTCAAGCAATTAGAAGCCGAATACGGGCGAAAAGACTGGTATAAAAAGCACTGTTCCCGCACAATGGATCTGGATTTATTGTGCTTCGATCAAATGGTGTGTGATGCACCGGTGACGCTGCCCAGAGCGGAAATTCTACAGCGCGCGTTTGTACTGCGGCCGCTGGCTGATATTGCCCCTGATATGCGCCATCCGGTAGTGGGAAAAACTTTCTCGCAACTCTGGCACGCCTTTGATCATAGCAAGCAGCCAACCACACCTATCGATTTTAAATGGAGTTCACCCCAGGGATGACGCTTTTCGAAATTATTGTTCTGGCCATTATCCAGGGCCTTACCGAATTTTTGCCTATCAGTAGCTCTGCCCATTTGATTTTACCTGCCGAAGTGCTCGGCTGGCGTAATCAGGGCCTGGCATTTGATGTGGCGGTACATGTGGGCAGTTTGCTGGCAGTAATGATTTACTTCCGTAATGATATCCTGCAAATGACAGGGGCCTTTTTTAAGCACGGGTTCAGCAAACAACAAACCACCGACAGCAAGCTTGCCTGGTTTGTAGTAATCGGCACTATTCCGGCAGTAATCGCCGGCTTTTTACTGAAAGACCTGATAGAAACCCATGCGCGCAGTGCCGCGGTAATTGCGACCACGACAATCCTGTTTGGCTTACTACTCTGGTACGCCGATGTAAAAGCTAAACATGTGCAGAAGCTGGAACAACTCACCCTGCGTCAGACCATTATTATTGGGCTGGCCCAAATGCTGGCATTAATTCCGGGTACATCCCGTTCTGGTATCACGATGACAGCAGGTTTGATGCTGGGTTTAAACCGGGAAAGTTCGGCACGCTTTTCGTTTCTACTGTCTATTCCGGTGATCCTCGGTGCCGGTTTACTAGCTGTAAAAGACCTGCTCGAAGCTAATGAAGCTGTGGATTGGTCGGCACTAATTTACGGCGCAGGCTTTTCCTTTGTTAGTGCTTATCTGTGTATCTTTTTATTCCTGAGCTGGATAAGCCGCATCGGTATGTTACCGTTTGTGATATACCGCTTATTGCTTGGCGCCGTGCTGATTGCCTTTATATTCTGGTAAGCCCTGTATCGATTTGATGGAGATAACAAATGGCTGAAACTATTTTTGATAAGATAATTGATAAGTCTATCCCGGCAGATATTCTGTACGAAGACGACAAGGCGTTAGCCTTTAAAGATATTAATCCGCAGGCACCGATTCATTTTTTAGTCATCCCTAAAAAGCAGATTGCCACCATTAATGACATCAGCGAAGCAGATGAAGCCGTGGTCGGTCATTTATATACTGTCGCCGCCAAACTGGCTCATGATATGGGCTTTGCTGAAGAAGGCTACCGCGCTGTAATGAACTGTAATGAGTTTGGTGGCCAAACTGTTTATCACATCCATTTGCATGTTCTGGCCGGGAAAATGATGGGCTGGCCACCATACACAGACAAACCCAAGCATTTAGAGTAACAAAAAGCTAAAGCTTTTTGTTATCCCGGAAGCGCCACCGGCGCTATCCGGGATCCCCTGAGAAGGCTGACTAACCCAAACGGTATCGCGTTTGTTATCCTTCGAAGCGCCACCGGCGCTATCCGGGATCTCCTGAGAAGGCTGACTAACCCAAACGGTATCGCGTTTGTTATCCTTCGAAGCGCCAAAGGCGCTATCCGCTTTATATCTTGTCATCCCTGAAAGGACGCAGTGCTTATCCGGGATCTCCTTGACTGATATTGTGGACTAAAAAATACCATTCTCTGCGTATCTATAGAATGTAGGCACTTCCACCACCATTCATTTCTCCACATTTTGTCGGGGTGCCGACTGCACCCAGAGGGGAGGTGGCTCCCCTCTGGACACCCCCAGTTCTTTAATCGCGAAGTAGCATACTGAGACCGGGCAGGTAAAACCTATCGGCCAGAGCGGGCGTCCTGCCCGCACTGGCCGGAGCCGTCATCCATGACGCCTCTACGCTTTTACTTAATCTGCCCGACCTCAGTATTTCGCAATACAAAGAACCAAATAAAAAGCAGGTTGTTTTAGACATCACCGGATAAATCAACTAACTCACTATGGCTTATTGCTCAGTCATTCAATCCCCGCTAGAAGCATGCGGGGATGACGGTAAGGTTTAAGCGTTGTGGTTGCTGCCTTCTGATGGTGTCTAGACGATACCCCCCTCAAACTGGCCTTGAGCTAGTATCACCTGCAGATACTCCTGGTCGGTGTCTGAAGCCGGTTTATCGTTAGTAGAACAGCAAAGCAAGTGAAAGAGCCAGTGATATCATGCCCAATCCGCACATTTCATATGCTGCTTTCTTATTAATGGTGAAGGGATGTGCGGCAAAGTATTGTTCTAGCTGTTGAATAACGTTAATGATTGTCGTAGCTGAAAAGCTGCCCTTAAAATTAAACGATGATTCGTTTTTGGAATACTTGAATTCATATCCAATGGCGCCGGGCAGGGCTGGGACTTTGATAATTCCGGGTTGTTCGCAATAATTCAACTGGTTATGAGCTAATGCATTTTTAAGGGCCGGCGTAAAGTCACCAGTCAGACCTATAACCTGGTATGACCGCCTTAGTTGCCAGCATTTGACGCCTAAAAAAATCGTTACCGCCAGCATAATAATTTCTTTGCCTTCCAGGCTACCGGTTTGCGAAACCCGAACAGCCTCCCGGACGATTAGTACTAAATTGATTAACAGGGCAAAGCTCGCCAGCAGACCGCTTGAGACAATAAAAGGCCGTTTGGTGAAAAGTACCCGCCAGCCTAAATAAATATAATAAAGCGACATAGCGAGTAGAAATAGCGCAGCGATTTGTTTCATGCAGGACTCCTTGTCAGATGAAAAATGCCTGAATGAACAGGCCATATGTTAAATAGCAGACGGTTTTCCTTGTCTGCCAGAACGCTGGGCAATATATCACCCCGGCAGAGTAACAGTTACCGGGATGAATTTAAGTGCCAGGTTTTTTGTTATATACCGAGTTGTGTTTTTCCTTGCTCAAACACAATATCAACCGGGATACTGGCCGCTTTTAAACGGGCCAGATCGGCTTCCAGTTGGGGTTTAATAATACCTTTATCCGCAACCAGCTCAGCTACGCCATCGTAATCCCCATTACCCTGGAGGGTAAGGATAAGCTCAGATAAGGAAGAAACCGCTTCTGACATTTTATCCATGTTCACGCTGTACAGGCCGTCTTCATTGCGGTCAAAAGCGCCCATGGTGGCGAAATAGTTAAACCGGATCATATTGGCTTTGCCGTGGGCACTGGATGCACCAAAGCGCACTGAACGAAAGATCCCTGCCATAAAGGTAACGTAATAATCTTCCAGGGTGCCCTCGGTTATTTCACCTTTTTCCAATAGACTTTGAACCATGTAAAGACCCAGAATATCGGCTTTACCTTCTTCAAGTGCCGAGGCGTGCTCTTTAAGTGCAGCCCGAACAGTGCCTTTATCGGTAATCGTGTTTTTGATCCCCAGACCATGGGCCACTTCGTGGAACATGGTGTTGGCAAAAAAGGCGTTAAAGGTAATGTGCTCGCGTTGTTCAGGGGCAATAAGCACCTCTGAAATAGGCTTAAGAATATGATCAAACTTGGCTTGCATGGCATTTTTCAGCTGCAGGCGGCGGGTACCTTTAGCCAGTTGAACCCGCTCATCGTTAGGCAGGTTGATGGCGATGGTTTTACTGCCGGCGTTTGAGTGCCCGGCATAATAAATCACATCATAAGCATTAAGATCGGCATCCGATCCGGGAGTTTCCTGCTTGTAGGCCTCATCGACTGGCAATCCTTCTTGCAACTCAGGCAGGAACTGAGCATATTTTGCTAACCGCTCACTCCAGGCCATGTCTTTGATGAGCACATAAGATTCAAATGCGGCGCGATAGCCATAGAGTTGGTCTTCATAGGTTTCGATGGGGCCAATCACCAGCTCAATGGGGTTGGTTTTCATATCCATCCAGGCCATGTCCGATGCATAATAATCATCGCTCAGTAAGGCTTCAGCACGCAGTTTCAGGTAGTTTGCGAAGGTCTCATTATCTGCCAGTTCAGACGCCTCTTTAAGTAAAGCTGCTGCTTTTGTCAGTTCTGTCTGATACTTCTCGGAATAGGGCGTGGCAGTTAAATCGCCACTCTCAGTGCGTTCGACCACCGAATAGAGACCATCTTTATCAGCAAATTCAGCGGCGGCGAATTCTGCTTTAGTCATGTCCTGAGGGTAAAACTCAGCACCAGCGGCTTTTTCTCCGTAGCCACTCAGAAATGGCGCGTCACCATTTAAGCGATCCCAGGGGCCATAGTTAATGGCCGCAAAAGCTTTGAGTTCCTCATTGCTAAACTGCTGCAGAAATGCTTTTTTATCGCCAAAAAAGGCCTGTTTCCAGAACAGATCGTCCATAATTTCAGAGGCGTCTATCAGTTTGCTGAGCATTTGTTTTTGGTTCTCACTCAAATGAGACAAGTCAGCCGTTAACGGGACCTGGTGATAAATCCCCAGACGACTGTCATCAACCAGCAATTCAGGCGCCGTTGCCTGGGTGGTTGATTGCGGTGACTGTGGCTCTGAGCAGCCAACGAAAAGAAGTGAACTGGCCAGGGCGGTGAGGGCAAATGTTTTTTGCAGTGCTTTGCGCATGTGAATTCGTCCGTCGTTAAATAAAAGTTGTTGTTATTGTTTAGCATTTTTATCTGAGAAACTGATTATACCGCTGCCTTTGATTCCTTAGGGCATTTTTACATAGTTGCCCCGGGCGGTTAAATACAGAAACTTTCTCTAGCATAACCAAGCCGTAAAGCAGATGCTATACTCAGTTAAGTAACAATATTTCATTTGCCGACCGCGCGATATTTCCTGAATGTCATTTTTTATTTATCCGGACTGGTCGCATGACAGAAATTTAAGCTATGTTATGGTTATACAACAGCAACAAACATTGATTTTCAACAATATAAAAGGCAGCGCGCTCCGTTACTGTTAACCGCAACGGATGCGAGAACACACTGACCATCGATAAAGGTAGGAATATGTCTACACAAAATGCGCTACTCACCATTCTGGTTGAAAAGATTAAAAACGATACGTTGGTGCTGCCAACGTTACCCGCTGTGGCGTTAAAAGTACGTAAAGCCGCAGACGATCCGGATATCAACTTACAGGATATGGGTGAAGTGATTGGCCAGGATCCATCGCTGAGTGCGAGGATGATTAAGATTTCAAACAGTGCCTACATGGGGCGAGCGGTAAAAGTAACCTCCATCTCGCAGGCCGTTACCCGCATTGGCCTGAGACAAATCAAAAACATTGCAACGGCGCTGGCAATGGAACAACTATTCGTTTCAAAAAACGAGCTGGTTGGTGAGTACATGAAAAAAGAATGGGCAAACACCGTTGAAGTGGTAGCCAATGCCATGGCGGCGCTGCAAATGTATATAGCCCGTACCAAGAAGCGCGACCTTAGCATTGATACCATGACGCTGATGTCACTAATTCACAGTATTGGTGTACTGCCTATTTTAACTGAGGCTGAACGTCACACTGAGGTTTTTGCGAGTCCAAGTTTCCTCGACGACGCCATTGACAAGCTGGCCCCTAAAGTGGGCGGCAGTATTATGCGAAGCTGGGAGTTTGGTGAAGACTTTGTTGTGGTGGCTGAGCGCTGGCACGATCTGGCTTATATTCCTGAAAAGCTTGGCTACATCGACTTTGTCAGAGTCGGCGCGGCATTAGCCGGGCAGATAGACAGTAAAAAAGACGCAGTCCTTAACCTGGCCATTCAGCGTGGTGTGGTGGAAGATGTCAACTCTCTGCTGTCTAACGACTTTGCTGAAATGCGGGCTGCCGCTAAGCAAGTATTTGCCTGATCCCCGGGGGCCAGTTTCACGGCCCCATTTATATTGTTATGGCTGTACCGGCTGTTTCCATTGAGGATGCAGCCACAGCGTTATTACTCCCGCAAGTAGCCCCCAAACCGGTGCGCTAATCCCGGCAAGGCTTAATCCTGACGCACTGCATAGCAAAGTGAGTATTGCCCCCTGTCTGAATGGCGCATCCTGTAAACTGCGTAACAAACTCGATTGTAGGGTAGACAACAGTGCAATGCCTGCCAGTAAGCTGGTTACCACCTGTGGCATCTGAGTAAAAATCAGTGTAATTGTGACGGCAAACAAGCCGGCAAGACAATAACCAATCCCGGCCACTACGCCGGCCAGATAGCGCTTGGCCGGGTTCTCATCCACATTGTCGGCCATGCAAATAGCAGCGGTGATCGCCGCCAGGTTAATCATGAAACCGCCAAATGGGGCACTGAACAGCTGCACCAGTGCTATGCCCGTTAGTATAAACCGGTTGTCTGGCTTATAGCCATGGCTTTGCTGAATACTGATGCCCGGCAGGTTTTGCGACAAGGTGGTAATAAGAAAAAGCGGCAGGCCTATACTGATAAGGGCTGCGCCGTTGAAAGCCGGTATGACCCATTCGAGCGCAGGCAGGGCATACCGGATAGGTTTACTGCTGTTCCCGGTTAGCACTAATGCCGCCAACGCCGCAACCACCAGTAAAACCAGCATCAGATAGCGGGGAAACCAGCGACTGCCAAGCAAGTAAATCATAATAAACAGTATGCTCAGCAACGGATAGTCCTGAGCGCTGGTAAACACACCCAGACAGTAGGGCAGTAAAATTCCCGCCAGCATAGCGGCAGATAGTGCCGGGGGAATACGTTCAATGCCGCGCATCAGCAAGCGACTGCGCGCCGCCAGAAGGCTTAGGAGTCCGGCAAATAAAAAGGCTCCGGTAATCTCAGCCAGTGAAAAATCACCTGCGGTAGAAATTAAAAAAACTGCGCCGGGCGTCGACCATGCCGTAATCACCGGCATTTTAAAACGCCACGAAAAAAACAGCGTGCTCAGGCCCATTGCCAGACCAAGCACCAGTAACCAGCTTATCAGTTGAGATTCGCTGGCGCCGGCCTGTCTGGCCGCTTCAATCACTATAACCACCGAGCTACTGTAACCCACAATTACAGAAGTGGAGCCGGCGGCTATATGACTAAGCTGAATCGAGCGATTGTGTTTCATGGCCAAATTTACCTGTGTATTTAATTATTTTTGTGCGTTATAACGCACATGTAGGGTTAATATAGCATTGTGCGCTATAGCGCACAACTGGTGGAGCAATGAATTGTCAGTGTGAAGGTCGTAACCAAAGTCGTTTCTATTCGTTGGGGCAGAGTTTACTGTGATCGATTGATGTATACTGTCGCCACAGGCAACAGCTAATTGCCAAAAACTCCCAATCAAACCTAAAGGAAACCGCCAATGCTTAAGGACAAGCAATGAGTCAGCATATATCACCAGCCAACCGCATTATAAGTCTTGATGCGTTACGAGGCGTTGCTCTGCTCGGCATTTTGATGATGAACATTATAGCTTTTGCGTATCCGCGAGCGCTTTATGATAATCCTTTCGCACTGGGGCCGCTAAGCCCGTTAAATGAGTGGCAGTGGTTCCTGGCTGAGGTGTTCTTCGCAGAAAAATTCTACGCATTGTTTGCTGCTTTATTCGGCGCAGGTATTGCCATGATGGCAGAGCGCCAGCCCGATCCCATAACTGCTAAGCAGGTGCACTATCGTCGTATGTTCTGGTTGTTGCTGATTGGCTTGCTGCATGCCTATGGTTTGTGGTGGGGAGATATTCTGGTGACTTACGCCATTGGTGGCATGCTGATATTCAGGTGCAGAAACTGGTCGGTGAAAAAGCTACTCGGCTTTGGCTTATTCCTGCAAAGCATTCTGATGCTGCTGTTATTGCTGGTGTACTACTCCTGGGGCGGCATGTCTGATGGCGAGCAATTGGAGGTCATTGAGAGTATAAGCCCGCCATTGGCACAGCTTCAGCAAGAAATAGCCGCCTATCAGGGCAACTGGTGGCAAAGAGCATCGATGCGCGTTGATACAACACTGGATTTTCATGTTAATGCGCTGATTGCAGTGGAGTTTCGCATGTGCGGATTAATGCTCGTAGGCATGGCGCTGTTCAAGCTTGGTATTTTAACCGCGAGCCGCTCGCTTAAATTTTACCGGTTAAATGGATTACTGGGCGTAATTATCGGCACCCTGATATGTGGGGCAGGGGCTATGCTTAGTAAACAAAATGGTGTGGTGATACCAGAGTTTATGACCCTCTATCGTTTTCCCAATTACTGGGGCGCACTGTTCTTAGCCTGGGGGTATGTGTGCCTGGTAATGTGGCTGGTGAAGGTTGCCGGCAATAACTGGCAGGGAGCGGTGGTAAGCTACCTGGCGCCGGTAGGGCAGATGGCGCTGACTAATTACCTGCTGCAATCGGTACTTTGTTGTGCCATTTTTTATGGCTGGGGGCTGGGTTTGTTTGGTGAGTTACAGCGTAGCTCACTTACCCTGATCGTATGTGCTATATGGGCTGTGCAACTTACTATCTCTCGCTGGTGGCTTAACCGTTTCGACAGCGGGCCTATGGAGCGAATATGGCGTAACCTGACCCAACGCCGCTGGCAACCGGTGCTGCGGCGGAGGGCCTGGCAGGTTGTTTAACTGTCTTTATCGAGGTCCAGCGCTTCGCTCAGGAAATTGACGAAGGCACACATCTCAGCAGACATCAGACTGAACTCAGCGTCTAAGCGAGCTGCCACCTGATCCTTAGGAATATCCTGGGTTTCTTCTTTGATCCGGTCGGTAAACTTAATGCGTTTTACCGAACCGTCTTCCTGAATGACCGCTTCCAAAGTTTCGTCGAAATTGAAAGCCACTTTTTGTACCAGCTTGCCGGCATCCAGGTGGAGCTGGATTTCTTCGCTGTCCAGCGGCTGGTTTTTACAGCGAATAACGCTGCCTACTTCATCGGTAGATTTAAACTCGGCTTCTTCCAGTAACTCAATTTTGGCGGGCGGCTTGTCGGTTAACCAGTGAGTCAGCTCACTTTGCAGACTATGGCGAACCAGAGGAACCACGGGCAGTGAGCCCAGGGCTTTTCGGACCATAGCCAGAAATGCTTCGGCTTTACCATCGGCGCTGGCATCCACAATCACTAAATTATCAGCTATTGAGATAAAGCCGTTGGTATAAGAGTTCTTCACAAAGGCCTGGGGTAGCAGGCGGGTAATAATTTCCTGTTTCAGATCCGACTGGGCTTTTTTACCCACCGGAGAGCCAGTTTCTGCCTCTATCTGGGCGACTTTGTCGGCCAGCTCAGAATTGACTACTGACGAAGGCAGCAAACGTTCCTGCTTTTTCAGCGTGATCCAGTAACGCAACTGTGTCTGATGGAATAGCAGGGTGTTCTGGCCGGCGTCGTGTAACGGCGAGACAAAGCCCATGGTGGCACTTTCCTGGCTGCCACAGGGGCGAAAAGCGAGTTCACTTAACGCTGTTTGTAATTCATCATCATTGAGGGCCAGCGGCTGGGTGAGCCGGTAGGCTTTTATATTCTTAAACCACATAAAGAAGATCTGTCATTTTGAAAAGGCCGAAAGGTTAGCAGTGCGCTGGTAACTGCGCAACTACTGTGGGTGATTTTGCCGGCTTTGCAACAGCGCGTATCAGGTTCGGGCCGGGAAGCGGATTTCGTAGCGCAGGCCCTGGCCAGGTTCACTGCTGGCTTCGATGTTGCCGTCGAGCGCCTGAGTCACCAGGTTATACATAATGTGAGTGCCCAGACCACTGCCGCCCTGACCGCGCTTAGTGGTAAAGAAGGCATCAAAAAGCTGGCCAAGCTGATCGGCCGGGATACCACAGCCATCGTCCTGGTAGGTCAGCAAGACGTCTTCACCATCCTGTTGCACGGCAATCTCAATATGCCCATCAGGCTTGTTTTCAAAGCCGTGAATAATCGAGTTCATGATCATATTGGTGATGATCTGGGCAATAATGCCGGGCGCTGAGCGAATGTACAGGTCATCCGGGCACTGCACATTTACCTTGTGCTGAGTGTGCTTAAACGACGGGCCAAGTGATTGCAAAATCTCATGCAGGTAATTATTTAAATTAAATACACGCTCTGCTTCACTGGTCTGGTCTACAGCGACTTGTTTAAAGCTGGTGATCAGATCGGAAGCGCGGTTTAGGTTAGTCAGCAGCAGATTGGTGGTTTGTTCAGCTTCATCTAAAAACGACGCCATGGTTTTATTGGTGAGAGATTGATTTTCATAGTTATTTCGAACCTCAGCCAGGCGCTCATTAAGAAAGCTGGCGGCGGTAACCCCAACGCCGAGTGGCGTGTTTACATCGTGGGCAATACCGGCTACCAACCCGCCCAGCGAGGCCATCCGTTCAGACTCAAGTAACTGATCCTGAGCAAGTTTTAGGTATTCCATCGACTGGGCCAGTTCTTTATTTTTATCCCGCAATACGTTTTCGATGTACTGACGGTTTTCGTTTTCCTGGCGAAGCTCACGCTGATTAGCAATGAGTTCGTCTTTCTGGCGCTCCAGGTCCAGCATGATCTGACTCAGTGAAGCGGTTTTCTTGGCCACTTCCTGTTCCAATAACAGGTTCTGGTCGTCGAGTTTTTTATTCACCCGTTGCAGCTCACTCTGGGTGTTTTTCAGCTGTTGCTGGGAGACAATCAGATCATCAATCACCTGGTTGTAGGAATATTGCAGCAGGCGCAGTTCATTCTCGTCGTCGAGGGTTAAATAGATTTTTGATTGCTCCGGGTTGTCCGGATTAAACGCACTCATTTTCTGCGTCACTTCCATTAACGGATCTGACAGCATGCGGCGGAAGGCGGTCATAAACAGAAACACCAGAAAAGCGGTTTTAACAATCGCATTGCCGATTAAAAAGAAAATCCCCACTTCGATGCGGCCGAAAATAATATCGAAGTTAGAATACAGGGTGACATCGCCTACCGTGGAGGCCCGGTTGGAGAATTCAAAAATCAATGGAAAGCTGTAACTGAACAGGCCGCCGTCATGATCTTCCAGTTCACCGCTGGTGAAGGGCGCGCGAATTTGTGCAATGGTCACGCCTAAATCAGCAATGTAATCACCATTCTCATCGCGAATTTGTACGCCGGTGACAATAGGTAACTCCATGAGTCCTTCGGCAATTGATTGTGCCTGCGGAATGTTAACTTCCCATATGGCCCGGGTCAGGCTGGTGGAGAACGTGTTTTTCAGGGTTTGGAGTTCAGATTCAATGTGGCTTTTGGTGCTGAGGTATTCGGTAAAGATCTGGCCAACCGTAACAATGAAAGTCAGAAAGAAGTATACCGACAACACGCGTGTTAGTAGCTTTCTCGACAATCCTGTCTGAACCGACGCCATCTGATACCTATCTAATAATACTGATGAGTTTTTGAACTCTTTCAAGAATATGTGCTAATTGCTGAATAGACAAGTTCTTAGCCCGAGTTCCTGATGATTAGCGCAATGACCTAATAGCCTTCATATTACGCCAAGCTTTTTTATATTCAAATTATCTTTACATTTTCGCTAACATTTATTGGACCCGGTAAGTTATCGGGCATATTTATTTACGCAATCATCCCAATAAATCAGTTAATCGCAGTCACAAACTTGACATATAAATGTAATCGTTTAATAAAATTGTCACACACCCTGATAATAATAGCGGCGTTTTGTTATGAGCTGGAAAAAATCTATGTCAAGAAGAGTCTTGTTGGTAGAGGATGAAGCGCCTATTCGCGACATGCTTTCTTTTGTGCTGGAACAGTCAGGGTTTGAGACTATCGAAGCCGAAGATTACGATATCGCGCAACAAAAGCTGGTAGAACCTTATCCTGATTTAATTTTGTTGGACTGGATGCTACCCGGTGGTAGCGGCGTTCAACTGGCCAAAAGCCTGAAGCAACATGAGTTTACCCGCGATATTCCGGTAATCATGTTGACTGCTCGCGGCGAGGAAGACGATAAAATCCGCGGTCTGGATGCCGGTGCGGACGATTACATTACCAAACCATTTTCGCCCAAGGAACTGGTGGCTCGTATTAAGGCTGTAATGCGCCGCGTCACACCAACTTCAAATGAGCAACCCATTGAATTCAATGGTCTTAAGTTAGAGCCCATCTCGCATCGGGTAATGGCCAATGACGAAGCGCTGGATATGGGGCCTACAGAATATAAGTTACTGCACTTTTTCATGACGCATCCGGAGCGGGTGTATAGCCGTGAACAACTGCTCGACAATGTTTGGGGAACCAACGTCTATGTGGAAGATCGCACCGTAGATGTGCATATCCGCCGTTTACGCAAAGCCATTGGTGGTCAGGGACACGACGCCATGATCCAAACGGTCAGAGGCGCAGGTTACCGTTTTTCAACCAAGCTTTAATTTGATTTCATCTTTGGGGTAGGTATAGTCTGCCCCATCGTCAGCGCGCAAGAAAGGAACAACCGGGATGTATTACCCCTTTTCGTGGATAAAGTCAGTTGCGCGACTCGTCCTGTTTCTTATTTTCTTTGCGATTATCGGCTGGTATGTGGAAGACATGTTGCTTGCTGTGGCCATGGGCGCCACGGGGTTATTGCTGGTTAACTACTGGCAGTTATTCAAATTAAACCGCTGGTTGTGGCACAGCCGTAAAATGTCACCACCGTCGGTAAGTGGATTGTGGGAACATATTTACGAAGGGATTTACTACCTGCAGCGGCGTAACCGCAACAAACGTAAGGAGTTGGGGGCGCTGGTAAAACGCTTCCGCGAGGGGTCTGAAGCCTTGCCTGATGCTGCGGTGGTGGTGGATTCCAAAGCCTGTATTATCTGGTGTAACCGACTTGCCCGTCTTGAGCTGGGCTTGCGCTGGCCATCTGATGCCGGGCGTCGTCTGGATAACCTTATCCGCCACCCTGAATTTATCGAGTATTTTCATGCCGGTAAATATCACTTTCCGATTGAGGTACCGTCACCGCTCAACCCGTTAAAATCTTTTGAGTACCGGATCATGCCCTATGGTGAGGAGCACTTGTTGCTGATTGCCCGGGATGTTACGCGCCTAAGCCAGCTCGAGGAAATGCGCAAAGACTTTGTCGCCAACGTTTCCCACGAATTGCGAACGCCACTCACGGTTATTAATGGCTATCTGGAAATACTGCCGGATGCTGATGAACAGCTTAATCCGTTTGTCAAAAAAGCCTATCTCGAAATGAGTACCCAGACTCAGCGAATGCAGAGTCTGATTGAAGACCTACTGGTGCTATCCAGAATTGAAGCCAGCTCCGAGCGCGTGTATGAAAACACGGTGGATATGGCGGCGATGCTCAATCAGGTAAAAATTGAAGCCGACGCGCTGAATAAAGACAAACACCACACCATTGAGTTTCACTTAACTCCCGGGGTGCGTATTTACGGGATTGAAACCGAACTACGCAGCGCTTGCTCCAATCTGATTTTTAATGCCATCAACTATACGCCGGAAGGCGGCAAGATTGACGTGTACTGGTCGGTTACCAAAGCTGGTGTGCGCTTTGCCGTAAAAGATAACGGTGATGGTATAGAGCAGCGCCACCTGTCGCGCCTGACCGAACGATTTTACCGGGTGGATAAAGCACGCTCACGAAAAACCGGCGGCTCGGGGCTGGGCTTATCCATTGTAAAACACGTGCTGAATCATCATAATTCAAAACTTCAAATCACCAGTCGGGTAGGGCAAGGCAGCGAATTCTTTTTTGAATTTGATGCCGAGATGATTGCCAGCCAGGAGTAATATGCACAAGTTTGCTTTTCTGTTACTGCTTATCGGAGTTACGGTCAATGCTGTTGCCAGTGAAACCGGCTACCAGCGCAAGCCCGGTGTGGCAGGCAATATTACCTCTGTGGGCTCCGATACCCTGGCTAACTTAATGACTCTGTGGTCCCAGGAATTTAAAACTCTCTACCCGGATGTGACATTCCAGATCCAGGCATCAGGTTCTTCTACTGCGCCGCCGGCGCTCACCGAGGGTACGGCGACCATTGGCCCTATGAGCCGTGATTTAAAGCCCAGTGAGCGGCGCGCGTTTATCCAGGCCCATGGCTACCCGCCTACGGTGATCAAGGTGGCCATCGATGCCATTGCTATTTTTGTTGAACACCGCAATCCGCTTAAAGGATTAACCTTGCAGCAGGTAGATGCGATCTTTTCCGTTACCCGTTATTGCGGTGCAGAGGAGCGCATCACCAAATGGTCGCAGCTGGGGATCAGTGATTATGGCGATTCGGCACCAATCAGGCTATTCAGCCGTAATTCGGTGTCGGGTACCTACGGCCTGTTTAAAATTATGGCGCTGTGCGACGGTGATTTTACCAAATCGGTGAATGAGCAGCCCGGCTCTGCCTCGGTTGTATTGTCCGTGGCGTCCAGCAAGGGCGGTATGGGATATGCCGCGTATGGGTATAAAACGGCCGGAGTGAAAGCGCTGCCATTAGGGCATAGCGCAGATAACCTGGTGCCGCTGACCAGTGAAACCGTGCAAAATGAAACTTATCCTTTCAGCCGTTTTTTGTATCTGGTGGTCAATAAAGCCCCCGGCGAGCCACTGCCCAAACTGGAGAGTGAATTTTTGCGATATGTGCTGTCGCAGCGCGGTCAGCAGCAGGTGGCGCGTGATGGCTACTTCCCCATTCGCGAAGATATGCTGAACCGCCAGATGCGGGTTATTGGTGGAGCGGAGGCTTATTAATGCAGGCGCAGTGGAAGCAGTGGGTGCTAACCAACCTGTTACGCAATGTACCAGTAATGCAGCTTTATACCACCTTGCTGGGCGAAGGGTTTGCTCACGCTGAAATTGTGGCGCTGTTGGGCAATAACCTGCCTCCCGCACAGCAACGGACGCTGGCCCGGCAATACACCGCCCGCTACCCCGAGCCGAAGTTTTTGGCAGAAGAGCAGCCCGGCAACGTTCATTCTGATAATGTACAGATAATAGAGTCCGATCAGGCACAATTGTTTGTAGTGAAGGATTTTCTGGCGTTGCCGACCTGTGAAAACATCGTGGCGCTGAGTAAACAGTATCTCAGGCCATCTACCATTACCACAGCCAGCACTGAGGCAGATACTGCCTTCAGAACCTCGAGCACCTGTGATTTGGTTAGCCTCGACAGTGATATCGCTCATCAGGTCTCTGCGCACATTATTGATTATTTTGGTTTTGCCAAAGGTAATAACGAGCCTATCCAGGCCCAGCACTATGCGCCTGGTCAGCAATTTAAAGCCCATACAGATTACTTTGAGCCCGGTACCAGTGAATACCGCCAGTTTGCCAGTCAGCTGGGGCAGCGTACCTGGACATGCATGGTGTATCTGAACGAAGTAGAGGCGGGTGGCGAAACCGAGTTTGTTAAACTGGGGAAGTCGTTTACCCCTCACCCTGGTACGGCGGTGATCTGGAACAATTTATTGCCGGACGGGCGACCTAATGCCAATACCCTGCATCATGCCCACCCTGTCATAAAAGGTGAAAAAGTGGTTATCACCAAGTGGTTCAGAGAGGCGGTCTGACCACTGTCATAATTCACCCGAAAATCGCCCATAAGCCCGCAACCGCGCCAGTACTGGCGGTTTTACTACCTCAAGCTAGTGTTTAAAAAACAATCATCTACTGACAAATAAGAAACTTTTGTTACAGCCAGATAGTGTAACAAAAGTGTCATTCAAGTCCGGTAGTCTTCTCAGCCATTGAAATAATGACATAAAGTGGTTTTGGAGAATTTTAATGGCTATAAAGCACACATTCAGAGCATCAGCCATTGCAACTGCACTCATTCTGGCAGGTTGTGGTGGGGATATTAATATCAACGAAGGTGATGTGGTAACGAATCCGACACCAACACCTACGCCAACCCCTACACCAACCCCAACACCAACTCCGACGGGTGCAGAAAACCCGTTAGATCAGGGCCTGGCCACTGATGTGTCTTCAGAGTTTCCTGAAATCACCGATAAGCCGGTTTATCGCCTCAACGAAAACGTAGAGTTTAACGAAGAAACCACGCTGACTGCTAATGCACACTGGGTGCTGGACGGTCGTGTTGCTGTGGGTGGCGATGATGAAAACTCTACTGTGCTGAACATTGAAGCCGGCACCACTATTTTTGGTGAAGAAGGCGAAGACTTCTTAGTCGTCCGTCGTGGTTCACAAATCATGGCCGAAGGTACCGCTGCTGAGCCAATCATCTTTACCTCTGTACAAGACGTTACCGGTCAGGAAACTGATATCGGTCAATGGGGTGGCCTGGTACTGCTGGGTAAAGCGCCGGCCAACTCTTGTGGTGATACCGAAGGTAACGCGACCCAGGACGAACTGAATAACTGTGGTGTTTCTGCAGAGGGTGACGCGGGTCAGTTCGGAGGTAACAACCCAACTGATAACTCAGGTGTACTGCGCTATATCGTGGTTAAGCACGCAGGCCGTACTTTAGGTAACGGCGACGAACTGAACGGCATCAGCTTTGCGGGTGTAGGTTCAGGCACCGAAGTCGATTACATTCAGGTTCACCAGAACCTCGACGATGGTGTTGAGTTCTTTGGTGGTACAGTAAACGTTAAACACGTTGTGCTGACTGATAACGGTGATGACAGCTTAGACTGGTCATTTGGCTGGACAGGTTCTGCCCAGTTCGTTTATATCCAGCAAAACAGCGAAAACGGCGACAACGCCATCGAAGCAGACAACAGCGAGTTCGACGCTGCTGCTACGCCATTAACCCAGCCTAATATTGCTAACGTGACTATCGTCGGTGACGCGCAAACTAACGGTGTGCGCCTACGTGCGGGTACTGCCGGTTTCCTGACTAACGTGTTAGTAACTGGTCCTACAGGTTATCAAAACTGTCTGCGCGTAAACGGCTCTGAGTCTCAGGAACTGGCTGCTGACGGTGAACTGGCTATCACTAACTCAATTGTTGCCTGTGAAGATGCTAACAACAACTTTGGTAGCGACACTATCGGTACCATGACCACCGCTGAGTGGTTTGCCTCACAGTCTGGCAACCAGGTGCTGACACCTGCTGAGCTTGGCCTGAGCGATGACGGTTACACGCCTGCTCAAGGTTCTGTATTGCTGACTTCAGGTTCTGATCCTACCGCATTGCACAGCAGCTTTGATTCAGCTAACTATGTAGGTGCGTTTGACGGCGCCACTAACTGGATGTCTGGCTGGACTTCAGGGGTTAACGGTGGTTTCCCTGCGGATGTGGATAACGCCTTTGAGCAAGGTTTAGCGCAGGACGTTTCTGCTAACTTCCCGGAACTGACTGACAAGCCGGTTTATCAAATCGACGAAGACGTGGTATTTACTGCCGACGTTACCCTGACTAACGATGCGCACTGGGTATTAACCGGTCGTACCGCTGTAGGTGGCGATAACGAAGACTCTGCGACTTTATACATCGAGAATGGCACCACTATTATCGGTCAGCAGGGAGAAGACTTCCTGGTGGTTCGTCGTGGTTCTAAGATTGAAGCACTGGGTCTGCCTGGTTCACCTATCACCATGACCTCTGTACAAGACGTAACAGGTCAGGAAACCGCTATTGGCCAATGGGGCGGCCTGGTATTACTGGGTAACGCACCGGCTAACTCTTGTGGCGATACGACTGGTGACGCTACGGAAGACGAGCTTGCTAACTGTGGTGTAGCAGCTGAAGGTGACGCAGGTCAGTTCGGCGGCAACAACCCGGAAGATAACTCAGGTACTATTCAGTACGTAGTGGTTAAACACGCTGGCCGTACCTTAGGTAACGGTGATGAACTGAACGGTATCAGCTTTGCGGGTGTGGGTTCACAAACTAACGTTCACCACATTCAGGTTCACCAGAATCTGGACGATGGTATCGAATTCTTCGGTGGTACGGTTAACGTTCGTTACGTTGTACTGACCGACAATGGCGATGACTCTTTCGACTGGTCATTCGGCTGGACAGGTAAAGCACAGTTCGTTTATATCCGTCAGGACTCTGAAGGTGGTGATAACGCTTTTGAATCTGACAACAGCGAATTCGACGCTTCTGCCACACCGCTGACTAACCCGACGGTAGCTAACGTAACTATCCAGGGTGCAGCAATGACAAACGGCGTACGTTTACGTGCCGGTACAGCAGGCGCTCTGTATAACTTCGCGATTACCGGCCCTGAAGGCTATAGCAACTGTCTGCGCGTAAACGGTGACGAGTCTCAGGCTCTGGCCACTGCGGGTAGCCTGTCGATTGCTAACTCAGTAGTCGCTTGTGCTGCAGCCAGCAACTTCGGCGATGCTTTCGCTGAGTCATGGTTTACTGCGGGTAACAACAATCAGGTACTGACTTCCGCCGACCTTAACTTAGGTACCATGGGCCGCATGCCTGGTGCAGGTTCTGCGCTGTTAGGTGCTGGTGCAGACGTAGCTGATGTTGAAGACGACAGCTGGTTTGCCTCAACCGATTACATCGGTGCATTCGATGGCCAGAACGACTGGACTGAAGGCTGGGCTTACGGCATGGATCAGTCACTGGTAAGCAACGCCTTTGAACAGGGCCTGGCAACTGACGTGTCTGCAAGCTTCCCTGAGATCACTGACAAGCCGGTTTATCAGCTTGACGCTGACGTTGAGTTTAACGCTGACGTTGCGCTGTCTAACGACGCACACTGGGTATTAACCGGTCGTACTGCGGTAGGTGGTGATAACCAGAATTCTGCAACCCTTTATATCGATGCAGGCACTACGCTAATCGGTCAGCAGGGTGAAGACTTTCTGGTAGTGCGTCGCGGTTCAAAAATCCGCGCCATGGGTACTGCTGATGCGCCAATCGTGATGACCTCTGTACAGGACGTAACGGGTCAGGAAACAGGCATTGGTCAATGGGGTGGCCTGGTATTACTGGGTAATGCACCAGCTAACTCTTGTGGCGACACTACCGGTGATGCTACTGAATCTGAACTGGCTAACTGTGGTGTAGCTGCCGAAGGTGACGCAGGTCAGTTCGGCGGTAACCAACCAGAAGATAATTCAGGCACTATCCAGTACGTTGTGGTTAAATACGCGGGCCGTACCTTAGGTAACGGTGACGAACTGAACGGTATCAGCTTCGCCGGTGTGGGTTCTGGTACTTCAGTTGACTACATTCAGGTTCACCAGAACCTGGACGACGGTATCGAGTTCTTTGGTGGCTCAGTAAGCGTGAAGCACGTGGTACTGACTGCTAACGGTGATGATTCCTTCGACTGGTCATTCGGCTGGACAGGTACTGCACAGTATGTACTGATTAAGCAGGATTCAGCAGGCGGCGACAACGCATTCGAATCAGATAACAGTGAATTTGATGCGTCGGCTACGCCGCTGACTAACCCAACAATCGCTAACGTGACTATAGTGGGTGCAGATCAAACCAACGGTGTACGTCTGCGTGCTGGTACCGCTGGCTCACTGCATGGCTTTGTAATCACTGGCCCGGCAGGCTATAGCAACTGTCTGCGTGTAAACGGTACTGAGTCTCAGGCTCTGGCTACTGCGGGTGACCTGTCAATTGCTGACTCAATCGTAGCGTGTGAAGCAGGCAGCAACTTTGGTGACCAGTTTGCCGAAGACTGGTTCCTGGCGGATGCCTCAAACATGGTCTCCACCGCTGACCAGCTGGGTCTGGCTGACAATGGTTATATGCCAGCTGCCGGTTCGGTATTGTTAGATTCTTCGTTAACCTTCACCGGTAACGACCTGCTGGAAGACACTGACTTTATCGGTGCCATGGACGCCAGCAATGACTGGACGCAAGGATGGGTAACTGTCGGTCTGGATTAATCTGCACCGCGCTTACGTAAAGTCATATAAAAGGAAGGGCGCCGCATGGCGCCTGACCTGTTGAAAATCCAGCAAAAAATTTGAGTTTCAGTGGAGTTTTAAATAATGAGTTCAACAGACCGTCCAATGCCGTCGATGTCACGGCTTTATAAATCGGTTGCCTTTGCGCTCTGTGCAAGTTCACTACATCCTTTCAGCGCCGCGATTGCGCAGCAGAGTGAACAGGAAGAAGCGCAGGCTATCGAAGAAGTTGTTGCGACGGGTACACGTTTAAAAGGTACGGCAGCAGCAGTACTGCAGGAGCGTCAGAATCAGGCGTTCGTTGCCGATATCATGGGCGCAGAACAGATTTCACGTACTGGTGACGGCGATGCCGCATCCGCCCTGCGCCGGGTAACCGGTCTGACCCTGGTAGACGGTAAATTTATCTACGTTCGAGGTTTGGGTGAAC
The DNA here is from genome assembly GCA_018222405.1 of Gammaproteobacteria bacterium. Taxonomy (GTDB): domain Bacteria; phylum Pseudomonadota; class Gammaproteobacteria; order Enterobacterales; family Alteromonadaceae; genus Alteromonas. The sequence continues at coordinate 7,726 of JAAFAI010000031.1, read as the reverse complement.
GTTATTCCAGTACCCAGTTAAACGGGATGGGCGTACCGAGCCCGGATCCAACCCGCTCGGTCGTACCGTTAGACTTATTCCCGTCTGACATCATCGAAAGTCTGAATGTGCAGAAATCCTTCTCGCCGAATATGCCTTCGCACTTCGGTGGTGGTAACGTAAACATTCGTACCAAAACCATCCCGACTGACTTTATTTTCCGCGTAAGTGGCGGGTTAGGGTACAACACTAATAACTCTGATGATGGCTTCTTCTATTCTGGCGGCGGTGACGACTGGACCGGCCGCGACGACGGCACGCGAGAACTGTCATCGGTCATTTCAGACAGCCTCGACCGGGCGCAATCTGACGCTGGTATTCAGGGCTCTAACAGCTATCGTTTAACCCTGGAAGATCGCAAAGCCATGCTGAGCTCGATGTTCTGGGATATCGGCCCTGATCCAAAGAGCGTAGATCCGGACTTCAACCTGGGCATGACCTTAGGGGATAACTACGATACCGATTACGGCGTATTCGGTTTCCTGTCGGCAGTGTCTTACGAAAATGAATGGAACATCAATCAGGGCAGCCAGGGTAATAACCTGGGCACCGTGGGGTGTTCTGACCTGCCGGACCGCTATTCTAAAGACGGCAAATGTTTCGCGCAGTTCTTTGAAGGCGTGGATACCGAACAGCAGGTACGCTGGAGCGGCATGCTTAACCTCGGTTGGGAAATCAACAGTAACCACCGTATCGATATGACTAACCTGATCCTGCACGACATGAGTGACCGGGTGCGGGTACGTGAATTTATCGATATTAATGAAACGGTATTTGGCGAAACTGAATTGCAACGTGTGGACATGCTCTTTGAAGAGCGCCGCATGAACTCAAATCAGATTAAAGGTACCCATAACTTCCCTGAGCTTAACTTCCTGTACCTCGACTGGTACGCCGGCACCAGCCGGGCGCGTCGTTCGGCACCAGGCAGTCTGGATGTGACTTACCAGCAAAACTTTGCTGATGGTGCGTTTGTCGATCAGCAATTGCAGCCTATTGCCGCTACCAGCGTTAACAGAGGTTATCAGGACCTGCGCGACGTAGTGGAAACCTGGGGCTGGAACGCCGGCTATCCGATTATGGCCGAAGGTCTGGAGCTGGAAATTAAAGCCGGAGCCGACTTCTTCGAAAAAGCGCGTAAGGCCGAGAACATTCCAATTAATGTGACCCACCGGGCAATCTCCAGCGATTTCCTGTTTGGTAACCGCATTGATGAGATTTTCTCAGATGAAAACATCAATAATGATGATTTCTACCGCAGCGCAACCGGCGCCAATATCTTAGAGTCAGGTATGGCTGATGGCGACGAATTTGCTGCCGGTACCAAGATCGACGCTTACTACCTGATGATGGATGCGTTTATTAATAACACGTGGCGGGTAAGTGGTGGTGTGCGCTACGAAGACTTCCGTCAGGTCTCAGTACCTTTTGAGGCACACTCGAACCAGTTTTCTGTGAGCCCGGAAGAAATCGAGCAGTTATTCTTTGAGGAAGACGACTTCTTCCCGTCACTGGCGTTAACCTACATGATGGATAACGACATGCAGTTCCGTTTGAACATGAGTCAGACGACCATCCGCCCGGACCTGCGTGACGTAAGTGTTACCTTCTTTATCGACCCGCTGACCGAGTTCCTGGTACGTGGTACGCCACTGCTGCAAAGCTCTAAGCTGGACAACGTCGATTTCCGCTGGGAATGGTATCGTGAAGCGGGCAATAACCTGTCGGTAGCGGTGTTCTATAAGGACATCGAAAAGCCAATCGAACTGATTGAGCTGAACACCGTGGGTGGTGCAGCACCTAACCTGTTAACCGCCAACGGTGAATCAGGTAAGTTGTATGGCCTGGAAGTAGAGTTCCTGCAGGACCTGAGCATTATCAGCAGTGACTTGAGTAACTTCTTCGTGACCGGTAACCTGACCATTTCTGACTCTGAAGTGACGCTGGGTGCGGTAGAAGATGACGTGACCAGTTTGTTTGAAACTCAGTTGCTCGATGCCCTGAATGCAACTTCTGCATCGATTACGGTGACCAACAACAAACGCCGCCTGGTGGGCCACTCTGAATGGGTAGCTAACCTGCAGGTAGGTTACGATTCTGATAACGGTGAGCACTCTGCCACCTTAGTTTACAACGCTTTTGGACCACGGATTATCGTGCCTGGTACGCGTGGTAACGAGGATGCCGAAGAGCAGACCTACCACTCACTGGATATGAATTACACCTACTATCCTGACTTCAACACGCGGATTAAATTCAGCATCAAAAACCTGCTGGATCAATCCAAGCAAATTCAACAGGAAGGCCTAAACCTGTTGTTACAGGAAGATGGCGTAGAGTTTGGTTTAAGCTACAGCTATCAGTTCTAAGCAGCATCAGCAAAGGGGCCGTAAGGGCCCCTTTTTACTGCCATATTTATATGACAGATATGTAATAAAACTGTCACAGAAACCCCCTATCCTACCCGCAGCTAATTTAGTGGTCGGTACATCCGATTTCTTGAAAACAAAAGGTTTGAATCTATGAAGCTTTTTAACACCTTGCTGATGAGCACGGCTTTATTGTCGGCATCAGCCTTTGCTCAGGAGCAGGACTTAAAGCCTGCCATTGACACTGCCAAGGAAATCAACGAGTCAGCTGCCAAATCGCAGCAAAAAATTGATGGCATTACCGATCAGATTGACAGCAAGCTGCAACAGTTTAAAACGCTGAACAAAGAGATCGAAGGCCTGGAAGTGTATAACAACCAGCTGCGTAAACAGATCGCCAACCAGGAACAGGAAATGGCTGACCTGAATGCGGCTATCGATGAAGTGTCTGTTATCGAGCGCCAAATCACGCCACTGATGATCCGTATGATTGATGGTCTGGAACAGTTTATCGAACTGGATGTGCCGTTTCTTGCGCAAGAGCGTGCTGAGCGTATCGCCAGCCTGAAAAGCATGATGGACCGCGCCGATGTGGCCGCCTCTGAAAAATTTCGTCGTGTGATGGAAGCCTATCAGGTTGAGATGGATTACGGCCGCACTATGGAAGCCTACACTGGTATCCATGAAATCAACGGTCAGGAGCGTGACGTTGAGTTTTTACGCTTAGGTCGTACTGCGCTGATTTATCAAACCCGTGATGCCGGCACCCAGGGCGTGTGGAACAAGCAAACCCGTCAGTGGGAAGAGTTAGACAGCTCTTACCGTACCCAGGTAACCAAAGCATTACGCATGGCCAAGAAGCAACTTGCGCCTGATCTGTTAATGCTGCCTGTCGCGATTACAGACTAAGAGGACGAAGATGATGTTGAAATCGTTTAAGAATATCGTATTTGGTCTGGTTGCTGCGAGCATCAGCGTAAACGCTATCGCACAGGATGACCGTGCATTAGATTTAGATGCTTTATTAAAGCAACTGGAAGAAGGTAAGTTCGCGCAGACTGAGCAAAACAAACAGCGTGAGCAAGAGTTTATGGCTCAGCGAGCAGAGCAGGACCGCATTCTACGCGAAACGGCACAGTTGCGTGATCGCACACTGGCTACTTCAGAGCAACTTGAAACCGCCTTTGAACAAAACGAATTTAAACTGGCAGACTTAAATGAAGCACTGACCAACCGTTTAGGTTCATTAAAAGAGTTATTTGGTGTGCTGCAACAGGTTGCCGGCGACACGAAAAACAAATTTTATAATTCAGTGGTCTCTGCTGAAATCCCGGGCCGTGCTGCGTTCTTAGACCAGCTTGCTCAGGACATGGGCTCAAGCTCAAAACTGGCCTCTATCGATGAAATCGAACAGGTCTGGTATGAAATTCAGCGCGAAATGACCCAATCAGGCAAAGTTACCAAGTTCACTACCGACGTTGTTGAAGCCGGTGGCGCGAAAGTGTCTAAAGAAGTGGTTCGTGTTGGTCCGTTTGCGCTGGTTTCAGATGGTAAATACCTTGATTACAACGGCCTGACTGGCACTGTTGCCGAGCTTATCCGTCAGCCTGCTGGTCGTTACGGTGAGTCAGCTGCTGAGCTGCAGGCTTCTAATGGTGAACTGGTTAAGTTTGGTATCGACCCGACTGGCGGTTCAATCCTTGGCCTGCTGGTACAAGCGCCTAATCTGCAGGAACGTGTAGAGCAGGGTGGTGTGGTTGGTTACATCATTCTTATCGTAGGTGCCTTTGGTCTGTTACTGTCGATTGAGCGTTTGTTTACCCTGACTATCATTCGTACCAAGGTAAACCGTCAGCTGAAGTCGAAAGAAGTGAAGTCTACCAACCCGCTGGGCCGTGTACTGAAAGTGCGTGATGAGCATCCTAATGCCGACACTGAAGCACTGGAACTGCACTTAACGGAAGCCATTCTGGCGGAAGTACCTAAACTGGGCCGTAACCTGACCATCATTAAGATCATCTCGGTTGTGGCACCGCTGATGGGTCTGTTAGGTACCGTTACCGGTATGATCAACACCTTCCAGGCGATTACCCTGTTTGGTACCGGTGACCCGAAACTGATGGCTGGTGGTATCTCTACTGCCCTGGTAACTACCGTACTGGGTCTGGTGGTAGCTATCCCGACTACCTTACTGTATGCGATGCTGAACACGCGTAGTAAGAACATTGTTTACATTCTGCAGGAACAAGCTGCCGGAGTAATCGCTGAGCGCGCTGAGAAAGGCTAATCATCATGATTGAGTTTCTGGAAGCAATTCGTGATTTTACAGAAACCGGAGGCCAGGTACTCCTGGTCATCGGGTTGCTGATATTCGTCATGTGGCTCTTGATCCTCGAACGTGCTCTGTACCTGCTGATTTGGCACAAAAGCTTAAGCAAAGAAGCAATCGCTCAGTGGAAATCCCGCGAAGATCGTTCTTCCTGGTACGCTGAGCAGGTTCGCTCAAAAGTCATTTCGTCGCTGACCATTCGTTTAAATGGCAGCATCCCGATTATTCAGGCGCTGGTAGCACTTTGTCCGCTGCTGGGTCTGATGGGAACGGTAACCGGAATGATCGAAGTTTTTGATGTTATGGCCATCTCAGGTTCAGGTAATGCCCGTTCGATGGCGTCTGGTGTTTCGAAAGCCACTATTCCGACTATGGCCGGAATGGTTGGAGCACTGTCTGGTGTATTTGCGTCAACCTGGTTGAACCGCAAAGTAAAAACCGAACGTGCTCACTTAGAAGAAGCACTCGTCAAGCGCTAACAAGGTATTCCGAGAGGGGGACTCATTGCGAGTCACCCACTAGAAAGGTAAGAAAGAATTATGAAACAGCATTTTCAAAACCTGGTGGATGAAGAAGAAGCCACCATTGATATGACGCCCATGCTGGACGTTGTATTTATCATGTTGATCTTCTTCATCGTAACGGCCTCTTTTGTGAAAGAAGCGGGTATCGACGTTAACCGTCCGGAAGCCGCCACTGCGGTTAAGAAAGATCGCGCTAACATCCTGATTGCCATCACGGATAAAGGCGAAATCTGGATTAACAAGCGACGTATCGATGTTCGTGCTGTACAGGCTAATATTGAGCGTTTACACGCGGAAAACCCACAGGGCACCGTAGTTATTCAGGCCGATAAAAAAGCCACTACGGATACGCTAATTAAAGTGATGGATGCATCCCGGGCCGCTGGTGTTTACGATGTGTCAATCGCCGCGCAAGAGCCATAAGCGAGCATAGACCATGTCACGATTTTTAATCGCATTTGTTGTATCACTGGCGATTACGTTGGGATTGTTCTTTCTGATGCAGTCGCTGATCAAAATGGGCGGCAGTGCACTCACTGAGCCGCCTAAAGGCAGCGTGTTAGACTTTGTGCGCATTAAACCTGAAGAGCAGGTGCAGAAGAAAGAACGTAAACCACGTAAGCCACCCAAGCCTGAAGAGCCACCACCGCCGATGGACTCTCCGCAAATGGACTCGCCAAGTCCGGATGCTGATAGCAGCGGAATGTCTTTTGCCGCAGATGTGGGCGACAGCATGGCACTGGAAGGCGGCGGTTTAGCGCTGGAAGGCGGCGATGGTGAGTACCTGCCAATTGTGAAGGTCTCGCCGGTTTATCCCCGTCGTGCACTACAACGTGGTATCGAAGGTTTTGTTATTGTTGAGTTCACCGTAACCAAACAAGGTGCTGTGAAAGACGTGTTCGTTATCGAAGCGAATCCGGAAGGCATTTTTGAACAGGCCGCGATGGACGCAGCGAAGAAGTTTAAGTATAAGCCTCGGGTTGTAAATGGTGAGCCAGCGGAAGTTTCCGGTGTGCAAAACCGTATTACGTTCCAGATAGACGGGTAAGGTGAGTATGAAACAGACACTTTCTAAATCCCTGTTGTCACTGGCGGTGGCAGGCTTGTTGTTCACTGGCGCGAGTTCGCTGGTGGCAGCACCTGCAGTTGCCCAGGAAGAACAAAAAGCCAGCGAGCGGCCCACCCGTCGTACGCCGGCATTACGTTCGAAGGTTTACGAGCAGTTAGCCCGTGCCCAGGAACAGGCTGATGCAGGCAACATTGCTGAAGCGGTCGGTATCCTGGATGTGGTTCAGGACAAAGCCAGTTCCATGAACAGCTATGAGCTGGCCATGATGTATAACTTCTACGGCTTTATTTACTACAACGACGAGCAGTACGACAAAGCACTGGAAAACCTTGCCAAAGTGGTTGAACAACAGCCGATCCCGGAAAGCTTCGAGATGAGTACGCTGTTCAGTCTGGCCCAGCTACACCTGATGCAGGGTAACTACAGCCAGAGTATTGAGTATCTTGAGCGTTGGGAAGCGTTGAATACCGGTAAAATTCCACCGAAGAATCTGGTAATTAAAGCCCAGGCCTATTATCAGAATAAGCAGTACGCTGAGGCGTCAGAATTCATCAATCAGGCCATTAAAGGTCACGAAGATGAAGGCATGATCCCGGACGAAGGCTGGCTGATTTTACAACGGGCTATTTATTACGAGCTCAAGCAGCCTGAAAAGGTTAAAGACGTGCTGGTAAAAATGGTGAAGTTGTTTAACGAGCCAAAGTACTGGATCCAACTGGCGGGTATGTACGGTGAGCTGGGTGAAGAGAAAACGCAGCTGGCGATCATGGAAGCGGCTTATCAGCAGGGCTACGTGACCAATGGCGGCGATATCTTTAACCTTGCACAGCTTTATTACTATCATAAAGCGCCTTACAAAGGTGCCCGTCTGATGGAACAGGCGTTAAATGATGGAGTGCTGGAAAAGAATCTGCGTAACCTTAAGTTCCTTGGCCAAAGCTGGACGCTGGCTAAAGAACAGGAAAAAGCGGTTCCGGTAATGGCTCAGGCAGCCGACTTATCCGATGACGGTGAGCTCGATGCCCAACTGGCGCAGATTTATCTGAACATGGAAAGCTGGGACAACGCCATCGAAGCGGCAGACAACGCGCTTAATAAAGGTGAGTTGCGTAATCCGGGCATCCCGTATCTGATTAAAGGCATGGCGCTGTACAACAAAAAACAGTATGCCGCGGCGCTGGATACCCTGGCCGAAGCTGAGAAATTCAGCTCAAGCAAAGGTATGGCGCAGCAGTGGTCAAAGTTTGTTGAGTCAGAAAAGAGCAGCAGCGAGCAGATTCAGGCAGAACTGGGCTCATAAGTTATTCATCGCATAATTGATTGAAAAGCCAGCTATAAGCTTAATGCCGATCAGTTAAGAAATTTATACTGATCGGTTGACCGATCTTTCTACGGG
>JAAFAI010000045.1 GCA_018222405.1 Gammaproteobacteria bacterium | reverse complement strand
TCTCCTTGGGTTTCAGTATTATTCATAGATTATTTTGCGTGAGTCAGGTTGTTTAGGAGATCCCGGCTCAAGGGCCGGGATGACACTGTTTTATTGGCCGGGATGACACTGTTTTATTGGCCGGGATGACATTATTTAATTGGCCGGGATGACTGAATGATTTTGGCTGGGATGACGGAAAAAGAGGTTAACTAACTACCTGCAAGTTAGAGCAAATTTACTTTAGGCAGGTGCCAGGTAATTAACTCTGCAAACAATGGGGTTGCCCTAATGTCTTTACTTAAGGCGCCTCCCTCACTGCTTTGCCGTTTTTCAATCAGACCAACCTGCCAGGCTAAATCCAGCCAAAACCTGAGTATGTACTCAGACGGAAGTTCCACGCCGGGAATATTAATCACTGGGCTTTTTTCGTCGGGAAATGTCTTTTCGAATAACTGCTGATAATCCCGGCTATGCCGCCAGGTATCTCCCAGTTGGTAGAGAATGTATAACGAAAAGCCGATACTTGATTGATAAAACGCACAGTTCTCTTCGTCACCGGCGAGATACGCCAGATTGAAATCAGTGATGTATGTTGTAAAAAGTGTTGCGTAGAGTTCTGTAGCAGCATTATGGTCGCCTTGTTGTATTAGCTCGTAAAGCTTCCAGCCGGCGTTAAGTGGCTTCCAGTAGCCGCCATGCTTGCGGATCAGCCCCGCAATGGAAAGAACGCAACGTGCTACATGCAAATGTGCAAAGTCTTCTTCTTTGTTAATGGTGGAAACCGTGATCCCCGAATCTATTTCCATCTGATATTTTTCGAAAATAGTGCGGCACAGATCGCGGGGTAAATTGCCGGCAGCGGTGCATTTAATGCCATTCGGGCCCAAAGCACCCAGTAGGTTTAACGCCAACCAGTAAATGGGCACAGCCATTAGCTGCGAAACGCGTTTAAAGTCGCGGGTTAGTAGGTCCGGCGCCTCAAACGGCGTGGTTAGCAATTCGTGCGCCTGGGTTGGCGTTAATCCTAGCAAATCCTCCCGGGGCGAATCGTTATGATTCTGCATGAAATTATTAACAAAGGCCTGTGCTTCTTCCAGTGATTCAAACTGTTCTTCAGACATGGCCTGCGATAAAGCCTGATTGACTTCTCGGGCCGGATTGGCTGCATCTTTTTCGCGATCACCGTAAAAATCTAGCACCGTAATATCGGGCAGTGATGTTATTTCGCCTTTTTCAAGAGCCTTTAAGCGCTGTAAGTTTGTTTCGGCCAGCTCGTAGTCCGGATCGATGGCCAGCGCCTGATAAAATGCTCGTTTGGCGAGTTGGTGATCCCCTAAATACATATGGCAGATCCCCAGATTCCCGTAGCTCTGTACATGTTCAGGCTGGCTCTGCGTAACTTTAGTAAAACATGAAATAGCGTCGCTAAACGATTGGTTTTCTAGCAGCGATACGCCTTTTTCGAACTCTTTTGCATCGGCAAAATATTGTTTTAGTGTTACGTGCTCGGGAAGGGTCTCTTTTATTAACAATAACCGCTCGCGAGCGGGGCCGTATGCATCCAGCTCTTCGGGTGAGGCGCGTTCGATCGCCTCGTTAAAAGCCTCTAACGATTCTGTTATAAAACCGCTTTTCTCTGCACAGAGCCCAAAGTTGAAATAAATAAACGCAGCTCCATACCCTTTACTGATCGCTTCTTTTAAATAAAGGTAGCCGTCGGAATGGTCGTTATCGATATAAACAGCCGCCAACCCCTGCATGGCAAAACTGAGTCCGTGTCGGGGATATTTTTTTACGGCTTTTTTAACAATGAAGCGAGCCAATCTGGTATCGCCAGCGTCGATTGCATCTAAAAATTCATCCAACCGTACGGCAAGTTTGGCGGTGTCTTTATCCGTTTTTGTCACAAGAAACTCGTTGTAAAACTCACTTTTTAGTCACTTTAGCATATGGATCATAGGCTAGAAACCAATGCGTCAATGTGCAGCTAACCCTATTCATTGCTTGCCGGAAACAGATGTTTCGACAATGTCAGCATTACAGTGCCTAACTGAACAACCGTAGCACCAATCAGGGCCATCACCACGGTTTGGTCGATAATTCTATCTTTTAATGTGGAATCAGTTACCCAAGCCAGAATAGCCCAATCAGCAATCAACATTACGCCAACAACAGCGATAACGGTGAGGTTTAGTAATTTAAACAGGCCGATAATTTTGCGTATCGCGTCGCGACGAGTCTCGCCTGTTGCTGCCGTTTCCAGCATATCTGCGGTATGGGCCAATCTATCGATGTCAGCACCGTCGACATCGATCGAATCAATAAGGATAGTAGTTGGACTTCTCTGGTCATCCCCTGACATAGGTTGTCCTTTAGCTATTGAGTATTAAGCGCTCTTTCTGATGATTTCGGGCGTTCTCCACTACCACTCCGTGATCTTTATCTGCAGCGTTAACCATGTAGTACGCCAGTTTAAGTGCCTTTTTATAAACCGCAGCATTGGTTGATACACCGAAGCCTTTTTGCAGTTCAGCTAACAGCCTCAATGTATCTTCGTCTAAATCAATAGACGTTTTTTTACTTACTTTTTTCTCTGGTTTCGACATCTGCATCTCCGCTTAACAGAAACAACGTTACATAAAAAATATATATTTAATATGTAAAAAATCAAGTTTACCGTGTGAGAAATAAAATAGTCATCCCCGCATGCTTCCCACTCCGTCATCCCCGCATGCCACCACTTTTGTCATCCCCGCATGCTCTTGGGCGGGGATCTCCTTAAAGAGCCATTTGAGCGGAGCCAGCCTGTTTGGGAGATACCGGATAGATACTTTGTATCTTCCGGTATGACGAGAAGGAGGAGATCCCGGCTCGGGGGCCGGGATGACTGAATTAAACAGGCCGGGATGACGGAGAAGGGCCTGAGTCAGGTTGTTGAGGAGATACCGGATAGATACTTCGTATCTTCCGGTATGACGGAATTAAAAATAGTCATGCCCGCATGCCACCACTTTTGTCATCCCCGCATGCTCTTGGGCGGGGATCTCCTTAAAGAGCCATTTGAGCGGAGCCAGCCTGTTTGGGAGATACCGGATAGATACTTTGTATCTTCCGGTATGACGAGAAGGAGGAGATCCCGGCTCGGGGGCCGGGATGACTAAATTAAATCGGTCGGGATGACGGAGAAGGGACTCAGTCAGGTTGTTGAGGAGATACCGGATAGATACTTCGTATCTTCCGGTATGACGGAATTAAAAATAGTCATCCCCGCATGCCACCACTTTTGTCATCCCGCATGAACCACCTTCGTCATCCCCGCACGCTCTTGGGCGGGGATCTCCTTAAAGAGCCATTTGAGCGGAGCAAGCCTGTTTGGGAGATACCGGATAGATACTTTGTATCTTCCGGTATGACGAGAAGGAGGAGATCCCGGCTCGGGGGCCGGGATGACTAAATTAAATCGGCCGGGATGACACTATTTAATTGGCCCGGATGGCGATGTTTTACTAACCAAGGTAACAGTAAATTTAAGGATGCATTTTCCCTCTTTATCTATATACTAGATTAGAAATACAAATAACAATCGAGTGTTACACATGAAATGGCCTAATCTAAAACATCTTCATTACTTGGTGACCTTGCATCAGGAGCAGCATTTTCATCGTGCGGCGCAGCGTTGTAATGTGAGCCAGTCTACCCTGAGTACGGCTATCCAGAATCTGGAGGAGCACTTTGGTAGTCAGTTACTGGAGCGGGAACATAAAACCTTTGTGTTTACCTCGCTCGGGCTGGATGTTGTGGAGCGTGCCAAGGTTATTCTGCAGGAAGCCGGGGAACTGGTGGAACATGCGCAGAATGCCGGTAACTGGCAGCGTGGAAAATTAAAACTGGGCGTTATTCCTACTATTGCACCGTTTTTGTTTGAAGCCATGCTGGGTGCCTTTAATGCGTTTTTACCGGAAATTCAGCTGGAACTGCAGGAAGATACCACTGCTAACCTGTTACAACAGCTTACCGATGGCAGACTGGATCTACTGGTGCTTGCATTACCTATGGAAACCCCGGGCTGTAAACAAATGGTGCTGGGTCATGATCCCTTCCATTTAATTGCTCATAAGGAACTGGCCAGCCAGTTGCCTAAGCCACTGGATATTACCAGCCTGCCTAAAAAGAGTATTTTTCTGTTACAGCAGGAGCACTGCATGACAGGCCATGCGGTAAGTGCCTGTAACCTGCAGCACAGCGATCAGATTAGCTCACTGGCCGCCAGCTCGTTGTATACACTGGTTCAGCTGGCTAACAGTAAGCTCGGCTATACCTTTTTACCGGAGTTAGCGCTCAATCAGGATCTGCTGAAAAATACCAACCTGGTGTCTTTTCCTTCAGAGGACGAAGCGTACCGTGAAATTGGCCTGGTTTGGCGCTCGGGCACCACGCGTATGCGGCTGTTCCGCCGGGTAGGTGAAATTCTTTCTCCCTTATTACCGGTACCTACGCTAAATTAATTTTAAAACAGGGCAAACTTTTTTGCCCTGCCCCCCGACTATACCCACAACACAATCATAAAAATGGGAATATCCGGTGTTTGAAAAGCGTGACGAACAACTTATTGAACAGGCCTTAAAAGGCAGTAAAAAAGCCTGGTTCGCGCTGATCAAACGCTATGAAACCGGTATTTACCAGTACGGTATTCGCATGACAGGCACCCCGCACGACGCGGCCGATCTGATGCAGGATATTTTTATTGCGGTGTTTAAAAGCCTGTCGAACTTTCGTGGTGATGGCAGCTTTAAAGCCTGGTTATATCGCATTGCGCATTTTCGTTGTATTGAGTTTTACCGGCGCAAACGCCCGGATACCCCACTCGACGACAGCGAAGAGCTAAGCTGCGAACGCCCTACGCCGGAGCATTCGTTAATGAGCGACATTACCAGTCAGTCGTTAACCAATGCCATGCAGCGCTTACCGCTAACCCAACGTGCTGTGATTGAACTGAAATTTTTTGGCCAGTTTACTTTTGAGGAAATCGCCGATCAGCTGGGGCTCTCCAGCAATACGGTAAAGTCGCGCCTGTACAGCGCCCTGTCGAAGTTAAAGCTGGATTTGGAGGTAGAACATGGTTAATCAGTCCCCTGAATATCTGTTTGGTCAGTGGCTCGATAATGCCCTGACAGAAGATGAACGCAGCGCCTTTGAAGCCCTGTGCGTGAGCGATGCAGACTTTGCAGCCCGGGTTGCCACAGCCACGCAACTGAATGTGGCTGCCGAGCAGTTCTGCCCGCCACCCATGCCCGCCTGGGATAAAAACGCCACCTTTATTGCCCCGGACAAACCTAAGTGGTGGCAGTGGCAGGGGTTACCCGCCGTATCCATGGCGATGTCTGCCGCAGCTATGGTGATGGTACTGAGCGGCTTTAGCGTGCAGGTAGAAGACGGCCGGGTAACCATGGGCTTTGGGCAGAGTGTGTCTTCCGGGCCTACTGAGGCCGAGGTGGCTGCTTTGGTTGCCGATCGTATTAACGATTACCAACAGGCCAATCAGGCCATGTTTACCCAGTATGTGAATGCCCTGCAGCAACAGCAGCAGGAGAGTAGCACCCAACTGGCCCAGTATCTGTTGAAGTCAAGCCGCCAGGAACGCCGTGAAGACTTTGCTGAACTGGTGCAGTTTATTAATCAGCAGCGCGACGACGATCAGCGCTACTATGCGCGCCAGCTTACCCATCTGCAGCGCGAAATTAATGCCATAGACGACGGTTATACCGCCGTTACCGAATAATCAACCTATTGGACACCACTATGAAAGTAACCACTCTTGCCACGCTACTGGGCACATTAATCGGTAGCGCAACGTTAAGCTCAGCGGCCCAGGCCCAGGATTTACCCGAACTCGACCGCCAGCTCACTATTATGTCGGGCGTCATCGAAACGGCGCTTAAACAGGATACCCGTAAAGACAAAGTACGCTTTCGCAGTATTGAATCCACTTACCTGGCCAAACAGGGCGTGGTATTTACCATTCGCACCGGCGGCATGGGGCGGGTATTCGACTTTAACTTTGGCGAATTCTTAAGTGTTATCCCCGGCGCGCCGCCAGCACCACCTGCGCCTACCGTTACAGTAGTAGCCGATGGCGTACATGTAGAAACCGACGGTGATTACGAATATGTGTACGAAAGTGCCGACTGGGAAGAAACCGCCAATCAGGTTATTCGCAAGGTAGAACATATTATTCGCGAAACTGACGACCGCCTGCGCGAATTCCGCAGCGATCACCGCGAAGTTGAGTGGGAAATTCGCGAATTAGAACGCCGCAACCGCGACTTGGAATTTGAGCTACGCACGGCCGACAAAGAGCGCCAGAAAGAAGTGCGGGAAGAAATGAAAGAGATGCAAAAAGAGCTTGAAGCCCTTAAGCAAAAAGAACAGGCAATTGCTGAAGAGTCTAAGGAACTGGCCGCCGAGAAAAAAGCCGAGCTGGCAAAACAAAAGCAAGCCCAGGAGGAGTCTTATAAATCTTTCCTGGCTAACTTTGAGGCCAGTATCGGCGATACCCTGTGTAGCTTCGGGGCGGGCTTACGGGAGTTACCGGATAGCGAGCACATAACTTTTGTGCTGGATGACTTTGCCCGCAGCGAGGAAGGTAAAAGCGCCGATCGCGTGTACATATTCAACAAGAAAGACATTAAACGCTGTGTTACCGAAGATATCTCAGCCAGCGATATGCTTGCCAAAGCCGAGGTGTATACCTTTTAAATTGAGCTTTCTTCGACATCCCCGCATGCCCTACCCCATTCCGTCATCCCGGAAGTTTCACAGAAACTATCCGGGATCTCCCTGGACTTCCTCTTGCGCTAAAAGGCCGTTTTACCTGAGTCAGACTGCTTAGGAGATCCCGGCTCGGGGGCCGGGATGAC